>NZ_JBOHXV010000007.1:0-82857 GCF_050737075.1 Stenotrophomonas sp.
AAAAAAAAACACGGCCGGGTTGCCCCGGCCGTTTTCAGTCATGCATCAAGCTCGATGGATCAGAACTTGTACTTCAGGGTCAGCTGCATCGACCAACGCGACACGCCGGTGTTGCCCTTGTCGTTGTTGTTTTCCTGGATGGTCGGGGTGTCGGTGGTACCGGTGAAGTTGTAGATGTACTTGCCGGTTGCCGGGTCGATACCCGCGTAGCTGGCCACGCGTGCGGTCGAGTTGAAGCCGTAGTCTTCAATGCGACCCCACTTCTTGTTGATCAGGTTGCCGACATTCATGATGTCCAGCGCCAGCTCACCCTTGTGCTCCTTCATGAAGCCCGGGAATTCCTGGGCAACGTGCAGGTCGAAGCTGTTGACGAACTTGGTGCGGAAGGCATTGGCCGGGGCGATCTGGCCCTGGTACGCCTTCAGTTCCGGGTTCTTGGCCAGCCAGTCGAAGAACGACTGCTCCATCGCCGCGCCGCCAACCCACTTCACATCGCCCGGGCCGTTCGGCACGTAGAACAGGTCGTTGAAGTAGCCGGCACCCGAGGTGGAGGCGGCATCGCCGTTCATGTCGTTGTAGTAGATGTAGCTGAACGGACGACCCGAACGGCCTTCGTAGAACAGGCCGACGCTGGTGTTGTAGTCGCCGAAGAACGCCTTCTTCCAGTTGATCGAGCCGGTGATACGGTCCTTGATCGCGTAGCGCGAGTCATAGGCCACGTTCTCGTTGGCGTTGCCGATCAGGGTGCTGCCCCAGTTGGAGGTGTTCTGCGAGCTGGTCAGCGGGCTGACTTCGCTGGCGGCGGTGTAGGTGTAGGCCAGCGACCAGCCCCAGTTCTCGGTCAGCGGCTTGTTCAGGCCGGCGGTGAACTGGCGGCTGCTGCCCTTGTCCGTGTTGCGCATGAGCATGACGTCGCCCATGTCGGTCGGACGGTTGGCCTTGCCGCTGACCGCGCCACCCTGCTGCACCGAGCAGGTGGTTGCGGGCGCAACCGGTACGCACGGGCGGTAGCCAGCGGCGTTCCAGAACAGATCACGACCATCCTGGCCGACGCGGGTCGCACCCACGCCATTCTGGTCGTACAGGTCCAGACGCTCGAAGAAGATCGCGTTGTTGACCTTGGTGTACAGGAACTCGGCCGACGCGACGATGCCGTACCACGGCAGTTCGTGGTCGAAGGCGATGTTGGTCTTCCACACCGACGGCAGCTTCAGGTCAGGCGCGGCGATGTCCACGTTCTGACGTGCACCGGCACCCGAGGCCGGGATGTACGGCGGGTTGGTGTTCGGGGTGAAGGTGCCCACCGGCGGGTTGTTCACCGTGTACTCGGTGTAGTTCAGACCGGTGTTCTGGTACACGCCGGCCAGCCACACGTTCGGGGCCGCGCCGCCGAACAGGCCCACGCCACCGCGCAGCTGGGTCGGACGGTCGGTGTCGAAGGTGTAGTTGAAGCCGAAGCGCGGCTGGACCAGCTTGTCATCCGGCAGCACGGTGTTGTCGTACCCGTACAGGTCCATGATGCGCTGGTTGTACAGCTTCTGGGTGCTGAAGTCCGGCATGTCGATGCGCACGCCGCCCTGCAGGGTCAGGTTGCTGTTGACCGCCCAGCTGTCCTGCAGGAACAGGCCGGTGTTCTTCAGGGTGTACTTGGCCGGGATGTCATCGTAGCTGCCACCGGCACGCGGGGCGCGCACGATGTACTGGTTGATGCGACCCGCGGCGAAGTCGTTGAGGTTGTTGAACACGTACACGCCGTTGATGTTGCGGCCGTAGTAGTTCAGCAGGTCATTGTCCGAGTAGTCGAAGCCGAACTTGACGGTGTGGTCGCCCACATACCAGGTGGCGGCACCGAAGGCGCTCAGTTCCTTGCTCTCGACGGCGTTGACGTGCGAGTTCTGCTCGGTACCGAAGTACAGCGAGTTGTTCGCGGTGCCGCCGAAGCCACGGACCTGGATCTGCGGCAGGGTCGAGTTCGGCTCACGGATGGCCGTGTATTCCTTGTGCGACAGCTTGAACTCGGTCGAGAAGTTCTCGGACCAGTCGCTGAACAGCTCACCCATCCAGGATTCGTAGGTCTTCGGCTGCTGGTACCAGAAGCTGCTGAGCGACACGGCGCTGTTGCTGATCTGCGGGAAGCGGACGACGTTCTGCTCGAGCTTGTTGTAACGAACGGCAGCGCGGTGGTTTTCGCTGATGTTCCAGTCGATCTTCAGCGCGTACTCTTCGACTTCGGTGTTGTTGGCCGGAACGTTGAGCGAACCTGCGTCGAAGCCGTAACCGGTGGCGATCTGCTGCGCACGGGCGATGTCGGCGTCGGTGATGGTGCCCTTGCCGTACGGCGAGTCGGTCAGGCTGACGCCCGGGGCCGAACGCTCCATCTTTTCGTAGTTGGCGAAGAAGAACAGCTTGTCCTTGATGATCGGGCCACCCAGGGTCATGCCGTAGGTCTTTTCGTCATCGAAGCCGTTGAAGCGGACGCCGTCCAGCTCCTTGCGCACCATGTCCTTGTCGCGGTACGCGTAGTACACGGTGCCGCCGAAGTTGTTGGTACCCGACTTGGTCACGGCGTTGATCACCGCGCCCGTACCACCGGAAATGGTGGTGTCGTAGTTGGCGATGTCGATGTTGATTTCCTGGATCGCATCCATCGACACCGGCTGACGCTCGGTCGGCAGGTTGTTGGATTCCAGGCCGAACGGATCGCCGGCGCCGATGCCGTCGATGCGGATCGCGTTGTAACGGGTGTTCTGGCCGCCCACCGAGATGGCGCCGTCGGCCTTGCTGACCTGCGAGATGCGCGGGTCGAGGCGGACGTAATCCTGGATGTTGCGGTTGACCGACGGCAGCGACTCGATGGTCTCGCGGGTCACGTTGGTGCCGGTGCCCATCTTGTAGGCGCTGAACACGTCCGAACCACCGGCCACGGCCACGACCTGCACGGCATCGAGGTTGGTGGCACCGGCGACGTCGCCGGCCAGGTTGGCGTTGATGGTGTTGACCTGATTCAGGTTCAGGTAGACACCCTCTTCGGTCTTGGTGCCTTCACCGGCCTTGTTGATGGTGATGGTGTACGGACCACCCACGCGCAGACCGCGCGCGGCGTAACGGCCGGAGGCGTCCGTGGTGGCACGGCTGACGGTGCCCGACTCGGTGTGCGTGATGGTGACTTCGGCACCAACCACAGGCGCACCTGCGGAAGACGTGACCTGACCGCCGACACCGGCAGAGGTGCTCTGGGCGAAGGCGGGAGCGGCAGCAAGTGCGGCCACGAGACCAAGGGTGAGCTTGGACATCCGAAGATAGCGCGGGTGGGTCATTGGGAAGTAGCCTCGATGCGAGTTGGCGATGGCGGAAAAAAAAACGCGCCCAAGCAGCCATTCAGGCGGCTGTCTGGACTTTTATCTGGGTTCCCTTGCCGCAGGCTGGTTTCAGCCGCAACGGTTAACACTAGATTAACACGATAAGCCCGCTATATGACCGTTTGGCGACAAAACACACGCCATCACAACGCAACCGTGACAAGAACTTCACATTTGGCTGAATGAGGGTGCTGAAGGGGTTGGTCGGGCGTTCAGGGGGCCGCGTGGCGGTCCATGGCTGGCGAGAGCCAAAGGGACGCTGGGCAGAGCCTGTCAAACAGCCGGGCAGAGCCCGTAAAGCAGCCGGGCAGAGCCCGGCTCTACGCCGCGGGGATTATCGGGGGGGTGCGTTGCGCGCTTATGACGCCAGGTCGAGGACCTGGCCCCGATAGACGGCGCCGGCGGGCGACAGCAGCGTGACGGCGGCGGCGGCGCACAGGGCCGGATCGCGGGCGGTGCCGTCCTCGTCGATCGAGAAGGCCCGGGCCCGCAGGGCCGTGCGCATCGGGCCGGGATGCAGGCCGGAGACCCGCACCGGGCCGCGGGCCAGTTCGTCGTCCAGCGCGGTGATCAGCCCACGCAGGCCGTGCTGGGCGGCGCCATAGCCGCCCCAGTAGGCCTTCCCTACCCTGCCCGGATCATCGACGGTGAACACCAGCGCGGCATCGTCGCGCTGGCGCAGCAGCGGCAGGCAGGCCTGGGCCAGCCAGGCCGGGGCGGTGAGGTTGACGTGCACCGCGCGGGCGAACGCGGCCGGGTCGGCCAGTTCGAACGGGGTCAGGCCGGCGAAATCGGCGGCGCAGTACAGCACGCCGTCCAGGCGGCCCAGTTCGGACTGCAGGCGGTCCGCCAGCGTGGCGTAATCGTCCGGGGTGGCCCCTTCCAGGTCCAGCGGATACAGCAGCGGCTCCGGCCCGGCGGCCTCGACCGCGCTGTAGACCCGGTCCAGCCGGCGCGGCTTGCGCCCCAGCAGGACCACGGTCGCACCGGCAGCGGCACAGGCCACGGCGGCGGCACTGCCGAACCCGCCGCCTGCGCCGGCAATAAGAATGACGCGATCGACCAGCGATCCGGTCCCGACCACCACGGACGGGACCGCACTCATGGCTGGGAGGCCTCTTCGACGATCCGCTTGAGTTCGCCGGACTCGAACAGCTCCAGCACGATGTCGCAGCCGCCGATCAGTTCGCCGTGGATGAACAGCTGCGGGAACGTCGGCAGGTTCGAGAAGCGCGGCAGGTTGGCGCGGATCTCCGGTTCTTCCAGCACGTTCACGGTGCGCAGCGCGACGGCGCCGGCGGCCATCAGGGCCTGCACGGCGCGGCTGGAGAAACCACACATGGGGTACTGCGGGGTGCCCTTCATGAACAACACGAGGGGGTAACGCTCCACTTCGGTCTGGATCTGCTGCATCACCGCCACCACGTCTCTCCCTGCACTGGGGACAACCCGGCCTCGCCGGTCGGATAGACTTCCCTACACGGTCATTGTAATCCTACTGGCCCTGCCTCCGGCGCCCCGTCTCCAGCCCGCAGCGACCCATGCCCCTCGAATTGCCCCGCCTGCCCTACGACCGCACTGCCCTGCAGCCCCATTTCTCGGCACCTGCGCTGGACCTGCACCTCGCCCGCCACCGCGCCTGCGTGGAGGCGGTGAACGCGCGTATCGAGGGCACCGAACTGGCCGAGCTGGGCCTGGACGAGATCGTCCGGCAATGCCAGGGCAACCTGTTCGACATGGCCGCCCAGGCCTGGAACCACGCCTTCTACTGGCAATGCCTGCATCCGCGCGGGGGCGGCGATCCGGCCGGGCTGCTGGGCGAACTGACCGGACGCCATTTCGGCGATGGCAAGCGCCTGCGCGAGGAATTCGACCGGGTCGCGCTGGCCGTGTTCGGCTCCGGCTGGGTCTGGCTGGTGCAGCACCCCAGCGGCGCGCTGGCGATCCAGTCCACCCGCAACGCCGGCACGCCGCTCACCGGGCAAAGCACGCCGCTGCTGGGCTGCAACGTCTGGGAACACGCGTATTACACCGATTACCAGAACGCGCGCGGGCGTTACCTCGAGGCGTTCTGGAAACTGGTCAACTGGGATTTCGTGGCCGCGCAGCTGCGCGATTGAAGCGCGTACCGACCAACGGTCGGTACCTACCCCGCCGGTAGGTCACGACCGTGACTCACCGGGCGAGCAGCGTCGCCACCGCAGGGGCCACCTGCTCCGCGCGATCCAGCTGCGCGCCCACCGCCTCCAACGACGTGGCCAACGCCGCTGCGCCATCTTCGCGCAACGTGGCATGCCCCACCTTGCGGCCGTCGCGCGGCTGCTTGCCGTAGTCGTGCCAATGGCCGCTGGCCTGCGCCAGCACCGCCGCGGCGTCCGGCATCTCACCGATCCAGTTGAGCATGCAGGCATGGCCGAGCATGCGGGTGTCGCCCAGCGGCAGACCCAGCACGGCACGCAGGTGATTCTCGAACTGCGAGGTCTCGCTGCCTTCGATGGTCCAGTGGCCGGAGTTGTGCACCCGCGGCGCCATCTCGTTGGCCAGCAGCTCATCGCCGCGGCAGAACAGCTCCAGCGCAAACACGCCCACGTAATCCAGCCGCTCGGCCAGCGCCTGCGCGTAGCCGATGGCCGCCTCGTGCTGCGCGGCGCTGAGCTGGGCCGGGGCCAGGCTGGCCGACAGCACGCCCTCCACATGCCAGTTGCCGGTGACCGGCCAGGCGCGGAACTCGCCATCCTGGCCGCGCACGGCGACCACGCTTACCTCACGCTCGAAGGCGACGAAGCCCTCCAGGATCAGGCCGGTGCGCTCCACCTGGCCACCCAACGCGGCCCAGGCGGCGTCGATGTCGGCCTCGATGCGGAGGCGGAACTGGCCCTTGCCGTCGTAGCCGAAGCGGCGCGTCTTGAGAATGCAGGGCAGGCCGAATTCGGCCACGCTCGCAGCCAGCGCGTCGCGGCTGCGGATATCGGCGAATGCCGGCAGCGGAATGCCCAGTTCGCGGAACAGGGTCTTCTCGCTCAGGCGATCCTGCGCCACGGCCAGGGCATCGGGGTTGGGATACACCGGCACCCGCCCGGCCAGGAACTGCGCGCTGCGCGCGGGCACGTTCTCGAAGTCGAAGGTCACCACGTCCACCCGTTCGGCGAACGCGGCCAGCGCAGCCTCGTCCTCGAACGCGGCCACCTGCAGCGGCGCCACTTGCCCACCGCAGGCATCCGCCGCCGGGTCGAACAGTTCAAAGCGCAGCCCCATCGGCGCACCGGCCAGGACCATCATGCGGGCGAGCTGGCCGCCGCCCAGGATGCCAACGGTCAACGAGGTCATTGGCGCGGGTCGTCGTGGGCCATGACGTCTTCGGTCTGGCGGGCGCGGAAGCCCTCCAGCGCCTGGCCGATGGCAGGCTGTTCCGGCGCCAGCATGGCGGCGGCGAACAGCGCGGCATTGGAGGCCCCGGCATTGCCGATGGCGAAGGTGGCCACCGGGATGCCGGCCGGCATCTGCACGATGGAGAGCAGCGAATCCATGCCGTTGAGGGCCTTTGACTGCACCGGCACGCCCAGCACAGGCACCGCCGTCTTGGCCGCGATCATGCCGGGCAGGTGCGCCGCGCCACCGGCGCCGGCGATGATGGCACGCAGGCCACGCGGGCCGGCCTGTTCGGCATAGGTGAACAGCACGTCGGGCGTACGATGCGCCGACACCACTTTCACTTCGTAGGGAACACCGAGCGCATCGAGCTTCTGCGCGGCGTGCTGCATGGTCTCCCAGTCGGAGCGGGAACCCATGACGATGCCGACGAGCGGCGCGGATTGGTTGGGGGTCATTGGCCGTCACCTGCCTTAAAGACGTATTCTAGCCGCCTTCCACGCAAGACGAAGAATTCATGGATCGCAAGCTGATCGACCTGCTGTGCTCGCCCGACACCCGCCAGCCCCTGTCCCTGCTCGATGCCCGGGGCCTGGACGCGCTCAACCACGCCATCGGCGCCGGTGGCGTGGTCAAGGCCGACGGCAGCGCACAGGCCCATACCCTGCGCGAGGCGCTGCTGACCCGCGACCGCAAGCAGGTGTTCCGCGTCGACGACGGCATTCCGGTGCTGCTGGCCGAAGAGGCCATCGCGACCGCGCAGATCGCCGATTTCCCGGAAAAATGAGCCGCGCCCCGCTGACGGCCCCGGCGGCCGGCCAGGTCCAGGACGATGTGGCGCGCGCCCTGGCCGAGGACATCGGCAGCGGTGACGTGACCGCCGCCCTGCTCCCCGACCAACCCGAACGTGCCTACCTGCTGTGCAAGCAGGACGCGGTGATCGCCGGCCGGCCCTGGTTCGACGCCACCCACCAGGCGCTGGATCCGGACGTCACGATCGACTGGCGCGTGGCCGAAGGCGACGCGGTATGCGCGGGCACCGTGCTGGCGATCCTGCACGGGCGCAACCGCAGCCTGGTCAGCGCCGAGCGCACCTCGCTGAATTTCCTGCAGACCCTGTCCGGCACCGCCACCACCACCGCGCGCTATGTGGCTGCGGTGGCCGGCACCGGCACCCGCATCCTCGACACGCGCAAGACCCTGCCCGGCCTGCGCGCAGCCCAGAAGTACGCCGTGCGCTGCGGTGGCGGCGACAACCATCGCCAGGGCCTGTTCGACACGGTGATGCTCAAGGAAAACCACATCCGCGCGGCCGGCTCGCTGACGGCGGCAGTGCAGGCTGCGCGCACGCAGTGGCCGCAGTTGCCGCTGGTGGTGGAAGTGGAAGACCTCGAGCAGCTGCGCGAGGCGCTGGCGGTGGGCTGTGACCGCATCCTGATCGACGACTTCGACGCGGCCATGCGCCGCGACGCGGTGCGCATCGCCGCCGGGCAGATCCCGCTGGAGGTGTCCGGCAGCGTCGACCTGGCCGGGCTGCGCACGATCGCCGAGGACGGCGTGGACTGCATCTCCATCGGCGGCCTGACCAAGCACGTGCAGGCCATCGATCTGTCGTTGAAGCTGGGCGATCCGCCGGGCTGAAATGCCCCGGCGCTACCCCGGCTTCACGGTATGGGCAGACGTTGTCTGCGAGGCTTCGCTTGCCCCCCTCCGGACACCGCGCATGCGCCCCCTGCTCCTGCTCGCCTGCCTGTCACCCCTGGCCACCCTGCTGTTGCCGGGTACCGCCGCCGCCGCCGAAGTCTGTGACATCCCTCCACGCTACGGCCTGAGCCCGCTGGCCGTGAGCATCGTGCGCACCGCCTGCAACGAACATCGGCTGTGGTACCGGCCCTTCATCGACGGCGAAGGCCGCGCCGCCAACCTCGGCGTCAGCGAGGCCGAGCGCGAGTACCTGGCCGACAACGGCATGGTCGCGTGGCAACGCGTCGTGGGCTACTGGCGCGACAGCGGCACCCTCGGGCCGATGGGCAGCCAGCCCGGCGCGAGCAGTTGCATGGAGCCCTTTGGCTCGCGCTACACCGACAGCGATTGCCGCGCGTTCCTGATCGACAACCCGTGGTCGGCCGCCTTCATCTCCTGGGTGATGAGCCGCGCCGGCGTGCCCGGCTTCACCCGCTCGCCGCGCCACATCGACTACATCCGCGCGGCGTACCAGAACAGCGGCCCGTACCGGATGACCGACCCCGCACAGGAAAAGCCCGCCCCCGGCGACCTGCTCTGCTACCTGCGCGACCGCAGCGAAACGCTCAGCTACGCCGGGCTGGTGCAGCAGTTCAGCAGCGGCAAGGTGGCCAACTGGAAATCGCACTGCGAAGTGGTGATCGCAGCCAACATGGGCGGTGACCACACGCTGTACCTGATCGGCGGCAACGTCATGAACACGGTGGCGATGCGCAAGCTGTCGCTGGATCGAAATGGCCGCATCGAACTGCCACCTGCCCGCTCCAGCGACCCCTATGACGTGGGCTGTACGCCCGGACGCGAGGACGAGTGCAACTTCAACCGCCAGGACTGGGCGGCGCTGTTGAAGCTGGTGGTGACCACGCCGATGGGGGCGACCTCCAGCTACCCGCCACCGGTCACGCCGGCATCCGCACTGCCGCTCCCGCCCGCCCAGCCCGGCGCACCCGCCACGAATCCCCCGCCCAAACTCACCTTCCCGCGCGTTGTGCCGCCGCGGCCGACGCCGGCGGCCCCGCCGCAACAGCAGCAACCGCCCCAAGCGCAGCCACAGCCGCAGCGACAGGATCCACCACCGCGCCCGTCCTGAGCCGCGTTGTCGGCATCACGACCAACGGTCGCGATCTACCGGCAGGTGCAATGGCTTGATCCACGGACGGTTCGTCGCCATGTTGGGCGTTCCTGACCCGATTCCGCACCGAGCCGCCGATGCCCAGTTTGATCCTGATCATGATTGCCGGTGCGTTTGTCTACGCCTTCTGGAACTCGTCGCGCGCTGCGGCCGAACGCGCCATCGAACTGGGCCGCAATGCCTGCCGCGCGGCCGACGTGCAGTGGCTGGACCAGGCCGTGCACGCCAGCGGCATCCGCGTGTGCCGCAAGGACAACGGCTGGCTGGGCTGGGAGCGCACCTACCGCTTCGAGTATTCGTATGACGGCATCGACCGCCATACCGGCCGCATGGTGCTGCGGGGCGACCAGCTGATCGCCTTCGTGGGACCCTCGGCGGCGCGGATCAGCGAGATCCGGCGCAGCGTGGATACCAGCGACGCCGAGGATGTGTAAATGAACACGCCGCCCGAAGGCGGCGTTGTTTTTTTTATTTCACCACCCGCAGATGCGGGCGGCCGCTGGGCTTGGGCGGGGTGTCGTCCGGGGTCGGCGTATCGTCCGGCGGCAGCTCGTCGTCCGCGCTCGGCTCGTGGCCGGGAATATCGTCCGGGAGCGCCATGCCCTGCCCCGTCTCGCGCGCGTACACGGCCAGCACGGCCGAGATCGGCACCTGCACCGGGTAGCTGGTGCCGGAGAAGCGGGCCGAGAAGCTCACGGTCTCGTTGTCGATGTGCAGCCGGACCACCGCGCGCTCGGCGATGTTCAGGACCACCCGACCGTCCTTCACCGCGCTCTGTGGCACCTGCACGCCAGGCATGCCGGCGTCGACCAGGATGTGCGGGGTCAGTTCGTTGTCGTTGATCCATTCCACCAGGGCCCGCAACAGGTACGGACGGTGGCTGGTCATGCGGAAAGTGTCTTCAGTCATTATGTGGCGCCGCGTATCGCTAGACGGCTCTGGATTCTGGTTGCCTGGTGCAAGTGTACGCGCCAGCCCCTGCAGTGGTCAGCATGCGGACGCCCGGACGTAAAGCGTCGATGCAGGCAGGCCGTTGCGAAGCCCCGCAGCGGCTGCCCCCGCATCGATCAGACCGGCAGATCGCGCAGCTTCTTTTCTTGGTCGGTCAGGCTGCGGATGAAGCCAGGGTGGCGGAAAATGCGGTTGCCATAGTCTTCGATGGACTTGCCATCCTTGGGCAACGGCACGTCCAGCGACTGCAGGCGCCAGATGATCGGGGCCATCGCGCAGTCGGCCAGGCTCATTTCCGGATTGAGGAAGAACTTGCTGGCCTTGAACAGCGGCACCGCGCTGGTCAGCAGTTCTTTCAGGCGCTTGCGCCCGGCTTCGGCCTGGGCCTTGTTGCCCAGCTGGATGGCCTGCACCTGCGGCACCCAATCGTGTTCGATGCGCAGCATGGCCAGGCGGATGCGCGCGCGTGACAGCGGGTCGACCGGCATCAACGGCGGATGCGGGTAGCGCTCGTCCAGGTACTCGCTGACCACCGACGCCGCGTACAGCACCAGCTCGCGTTCCACCAGCGTGGGCACCGAGTGGTACGGATTGAGGTCGATCAGATCCTCGGGCGGGTTCTGCGGGTCGACCGGGACGAAGTCATAGGTAACGCCCTTGGCAGCAAGCACCAGGCGCACGCGATGGCACAGCACGTCGTCGTTCGAGGAAAACAGCGTCAGGGTATTCCGCATGCGTACGCTCGCCGCCATCAAAGGCTCTCCAGCGACCGATATCCGCCGGCCGCGTCGGCGCCGCCGGCCCATTGCCGACGGTCGTCACAGTACCCGAGTGTGCAACTGAGCCTCACAAAAGCCAATAGGCCATTCGGCGACCTCAGTGCACGTCCTTCCAGTACTCTTTCTTCAACAGATACGCCAGGAAGGTCAGCAGGGCCAGGAACAGGATCACCCATACGCCCAGCTTCTCCCGCTTCAACGCCGCCGGCTCGCCCGCGTATTCCAGGAAGTTGGTGATGTCACGCACCGCCTGGTCGTACTGCGCAGGAGCAAGCGTGCCCGGCTCGGCCAGCTTCAGGCCGATCACCGGCGCGTCGGCACCGGCCGTTTCCGGCTTGCCGAGCACCGGGTGCTGCAGGCCCTGCATCTCCCACAGCGGGTTGGGCATGGAGGCATTCGGGAACAGCGTGTTGTTCCAGCCCAGTGGCCGGCTCGGGTCGAGGTAGAACGACTTGAGGTAGGTATAGATCCAGTCGCTGCCGCGTACCCGCGCAATCAGGCTCAGGTCCGGCGGCATCTTGCCGAACCACTTCTCCGCCTGCGCCTTGGGCATCGTCACCGGCACCGGCTCGCCGATCGGCACGCCGCTGAAGTTGAGGTTGTTCATGACCTCTTCTTCGCTCAGCCCCAGGTCTTCGGCCATGCTTGAATAGCGCAGGTACTTGAGCGCGTGGCAGCCTGAGCAGTAATTCATGTAGAGCTGCGCGCCGCGCTGCAGCGAGCCGCGGTCACCCAGGTCGTTGCCCGCCTGCAGGGTCTTGCCGCCTTCGGCGGCCCCGGCCACGGCGCTGGCGAACATCAGGGCGGCCGCGCAGGCCAGCCGGACAATCCAGTGGTCAGTCATGCGTGGTCACCCGGTCCGGTACCGGCAAGGTCCTGTCCAGCTTGGTCCATAGCGGCATGGTGATGAAGAAGGCGAAGTAGAGGAAGGTCAGCACGCGCCCGATGTAGGTTTCATGCACGTCGGTACCGGGACCGGAACCGATCACCCCGAGCCAGACGAAGCACACCGCGAACACGCCCAGCAGCGCGCGCGACAGCCAGCCGCGGTAGCGGTAGGACTTCACCCGCGCCCGGTCGAGCCAAGGCACCAGGAACAGGATCGCGATGGCCGAGAACATCACCAGCACGCCGCCGAGCTTGTTGGGCACCACGCGCAACATGGCGTAGTACGGCGTGTAGTACCACACCGGCTTGATGTGCTCGGGCGTGACCAGGCGGTTGGCCTCGGTGAAGTTGTCGTGCTCCAGGAACAGCCCGCCGAAGCCCGGTGCGAAGAAGATGATGAAGGCGGCGATGATCAGCAGGAACCCGGCACCCACGCCGTCCTTGAGCGTGTAGTACGGATGGAAGGGAATGCCGTCGGTCGGTGCGGTGGCAGACCAGCGGTTGCCCTTCGGGCCCTTCTTGATCTCCACGCCGTCGGGGTTGTTCGACCCCACCTCGTGCAGTGCACCCAGGTGCAGCACGACCAGCAGCAGGATCACCAGCGGCAGCGCGATGACATGCAGCGCGAAGAAGCGGTTGAGGGTGGCATCGCTGGGCAGGTAGTCGCCCATGATCCATTCGGTCAGCCCGTTGCCGATCACCGGAATGGCGCCGAACAGCGAGATGATCACCTTCGCGCCCCAGAACGACATCTGGCCCCATGGCAGCACGTAGCCCATGAAGGCTTCGGCCATCAGCACCAGGTAGATCAGCATGCCCAGGATCCACACCAGCTCGCGCGGCTTCTGGTAACTGCCGTACATCAGGCCGCGGAACATGTGCAGGTAGACCACGATGAAGAACAGCGAGGCCCCGGTGGAGTGCATGTAGCGGATCAGCCAGCCCCACTCCACATCACGCATGATGTATTCGACGGAGTTGAAGGCCTCCAGTGCACTGGTCTTGTAGTGCATCGTGAGGAAGATGCCGGTCACGATCTGGTTGACCAGGATCAGCAGCGCCAGCGAACCGAAGTAGTACCAGAGGTTGAAGTTCTTCGGCGCGTAGTACTCGCTCACGTGCTTGCGATACACCGGCATCAGGCCGGGGGCGCGTGCGTTGACCCAGTCGGCCACGCCGGTGGCGGTGCGGGAAAGGATATTGGCCATGATCAAGCCGCCCCCTGCGGATCAACGCCGATGATGATGGTGTTGTCGTCCTGATAATGGTGCGGCGGCACCAGCAGGTTGATCGGCGCCGGAACATCCTGGAACACGCGACCGGACATGTCGAAACGCGACTTGTGGCAGGGGCAGAAGTAGCCGCCCTTCCACTGGGGGTCGAACGGCTCGGGGCGGATTTCGCCGACCATTTCCGGCGAACAGCCCAGATGGGTGCACAGCCCGACCAAGACCGAGATCTCGGATCGGATCGAGCGGAATTCGGGATTCTGCTTGAGCACGTAGGCCGGCTGCTGGTCCACCACGGTGGACTCGGGATCCTTCAGGCGTCCGTCCAGCCCGTGCAGGGCCTCGAGGATCGCCTTGGAGCGTTTGACGATCCAGATCGGCTGTCCACGCCACTCCATGACCAGACGCTGGCCCTCCTGGAGCGCGCTGATATCGGCAAGCACGGGCGCACCGGCCAGTTTGGCGCGGGCACTGGGATTCCAGGACTTGATGAACGGAACTGCTGCGAAACCGACGCCGACTGCGCCCACAACTGCGGTGGTTGCTGAAAGAAATCGTCGACGTCCAGTGTTGACTGGATCGTTTACCCCATCGTTGGCCATCCGGCACTCCGATATTGATTTAGGTAGCTTGAGGCTGCCAGTAGACCGGTGGGGGCCAGTCCACAATGAATCCTGATCGACTATAGCGGAACCTGACTCGGCGACACAATGGTGGTCGCGTGCGTGCCTGCCGCGCAGGCGAGTCGGGCTTATTGCGATGACGCAGTAGCACCCCGGTAGCGGTCCGCGAGCAGCGCGACGCGCTTCACGTAGTACTGGGTCTCGCTGTAGGGCGGCACGCCGCCGTGGCGGTCGACCGCGCCCTCGCCTGCGTTGTAGCCGGCGGCCGCCAGGGTGAGGTTGCCGTTGAACCGCTTGAGCAGCCACGACAGGTACTGCACGCCGCCGCGGATGTTCTGCGCGGCATCGTACGAGTCGGTCACGCCGAAGCGCCGCGCGGTCGGCGGCATCAACTGCATCAGGCCCTGAGCGCCGGCGCGGCTGAGCGCGGTGGGGTTGTAGGCCGATTCGGCATGGATGATGGCGCGTACGACCGCTTCTTCGACGCCGAACTCGCGCGCGGCGGCGGCGATCTCGCTCTGGAAGGCAGTCGTATTGAGCCTCACCGAGCCGAAGTTCACGCCGGGATTGGCGCCGCACGCGTAGCAGCGCTCGATGAAGCTGTAATGGATGGTGCGGACCTGGCCCAGGCTGGCCAGCTGCGCCGGACGGCTGCTGGTGTAGTGGCGCACCCCATCCTTCATATAGGAGTAGACCTGCCCGCTGACCACCCGGCCGGCCTTGCCGGTGCGCGCTGCCGGCGCCGGGGCGGCGGTCAACACGGTGGCAGCCTGGGCGGGTGCCGGGGTGGGGGCGAGTGCGGTGCTGCCTGCGGCGCCATCGGCGGGCGCCGGGGCTGCCACGGTCGCGGCGACGGCGGAAGGCGTGGCGACCGGCGCAGGCGCCGGCGGGGGAATATAGCGCCGGGGCGCATTGCGGTCGGGCCGGTAATTGCTGACCACGCTGCAGCTGGCGCCGGAGACCCGCTTGCTGACATAGCTGGGGATGCCGTCGGCGCCGACACACTTGTACAGCGTGCCCGCACTGGCCGGCAATGCGGTCAGCGCAGCCAAGGCCAGCGCAGCGATCCCCAAGATCCCCTTCATGGGGCGGAGTGTCCCTGTTTCGCGCGCCCTTGCCAAGCCTTTGACGCGTCCCCCACACCGGACCGTGTTCCCCGTCGCGGATTGGTGCACCTGACGGCAGCCACGCATGGCGTGGCTCTACCGGCCGTGTGAACGCCACGCCCCCCGGTGGTAGAGCCACGCCCTGCGTGGCTGCCCTGCCGACCGCGCTACAATGGGCGGCTATCCGCAGCCCTCCAGGGCTGCCTGCCCGCCCACCCGACTGGAATAAGCGCCATGACCGGGACGCCAGCTTCGACCCTGCCGACCTCGGCCGGCACCCCCGTGCCCGCCCCCCCTGACACCGCCTCGCCCCGCCCCGACCTGCTGCCCCTGCCCGGCACCCGGCCGCAGGTGGCCGGCCCCGTGCGCGGCAAGCTGTACATCAAGACCCACGGGTGCCAGATGAACGAGTACGACTCGTCCAAGATGGCCGACGTGCTCGCCGCCGAGGAGGGCCTGGAGCTCACCGACGACCCGGCCGAGGCCGATGTGCTGCTGATGAACACCTGCTCGATCCGCGAGAAGGCGCAGGAGAAGGTGTTCAGCCAGCTCGGCTACTGGAAGGCGCTGAAGAACAACGGCCGTGGCGTGATCATCGGCGTGGGCGGCTGCGTGGCCTCGCAGGAGGGCGAAGCGATCATCAAGCGCGCCCCGCACGTGGACCTGGTGTTCGGCCCGCAGACCCTGCATCGCCTGCCGGAGCTGATCCGGCAGCGGCGCGAGTCGGGCAAATCGCAGGTCGACATCAGCTTCCCGGAAATCGAGAAGTTCGACCGCCTGCCCGAACCCCGCGCCGAGGGCGGCTCGGCCTTCGTGTCGATCATGGAAGGCTGCTCCAAGTACTGCTCGTTCTGCGTGGTGCCCTACACCCGCGGCACCGAAGTCAGCCGCCCGTTCGAGGACGTGGTGGTGGAAGTGGCGCAGCTGGCCGCGCAGGGCGTGCGCGAGATCAACCTGCTCGGCCAGAACGTCAATGCCTACCGTGGCCCGTATGGCGAAGGCGAACACGCCGACCTCGGCCTGTTGATCCGCACCATCGCCGAGATCGACGGGGTGGACCGCATCCGCTTTACCACCTCGCACCCGCTGGAGTTCAGCGATTCGCTGGTGGATGCCTTCCGCGACGTGCCGCAGCTCGCCAACTTCCTGCACCTGCCCGTACAGGCGGGCAGCGACCGGGTGCTGTCGGCCATGAAGCGCGGCTATACCGCGCTGGAGTTCAAGGCCAAGATCCGCAAACTGCGCGCGGTGCGCCCGGACATTTCGATCAGCTCGGACTTCATCGTCGGTTTCCCCGGCGAGACCGAGGCGGACTTCGAGAAGACGATGAAGCTGATCGAGGACATCGGCTTCGACCACAGCTTCTCCTTCATCTATTCGCGTCGCCCGGGCACGCCGGCGGCCGACCTGGAAGACACGATCAGCGACGCCGAGAAGCATGCGCGGCTGGCGCGGCTGCAGGCACGCATCAACGAACAGGCCGCGGCGATTTCCCACGGCATGGTCGGCACCGTGCAGACGGTGCTGGTGGAAGGCCCGTCCCGCCGCGACCCGAACGAACTGACCGGCAAGACCGAGAACATGCGTTCGGTGAATTTCCCGGGGCAGGCGCGGTTGGTCGGCGAGCTGGTCGATGTGGAGATCACCGAGGCGTACAGCAATTCATTGCGCGGGCGGTTGGTCGTCGTCTGATCAATCCAACCGTTTGCGGAACCGCGCAATGGCCAGGGTCATCATCACCGCGATGAAGGCCAGCAACGCCAGCACTTCCGGCCACAGCTCCCACCAGCGCGCGCCGCGCAGCATGATGCCGCGCACCAGTCGCAGGAAATGGGTCAGCGGCAGCACCTCGGCCAGCCACTGCACGACGCGCGGCATGCCCGCGAACGGGAACATGAAACCGGACAGCAGGATCGACGGCAGGAACACGAACATCGTCATCTGCATGGCCTGGAACTGCGATTGCGCCTTGGTCGAGATCAGCAGGCCCAGCGACAGGTTGGCGGTGATCAGCAGCATCGCCGCCAGGTAGACATCCAGCACGCTGCCGCGCACCGGCACGTCGAACAGCCACATGCCCAGCACCAGCACCAGGGTGGTCTGGATCAGGCCGATCGCCGCGTACGGCAGCACCTTGCCCACCATCAGCTCGCTGCGGCTCAATGGCGTGGCGATCAGCAGTTCCATGTTGCCGCGCTCGCGTTCGCGCACGATCGCCACGGCGGTGAACATCACCATGGTCATGGTCAGGATGATGCCGATCAGGCCGGGCACGATGTTGACCGCCGAGCGCCGCTCGGGGTTGTAGAACGCCACCACGCCGATCTGCCCGGCGGCGCCGGACGGACTGGCGCGCAGGGGGCGGTCGTTGCTGAGCGGCTGGCTGTTGAGCGGCACCTGCGCCAGCTGCACCGCCGCGCTCTGCACCACCGTGTCGCTGCCATCCACCAGCACCTGCACCGCCTCGCGGCCATCGAACCGGCGGCGCTCGAAATCGGCGGGAATCACGATGCCGACGCTGATCTTTCCCCGGCGCAGCGCCGCCATCAGCTGCTCGGGCGTGTCCGCATGCAGGGTCGGCGTGATCACGCCGGTGGCGACCATGTCCATCAACAGCGCACGCGAGGCCGAGGTGCCGGCCTGGTCGGCGATGCCGGTGTCCAGGTGGCGCAGGTTGAGGTTGATGGCGTACCCAAACAGCACCAGCTGCATCACCGGGATGCCGACGATCATGGCCAGGGTGACCCGGTCGCGGCGCATCTGGCGCAGCTCCTTCAACACGATCGCCCAGAGCCGGCGCAGGTTCATGCCGCGGCCCCGCGATCGGGCGCGTCGCGGCCGCGCGTGGCGGACACGAATACATCCTCGAGATTGGGCACGCTGCGCACCACCTCCGCGCCCTGCCCCGCCGCGCGCAGCGCCCGCTGCAGGCGATCCTCGGCATCGTCGGCGCGGTCCAGCAGCACCCGCAGCGTGTTGCCGATCTGCGCCACGCTGAGCACGCCCGGCACCGCCGTCAGCGTGCGCTGGGCCTGGCGCGGCTGCGTCGCGTGCACCTCCAGGGTGCGCTCCTGCAACGCGGCCGTCAGCTCGGCCGGACTGCCGTCGGCGACCAGCACGCCGCGATCCAGAATGGCCAGCCGGTGGCAGCGCTCGGCTTCGTCCATGTAGTGGGTGGACACCAGCAGCGTCGTGCCCGCATCGGCCAGGTCGAACAGTTTTTCCCAGAAGTCGCGGCGCGATTCCGGGTCCACCGCGCTGGTCGGCTCATCCAGGAACAACAGTTCCGGCTCCTGGATCACCGCACCGGCCAGCGCCAGGCGCTGCTTCTGGCCACCGCTCATGGTGCCGGCCAGCTGCTTCTGGCGGTCCTGGAAATGGTACTGCTCGAGCAGCGTGTCGATGCGATGCGCCGCCTTCGCGCGCGGGATGTCCTGCACCGCGGCGAGAAACTCCAGGTTCTCGCGCACGGTGAGGTCCTCGAACAACGAAAAGCGCTGGGTCATGTAACCGATGCGCCGCCGCAGCGCCTCGGCCTGCTCGGGGATGCGCAGGCCAAGCACATCGATTTCGCCCTCGCTGGGCGTGAGCAGCCCGCACAGCATGCGGATGGTCGTGGACTTGCCCGAGCCGTTCGGGCCAAGGAAGCCATACACGTTGGCGCGCGGCACGCTCAGATCGACATGGTCGACCGCGACCAGCGCGCCGAAGCGCTTGGTCAGCCCGCGCGCACGGATCGCCAGGTCGGTTTCCGGCGCCTCTGTGGGCGCTGCCGGCGCCACCGCGTTCAAAACTCGACCCGCACCGGTACACCGGCCGGCAGGTCGGCCATCCGTGCCGGCGGGTCGCCAGGATCCAGCTCCACCTCGGCCAGCCAGCTCAGCCGCGACACGTCATTGCCGCTGAGCGCGTAATACGGGGTAAAGGCGGGGTCGCTGCGGATGCTGCGCACATGTCCGGGCAGGCTGCCCTCGCGCCCTTGAAGGAACACCCGGGCCGCCTGACCGACCCGGACCTGCAGCCGTAGCGGCTGCGCCAGGTACACCCGCGCATAGGGACGCTCGCCGACCAGCAACACCACCAGCGGCGCTCCCACCGGGGCCTGATCGCCGAGCTTGTAGGGCAGCGCGTCGACACGGCCGGCGCGCGGCGCGACCAGATCGAGCTTGCGCAGCGTCACCGCCTGCGCGGCGGCCTGGGCCTGGGCGGCCTGCAGCGCGGCCTGGCCCTGCGCGACCTGTTCGACGCGGGTGCCATGCTCCAGCGCCAGCAGTGCCTGCTCGGCGGCGCGCACGGTGCCCTGCGCGCTGCCCGACGCCGCCCGCGCACGGTCGACGTCGGCCGCCGCCACCAGTTGCTGGCGCCCGAGGGGCTGCAACCGCGCGTAGTACGCCGCGGCATCGACCGCCTGCGCGCGCGCCGAGGCCAGCGTGGCCCGGGCCTGGTCGATGTCCTCCCGGCGCGGACCCTGCTGCAGTTCCAGCAGGGCCTCGCCGGCCTGGCGGGTCTGCGCGTCCAGCGCCTGCAACTGGGCCGCCGTGCGGGTCGGTTCCAACTGCAGCAACGCCGTGCCGGCGGCTACCTGCTGGCCCTCCTGCACCTGCACCGCGACGATGGTTTCCGCGGCGGGCGCCGGCACGGTGACGCGGTCCCATTCCAGCGTTCCCAGCGCCGGCTCAACCGCGGGGTTGCAGCCACCTGCCAGCAACGCCACACCTCCCAGCGCGACCGTACGCCGCAGCCCCTGCACGAACCGGTTGTTGGCTGCGGACATCGGATCGACTCCGGCGGGAAGGTCGCGGTGGCGGGAGCCGTCACCTTGCGCACACAGGCGTGAAGGGCTGGTCAGACCGTAGCTGCCGTGGTCATGAAATGATCACGGCCGCGCAACCGTTGCGGGCATTGGGGTGCGGCGGCTTATCCACATGTTTCTCCCGCAACCGCCCACAGCGCGTGTGGAAAACCTCGGCGGTCTTGACGCTTTTTTGACCACTGCTGCCGAACCGTTGCGGCACTAGGGCCGGCGCCGACTATCCACAGGTTGCTGCACCGTCGCTGCACAGCCGCTGTGGAAAAGCGCCGCGCGGCCGGCGGCTGTGGCGGCGCCCGGGTGCGCGCGCTACCCTGTGCTTCCTTTCCCAAGCTCGCGGCACGGTCGTTGCGACCGCGGCCGCCGGACGCAATGACAGCACTGGCACATCGCGACTTCACCCTGGCCCCGGAAGACAACGAACGCCTGGCCAACCTGGCCGGCCCCTTCGACGAGCACCTGCGCCAGATCGAACTCAAGCTCGGCGTGGAAATCGCCAACCGCGGGCACGTGTTCCGCGTGACCGGCCCGGCGGTCGTGGCCGAGGAAGCGCAGAAGCTCATCGAAGCCCTGTACATCGAAGCGGGCGAAGCGGCGTTCGACAGCCACGCCATCCACCTGCGGCTGAACCAGGCCAACGTGGAGCACCTGGTGGAGCGCAGCTACGAAGCCCAGGAAGTGGCCATCAAGGTCAAGCGCGGCACGGTGCGCGGGCGCGGCGCCAACCAGGCCCGCTACCTGCACCAGATCACCACCCACGACATCAACTTCGGGATCGGCCCGGCCGGCACCGGCAAGACCTTCCTGGCCGTGGCCAGCGCCGTGGATGCGCTCAACGAATCGCGCGTGCAGCGGTTGATCCTGGTGCGCCCGGCGGTGGAAGCCGGCGAAAAGCTGGGCTTCCTGCCGGGCGACCTGAGCCAGAAGGTCGACCCCTACCTGCGCCCGCTGTATGACGCCCTGTACGAAATGCTGGGCGTGGAAAAGGTGATCAAGCTGCTGGAGAAGAACGTCATCGAGATCGCGCCGCTGGCCTATATGCGCGGGCGCACGCTCAACGATGCGTACGTGATCCTGGACGAGGCACAGAACACCACCGTCGAACAGATGAAGATGTTCCTGACCCGGCTGGGCTTCGGCTCCACCGCCGTGGTCACCGGCGACCTCACCCAGACCGACCTGCCCAAGCACGTGAAGTCCGGGCTGCGCGATGCCATCGAGGTGCTGCGCGACGTGGACGGGGTGAGCTTCACCTTCTTCGAGGCGCGCGACGTGGTCCGCCATCCGCTGGTGGCGCGCATCGTCAGCGCCTACGATCGCCGCGACCTGCAGCAGGTCAAGCCGGACGCGTGATGTCGCCATCCGGCACCCCCTTGAGACACGCATTGCGTGTCGCCCCCCCACCTCACTTATTGATACACCGGAACTGCCATGACCAAAGGCCCCATTCGACTCGATGTCGCCGTCAGCTACGCCCTGCCCCGCGCCGGGTTGCCGTCGGCGGTGAGTTTCCGCAAGTGGGTGGGCGCCGCGCTCAAGGGCCGCATCCGCGAAGCCGACCTGGCGATCCGCGTGGTCGACGCAAAGGAAGGCCAGTCGCTGAACCGGCACTACCGTGGCAAGGACTACGCCACCAATGTGCTCAGCTTCCCGGCCGAGCTGCCCGAGGGCCTGCCCAAGGGCGTCAAGTTCCCGCTGCTGGGCGACCTGGTGATCTGTGCGCCGGTGGTGGCCGCCGAGGCGGAGGAACAGGCCAAGGCGCTCAATGCGCACTACGCGCACCTGACCGTGCACGGGGTGCTGCACCTGCTGGGCTGGGACCACGAAGACGACAAGGAAGCCGAGGCCATGGAGCAGCTCGAGCGCGACATCCTGGCCGAGCTCGGCATCGACGACCCCTACGCCGGCGAGCGCTGAGCGCGCTCCCCCTTGATGGATGCCTTCCGCATGTCCCTGCTGCGCCCCGCCTGCCTGACCCTGCTCGCCCTGCTCTGCAGCCCGGCCCTGGCCGCCGCCGCACCGCTGGATATCACCGCGCTGATCGAATGCCGCCAGCGCGTGGCCGACTACGACGCCGTGGCCCCGGTCGTGGCCGACCCGCTCAAGGCCGTGGCCAACGGGCTGCAGCCGTTGCCGCAGAGCAACCAGTTCATGAGCGAGTTCCGCCTGGCCGCGCCGGTGACGGTGTTCGGCCAGCGCACCGAATACGTGGCCGTGTCCGGCGCCAGCATCATGGCGATCCTGGACCTGGCCGACCCGCGCCCGCTGGCCAAGGCGCTGGCGCTGGAGGACGGCGTGGACAACCCGGACAAGTTCATGGCCGGGCGCGAGGTGGTCAGCCGCGACGTCACCGACCCGCGCACCGGCGAGCCGATGATCGAATCGATCGTCCTCGGCCTGTCCACGGTCAAGAGCCACCCGGGCAAGACCCTGGCCGGCTGCACCTACAGCCTGGACCTGCCGGCCGAGGAGGAGCTCCCGGACGACGCCCCGCCGGCACCGGCCGCCCCGCTGCCCCCGTCCGTGAATACCCCGCCGGACAGGCGCTGACAGCGGCCCGCATCCTGATAGACTGGGGCCAACGCCCGGCTCGCCGGGTGCCTTTTTTCCAGAGATGTCTGACGACGACAGTAGTGGCTCCATCGCGGAGCAAAATGAGAAGAAGCGCAGCTGGCTTGAACGCCTGACCTCTGCCTTCTCCGGCGAACCCCACACCCGCGACGAGCTGGTGGCGGTACTGCACACCGCGCACGACGACGGCCTCATCGCCGCCGATACGCTGCGGATGATGGAAGGCGCGATCTCGGTGGCCGAGCTCACCGTCGGCGACGTGATGATCTCGCGCTCGCAGATGGTCTCGCTCCCGGTGGAAGCGCCCTTCCTTGAACTGATGAAGCAGGTGGTCGAATCCGGCCATTCGCGCTTCCCCGTACACGGCGACAACAAGGACGACATCCTTGGCATCCTGCTGGCCAAGGACCTGCTGCGCGGCGTGGTCGCCGACAACGGGCCGGCCAACGTACGCGAGCTGCTGCGCCCGGCGGTGCTGATTCCCGAGGCGAAGAAGCTCAACGTGCTGCTCAAGGAGTTCCGCCTGTCGCGCAACCACATGGCCATCGTGGTGGACGAGTACGGCGGTGTTGCCGGCCTGGTCACCATCGAGGACGTGCTGGAGCAGATCGTCGGCGAGATCGACGACGAGCATGACGAGGCCGAGGACCACACCGCGCAGATCGCGATCCAGGCCGACGGCCAGTACGTGGTCGACGCGCTGACCCCCATCGAGGACTTCAACGAGCGCTTCGGCGCCACGTTCCCCGATGACGACTACGACACCATTGGTGGCCTGGTCACCGAGGCGATCGGGCACCTGCCCGAAACCGGCGACGAGCTGACCCTGGACCGCTTCGTGTTCCGGGTGGCGCGCGCCGATGCGCGCCGCGTGCAGGCCTTCCACGTGACGGTGCTGCCGCCCGACACGAACCACGAGGATTGAGTCACGCCATGCGGCCCCTGCTGATGCGGTGGCCGTTGTGCCGCCTGTTGTTCCTCCTGGTCCTGTGCGGCCTGTCCAGCCTGCCCGTGGCGGCGCTGGCCAGCCCCGAGCCCGCCCCTGCCGCAGTACCGTCGGCGCCGGCCGAGGCCCCTGCGCCGCGGATAGGCATCGTCACGATGCAGCCCGGCTCGATCTTCTTCGAGCGCTTCGGGCACGACGCGATCGTGGTCCAGGACCCGGTCAGCGGCCAGGCCACCTCGTACAACTTCGGCTACTTCGACCCGTCCGAGCCGGACTTCATCGGTCGTTTCATCCGCGGCGAGATGATGTACTACCTGGTGGCGCTGCCGCTGGAGCAGGACCTGTCGTACTACCGTGAGAGCGGTCGCGGCGCCAACCTGCAGTGGCTGGACCTCAGCCCGGCGCAGGCGCGCACCCTGGCCGCCTCGCTGGCCGAGCGCGCCAAGCCGGAAAACGCCCGCTACCGCTACGACTACTACACCGCCAACTGCGCCACCATGGTCCGCGACGCGATCGATGGCGCACTCGGCGGCGGCCTGCATTCGCAGCTGTCCGGACGCTCGCGTGGCAACACCTACCGCAGCGAATCGGTGCGCCTGGCCTCGCCCGCGCCGTGGATGTGGCTGGGCTTCGACATCGGGCTCGGCCCGTTCGCCGACCAGCCGCTGTCGCGCTGGCAGGAAGCCTTCGTGCCGATGCGGCTGGCCGATGCGCTGCGCCAGGCACGCAACAGCGACGGCCGGCCGCTGGTACAGGCTGAACAGGAACTGTTGCCGCACCGGGTTGCCCCGGAGCCGCCGGAATCGGCGCGCCACTGGTGGCCGTGGCTGCTGTGCGGGCTGGTGCTGGCCGCTGGCGTGCTGGCCCTGCGACGCCGGCGCCGACTGCTGGGCGGGCTGGCGCTGCCGCTGTGGCTGTTCTGCGGTATCGCCGGTGCGCTGCTGACCTTCCTGTGGGGCTTCAGCGCCCACCAGGCCGCCTGGGCCAACCGCAACCTGCTGCAGCTCTCGCCGCTGTGCCTGCTGTTGCTTCCCGGCGCGGTCACGCTGCTGCGTGGACGCGTGCCGCGGGCCTGGTTCCGCTGGACCCTGTGGGCGGTAGCCGTGCTTTCCCTGCTCGGGCTGGTGCTGCACTGGCTCAGCCTGCAGGCGCAGGTGAACCTGCAGTGGATCGTGCTGCTGCTGCCGCTGCACGTCGCCCTGGCCTGGGTGCTGGGCCGTCGTGACCCGCCCGTCACGGGTCGCTGACGCAGGATGCCGCCCATGGAAAAGACTGCCACCGCCAATCCGCCCTGCGTCATCAACTGCGTTCACTACGACGACCAAGGCAAGCGCCACGACATCAGCCTGGACGCGATCAGCGATGTGATCGAGAGCGGCAACGGCTTCGTCTGGGTGGGCCTGTACGAGCCCGCCGACAGCGTGCTGCTCAAGCTCCAGGAAGAATTCTGCCTGCACTCGCTGGCCATCGAAGACGCGCGCAACGCGCACCAGCGGCCCAAGGTGGAGGCCTACGGCAATTCGCTGTTCGCCGTGGTCACCACCGCGCAGATGGTGAACGAGCGCATCGAGTACGGCGAGACCCACGCCTTCCTCGGCCCGCGCTTCCTGGTCACGGTGCGGCATGGTGCCTCGCTTTCCTATGCCGCGCCGCGTGCGCGGGTGGAACGCGAGCCCGAGCTGCTGCGCCGGATGGGGCCGTCCTACTGCCTGTACGCCGTGCTGGATTTCGTGGTCGACAACTACCTGCCCATCACCCAGCGCTACCGCGACACGCTGGAGCTGCTGGAGAAGGACATCTTCTCCGACAGCTACAAGCGCCACACCGTGGTGCGCCTGTACGAGCTCAAGCGCGAGCTCAACAAGATGCGCATGGCGGTCGCACCGCTGCAGGACATGCTGGCGCAGATCAAGCGCTACCAGGGCGAGCTGGTACCCGAGGAAGTGAAGCTGTACCTGCGCGACGTGCACGACCATGCGGTGCGCATCAGCGATGTGATCGACACGCTGCGCGAGATGCTGGGCACGGCGTTGAGCGTGAACCTCTCGCTGGTGACGCTGGCCCAGGGCGAAACGGTCAAGCGCCTCGGTGCGTGGGCCGCGCTGCTGGCCGCACCGACCCTGATCACCAGCTGGTACGGCATGAACTTCAGCCACATGCCCGAGCTGGACAAGCCGTGGGCCTATCCCGCGATGATCATCGGGGTAGGCGCGATCTGCGTGGGCCTGTATCGGTTGTTCAAGCGCGTGCGGTGGCTGTAACGGCGTGACCACCAACGGTGGTCACCTACCGGACCCGGGTCGATATCTGCCCGGTACGGAACGACCGTTGCGACCTCGTGGGTAGGGCACGACCGTTGGTCGTGCCGCGCCTCAGGCGACGTAGACGGTTTTGATGTTCATGAACTCGTGGATGCCGTGGTCGGCCAGTTCGCGGCCGAACCCCGAGCGCTTGCTGCCGCCGAACGGCAGCCGTACATCGCTCTTGACGATGGCGTTGACGAACGCGGCGCCGCATTCCAGCCGCTTGGCGATGCGTTCGCCACGCACCGGGTCGCCGCTCCATACGCTGCCGCCGAGCCCGAACGTGGTGTCATTGGCCACCCGCAGCGCGTCATCGTCGTCGCGGACGCGCAGGATCGCCGCCACCGGCCCGAACAGCTCCTCGTCGTAGGCCGGCATGCCCGGCGTCACGTTGTCGAGGATGGTCGCCGGATAGCCCGCATGCGTACCGGCCACCGGCTCGCCGCCAAGCACTACCTTCGCCCCCTTGCCGACGCTGGCCTGCACCTGCTTGTGCAGCTCGTCGCGCAGATCGGCACGCGCCATCGGCGCCAGCGTGGTCTTCTCGTCCTGCGGGTCGCCGTACACCCGCTGCGCCGAGGCGGCCACGAACTTCTCGACGAACGCATCGGCAACGGCATCGACTACGATGAAGCGCTTGGCCGCGATGCAGGTCTGCCCGCTGTTGTCGAAGCGCGACTTCACCGCCGCGGCCACCGTCTTGTCCAGGTCGGCGTCGTCGAGCACCACGAAGGCATCGCTGCCGCCGAGCTCCATGACGCACTTCTTGAGCTGGTCGCCCGCGTTGGCCGCGATCGAGCGCCCGGCGCGCTCGCTGCCGGTCAGCGTGACCGCCTTGACCCGCTTGTCGCGCAGTACCTCGGCGGCCTGGTCGTTGTCGATGTGCAGCACGTCGAACACGCCCTCGGGCAGCCCACCGTCACGGCACACGGCCAGGATCAGGTCGGCGCACTGCGGCACGTTGCTGGCGTGCTTGAGCAGGGCCACGTTGCCGGCCATGAAGGCCGGTGCGAGGAAGCGGAACACCTGCCAGATCGGGAAATTCCACGGCATCACCGCGAATACGCAGCCGATCGGCTCGTAGCGCACGTAGCTGCGCTGGGCCTCGGTGTCGATCAGCTGGGGCTTGAGGTAATCCGCGGCGTGGTCAGCGTAGTACTCGCAGGCCTGCGCGCATTTCTCCACTTCCGCCAGCGCCTCGCCCTTGAGCTTGCCCATCTCGGTGGTCATCGCCTGCTGCAGGTCGTCCTTGCGCGCCCGCAGCTGGGCGGCGATGCCGCGCAGGATCGCGCCGCGCTCCTGCAGTGAGCGCGCCGACCACAGCGGGAAGGCCGTGGCAGCGCCGGCGAGGCGCTGCTCGATCTCGGCAGACTTGAGCAGCTCGTGGCGGTAGGCCACCAGGCCGGTGGCGGGGTTGACGATTTCGACGGTCATCGCGGTGCTCCGAAAGACAGGCACCCATTCTGCGCCCGGCCCTGTGAGCCGGGTGTTGCCGGTGATGGCGGTGATGCGCACGGCGCCGCGACACAACGTCGCGGTGGGGTGGACCGCACCGACGGCGGCCGGGCAGAGCCCGGCGCTACCGGTCTTGTAGCGCCATCTGCATGTCGCGCTGGCGGCGCTTCTCGCTGCGCGAGGTGATGAACCAGCCCACCACCGCTGCCACCGACACCGCCAGCACCATCAGCGTGGCCAGCGCGTTGATCTCCGGCTTGATGCCCATCCGCACCGAGGCGAACACCTTCATCGGCAGCGTGGTCGAGTTCGGCCCTGCCACGAAACTGGCGATCACCACGTCGTCCAGCGACAGGGTGAACGCCAGCAGCCAGCCGGCGACCAGCGCCGGCGCGATGATCGGCAGGGTGATCTGGAAGAACACCTTCAGGCGGCTGGCGCCCAGGTCCATCGCCGCCTCTTCCAGCGATCGGTCCAGCTCCTGCAGCCGCGACGACACCACCACCGTCACGAACGACAGGGTGAAGGTCACATGCGCGATCCAGATGCTGGTCACGCCGCGGCGGGGGAAGCCCGGAATGCCGCCCATGGCCACCAGCAGCGTCATCAGCGAGAAGCCCAGGATCACTTCGGGCATCACCAGCGGCGCGGTGATGAGCGCACCGAACAGCGTCTTGCCCGGGAAGCGTTTGAAGCGCGTCATCACCATCGCCGCCATCGTGCCCAGCACGGTGGCCGCGCTGGCCGTCCAGAACGCCACCTTCAGGCTGATCCACAGCGCATCCAGGATCTGCCGGTTGTTGAACAGCTCGCCGTACCAGCGCGTGGAGAAGCCCGACCACACGGTGGCCAGCTTGGACGCGTTGAACGAGTAGATCATCAGCAGCAGGATCGGCAGGTACAGGAAGGCGAAGCCCAGCCCCAGGACCGTCCAGCCCAGCCAGCGGCTGCGCCGCACCATGCTCATGTCAGCTTCCCTTCCAGCTCACGCTGCTGCACCCGGTTGAACAGCAGGATCGGCACCAGCAGCAGCGCCAGCATCACGATCGCCACCGCCGAGGCGGTCGGCCAGTCGCGGTTGTTGAAGAACTCGCCCCACAGCACCCGGCCGATCATCAGCGTGTCCGGGCCGCCGAGCATTTCCGGAATCACGAACTCGCCCACCGCCGGGATCATCACCAGCATGCAGCCGGCGATGATGCCGGTGCGCGACAGCGGCAGCGTGATCTTCAGGAACGCCTGCCACGGCTTCGCACCGAGGTCGTAGGCGGCTTCCAGCAAGCGGTGGTCCAGCTTGACCAGGTTGGCATACAGCGGCAGCACCATGAACGGCAGGTAGCAGTACACGATGCCGATGTAGGCGGCCGTCGGGGTGTACAGGATCTGCAGCGGCGCATCGATCACCCCGATCTTCAGCAGCAGCTGGTTGAGCAGGCCGTTGCGGTCCAGGATGCCGATCCACGCATACACGCGGATCAGGAACGAGGTCCACGAGGGCAGCACCACCAGCATCATCGCCACGTTGCGTGCGGCCGGGGTCATCCGCGAGATCACGTACGCCATCGGATAGCCGATCAGCAGCGTGAACAGCGTGGCGATCACCGCGATCTTGATCGAACTCAGGTAGGCCAGCAGGTACTGGCTGTCCTTCACCATCGCCGCGTAGTTGCCCAGGTTGAGCTTGAGCGAGAACGCGCCGTCGACGTATTCCAGCAGCCATGTGTACGGCGGCGAGCCGACCTGGGTGCGCGCGAACGAGATCATCAGGATGATCACGAACGGCACCGCGAAGAACAGCAGCAGCCACAGGTACGGCGCGGCGATCACACCGCCGCGCGTCCCGGGGAGCCAGCGCTTCCAGCCAGTCGCGTTCATGCGGTGAGCACCACGCCGTCGTTGTCGCGCCAGTGCACCCACACGCTGTCGCCCCAGGTCAGGCCATCGCTGGCCCAGCGCTGCGAGTTGGCGAAGTTGGACAGCACCTTGGCCCCGCTCGGCAGGCGCACGTGATACACCGAATGGCTGCCAAAGTACGCGATCTCCTCGATCACGCCCTGTGCCTTGTTGGTATCGCCGGCCGGCTCGTCCTTGCCGATCATCACCTTCTCCGGGCGCAGCGCGAACGCGACCGGCTGCCCTTCATACCCGGTGATGCCGTGCGCGACGTAGATCGGCGCCGGGAACAGCGGCGTACGCACGGTGACGTACTCCGGCAGGTCCTCGTCGATCACACCCTCGAACAGGTTGACCGAGCCGATGAAGCTGGCCACGAAGCGGTTCGCCGGCTGCTCGTAGATCTCGTCGGGCTTGCCCACCTGCTGGATCCAGCCCGCGTCCATCACCGCGATGCGGGTGGCCATGGTCATCGCCTCTTCCTGGTCATGGGTGACCATCACGCAGGTCACGCCCGAGGTTTCGATGATGTTGACCAGCTCCAGCTGCATCTGCGAGCGCAGCTTCTTGTCCAGCGCGCCCATCGGCTCATCGAGCAGCAGCAGCTTGGGCCCCTTGGCCAGCGACCGCGCCAGCGCCACGCGCTGCTGCTGGCCGCCGGACAACTGGTGCGGCTTGCGCTTGGCCAGCTTCTGCAGCTGCACCAGTTCCAGCATCTCGCCGACCCGACGGCGGATCGCGTCGCGGGCCAGGCCGTCCTGCTTCAGCCCGAAGGCGATGTTCTGCTCCACCGACATGTGCGGAAACAGCGCGTAGGACTGGAACATCATGTTGAGTGGCCGCTGGTACGGCGGCAGCGCGTTGATGCGCTGGCCATCCAGATCGATCGTGCCGGCGGTGGGGGTCTCGAATCCGCCCAGGCAGCGCAGCAGGGTCGACTTGCCGCTGCCCGAGCCGCCCAGCAGCGCGAAGATTTCGCCCTTTTTCACGTCCAGGCTCACATCGTCGAGCGCGACGAAGCCGTCGAACTCCTTGCGCAGCGCGCGGATGGACAGATAGCCCGGCTCCAGGACCGGGACGACCTCGCCTTCCGGCTTGGCTTCAAATGGCATGGGCAGCGGCTCCAGGAGCGGCGTCAGGACGGGGGGATGGCCCATTTTAGCGGCCGTTGGCGACAGCAGCGATACCGGATCGTGGTTTTGGGGGGGGCCGGGACGGGTTCGCCCCCGCCCAACCTAATCAGGCCCGTGCCGAGAGGGGGTGAACATGCGCCGCTGCACAGAGGCGGCTTGACACGGCCGCGCCCTGAGCAGCTGGCCGTCGGGCCGGTTGCGAACCCGGCGCTGACGTTTGCGGTCACGTGCGGGGGCGAATCGCCCGGTTTCTTGATCGGCACCCCACCTTGCGCGCAGCCGGGTGTGCGCCTTACGCGGCCCGTCACAGTCTGGAGGAGATCGCGTTGACGCTGCGGCGGCGGGAAGGCGATATCTGCGTGGACGGCGCACGCGCACGAACGCAAGGAGAGAGCCATGCATGCCACTGACGCAACCAACCCGCTCACGGGCAGCGAACGGTCACCCAACGCCCTGCAGCTCGATGTAGCCATCATCGGCGCCGGGCATTCCGGCCTGTCGCTCAGTGCCACGCTGGCCGATGCAGGCGTGGCGCATCGGGTGCTGGAGGCCGAGACCATCGGCGCCAGTTGGAGCCGCCGCTGGGATTCGTTCCGCCTCAACACCCCCAACTTCCTGACCGCCCTGCCCGGCTATCGATACGACGGTCCGGACCCGACCGGTTTCGCCACCGCGCCGGAGGTCATCGACATGCTCACCGGCTACGCACGACGGCGACAGCTGCCCGTGCTGGAAGGCTGCGGCGTGCGCCGGGTGTTCGCCGCCGGCAACGGCTACCGCGTCGAAACCGGCAAAGGGGCTTTCCAGGCCCGCTGCGTGGTCGTGGCCACCGGCGAGTACCGACAGCCGCGCTGGCCACAGGTGTTCTTCTCGCCCGCCGCCGGGCTGGAGGTGGTTCACTCCCGCGATTATCGGCGCCCGCAGCAGCTTGGCCAGGGTGGGGTGCTGGTCATCGGCGGCGGCCAGTCCGGCGCGCAGATCGCGCAGGACCTGCATGCAGCCGGGCGCGAGGTGTTCTGGTCCATGGCCGAGCGCTACTCGCACATCCGAAGGGTCCGCGGCCGGGATTCCATGCACTGGTGGGACATGCAGGGGCTGCTGCACCGGCATGTGCGCGAGCGTCCTGACGTGGTTGCCGGCGTGGCGGGTGCGCTGCAGAAGGCGAGGCGCGCCGAATTCCCCCTCGTATCCGGCACCGGCGCGCTCGGCGGGGGCAGTTCGATCAGCCTGCTGTCGATGCACCGCGACGGCATCGTGCTGCTCGGCAAGCTGGAACAGCTGGACGGCCACATCGCGCACTTCCGCGACGTGCGCCCGCAGATCCGCGCCGCCGTGGCCGGCACGCGTGCGGAGTACAAGCACCTGAATGACATGGCCGATGCGCACTACGCCCGGGTCGACGAAGTGCCGACCGACGACGCCCGCTACCTGCCCGAGGAGGTCTATCTGGAGTGGGAACCCGACGCCTCGCCGCGCTGCCTCCGGCTGGACGCCGCAGGCATCGGCACCGTCGTGGTCGCCACCGGCTTCGAGGCGGAGTGGCCGTGGCTGGATGTGCCTGGCGTGCTCGACTCTCGCGGCTATCCGCTGGGTGACTACGGTGTGTCAGCGCAGCCGGGCCTGTTCTTCATCGGCATGTACAACCTGCAGCGGCCGAGCTCGAACTTCCTGTGCAATGGCGGGCGCGATGCCGCCGAGCTGCTGCCGGCGATCCTGCGCCACCTCGCTGTCGCACCTGCACGCCACAACGCGGTTGCATGAAAAAGGCCGCCGATCTTCACCGGCGGCCCCTCTGTTCGTGTCTCGACCCGTCGCCTCAGCGACCCGTCTTTACCTCGGTCCACAGGCGGGTGTAGAGCTTGTCCACGTCCGGCGGGTTGATCGAGTAGGTGAACATCTTCGCGGCCACGTCGGCCGGCGGGTAGATGGTCGGGTCGGTGCGGATCGCCTCATCCACCAGCGGCGTGGCCGCGCCCACCGGGTTGGCGTAGTGGATGAAGTTGGTGTTGGCGGCCGCGACCTTCGGGTCCAGCAGATAGTTGATGAAGGCATAGGCCGCTTCAGGGTGCTTGGCATCCTTCGGAATGGCCAGCATGTCGAACCACTGCGGCGCGCCTTCCTTTGGAATCGAGTAGGCCACGGTCACGCCGTTGGCCGCTTCGGCGGCGCGGTCGCGGGCCTGGATGATGTCGCCGGACCAGCCCACCACCAGGCAGGTGCCGCCGTTGGCCAGAGAACCCACGTACTGCGAAGAGTGGAAGTTCTGCACGTACGGACGGATGCTCTTGAGCAGGTCGGCCGCCTTCTGGATCACCGCCGGATCATGGCTGTGCGGATCCTCGCCCAGGTAGTGCAGCGCGATCGGAATCATGTCGGCCGGGGTATCCAGGATCGTGATCCCGCAATCCTTCATCTTGGCGATGTTTTCAGGCTTGAAGATCAGGTCCCAGCTGTTGGCGATCTCGGTGCTGCCGCCGAAACGCTCCTTGAGCATCTCCACGTTGTAGCCGATGCCGGTGGTGCCGATCATGTACGGCACGCCGTACTTGTTGCCCGGATCCTGCTGCGCGATGCGCTTCATCATCTCCGGGTCGAGATTGGCCAGGTTCGGGATCTTGCTCTTGTCCAGCGGCAGGAACACGCCGGCCTGGATCTGGCGGCCGAAGAAGTTCAGCGTGGGCACCACGACGTCGTAGCCGCTGCCGCCGGCGAGCAGCTTGGTTTCCACCATCTCATCGCTGTCGAACACATCGTAGGTCACCTTGATGCCGGTGGCCTTCTCGAAATTGGGGATGGTATCTTCGGCGATGTAATCGCTGTAGTTGTAGACGTTCAGCACCTTGCTGTCGTCCTGCTTGGCACCGCCGCCACAGGCGCTGAGCATCGAGACGGCAATGCCGAGGGTGAGGATTCGCAGCTTCATCGGACTCTCCAACAGGTCAGGTGCGAGGGGGAGGAACCGGCCGGGCCGGCGTGACCGGTGCCAGCCTAACGGGCAGGCGACCATTTTCCCAGCACGCGACGCTCACGGCCATGCCTGATCGGGCGGCTGGGCGGCGCAGCGCCCTGCCCCGCGCGGGTCACACATTCAGCAGCAGGAATTCGCGCTCCCAGGAGCTGATCACCCGGAAGAAGGTCTCGTATTCCTTGCGCTTGACCGACACGTAGGCGCGGCAGAAACGCTCGCCCAGCATCTCGCGCAGTTCCGGGCAACGTTCCAGCCCGTCCAGTGCCTCGCCCAGCGAGCGCGGCAGGTCGTAGCCCAGCTCCTTGGCGCTGCCGCTGATCGGCGCGGTGGGCGAGCCCTGTTCGCGGATGCCCAGCAGCCCCGCCGCCAGCGTGGCCGCCATGGCCAGGTAGGGATTGGCGTCGGAGCCGGCGAAGCGGCTCTCCACGCGCATGTTTTCCGGGGTATCCAGCGGCACGCGCAAGCCGCAGGTGCGGTTGTCGAAGCCCCAGTGCACGTTGCTCGGCGACACCTCGCCGAACACCAGGCGGCGGTAGGAATTCACGTTCGGGGCGAAGAACGCCATGGCCGCCGGCACGTACTTCTGCAGGCCGGCCAGGTAGTGCCCGAACAGCGGGCTGAAGTCCTCGCCACCGTTGTCGCCGCTGAACACGTTGTGGCCGTCGCTGATCCGCACCAGGCTCTGGTGGATGTGCATGGCGCTGCCCGGCTCGGTCTCCATCGGCTTGGCCAGGAACGTGGCATACACGCCGTGGCGCATGGCCGATTCGCGCATGGTGCGCTTGAACAGGAACACCTGGTCGGCCAGGTCCATCGCGTTGGCGTGGGTGAAATTGACCTCCAGCTGCGCCGCGCCGGATTCGTGGATCAGCGTGTCCACGTCCAGCTTCATCGCGTCGCAGTAGTCGTACATCAGGTCGAGGATCGGGTCGAACTCGTTGACCGCATCGATCGAGTACGACTGCCGCGCCGTCTCCGGGCGGCCGGAGCGGCCGGCGGGCGGCAGCAGCGGGAAGTCCGGGTCGGTGTTCTTCTGCACCAGGAAGAACTCCAGCTCCGGTGCCACCACCGGGCGCAGGCCCAGCTCGGCGTAGGCGTCCAGCACCCGGCGCAGCACGTTGCGCGGCGCCAGTTCGTGCGGCTCGCCGTGCTTGGTGTAGCAGTCGTGGATCACCTGCGCGGTGGGATCGGTGGCCCAGGGCACCATGCGCACCGTGTCCGGGTCGGGCCGCAGGATCATGTCCGAGTCCGACGGCGAGGTGAGCTCGTAGTAGTCGTCCGGGAACTCGCCGGTGACCGTGGTGGCAAAGATGCCCTCGGGCAGGCGCGTGCCGTAGTCGTGCGAGAACTTGTCGGCGGGGATGATCTTGCCGCGGGCATTGCCGGTGATGTCCGGCACCAGGCATTCCACCTCCGTGATGTGCCGCTCCTTGAGCCAGCGCAGCAGCGCGCTCTCCTGGGCCACGGGCTTGACGGCCTTCTTGCGCGCGGGTGCCTTGCGCGAGGGCGCGGCGGCCTTGCGCGACGGAGTGGGAACTTTGCGCGAACGCGGTCGGGTAGCCATGAAAGGTCTGCTGTGCGGGAGCAACGGCGACAAGCATCGCCGAAGACGTGGAAAGTACCGTGAGCAACCGGGTTCTGGATGACAGGGCCCGGGGCCTGCCTGCACGGTACCCCTGCCCGCCTCACCGCTGCAACCAACCGCCGTCACGGCGGGCGCACCTGTCCTAGACACCGGTTGCTGGCATGCTGTGGGCATGAGCGAGCCCCCGATGAGCCTGGCCGGACAGGCGCATGCACCCAGCTGGTATGCCGACAGCGTGACTGAAACGCCGCTGCGCGCGTCGCTGCGCGGCGACCACGCCACCGACGTGTGCGTGCTCGGTGCCGGCTACACCGGCCTGTCGGCCGCACTGTCGCTGGCCGAGCGCGGCTACCGGGTGACGGTGCTCGAGGCCCATCGCGTGGGCTGGGGCGCGTCCGGCCGCAATGGCGGGCAAGCCATCGTCGGGTACGGCTGCGAGGTGGACACGCTGGAACGGCTGGTCGGCAAGGCCGATGCACGCCGGCTGTTCGACTTCTCGCGCGAGGGCATGGCCCTGCTGCGCCATCGCCTTCGGCACTACGCCATCGACTGCGACTGGCGCGATGGGCATGCCAGCGTACCGATCAACGCGCGCCAGGAGCGTGCGCTGCGCGCGGGCATGGACACCCTGGTGGAGCGCTATGACTACCCACTGCAGTGGTGGGACAGGCAACAGCTGCAGAGCCAGCTCGACAGCCCGCGCTACCGCAGCGCCATGTTCGATGCGGCCAGTGGCCATCTGCATCCGCTGGCCTACGCGCAGGGGCTCGCCCGCGGGGCGGAGGGCCTGGGCGTGGTGATCCACGAGGCCAGCCCCGTCCTCGAACTGGTGCGCGGGGAGCGGCCGCAGCTGCGAACCGCCAGCGGCACCGTGACGGCCAACCAGGTGGTGATTGCCGGCAACGCCTGGCTGCAGGGCATCGCGCCGGAACTGGAGAGCCGGATCATGCCCGTGGGCACCTACATCGGAGCCAGCGCCCCGCTGGGCGAGGAACGCGCGCGGGCGCTGATCCGCAACGACATGGCCGTGGCCGACGTCAGCTGGGCACTGGACTACTTCAAGCTCAGTGCCGACCACCGGCTGCTGTTCGGCGGCCGCGCCAGCTATTCGGCCCTGCCGCCGCCGAACCTGCGCGGCGTAATGACCCGGCGCATGCACCAGGTGTTCCCGCAGTTGGCCGATGTGGGCATGGAGCAGGTGTGGGGCGGCTACGTGGACATCACCCGCAACCGTGCGCCCCATTGGGGCCGGCTGACCCCGAACGTGTATTTCGCGCAGGGGTTTTCAGGGCACGGCGTGGCGGCTACCGGGCTGGCCGGGGCGATCATCGCCGAGGCCATCGCCGGGCAGAACGAACGACTGGATGTATTCGAGCGCATCCCGCATGGGCGGTTCCCCGGTGGGAAGTTGCTGCGCACGCCACTGCTGGTGGCGGCGATGTCCTGGTACAAGCTGCGGGATGTGGTGGGGTAGAGCCACGCCGTGCGTGGCTGCGTTTCGTTCCGGGGTCATGAACGCCTGACGAGCGGCTTCGGATTGTCCAATCGTCGGTCGCATGTTCGGTGCCGTCGTTGCATTGGCTTCGGGTGCTTGTACCGCGCTGCGCGCGGTTGCCACGCATGGCGTGGCACTACGAGTTGTTACGGGGCCATTGAGATTTGGGTCAATCAACACCGTAGAGCCACGCCATGCGTGGCTGCGCCACGTTCGGGGGTTGCCGTTCACAGATCTGCACATTGACCCTAAAGTCGCGTGTGAAGACGCCGATATTCCTTCCGACCCTCTCGGAAATCGAGCGTACGCGACATGCCGGCACTGTTTCAGGGCGCCTTCGACAGCGACCCCGCTGACTCCCTCCCCCAGCGGATCCTGCTGGTGGAGAACTCGCGCACGTTCACCAGCATGCTCAAGGAAGCCATCGAACAGCGGCTGGAGCTGCCCGTGTCGGTGGCCACCACCCTGGCCGAGGCCGGGCGCCTGCTGGACGAGGAGGAAGGCTGGTTCCTGGTCCTGACCGGGCTGGTGCTGGCCGACGGCGACCGCGACAAGGTGGTGGAATACTTCCTGTCACGCGGGCTGCGTACGGTGGTGGTCAGCGGGGTGTACGACGAAGACCTGCGCAAGCGCGTGCTGCAGCAGCAGATCATCGACTACGTGCTGAAGAACACCCCGGGCAGCATCGACTACCTGGTGTGGCTGGTGCAGCGGCTGGAGCGCAACCGCCGCATCGCCGCGCTGGTGGTGGACGACTCGATGTCCGCGCGCATGTACGCCGCCTCGCTGCTGCGCATGTACGGCCATGATGTCTACGAGGCCGCCGACGGCGCCGAAGGGCTGAAGGCGATCGAGGCGCATCCGGCGATCCGGCTGGCCGTGGTCGACCAGGAAATGCCGGGCATGGAAGGGGTGGAATTCACCCGCCGGCTGCGGACCCTGCGCTCGCGCGACAAGGTGGCGGTGATCGGCATTTCCGGCAACACCGACCCCTCGCTGATTCCGCGCTTCCTCAAGAACGGCGCCAACGACTTCCTGCGCAAGCCGTTCTCGCGAGAGGAGTTCTTCTGCCGCGTCTCGCAGAACGTGGACCAACTGGAGCTGATCGGCACGCTGCAGGACCTGGCCACGCGCGACTTCCTGACCGGGCTGCCGAACCGGCGCTGCTTCCTGGAGCAGAGCCAGCGCCAGCTGCCGCAACTGCAGTTGGACGGCGAGCAGGTCGCCGTGGCGATGATCGACATCGATCATTTCAAGCACATCAACGACACCCATGGCCACGAGGCGGGCGACGACGCGCTGCGCGCGGTGGCCGCCGCCGTGGCCGACCATGCACGCGACCAGGACCTCACCGCACGCTTCGGCGGCGAAGAGTTCTGCCTGCTGGTGCCCGGGCTGGAAGAAGACGAGGCCATCGGCTATTTCGAGATCCTGCGCCAGCGCATCGCCGCGCTGGAGGTCGACCTGGGCCATACCACGCTGCGCATGACGGTGAGCATCGGCCTGTGCTGCCTGCGCCCGCAGCGCGACTCGCTGCACCGGCTGATCTCCGAAGCCGACCGCCAGCTCTACCTGGCAAAGGCCGGCGGCCGCAACCGGGTCAACAGCACCCGCGTGACCACTACGGTGCGGGAACCCGCGCTGGCGCCTTGATCCAGATCAACGCGCGGGCGCCCTGCCCTGCCTACAGTCGCTCCCAGTTGAAAAGCACAGGGAACGCGACATGGCACTTCTGGTCTGGCAAGACGACCTGAACATCGGCATCGACGTCATCGACCACCAGCACATGCGGATCGTCGAGATGCTCAACCACCTGCATGTGGCCCAGTCCAGCCTGCACAAGGTGGCGGTGGCCGAGGTGATCGACGAACTGGTGGACTACACCATGTCGCACTTCGCCTTCGAGGAAGAGCTGATGGAGGAAGCCGGCTATCCGTTCTGCGCCGCGCACAAGCGGGTGCACGAGATCTTCGTCAAGCGCGTGGCCGAGTACCGGCTGCGTTTCCAGGCCGGTGAAGATGTCACCGATGAGCTGCGCACGATGCTCTCGCGCTGGCTGTTCAACCACATCCGCGGCGATGACAAGGCCTACGCCGAGTCCGTCAAGCAGCACCTGAACCAGTTCGCCCGCGAGCACCAGCAGGGCAGCTGGCTGGGACGCACGCTCAAGCGGTTCTTCCGCTGAGCCGTGCCGGGCGGCCCATCGCCAGCAGCGCGAGGATGGTCACCACCGCGGTCAGGCACAGGTAGTAGCCGACCGCGACCAGGCCGAACCGCTCGGCCAGCCAGGTCGCCACATACGGGGCGGGCGCGGCGCCGAGGATGCCGGCCAGGTTGAACGACAGCGAGGCACCGGTGTAGCGCACCTGCACCGGGTAGATCTCCGCCAGGAACGTGCCGCACGGCCCGTAGGTCAGGCCCATCAGGAACAGGCCGAGCGACAGGAAGCCCAGCACCATCCACGGGCTGCCGGCCTGGAACAGGGGCGCGAACACCACGCCGAAGCCCAGGATCAGGCCGCTGGCCACGATCATCGTGCGCCGCGTTCCCCAGCGGTCGCCGTACATGGCCGAAAGCGGGATGCCCAAGGCGAAGAACAGGATGCCCACCATCTGCATCAGCAGGAACTGCTCGCGCGTGTAGTGCAGCACGGTGGTGCCGTAGCCCAGGGTGAACACCGTCATCAGGTAGAACAGCACGAACGTGGCGAAGGCCCCCAGCGTGCCCAGCACCAGGCTGCGGAAGTGATGGCGGAACACGGTCCACATCGGCAGCCGCACCCGCTCGTTGCGGTCCAGCGCCGCCTGGAACTGCGGGGTCTCGTGAATGTTCAGGCGCACCCACAGACCCACCGCCACCAGCAGCGAACTGGCCAGGAACGGGACGCGCCAGCCCCACTGCAGGAAGTCCGCATCGCTCATCGCGCGACCCAGCAGCAGGAAGATGCCGGCCGACAGCAGGAAGCCCAGCGGCGCGCCCAACTGCGGAAACATGCCGTACCAGGCGCGCTTGCCGGGCGGTGCGTTTTCCGTCGCCAGCAGCACCGCACCGCCCCATTCGCCGCCGAGGCCAAGGCCCTGGCCGAACCGGCACAGCGCCAGCAGCGCCGGCGCCACCAGGCCGATGCTGGCATGCGTGGGCAACAGGCCGATCGCTACCGTGGACACGCCCATGGTCAGCAGCGCCGCCACCAGCGTGGCCTTGCGTCCGATGCGGTCGCCGTAGTGGCCGAACACCGCCGAACCGACCGGCCGGGCGATGAAGGCCACCGCGAAGGTCGCCAGCGACTGCAGCAGTGCGGCACCGTCACTGCTGTCGGGGAAGAACAGGTGCGGGAACACCAGCACCGCCGCCGTGGCGTAGATGTAGAAGTCGAAGAACTCGATGGTGGTGCCGATCAGGCTGGCCAGCAGGATGCGGCGGGGAGAATTGACGGCATTTGCAGCGGCAGGAGTGGACATCGTTCACGCACGGGATATTCAGCTGCCCGATTCTGCCACGCCGGTCGCGCCACACGGCGGGATGGTTGCACAAGCAACGGTAACGCCGGGTCACAATTTGATCCAGGTCGCCTTGAGCTCGGTGTACTTGTCGAAGGCATGCAGCGACTTGTCGCGGCCGATGCCGGACTGCTTGTAGCCGCCGAACGGCGCGGTCATGTCGCCCCCATCCCACTGGTTGACCCACACGCTGCCGGCACGCAGCTGGCGCGCGACCCGGTGCGCGCGGCCGAGGTCGCGCGTCCACAGTCCCGCCGCCAGACCGTACGGGGAATCGTTGGCCATTCGCAGCGCATCTTCCTCGCGGTCGAAGCCCATCACCGCCAGCACGGGCCCGAAGATCTCCTCGCGGGCGATCACGTGTCCAGCATCGACCTCGTCGAAGACGGTGGGCTGCAGGTAGCTGCCACCGGCCACCACCTCCACCCGCTTGCCACCCAGCAGCAACCGCGCGCCTTCGGCCTCCCCGCGGGCGATGTAGTCCAGCACCTGCCCGGCATGGGCGTTGTCGACCAGCGCCCCCATGGGCGCCTGCGGCTCGAACGGGTGCGCCGGCTGCATGCGGCGCGCATGGGCCAGCACGCGGGCGACGAATTCGTCTTGGATCGAACGCTGCACCAGCAGCCGCGACGCGGCGGTACAGACTTCGCCCTGGTTGTAGAAGATGCCGATCGCCGCCGCCTCGGCGGCGGCGTCCAGGTCCGGCGCATCGGCGAACACCAGGTTGGCGCTCTTGCCGCCGCACTCCAGCCAGGTGCGCTTGAGGTTGGAGCGCCCGGCGCACTGCAGCAGGTGCTTGCCTACCTGGGTGGAACCGGTGAACGCCAGCGCATCCACGTCCATGTGCAGGGCCAGTGGCTCGCCCGTGCGCTGGCCGTGACCCGGCAGCACGTTGAACACGCCGTCCGGCACGCCCGCCTCGGCCACCAGCGCGGCCAGCCGGATCGCACTCAGCGGCGAGCGTTCGGAGGGCTTGAGCAGCACCGAGTTGCCGGCCGCCAAGGCGGGGGCGATCTTCCAGGTGGCCATCAGCAGCGGGAAGTTCCACGGCACGATCGCGGCGACCACCCCGACCGGTTCGCGGGTGACCAGCCCCAGCGTATCCAGCGCGGTGGGCGCAATCTCGCCGTAGATTTTGTCGACCGCCTCGGCGGTCCAGCGCAGGCAGCGCACCGCGCCGGCCAGGTCGTCATGCAGGGCATCGCGGACCGGCTTGCCCATGTCCAGGCTTTCCAGCAACGCCAACTCCTCGGCGTGCTGTTCGACCAGCTCGGCCAGCCGCAGCAGGATCTTCCTGCGCTGCGTGGGCGCCGCGCGCGACCACTGCCCGCCATCGAAGCTGCGCCGGGCGGCGGCCACCGCGCGGTCCACGTCCTGTGCGGCGCAGTCGGCCACCCGCGTCACCACGCGTCCGTCGATCGGGCTGATGCAGTCGAACCGCGCCCCGTCGGCGGCATCCACGTAACGCCCGTCGATGAAGGCACGGCCTTCCAGCACCAGCGCATCGGCGCGTTGCTGCCAGGTCTCGCGGCTGGAATGTGCGTCCATGAATGGCTCCACTACTGACCGGAAAGGCCACCGTTATACCCGCTGCCCTCACAGCGCTTCGTGATGCAACTGCGATAGAGTCGTTGGCATCCGGAGCCCACGGAGTCGCCCATGCCGCACACCGAATTGCCGCCGTCGTCGCTGTCCCAGCAGGCCCCGGCGGCACTGGATGCCTGGTGGATGCCGTTCACCGCCAACCGTCAGTTCAAGGCGGCGCCACGCCTGCTGGTGCGTGCCGAGGGCATGTACTACCACGACGTGGACGACCGCCCGATCCTCGACGGCGCTGCCGGTTTATGGTGCTGCAATGCCGGCCATGCACGGCCGCGCATCGTGCAGGCCATCCAGGCGCAGGCCGCCACGCTGGATTTCGCGCCGCCGTTCCAGATGGGCTCGCCCCTGCCCTTCGTGCTGGCGCAGCGGCTGGCCGCACTGGCGCCGGGACCGCTGAACCACGCGTTCTTCACCAATTCCGGTTCGGAGGCAGTGGATACGGCGATGAAGATCGTGCTCGGCTACCACCGCCTGCGCGGCGAGGGTCAGCGCACCCGCTTCATCGGCCGCGAGAAGGCCTACCACGGGGTCGGCTTCGGCGGCCTGTCGATCGGCGGCCTGCCCAACAACCGCAAAGGCTTCGGTCCGTTGCTGGCGGGCAGCGATTTCCTGCGCCACACCCTGGACCTGTCACGCAATGCGTTCACCCCCGGCCTGCCCCGGCACGGCGCGGAGCTGGCCGAGGACCTGGAGCGGCTGATCGCGCTGCACGACGCCTCGACCATCGCAGCGGTATTCGTCGAACCCATCGCCGGTTCGGCCGGGGTGATCCTGCCGGCGCCGGGCTACCTGCAGCGCCTGCGCGAGATCTGCGACCAGCACGGCATCCTGCTGGTGTTCGACGAGGTGATCACCGGCTTCGGCCGCGTTGGCCATGCGTTCGCGGCACAGCGCTTCGGCGTCACCCCCGACCTGCTCACCCTGGCCAAGGGCCTCACCAACGGCGCGGTGCCGATGGGCGCGGTGATGGTCTCCGACGCCATCCACGCCGCCTACATGCAGGGTCCGCCCGGCGCCATCGAGCTGTTCCACGGCTATACCTATTCAGGCCACCCGCTGGCCTGCGCGGCCGCGCTGGCGGCGCTGGACACCTATGCGGCCGAAGGCCTGTTCGACCGCGCCATCGAGCTGGGCGAGTACTGGCAGACCCGCCTGCACAGCCTGCGCGGGTTGCCGAATGTGGTGGACATCCGCAATTTCGGCCTGATCGGCGCGGTGGAGCTGGCCGCACGCAAGGACGCGCCCGGCGGCCGCGGTTACGAGGTGTTCGAGCGCTGCTTCCGCGACGGCCAGCTGCTGGTGCGCTGCACCGGCGATGTGATCGCCTTGTCGCCGCCGCTGATCATCGACCGGGAGCAGATCGACCGGCTGGTGGACGTGCTGGGCGAGATGATCCGCGCCACCGGGTGACAGCGTCAGGCAGGGTCCGGCACGGCGCGACGGGTACAATGGGCGGTCAATAACCGCTCGCCTCCCGGATTGCATGGACATCGTCGTCAAAGAAGAACTCAAGGCCTATATCGATCCGCTCACCGCCGACGAACACGACGCGCTGGAGCGCAGCATCCTGGCCGAGGGCTGCCGCGACGCGCTGGTGCTGTGGAACGACGTGCTGGTGGACGGACACAACCGCTACGGCATCTGCCAGAAGCACGACCTGCCGTTCCAGACCGTGCAGAACACGCGTTTCCAGTCGATGGACGACGTGCACCTGTGGATGATCGAGCAGCACCTGGGCCGGCGCAGCGTGTCCGACTTCCAGCGCGGCGTGCTGGCACTGCGCAAGCGCGACATTCTGGCCGAGCGCCACCGTGCCGAGCAGGCGCAGCTGCAGAAGGAAAGCGACGGCGAGGCTACCGATGCCACGCCGGAAGGCAATGAGGACAGCCCGCCGTGGGCGCCGGCCACCAAGGTCAGCCGCGCCGACATGGCGCGCGAAGCCCGGCTGAGCAGCAGCCAGGTGACGATGATCGAGCGCATCCACAAGCAGGCGGCGCCCGAGCTGGTGGAGGCGGTCAAGAGCGGCGTGATCTCGATCAGCGCCGCAGCCGCCGTGGCCGCGCTGCCGGAAGATGAACAGCGCGCGGCCGCCGTGGCCGGCAAGGACGAACTGAAGCAGGCCGCCAAGCGCGTGCGCGAGGCCAAGCGCAAGCCGCGCAAGCCGGTGCAGGAGGTGCTGCACAGCCCCGATGGCGACCTGGAGATCGACGCCAGCCGCGAAGCCGAGGTCGCCGACGCCCTCAACGCACTGGGCGAAGGCCCGGCCGAGCTGCGCCAGCGGGTGATTGCGCTGACGCTGGAGAACGATGCGCTGCGCGCGCAATTGACGATGCTTCGCCGACAGGTCGCCGAAGCGGCGTAGTGCCACCCCATGGGTGGCAACCGCAATAGACTTCGGCGAAGAATCCGTGGTTGCCGGCCATGGGCCGGCACTACCGCGTCGTCATTCGACGCTGGGTAGACTTGGAGCATGAATTACACGCCCCCGGTTGACCCACGCCGCGCGCAGCTGCGCCGCCTCAAGGCCATCGCCCTGGCGATGCTGCTGGCCATGCTGGCCGGTTTCGTCATCAGCCATCTGCAGGGCGAACGCGGCATCTGGGCCTGGGTCTCCGCGTTCTGCGAGGCCGCGGCGGTGGGTGCGCTGGCGGACTGGTTCGCGGTGGTGGCGCTGTTCCGCCGTCCGCTGGGCCTGCCGATTCCGCATACCGCGATCATCCCGCACAGCAAGGAGCGCATCGCCGACAGCCTGGCGGTGTTCGTGCGCGACCAGTTCCTGGAGCCGCAGGCACTGCTGGCGCGGCTGCAGGTCTTCGACCCGGCCAGCCGGCTGGGCAGCTGGCTGGCCGACCCCGCCCGTTCGCGGCTGCTGGCCGACATGGCGCGCGGCTGGGCGCTGCAGGCGCTGGACTTCCTGGACGAGGCGGCGGTACGGCGCAGCATCCAGGCATTCGTGGTCGAACAGCTGCGCCAGTGGAACGCCGCCGCCACCGCCGGCGAACTGCTGGGGCTGCTGACCGCCGACAACCGCCACCAGCGCGTGCTCGATGAAGGCCTCACCCGGATCAGCGAGTGGCTGGACAACGAGGCGGTCAAACAACGCGCGTCCGAGCTGATCGTGCGCTATATCCAGCGCGAATGGCCGAAGCTGGCCAGCACGGTCAACTGGGTCAAGCCGATCGACGAGATTGGTGACAGCCTGGCCGAGCGGATGGCGCATGCGGTGCTGGCCGAACTGCAGCAGATCCTGGCCGAGCCCGCGCACCCGTTGCGGCGCGACTACGAGACCTGGCTGGGCGACTACATCCAGCGCCTGCGCAGTGACCCGGCGCTGGCCGAGAAGGTCGACCAGCTCAAGCAGCAGGTCATCGACCATCCGGCCGTGCAGGAATACGTGCAGGGCCTGTGGGCACGCATCCACGCCAGCCTGCGGGCCGACCTGTCACGCGAGGACTCGGCGCTGGCGGGCTACCTGCACCGCAGCCTGGCGAAGATCGGCCAGGCGCTGCAGGACGACCCCTCGCTGCGCGAGGCACTCAACCAGCACCTGATGGACGGTGCCGAGCGGCTGACCAGCCGCCTGCGCGACGGGGTCACCACCCATATCGCGCAGACGATGAAGGGCTGGGACGAGCGCCATCTGGTGGAACAGCTGGAACTGAGCGTCGGCCGCGACCTGCAGTTCATCCGTTTCAACGGCACGCTGGTGGGTGGGTTGATCGGGTTGCTGCTGCATGCCCTCACGGTGTGGATGCACTGGTAGGTCACGCAAGGAACGGCGTCGCCGTTCCTAACGTCGGACCCGACGGCCCGAAGGGTGCCCGGCCTTGGCGGGCATACCGTTGGTCGTGACCGGCGGGACCGTCGGTTGACGGTCACGACCAACGGTCGTGACCTACCGGATGCGGCATCCGTCGACGGTGGTCGTGACGCCGGGAGGTTGACAGTTTGACCGGGTGTTTTTGCGACGGGGTTCGCGTATTCTGCCGCGCATTCAGGGCTGGAGTGGCCCACCGGGGGATCCATGCGAAGGACGATCGTGATGCTGGCGCTGTGCGCGCTGGCCGGCAATGCCCATGCCGGGCGCGTGTACAAGTGCCTGGCCAACGGCCAGACCATCTACCAGACCGTGCCCTGCGCACCCGAGCACGACACCGGCGTGACCCGGCCCATCACCCGGGACCCCAACCTCACCTGAGAAGAGCGCACCCGCGCCCAGCGTGACCTGTACCAGGCGCGCCGCCGCATGCAGGAAGATGCGGGGCGCGGCCAGCCGCCGGTGCGCGGGTCGGTGATCGACGGTGCGGCCAATCCCGAGCAGTGCGAAGAACTGCGCGCGCGCCGCCAGATCAGCCAGATATTCGGCCGCCCGACGCCGCAGCGCATCAACGACGACATCACCCGGGCCTGCGCGGCGCGCTGAGCCCGGGTGTCGCGTCGCCCGCCGCGCTACCCCGCCACCGCGCGTACCGCCTGCACCAGCGCGTCGATCTGCGTCGGCGTACTGAAGATCCCCGGGGTGACGCGCAGGCAGGCACCGGAAGCCAACCCCTCGCGCGCCACCACGAACACACGCGACTGCACGAGCATGCGTTCGGCGGTGGCGGCGTTGGCGTCCATGTCCCGCTGACCCCGCAGCCGGAACGCGGCAATCGCGCTGGACAGGCGCGGGTCCGCACTGGCCAGCAGCTGCACCCGCGCATCGTCGCGCAATGCATCCAGCCATTGGTTGCGCAGGCGCAGCAGCCGCGCGCGCTTGTTCGCCACGCCGATGCGCTGGTGCAGCGCCAACGCCACCGGCAGCGCCATGCAGGCCGCGAAATTGACGGTGCCGGTATGCAGGCGGGTGCGGATGTCGTCATTGTCCGGCTCCCCCATGTAGGGGTCCAGGTCACGCACGCGTCCACGCCGCACGTACATGGCGCCCAGGCCGACCGGCGCACCAAACCACTTGTGCAGATTGATGCCGACGAAGTCCGCGCCGAGTTCGCGCAGCGGTGTGTCCACCTGGCCGATGCCGTGGGCCGCATCGAGGACCACGTCCACGCCCGCCGCGCGGGCCAGCGCGCAGATCTCCGCCACCGGCAGCAGCATGCCGTTGCGGTGGTTGACCTGGGTGAGCAGCAGCAGACGCGTGCGCGGATAGCGCGCCAGGGCCTGGCGGTAGGCATCGACGATGCCGTCGTGGTCGAACGGCTCGGGCAACGCAATGCGCTGCACCTCCACGCCACGGCGCTGCTGCAGCCACTGCATCGCACTGACCATGCTGTCGTAGTCGATGTCGGCATACAGCACGCCATCGCCGGGCGCGAGCCGGCGATATCCGCCGATCAACAACTGCATCGCCTCGGTCGCCCCCCGGGTCAGCACGATCTCGTCGGACGCCACGCCCAGCACCTGCGCCAACTGCGCGCGCGCCTGTTCGAACAGCGCCGGAAAGGTACGCCGCCCGAACCAGGCGTTGCCCTCGTTCACCGTGACCGTGGCCTGCTGGTAGGCCTGCAGGACCGGGTTGGCCATGGCGCCCCAGTAGCCGTTGTCGAGCATGACCACCTCGTCGGTCAGCGCGTACAGGGCCCGTATCTGGTCCCACCAGCCTTCGTCGAGTGCCAGCTCCGCGGGGTCGCATCCCGCGTGATCAGGCAACGCCTCAACGGTCTCCAGCCAACGCTCTGCTTCGTTCATGCCGCCAGTATCGCAGCGAAGCCATCGATCCTGCTTGCCCTCTCAAATGATAATGCCTATCATTACAGAATCCGCTGCACGCTCAGCCGCACCCCCGGAACCGCTCCCGCGCACGCGCCCCTCGATGGGCTGCACCGCGCTGCGCGCACCCCGGGGCGCGACGTTCTCCAGGGAAACCACCGTTACGCGCGGTGGCTGGGCCAAGGACGGCCACCTATCACCCGTCACCGGCCCTTGCCGCTGACGCCCGTTGCAGGACCCGACATTGCAGGAACCCGTGGAAAGCACGCCTGACGCCCGCTGGTTGAACCGTTTCGGACAGTACCTCGCCCGTCCCTGGCTGGGCGTGCTGTCACGCACGCTGGCCGCCATCGTCGGCGGCTACGCACTGGCGGCAACGTGTTCGATGTTCTTCGCCGTCGCCCTGCCCGTCGCGCGCGCGCAGGCGGTGTTGACCGGGATGCTGGTGGCCATCGTGCTGTGCGCCTGCGCGGCATTGTGGGCCTTCGCCACGCGCACCGCCCTGCGCGCCTGGCTGGGCATCGCGCTGCCGACAGCGCTGTTCTGGTTGGGCACGATCGTGCTGGGAGCACGCGCATGAAGAATGGATTCCGCCAGTCGATGGCCTGGCTGCACACCTGGACCGGGTTGCTGGTGGGCTGGCTGCTGCTGCTGATCTTCATGGCCGGTACGGCGAGCTACTACCGCGAGGAAATCAGCCGCTGGATGCGACCGGAGCTGCCGCGCACACACGTGGCCGCCGACGTTGCCGCCGCGCGCGCGCTCGCGTTCCTCGAACACAAGGCGCCGCAGGCCGACAGCTGGAACGTGACCCTGCCCGACCCACGCAACCCGGCCATGCGCATGTTCTGGCGCAATCCGGAATCCATGGTCAAGCCGCCGGTCGAAGGCGAGAAGCGCCGCCGTGGCGGTGGTCGCTTCGGCGACGCCACCGTGGACCCGGCCAGCGGCCAGGAAGTGGCGGCGCGTGAAACGCGCGGGGGCGACTTCTTCTACCGGCTGCATTTCGACCTGCACTACATCCCGGTGCTGTGGGCGCGCTACCTGGTCGGTTTCTGCGCGATGTTCATGCTGGTGGCGATCATCACCGGGGTGATCACCCACAAGAAGATCTTCAAGGACTTCTTCACCTTCCGCCCGGAAAAAGGCCTGCGTTCCTGGCTGGACTTCCACAACGTCAGCGCGGTCATGGCCCTGCCCTACCACGCCATGATCACCTATACCGGCATCGTGACCTTGATGTTCATGTACCTGCCGTGGGGCGTGAACGTGGCCTACCCGAAGGACCCGGACGCGTTCTTCAGCGAGGCCTTCGCGCGCCTGGCCGACGTGGACGGTCCGGCCGAGGGTCGCGCGCCGTCGCTGCCGGTGCAGCAGTTGCTCGACAGCGCGCGCGCCGAATGGAAGGGCGCCGAGGTCAGCGGCTTCACCGTGTTCCGCCCGGGCGCGGGCAACGCGGTCATCGACATCTACCAGCGTGACGGCAAGCGCCTGTCGGTGGACACGCCGTCGCTGCGCTACAACGCGGTGAGCGGCGCGCTGATCGAGGGCAGCCCGTTGTCCGGCGGCGCCACCCAGACCCGTGGGGTGATGTACGGCCTGCACCTGGCGCGGTTCGCCGACTGGGGACTGCGCGCGCTGTTCTTCCTGTGCGGCCTGGTCGGCTGTTTGATGGTGGCCAGCGGCGTGGTGCTGTGGGCGGTCAAGGAGCGCCCCAAGCACGCCAAGTCCGGTCGCATCGGCTTCGGGCTGCGCCTGGTCGATGCGCTCAACATTGGCGCCGTGGCCGGCCTGCCGATCGCTTTCGCCGCGTACTTCTGGGGCAATAGGCTGCTGCCGGTGCAGCTGGCCGAACGCGCCGATGCCGAAGCCAACGTGTTCTTCTATGCGTGGGGCGCCGCCCTGCTGGCCGCCTTCGTCTGGCCCAAGCGGCTGATGTGGGCGTGGCAGCTGTACCTGGGTGCCGCGATGTTTGCGTTGATTCCGCTGCTCAACGCGCTGACTACCCATGCGCATCTGGGCGTGACCCTGCGCAACGGCGACTGGGTGCTGGCCGGGTTCGATCTGGTGATGCTCGCCTTCGGCGCGATGCTGGCCTACTGCGGCCTGCGCATGCAGCGCTGGCAGCCGGCGCTGAGTGCGGCCGAGAAGAAGAAGCGCCAGGCCGCTGTGGCGGCGGCCACGGCACGTGCACCTGCGGAGGCCGGCGCATGATGCTGCTGGCGATCACGTTGAGCTTCGCTGCGTTCGCCGCGTTGTCGCTGGCGATGGAGAAGCATCAGCTGGAGCTTTACGGAAAAGCGGCGGCCGCCCGTGCACGCCCGCGCCTGTGGCGCTGGCTGGGCTGGGTGTTGCTGGGCCTGGCGTTCGGCATCTGCGTGGCCGATCACGGCTGGGCCGCTGGCCCGGTGCTGTGGCTGGGGGCGATGACGATCAGCGGTCTGGTGATCGCGTTCGGCCTATACCCGTGGCGCCCGCGCTGGTTGATGCCGCTGGCGTGCGCGCTGCCGGTGCTGGGGTTGATTGCCGCGGTGGTGTAACTGCCGACGGGCACCGACTGGATGGATCCCGACGGGGTAGAGCCGACTGTTAGTCGGCTGGCTTCGTGCCGGCGGGGAGCAGCCGACTAACAGTCGGCTCTACCCCGTCGCCTCTACCCAGTCGAATCCCCCGTCGGGGTCGCGTTGCCCGGTAGGTGCCGACCGTTGGTCGGCACACATTGATCAGGCGGTGAACCGCCGCAGTTCCCACGCGCGATGGATGCGCGGGTTGCGCTCGAAATCGTCGCCGATGGTGTCGGCGGAGATCTCGCGGCACTGGGCGAACTCCTTGATCGCTTCCTCGTCCAGCTTGAAACGACGGAAGTTGTTCGAGAAATACAACACGCCTTCCGGGCTCAAGCGGGCCACCGCCGCGCGCAGCAGCCGCACGTGTTCGCGCTGCACATCGAAGTCCTCGGCGCGCGCCGAATTGGAGAACGTCGGCGGATCGCAGAAGATCACGTCGAAACGATGCCGTTCCGCCTCCAGCCACGCCAACGCGTCGGCCTGGATCAGCTGGTGCTGGCTGCCGCCCTTGCCGTTCAAGGCCAGGTTGTCGGCACACCACTGCAGGTAGGTACCGGACAGGTCCACACTGGTGGTCGAGGCCGCGCCGGCCACCGCCGCCTGCACGCTGGCCACGCCGGTGTAGCAGAACAGGTTGAGGAAGCGCTTGCCGATCGCCTCCTTGGCCATGTGCCAGCGCAGCGGGCGGTGGTCCAGGAACAGGCCGGTGTCAAGGTAATCGAACAGATTCACCCGCAGCAGCGCATCGTTCTCGCGCACCAGCACGAACTCGCCGCGCTGTTCGAAGCGACCGTACTTGCTGCCGCCCTTGCCACGCTCGCGCGACTTCAGCGCTACCTGCTCGGCCGGCACCTGGAACACCTCGCGCGCGGCCGACAGCAGCTCGTTGCGCCGGCGGCGCACGTCCACGTCCGGAATGGTCGCCGGGGCCGCGTATTCCTGCACATGCAGGAAGGTGCGGCGCGCACCGGCATCCTCTTCGTAGACGTCGATCGCGGCGGCGTACTCGGGAAGATCCGCGTCGTACACGCGGTAGCAGGTGATCGCCTCGCGGGTGCGCCAGTTCTTGAACTTCTTGATGTTCTTGCGCAGCCGGTTGGCCACCATCTGCGCGCCTTCGCTGAGCTCACGCGGCTGGCCGGTGTTCTCGCGCTGCGGCACCGCGATCGGATCGCAGACGATCAGCGCGCACTCGATGGCCCCATTGAACAGCTGGTACTTCTTGCTCGCGCGCAGGCCGGTGGCGAACGCCAGCTCGGCACTGCCGCACAGCAGGCTGGCGCGCCACTGCGGCACCGCGCGCTTGAGCGCATCGCCCAGGCGGCGGTACAGCACCGCGTCCGCGGCGAGGCGTTCGTCATAAGGGGGGTTGCACACCACGCAGCCGGTATCCTGCGGCGGCACCTGCACGTCGGCCACGTCGCGCACACCGAACCAGATCGCCTCGGCGACACCGGCCGTTTCCGCGTTTTCCTTCGCGGCGCGGATCGCATGCGGGTCGATATCGCTGCCGTGGATGACCTGCTTCAGCGCGGCGCGACCGGCCTGCTCGCGGGTGCGCGCCTCGGCCATCATCGTGTTCCAGGCGTCGCGATCGAAGCCCAGCCAGCGGCTCGGCGGAATGCTGCCGTGGCGCTGCAGGCCCGGGGCCACGTCGGCGGCCATCAGCGCGCCTTCGATCAGCAGCGTGCCGCTGCCGCACATCGGGTCGAGCAGGCCACCGCCTTCGGCGTGGATCTTCGGCCAGTTGGCGCGCATCAGCACGGCGGCGGCCAGGTTTTCCTTGAGCGGCGCCTCGTTCTGCGCCATGCGCCAGCCGCGGCGGTGCATCGGGCCACCGCCGAGGTCGATGGAAATCGTGGCCCGGCCCTTGCGCAGGGACAGGTTGATGCGTACGTCGGGGAACTCGGTGTTCACCGACGGCCGTTCCAGGCCCTGCGAACGCAGGCTGTCGACCACGCCGTCCTTGACCCGCTGCGCGGCGAATCGCGCGTGGGTGATCTCGGTACCGGACACATGGGCGTCCACCGACAGGGTCAGCTCCGGGCTGATGTGCTGCTCCCAGGCCATGGACGAAACGCCCTGGTACAGCGAGCCCTCGTCGGGGCAGTCGAATTCGGTCAGCGGCCACAGCACCCGGCTGGCCAGGCGCGACCAGAGCACCACCTTCAGCGCCTGCGGCAGCTCGCCTTCGGCGTTCACGCCGGAGATCGTGGCGGTGGCCTTGTCCAGGCCCAGCGCCAGCAGTTCATCGGCGAGCAGGTACTCCAGGCCCTTGGCGCAGGAAACAAAGAATTTCACGGGATCGGTATCGCAGGTCAGCAAGAGGGGGAGCGCCGGGCGGGCACGGGGATGCGCCCAGCCGTCGGGCCGGGGGTGTCATTGTACGGTAGTGCCGGGTCTCTGCCCGGAAGGTAGCGCCGGGTCTCTGCCCGGCAGGTAACCGGCAGTAGCGCCGGGTCTCTGCCCGGCAGATGAAAAGCCGCGGGGCAGAGCCCCGCTCTACGGCAAGTTCTTCAGCAGGGCCTCGAAGGCCTGGGCCGAGGCGTCCACGTGGTTGTTGAGGCGGTGGCCGTCGTCGACCAGCAGCAGCCGCGCCGAACGGGCCTGCGCCCAGGCGATGACGTCGGCGGCGGGAATCAGTTCGTCGTGCCAGGCGTGGACCACGCTGGTCGGCACCGGCGCGGCGTCCAGCGCGGGCATCGGCCCTATCCGGGTCGGCGGAACCATCAGGAACAGGCCGCGCACCGGGACCTGCAGCGAGGCGATGGCCGAGATGTAGGCGCCCAGGCTGGACCCGGCCAGCACCACCGGGCCGCGCGCGGCGGCAGCGGCGGCGTGTTCCACCAGCCGTTGCAGGCGGGCGCGCACGTCGCCGACGCTGCTGACCTCGCGCAGGGCGTCCAGGTCGGTGTAGTCCGGGCGTTCGTGGGTCCAGCCGAGCCGCTGCGCGACCTCGGCCAGTGCCGTCACCTTGGTGGCGTCCGGACCGCTTTCAAAGCCGTGGGACAGGATGCAATGGCCGCGGCTCATGCCGGCACCGCGTGGGAATCGATGTAAGCGCTCATGGCGGAATGCTAGCATCGCCGCATGCCCGACCGTGCCCTGCCCCGCATCGACCTGCAGCCGCTGCCTTATGTGGCGCAGCTCACGCCGCGCGCGCCGGCGGACGTGGAGCTGGTGGTGATCCACTGCACCGAGCTGCCGGACCTGGCAATGGCGCGCGACTACGGCGAGCGCGTGCTGTACGACAGCGGCAGCGGCAACAGCGGGCACTACTACATCGACCGCGACGGCAGCATCGTGGAATACGTGCCGGTCGAGCGCGTGGCCCACCATGTGAGCGGCTACAACCCACGCTCGATCGGCATCGAGCTGGTCAACACCGGGCGCTACCCGAACTGGCTGGACTCGCGCCACCAGGCGATGGACGAACCGTATCCGGACGCGCAGATCGCCGCACTGATCGATCTGCTGCAGCACCTGTGCGACACCCTGCCGGCGCTGCAACACATCGCCGGCCACGAACAGCTGGACACCCGCGAAGAACCGGCAACCGACGATCCCGAACGCCGCGTCCCGCGTAAACGCGACCCGGGCCCGCTGTTCCCGTGGCCGCGGGTGCTGGCGGCAACGCCATTGAAACCGCTGGTGCCTTGATCCATTACGCGCCCGTTGCCACCGGTCGGCTCGAATCGCTCACCCACCCGCTCCATGAATCGGCATAGATCCGCGCGCCGTGCAGGCCGGCCACTTCCATGGCCAACAGCAGATGGCAGGCGGTCACGCCCGAGCCGCACATCAGCACCACCTGCTGCGGATCCTGCGTGCCGATCAGCGGCAGCAACGCCGCCTGCAGGTCTGCCGCCGGGCGCAGGCGTCCATCGGCCACGTTCAATCCAAACGGCCGGTTGACCGCCCCGGGTACATGTCCGGCCACCGGATCCAGCGGCTCGACCTCGCCACGGAAGCGCTCGCCGGCACGCGCGTCCAGCAGCCAGCCCGGCGCATGCTTCAGGCGCGCGGCGATTTCCTCCACCGACGCGACCTGCGTCGTGTCGAAACGCCCCGGATAGGCCGGCGCCGGGGCCACTTCCGGCACCGCCGTGGTCAACGGCAGGCCGGCCGCCTGCCAGGCGGCGACGCCGCCATCGAGCACCGCCACCCGCGTGTGTCCGATCAACCGCAGCAGCCACCACGCACGCGCGGCCGCCATGCTGCCGTCGCCGCCGTCGTAGACCACCACCTGCGTTTCCGGGCCGATGCCCCAACGCCCCAGCGTGGCGGCAAAGGCATCGCTGTCGGGCAACGGGTGGCGCCCGTGGCCCACCACCGTCATGTCGGCCAGGTCGCGGTTCACGTCGGCGCGCAGCGCGCCGGGCAGATGTCCCTGGGCGTACGCCTGCGCGCCCGCCTGCGGGTCGGCCAGCGAAAAGCGCGCGTCGAGCACACGCGGCGCCGCGCTGGCGGTGGCACGCGCATCGAGCAGGCGCGGCGCGCCCGGTTCGAGGGCAGCGGCGAGCGTGACCACGTCGACAAGCGTGGTCCAGCCAGGGGAAGGAGACGTAGTCATTCGAGCTGCTCCAGGCGGCGTCGCAGGTTGTAGAGAATGGCGGCGGTGGCGCCCCAGATGCGCTGGCCGGGCCAGCCGTATTCGAGCACATGGCGGATGCGGCCGCGATGGTCGATCTCGACCTGGTGCAGGTTGGCCGGGTCCATCAGGTACGCCAGTGGCACTTCGAATACTTCGGCGACCTCATCGGGCTGCGCCACGGGCACGAACGCGGGATCGATCACCGCCACCACCGGCATCACCCGGTAACCGGTGATGGTCACGAACGGGTCCAGGTAACCCAGGGCCTGTGCGCGTTCCGGAGGCAGCGCGATTTCCTCCTGGCTTTCGCGCAGCGCGGCGGCGACCGCATCGCGGTCGTCGGCTTCGGTACGCCCGCCCGGAAAGCCGACCTGGCCGCCATGCTGGCGCAGGGTTTCGGTGCGTCGGGTCAGGATCACCTGCGCGCCACCGGGCCGCGGCACGATGCCGGCCAGCACCGCGGCCTCCACCGGCGGGCCAGGCGGCAGCAGGTCGATCAGCTCGCTGCGGTTCCAGCCATCGCCTGCGGGTGGGGCATCCAGTGGATGCAGCGCGCGCAGCAGCCGCTCGTGGTCGGCCAGCGTGCCACGCAGCGATTGCCGCAGTTGTTCGCGCAGGGGCAAGGTGTGCTGCATGACGTCGCGTTGCTGCTGGCGGCTCATGGCACCCCAGCCCGCGATTTCGTCAATGGTGCGCAGGCAACCCGTACACACCCCCGCACGATCGAGCGCGCAGATGCCGATGCAGGGCGTGGGTATCGCATGCATTGAGTCTTCCATGGAATGCACCGGGCAACAGTAGCGCGAAACGCGGGTACAAAAAAACGCGCCGACGTTTCCATCGGCGCGTTTGGTGTTTCAGGCGTTTCTTATTTGACGCTGACCAGCTTGATTTCAAACTGCACGGCCACGTTCGGCGGGAACGGGGTGCGCGGGTCGGCACCGTACGCCTGTTCCGGCGGCAGGGTGACTTCCCACTTCGAGCCAGCCGGCATCTGCAGCAGGACTTCGCGCATGGCCTTCATCTCGACTTCGCTGACCTTGATGGCCGGAATCTGCTGCGCCGGGCGTGCTTCGGTCGGACGGGTGCCGAACGGGAACGGACCGGCCACTTCAAGCTGCACGGTGCTGGCCTGGGTCGGCTTGGCACCCTTGCCTGCTTCGACGATGCGGTACTGCACGCCGCTCGGCAGTGCCTGCACGCCGGCCTTGGCCTTGTTGGCGGTCAGGAAGGCGGTGCTCTTGGTCTTGTTTTCGGCGGCAGCCTTTTCGTACTCGGCCTTGGCGGCCTGGGCACGAGCCTGCTCACGCTTCTGGAAGGCTTCGACGGCCGGCTTCAACTGGTCGGCGGTGATCGCCGGCTGCTTCTTGGCGTAGGCATCCTGCAGGCCCTTCACCACCGAGTTGATGTCCAGCTGCTCGCCGCGACCGGTAAGCTCCGCCAGGTTGTTGCCGTAGTCGTAACCGAAGTAATAGCTCAGCTTGCCCTTTTCGGACGAAGTGTCCTGGGCGAAGGCATTGCCCGTCAGGGCCAGGGCCGCGACAGCGACCGCGATAGAACGCAACTTCATCAAACGTTTCTCCAGGGGTGGTAACTCAGGACGCATTGGGCCGCCCTGAGGCGACGGGTTAGGATAGCCGCCGCAACGTTGAACCGCCACTAACGACGCAGGCTATGACCTGTCTTTGTTTCAAAGGTTCAATATCACTTTTTTTTAACGTTTCCGAGGAGCACGCCGTGGCCGACGCCCCCCTTGCCATTATCGACGACGGCGCCGTCCGCTGGATCAGCGTCAACCGCCCGGACAAGCTCAATGCCCTCAACCAGGCCACGCTGCAGGCCCTGGACGCCGCATTCGAGGCGGCGGACCTGGATCAGCAGGTGCGCGTGGTGGTGCTCACCGGGGCGGGCCCGAAGGCCTTCGTGGCCGGTGCCGACATTGCCGAAATGAACGGCCTGACCCCGGTTCAGGGACGCGATTTCTCCCTGCTCGGCCAGCGATTGATGCGCCGCATCGAACGACTGCGCAAACCGGTGATCGCGCGGATCAATGGATTTGCCCTTGGCGGGGGCCTGGAACTGGCCATGGCCTGCCATCTGCGGGTGGCCGCCGACACCGCGAAAGTGGGCCAACCCGAGATCAACCTGGGGCTGATGCCGGGCTTCGGCGGCAGCCAGCGGCTGCTGCGCCTCTGCGGTCGCGCCGCCACCCTGGAGCTGTGCCTGCTGGGCACGCCGATCAGCGCGCAGCGCGCCCTGCAACTGGGGATCGTCAACGAGGTGGTGGCCGCCGAACAGCTGGACGCACGCGTGGGCGAACTCGCCGCGCAGTTGGCGCGCTCCGCCCCACTCGCACTGCGCGGCATTCTGGACGCGGTGCATGTCGGCGGCGAATGCGCGCTCGGCGAAGGGCTGGAATACGAGAGCGTGCAGTTCGGCCTGATGTTCGCCACCGAGGACATGCGCGAAGGCACATCGGCGTTCCTGGCGCGGCGCCCGCCGGTGTTCCAGAACCGCTGAGCCATGTCGCACACCGAAACGCCCCTGCCCGCCCGGCTGCTGATGCTGGTGCTGGATGACGACCTGGATGCCGCGCTGGCCGCCGGCCTGATGGACTACGCGCCGTCGCCGGTCGACACGCACCTGCTGCCGGACCACCCGGAACTGCCCGCGCGCCTGCTGCAGGCCCAGCAACAGGTGCAGCGCGCCTGGGATGCGCGCACGCGCTACCGCCAGCGCGCGCAACGGCTCGCCCGCCGTGCGGCCGAACGTGACGCACGGCGCGCGCCGCCCGCCCCTACCCCCGAACAGAAACCGGCCTTGCCGCCTGCCGCCGCCGCGATTCTTGCGCGCGCCAAGGCCAAGGCCGCCGGAAAGCTGCCCTGATGCCCATTGCTGCAAAAGCCGCCCCGCGCAGTACGCGCATGCCCAAGGCCGACGTCGTCGAGATGTTCACCCGGCTGCGCGAGCTCAATCCACATCCGAAGACGGAACTGGAATACAGCTCGCCGTTCGAACTGCTGGTGGCCGTCGCGTTGTCCGCACAGGCTACCGATGTCGGGGTCAACAAGGCCACGCGCAAGCTGTTTCCGGTTGCCAATACGCCGCAGGCGATCCTGGCATTGGGCGAAGACGGACTGAAGAAATACATCGCCACCATCGGGCTGTTCAACGCGAAGGCGAAGAACGTGATCGCCGCGTGCAGGCTGCTGATCGAGCAGCACGGCGGCGAAGTGCCGCGCGACCGCGCCGCGCTGGAGGCCCTGCCCGGGGTCGGCCGCAAGACCGCCAACGTAGTGCTCAACACCGCCTTCGGCGAACCGGTGATGGCAGTGGACACCCACATCTTCCGGGTCGCCAACCGCACCGGCCTGGCGCCGGGCAAGGACGTGCGCGCGGTCGAGGACCTGCTGGTCAAGGTGATCCCGGCCGAGTTCCTGCTGGACGCGCACCACTGGCTGATCCTTCACGGGCGCTACGTGTGCAAGGCGCGCAAGCCGGACTGCCCGCAATGCGTGATCCGCGACCTGTGCCGTTTCAGGCAGAAAACCGCCGCCTGAGCCCCGGCGGCGACTGCCATCTGGGCGCAACCGGGCAGTCATCTGTTTCAGGCATTTTTGGCAACCCCAGCAATGGCCTGCGTGGGGGCCGGGGCCGCTTTGTCCGAAACTGTCATATTTACGCAATCTTCACTTATTAGCCTGCGCAGCATCTTCCCACCTGCCTGCAAGGCTCCTTTCCATGAAACTGCATCGCCAACTCCTCACTGCGGCCGTGGCTGCTGCGCTGTTCGTGCCGGCCGCTCACGCTGAAGTGGCCATCGACGTGATCGGCGGCTCGGAGATCACGTTCGAAGGCCTGGTCCAGGCCGACGGCAACTGGTTCGACAACGATGTGACCGACCTCAACGGCGGCGACGCCGGCAACGGCAAGAACAGCGAGTTCGAGCTGCGCCGCGCCGAGCTGGTGCTCAAGGGCAAGGGCCCGGGCAACGTGGAATGGGTGGTCGGCTACGACGCCAAGGCCGACAAGTTCCTGGACACCAACGTCAAGTACAAGCTGGCCGGCGACGCCAACCACTTCGTGCAGCTGGGCCAGTTCAAGCAGCCCAACAGCCTGGAAGAGCTGTCCAGCACCAAGAACAACGACTTCATCTCCAAGGCGGCGGTCACCAACACCTACGCCGTGGCCCGCCGCCTCGGTGGCGCCTACAGCTACGGCGACAACAACTGGTCGGTCACCGCCAGCGCCTTCGGCCGCGAGCTGACCCGCAACCTGGCCCACGGCAGCGGCTACGGCGCGCGTGGTACCTGGGCGCCGATCAACGAGAAGGGCCAGGTCCTGCACTTCGGCCTGAGCTACGTCGACTACGACACCGACGCCGACACCCTGCGCGTGCGCGCCCGTCCGAATGCCGACCTCGCCACCGCGCGTCTGGTCGACAGCGGCAACCTGACCGATACCGACCGCCTCAGCACGATCGGCGCCGAAGCGATGTACATCACCGGCCCGTTCAAGGCCCAGGGTGAGTATTACAGCAGCAAGGCCAAGCGTTACGCGCACGACAACTACAAGAGCGACGGCTACTACGTCAGCGGCCTGTGGAACATCACCGGCGAGAGCTGGGGCTACAAGAGCGGCGTGCCGACCACCGGCCTGCCGGACGCGCCGGCCAGTGGCATGTGGCAGCTGGGCGCACGCTACGACTCGATGAACCTGGATGACGGCAACCTGCTGGCCAACCCGGTCGCCGGTCGTCCGCCGATCGTGGACGGCGTGCTGGGCGGCAAGATGGATATCTGGACCGTCGGCGTGAACTACTACTGGCGCTCCAACACCAAGTTCGCGCTGAACTACGTGATGGTGGACAGCAAGAAGTACAGCTCGGCCACCCGTTCGTTCGTCAATGACGACCCGAACATCCTGGAAGCGCGCCTGCAGTTCTTCTGGTAAGTCTCGCGGTAAATGTGTGATGGAGGGGCGCAGCTTGGGCTGCGCCCCTTTTTTGTTTTTGTTTTCCTGCGTCACCGGACGTTGAACCGTTCACGGCAGTCGTCTTGCGACCGACCCTACCGGGCCCGTTTCCGTTCGATGTCATGTGTCACCGACGCATCCGGCCTGTAGCGCCACGCCCTGCGTGGCTGGAACACGCCGGGCATGCATGCCAAACGAACGGCGGTAGAGCCACGCCATGCGTGGCTGGAACCGCCAACCAGGCGTGTCACGTTTGCGTCATATGACAGACGCTGCGCTGTCATCAATTCGTTATGCAATGAGCACCGGGCGGGAAACCCCGCACCACCATCCATCCCAGGAGCCACCCCGTGATCCACGCCTTCAAGTCGCGCGCCGCCGTTGCCGTTCTCGCCGCGTCGTCCGTGTTCGCCGCCAATGCCGCCGATGTGACCGGCGCGGGCGCCTCGTTCATCTACCCGGTCATGTCCAAGTGGTCGGCCGACTACAGCACCGCGACCGGCAAGAAGGTCAACTACCAGTCCATCGGTTCCGGTGGCGGTATCGCGCAGATCAAAGCCGCGACCGTTGATTTCGGTTCGTCCGATGCCCCGCTGAAGCCGGAAGAGCTGGCCGCCGCAGGCCTGGCCCAGTTCCCGTCGGTGATCGGCGGCGTGGTGCCGGTGATCAACGTGGCCGGCGTCGCCCCGGGCGCGCTGAAGCTGGATGGCCCGACCCTGGCCAACATCTTCCTGGGCAAGATCAAGACCTGGAACGACCCGGCGATCGCCGCGCTGAACCCGGGCGTGAAGCTGCCCGACGGCAAGATCACCGTCGTGCACCGCTCCGACGGTTCGGGCACCACCTTCAACTTCGTCAACTACCTCTCCAAGGTCAACCCGGAGTGGAAGAGCAAGGTCGGCGAAGGCACCTCGGTCCAGTGGCCGGTCGGCATTGGCGGCAAGGGCAATGAAGGCGTTGCCGCGTACGTGAAGCAGATCAAGGGCGGCATCGGCTACGTCGAACTGTCCTATGCCCTGCAGAACAAGATGTCCTACGCCGCGATGAAGAATGCATCGGGCAAGGTCGTGCTGCCGAGCGACGAGACCTTCGCCGCTGCCGCTGCCAGCGCCGACTGGGCCAACGCCAAGGACTTCTACCTGGTCATGACCAACGCCCCGGGCGCCAACGCGTGGCCGATCACCGCGACCAACTTCATCCTGGTCCGCAAGCAGCCCAAGAGCGTGGCCAACGCCAAGGCCACCCAGGAGTTCTTCCGCTGGATCTACAAGAGCGGCGACGCCCAGGCCAAGCAGCTCGACTACGTGCCGCTGCCGGACGACCTGGTCAAGCAGATCGAGACCTACTGGTCGCAGAACCTGAAGTACTGATTGAAGGGGGTCACGACCAACGGTCGTGACCTACCCGGTAGGTATCGACCGTTGGTCGATACGCACAGGCAACGGTGTCGCCAAGTCCTCTCTCCCCTTGGCGGCACCAGCGGCGCGGATCGAAAGGTCCGCGCTTTTTTTTTGGACGCGCGTCGCCCCCCGCCAACCCTTGCCCTGCGGGCCTTTCCTGTGCCCCCGGTCACGACGTCATCAAGCTGTAACAAAAACATCATTTCATAGCAGCGTCAGCCGGCGAGCCCGGCCCCCTATCCCGCTACGGAGTGACGCATGAAACTGCAGACCGCCGGCTTTGCCGCCCTTTCCCTTGCCATCGCGCTGGGCCTGTCCGCCTGCAAGCCGGCCGCCGAAGGCCAGGCCACCGCCCCGGCCGCCGGCGCCCCCGCCGCTGCCCCGGCCGCCGGCGACAAGCTGACCGCCGAGATCTCCGGCGCCGGTGCGTCCTTCATCTTCCCGCTGGTGTCCAAGTGGTCGGCCGACTACAACACCGCCACTGGCGCCAAGATCAACTACCAGTCGATTGGCTCTGGCGGCGGCATCGCGCAGATCAAGGCCGGCACCGTTGATTTCGGTTCCTCCGACAAGCCGCTGAGCAGCGAAGAACTGGCCCAGGCCGGTCTTGGCCAGTTCCCGTCCGCCATCGGCGGCGTGGTCCCGGTGGTGAACATCGACGGCCTGGAAGCCGGCAAGCTGCGCCTGAGCGGCCCGCTGCTGGCCGACATCTTCCTGGGCAAGGTCAAGACCTGGAACGACCCGGCGATCGTGGCCGCCAACCCGGGCGTCAAGCTGCCCGACGGCAAGATCACCCTCGTCCACCGTTCGGACGGCTCGGGCACCACCTTCAACTTCTCCAACTACCTGTCCAAGGTCAGCCCGGACTGGAAGAGCAAGGTCGGCGAAGGCACCTCCGTGCAGTGGCCGGACGGCGTGGGCGGCAAGGGCAACGAAGGCGTCGCCTCGTACGTGAAGCAGATCAAGGGCTCGATCGGCTACGTCGAACTGGCCTACGCCCTGCAGAACGGCATGCCGTACGCCTCCATGCAGAATGCCGCCGGCAACTGGGTGCAGCCGACCGCCGAGACCTTCGCCGCCGCAGCCGCCAGCGCCGACTGGGCCAGCGCGAAGGACTTCAACCTGGTCATCACCAACGCCCCGGGCGACCAGGCGTGGCCGATCACCGCCACCAACTTCATGCTCATGCACAAGCAGCCCAAGGATGCCCAGCGCAGCAAGGACACCCTGGCCTTCTTCAAGTGGGCGTTCGAAAACGGCCAGGCCCAGGCCAACGAACTGCACTACGTGCCGCTGCCGGCGGACCTGGTGAAGCAGATCGAAGGCTACTGGACTGCTGAATTCAAATAATCGCCCTCGGGCCCGCTCCGCGCGGGCCCGACAGGTCGTAGCGCCGGGCTCTGCCCGGCGATGTCGGTCCCCACGTCACACCACACCTCACGGGCCCCAGCCTTTCCCATGAATGCCATTGCCCAGTCTGCACCCGCACCGTCCCTCCGCGACCTGCGTGATGCCCGCAACGACAAACTGTTCCGATGGGTGCTGATCGCCACCGTCGTCCTGGTGCTGATCGCGCTGGCCTGCGCCGCGCTGTCGATGCTGTGGGGCGGTCGCCACGCCCTGCAGGAGCAGGGCCTGAGCTTCTTCTATTCCTCCGACTGGAATCCGGTCGAGAACAAATTCGGTGCGCTCGCACCGATCTACGGCACCCTGGTTACCGCGCTCATCGCGATGGTCATCGCGGTGCCGGTGAGCTTTGGTATCGCCTTCTTCCTCACCGAAGTGGCGCCGCGCTGGATGCGTGGCCCGGTCGGTACCGCCATCGAACTGCTGGCCGGCATCCCGTCGATCATCTACGGCATGTGGGGCCTGTTCGTGCTGGTGCCGGTGATGACCGAATATGTCACCCCGTTCCTCAATGACCACCTCGGCACGATGCCGGTGATCGGCATCTTCTTCCAGGGCCCGCCGCTGGGCATCGGCGTGCTCACCGCCGGCTTCGTGCTGGCGATCATGGTCATCCCGTTCATCTCCTCGGTGATGCGCGAAGTGTTCCTGACCGTGCCGACCCGCCTGAAGGAATCGGCCTACGCGCTGGGCTCCACCAAGTGGGAAGTGAGCTGGGACATCGTGCTGCCCTACACCCGCTCCGCGGTGATCGGCGGCATCTTCCTCGGCCTGGGCCGCGCCCTCGGCGAGACCATGGCCGTGGCCTTCGTGATCGGCAACAGCGTGCGCTTGTCGCCCTCGCTGCTGGAGCCGGGCACCACCATCGCCGCGCTGATCGCCAACGACTTCGGTGAAGCCACCGAGACCTACCGTTCGGCCCTGCTGCTGCTCGGCTTCGTCCTCTTCATCGTGACCTTCGTCGTGCTGGCCATTGCCCGCCTCATGCTGATGCGCCTGTCCCGCAAGGAGGGCAACTGATGTCCACTGTCGCTCATTCCGCCGCGCAGCCGCTGTACCTGCGCCGCCGCATCGTCAACATCGTCGCGCTGCTGCTGTCGTGCCTCACCGCGCTGTTCGGGCTGTTCTTCCTGGGCTGGATCCTGTTCACGCTGGCCTCCAAGGGCCTGGCCGGGATCAACCTGGACCTGTTCACCAAGATGACCCCCCCGCCCATGCAGGAAGGCGGCCTGGCCAATGCCTTCTTCGGCAGCGCGGTGATGTGTGCGCTGGCCATCGCCATCGGCACGCCACTCGGCGTGCTGGCCGGCACCTGGCTGGCCGAGTACGGCAACGCCCGCAAGGCCGGCACCGTGGTGCGGTTCGTCAATGACATCCTGCTCTCGGCACCGTCGATCGTGCTGGGCCTGTTCGTCTACACCCTGTACGTGATGCAGACCGGCGGGCAGTTCTCGGCCTTCGCCGGTGCCCTGTCGCTGGCCTTCATCGTGCTGCCGGTGGTGGTGCGCACCACCGACGAGATGCTGCGCCTGGTGCCTTCGCAGATGCGTGAGGCCGCGCTGTCGCTGGGCATCCCGCAGTGGAAGGTCACCGTGCAGGTGCTGTACCGCAGCGCCGCCGCCGGCATCGTCACCGGCATCCTGCTCGCCCTGGCGCGCATCTCCGGCGAGACCGCCCCGCTGCTGTTCACGGCCTTCGGCAACCAGTACTGGAACAGCAACGTGTTCCAGCCGATGGCCAGCGTGCCGGTGGTGATGAACCAGTTCGCCGGCAGCCCGTATGAATCCTGGCAGGTGCTGGCCTGGGCCGGCGCGCTGGTGCTGACCGTGTTCGTGTTGCTGGTCAGCCTCTCCGCGCGCGGCATCCTGCTGCGCAACCGTATCTCCCATGACTGACCTTTCCACGGACATCGCCATGAACGATCTTTCCAACGCCGTGCCGATGCAGCGCATCGCGGTTCCCGCCTCGCATGAAAACCTGCACAGCCCGGCGCCGGTCAAACTGGCGGCGCGCGGCCTGGACTTCTACTACGACAAGTTCCATGCGCTGAAGAACATCAGCCTGGAAGTGCCGGAGAAGCGCGTGACCGCGCTGATCGGCCCGTCCGGCTGCGGCAAGTCCACGCTGCTGCGCATCTTCAACCGCATCTACGCGCTGTACCCCAAGCTGGAAGCGCGCGGCGAGGTGCTGCTGGACGGCGAGAACATTCTGTCGCCCAAGTACCCGATGAACCGCCTGCGCAGCAAGGTCGGCATGGTGTTCCAGAAGCCGGTGCCGTTCCCGATGACCATCTTCGAGAACGTGGCCTACGGCATCCGCCACCACGAGAAGCTCTCCAAGTCGGACATGAACGACCGCGTGGAGCACGCCCTGCGCCAGGGCGCGCTGTGGGACGAAGTGAAGGACAAGCTCAACCAGAGCGCGCTGGGCCTGTCCGGCGGCCAGCAGCAGCGTCTGTGCATCGCCCGTGCCGTGGCGCTGCGCCCGGACGTGCTGCTGCTCGATGAGCCGACCTCGGCGCTGGATCCGATTTCCACCAGCCGCATCGAACAGCTGGTCGAAGAGCTCAAGCACGATTACACCATCGTGATCGTCACCCACAACATGCAACAGGCCGCGCGCGTGTCCGACTACACCGCCTTCATGTACCTGGGCGACCTGATCGAACACGACCGCACCGAAGTGATCTTCTCGCAGCCGAACAAGCAGCAGACCGAGGATTACATCACCGGGCGGTTTGGTTAAGAGCCTTCTTCTCCACATTATCCAGCCGGGCATGGCCCGGCTCTACGAGAATGATCATGAACTTTCCAAACGACCATATCGTCAAGAGCTACGACGAAGAACAGCAGCGGCTGGTGGCCGAGATCGTGCGCATGGGCGAGATGGCCGTGGCCCAGCTCGAGGCGTCCATGGACGTGATCGAGAAGCGCGACGAGAACGCTGCCCAGCGCATCATCGCCAACGACGAGGCCATCGACAGCCTGGAGCAGCAGATCAGCCATGACGTGATGCGCCTGGCGCTGCGCGGCCCGATGGCGCGCGACCTGCGCGAGATCCTGGCCGGCCTGCGCATTCCGGCCGACATCGAACGCATCGGCGACTACGCGGCCAACGTGGCCAAGCGCTCCATCGCGCTGAGCAAGGTGCCGCCGCTGCCGCAGATCCAGGGCCTGCGTTCGCTGGGCCGGCTGGCCGCGCAGCAGGTGCGCCGCGCCATCGAGGCCTACCGCGACAACGACGCCGCCGCCGCGCTCGCGCTGCGCGACGACGATGCCCGCCTGGACGCGCAGTACACGGCGCTGTTCCGCGAGCTGCTGACCTACATGATGGAAGACCCGCGCAACATCACCCCGTGTACCCACCTGCTGTTCATGGCCAAGAACCTGGAGCGCGTGGGCGACCACGCCACCAATATCGCCGAGAACGTGTGGTTCCTGGTGCATGGCGAGCAGGTCCTGCCGCCGCGTGAGAAGCGCGACGAAACCAGCAGCACCGGACAGCTGTAAGCACCGCACGCTCGGGTGTTACACGCCGTTACAGGCCGATACTGCGTATCGGCCTTTTTTAATTCCCTATTCATCAAAAAAATCCCACTCTGGACCTGCGTTCCACCCCACCCGATCCAGAGGGACTTCCATGAAACGACTCATTGCCGCCACGCTGTCCCTGACCCTGCTCGCCGCCACCGGTTCGGCCTTCGCCGCCTCGCCCCGCCATGACGATCACGACAACCGCGACCGTCATGACCAGCGCGATGACCGCAACCATGGCCCCTCGCGCGGCCACGACCGCCACGAGCCGCCGCGTCGCGGGGGCCACCTGGACAAGAATCATCGCGGCACCTACGTGAGCGACTACAAGCGCCACGGCCTGCACGCACCGCAACGCGGCCAGCAGTGGCGCAAGGTCGACGACCGCTATGTGCTGATCGCGGTGGCCACCGGCCTGATCGCCAACGTGGTGCTCAACGGGCGCTGAGCCCCCCGGGCGCCCTCCCCCCACGCCGGTCCCCGGCGCGGGGGCAGGGACCGGTCAGGTGGCTCTGCTAAACTGGCCCGATGACCCAAGACCTCCCCCAGGCCGCCGGCACGCCGGCGGTTGCTGAAGACATGCCCTCTGCCGCGCAGCGCATGATGGCGACCCGCTTCCGTGGCTTCCTGCCGGTGGTGGTCGACGTGGAAACCGGCGGCTTCGACAACCAGCGCCATGCGCTGCTGGAGATCGCCGCGGTACCGATCGAGATGGACGACAACGGCCTGCTCTACCCGGGCCAGACCGCCAGCGCCCACGTGGTGCCGGCCGAAGGGCTGGAGATCGACCCGAAGTCGCTGGAGATCACCGGCATCATCCTCGACCACCCGTTCCGGCTGGCCAAGGCGGAAAAGGAAGCGCTCGACCACATCTTCGCGCCGGTACGTGCGGCGGTGAAGAAGTACGGCTGCCAGCGCGCGATCCTGGTCGGGCACAACGCGCATTTCGACCTGGGCTTCATCAATGCCGCGGTCAACCGGGTGGGCCACAAGCGCAACCCGTTCCATCCCTTCAGCGTGTTCGACACCGTGACCATGGCCGGTATCGCCTATGGGCAGACGGTGCTGGCGCGTGCGGCCACCGCCGCCGGGCTGGGCTGGGATGCGGACGAAGCGCACAGCGCGGTGTATGACACCGAGCAGACCGCCAAGCTGTTCTGCAAGATCGCCAACGCGTGGCCGCGTCCCTGATCAACCGATCGCGGTTCTGTCGCGGCCTTCGCTCTTGGCCCGGTACAGCGCGCGGTCGGCGCGCTGGTAGAGCAGCATCGGGGTGCGGTCGGCGGCGTCCAGCTCGACCAGGCCAGCACTGAAGGTCACCTGCAGGCCCAGCACCCCGGCCCAGTCCGGATGGTCATGGAACAGGCCGCGCAGGCGTGCGCAGACCTGCGCTGCCTCGGCCAGGCGGGTGTCGTTGAGCAGCAGGGTGAACTCCTCGCCACCGGTACGCGCCGGCATGTCCGAATCGCGGCAGGCCGAGGCGATCACCCGCGCCACTTCCACCAGCACCACGTCGCCCACGCTGTGGCTGTGCTGGTCATTCACTTCCTTGAAGTGGTCGATGTCCAGCACCACCAGGCACAGCGGGTGGCCACTGCGCTGCGAACGGGCGAAGTCGCGCGCCAGGGCCTCGTCGAACGCACGGCGGTTGGGCAGCCCGGTCAACGCGTCTTCGCGGGCCTGCCGCTCGAACTGCTCGGCCTGCACCGCCAGGCGCTCGGCCAGCCGGGTCTTCTCCTGGTTCAGCGCCTGCAGGCTTTCGGTCTGCGCCTTCAGGTCGCGGGTCGCTTCCTCGACCTTGCGCGCAAGGCGCACGTTGCTCGCCTTATAGCGCTTGATCAGGTAACGGTACAGCGCGACGAGCCCGGCCAGCAGCAGCAACCCGCCGATGATCTGCACGCTGCGCCGCTGCCACAGGAACGGCTCCACCGTGAACGACCACACCGCTTCGCTGCCACTCCACGTACCGCCCGGATGCGCGGCCGACACGTGCAGCGTGTAATCGCCAGGCGGCAGCCCGATGAACTCCACGCTGCGCTGCTGGCCGCGTTCGATCCAGCCACTGTCCAGCCCTTCCAGGCGGGTGCGGTAGCGGATCCGCTCGGACAACAGATAACTCAGCCCCACGTAGCTGATGCTGAGCCGGCGCCCGCCTGGCAGGGTGTTGTGGTTGGCGCCCTGCCAGTGCAGCGGCACGCCGTCGACCAGCACCGTCTCGATCACCGCCGGCGGCGCCAAGCGCTCGCGGAAACGCTGCAGGCGCAGCGGATCGACCATGCTCAGGCCACCGGCGGTGACCACCCAGAAGGTGCCGTCCTGGCGCAGGATCGCCGAGGGACCGGAACTGCCGTTGGCCTGCGAATTGGCCATGCCGTCGATTTCGTTGTAATGCTCCACCTCGATCCGCCGTGCACGCCCGTCGGCGACATCGTTGAGCATGGCCATGTCGGTGCGCAGCACGCCGCGGTTGCTGCTGATCCAGACATTGCCCACCCGGTCGGGCACCAGCTGGAACACGGTGTCCACCGGCATGCCCTGCTCCAGCCCGACCCGCGCCAGCACGCCGTTCTGGTAGCGGTACAGGCCGCGGTCGCTGCTGATCCACATCGCATCGCCGATCTGCTGAAAACCGAAGACGCTGCGCCCGCCGCCAAGCGCTGCCAGGTCGATCGACTGCACACGATCGCCGCGCAGCACCCGGATGCCTTCAATGGTGCCGATCCACAGGTCGCCTTCCGCGTCATGCGCCAGCGCGGTGATCAGCCCACCGGGCAGGCCGGCGATGGCGGGCACCGATACGCCGCTGTCGTCGATGCGGGCCACACCCTTCTGGGTGCCTGCCCACACCGCACCGTCGCGGTCCACGCTGATCGCACGGATGTTGCCGCCCGGCAGGCCATCTTCCGGCCCGTAGCGGCGCAGCATGCGGCCCTGCGCGTCGAGACGCAGGATGCCGTCGCCGAAGGTGCCCACCCACAATCCTCCCCGGTGGTCCTGCGCCAGGCTGAGCACGGAGGGGGTCTTGCCGCCGCTGTTGCGCAACGGCACCGGGTGGAACACGCCCTGCGCGTCGCGCCGGTCCAGGCCGCTCGCGCTGCCGATCCACATCTGCCGGTCGCGGTCTTCGAGCACGGTGCGCACGTAGTCGCCACTGAGCCCGTCGCGTTCGGTGAAGCTGCTGAACAAGGTTTCGCGGAGCCGGTACAGGCCGCCGTTGGCGCCGACCCAGATGCTGCCCTCGGCGTCTTCGCGCAGGCTGACCACGCGCCCGCCGGGCAGCGACAGGCCGGTGGGTAGCCGCTCCAGGCCATGCCGCGACAGCCGCAGCAGGCCCTGGTTCTCGGTGCCCAGCCACAGATCGCCATGCCGGTCCTGCAGCATCGCGGTGATGTGCATGCCGCCGTCAAGCTGGTGCTGCAACTGCGGTACGCCGTCCTGCATGCGGTAGATGCGCTCGCCGGCGACGATCCACAGCACCCCGTCCGGGGCGCGATAGGGCCACACCAGCCCCCGGCCCAGGCCATAGCTTTCCGGCGCGCGGCGCAGCACGCCGTCGTTGCCGCGCACCACCAGGCCGTCGAGCGTGCCGACCCAGACCCGGTCCTGCGCGTCCACCACCAGCTTGGTGAAGCTCATCGCCATCGGCACGTCGGCCGGCGGCTTCTGGTAGTCGAAGTGGCCGTCCTGCGAGAGGCTGCCGATGCCGCTGCCTTCGTACAGCAGCCACAGCCGCCCGTGGCTGTCCATCTGCATGGCCTGGATCAGCACCTCCGGCGCGGGCGGCTGTCGCTCGAATACCTGCCAGCGGCCGTCGGCGCTGCGCCGGGTGACGTTGCCGCGCGAATCGCTGATCCACAGGCCACCGGCACGGTCCACGAACAACGCGCCCACGCCATTGTCGCGCAGGCCCGGGCGGGTGCTGCGGTCGAACACGGTGAAGTCCAGCCCGTTGTAGCGCACCAGGCCTTCCCAGGTGGCGAACCACAGGTGGCCTTCGGGGGTCTGCGCGATGTCGCGCAGGGAGTTGTGCGGCAGGCCGTTGCGCGAGGTCCACACGTCGATGGCGTAGTCGCGCAGCGGCGGCGGGCCGTCCTGCGCCACCAGCGTGGTCGGCACGCCGCACAGCAGGCACAGCAGCACCAGCGCCCGCCAAAGGCACTGCAGGGGCACTCGAAGTTGTACCGGCCGCCACCGGCTCCCGCCTCCCCTTCGCCTCATCCGTAAGGACCTGGCGGGGAGCAGGAATGGCGTAGTGCCAGAAGCACTACGCGGCTGTGGAGGCCGACCAGATGGGGCGCGCTCATGCGGCGAAAACTGGCGGGGGTTGCCCATAGTAGGCAAAACCGTCGCGGTTTGCCTCGTTGATGCTCAGCCGGCGCGGGAGGTCGGCGGTCGCGGCGGTGCCGGCCAGTGCACCACGGCTTCCAGGCCGCCCTGCGGATGGTTGCGCAGGTGCAGGGTCGCCCCCTCCTTCTCGGCCAGTGCGCGGGCGATGGTCAGGCCGAGCCCGGCGCCGCCGGTTTCCCGCGAGCGCGAGGTTTCCAGGCGGACGAAGGGGTCGAACACAGTCTCCAGCTCGTCCTCGGCCAGGCCGGGGCCGGTATCGCGCACCCGCACCACCACGCCATCGGCACCCTGTTCGATCCGCACCAGGGCCGTGCCGCCATAACCGATGGCATTGTCGACCAGGTTGGAGAACAGCCGGTGCATGGCCAGCGGCCGCAACATCAGCACCGCGCCACTGCCCTGTTCAAAGCGCGCCTCGGCACCGGCCTCGACCGCATCCTCGACGATGCTTTCCAGCAGCGAATCCAGGTCCAGCGCGGCGCGCGGTTCGGCGCTCTCGGCACTGCGCGCCAGTTCCAGGCCCTCGCGGATCAGCGCCTGCATGGCCGCCAGGTCGCCGATCAGCCGCTCGCGCAATGCCTCGTCGCTGACGTTCTCCAGCCGCAGCCGCAGCCGGGTCACCGGGGTCTGCAGGTCATGGGTGATCGCCGCCAGCATCTGGGTGCGCTCGCCCAGCGTGCGTTGCAGCCGCTTCTGCATGGCGTTGAATGCCTCGGCCGCGCGGCGCACTTCCAGCGGCCCGGTCACCGGCAGCGGTGCGCGCTGCAGGTCATCGCCCAGCTCGGCCGCCGCCGAGGCCAGCCGCTGCAGCGGTGCGCTGGCCATGCGCGCGACCACGTAGGCCAGCACGCCGATGGCGAGCACCAGCAGGGTCAGGAACAGCGGATCGACCGCGAGGATGCCGTTGTGGGCGATCGCCGGCGACTCCAGCGCCAGCGACAACACCGTACCGTCGGTCAGCGGCACCTGCACCGCGCGGCACTTGGGCGGAATGAAGGCCGGGTCGCGTTCGTGCGGCGGCCGGCGCCGCTGCTGCGGTGGTGGGGGCGGCGGCAGCAGTTCCTGGGCCTTGGGCAGGCACGAACGGAACGAGGTGAAGTGCACCGTGGCGTGCGCCACCGGCCCTTGGCGATCGTCGAGCACGCCCATCATGGCCGCGTCTTCGCGGCCCAGCCGCGCGCCTTCGGGCAGGCTGCGCACCGCTGGCCCGCCCACGGTCAGCAGCCGGTCGCGCAGGTCCGGGTCGCTGTCGAGCATGTTGACGAAGCCCTGCAGGCGGTCGGCGATGCGGTTGAGGTTCTGCCGCTCGAACTCCTGCTGGCGCTTGGCGCTGGCCAGCATGGTGGCGCCGATCGCGGCCACGCTCATGCCGAGCAGCAGGATCACGAACAGGCGCCCGACCATCGAAGCGAAGAAGCGGCGCAGGCGCATCATTCCAGCGTGACCGCCGTGGCCAGCACATAACCTTCGTTGCGCACGGTCTTGATCAGGCCGTCGCTGCCGCCGTCATCGGCCAGCTTGTTGCGCAGCCGGCTGACCTGCAGGTCGATGGCGCGGTCCTGCGATTCGTAGCTGCGGCCGCTGCTCAGCGAGACCAGCTGTTCGCGCGACAGCACCTTGTTGGCATGCCCGACGAACACGCGCAGCAGGCGGAATTCCGCGCCGGACAGCACCACCACGCGCCCGTCCGGGTCGACCAGGTGGCGATGCTCCAGGTCGAAGGTCCAGTGCGAGAAGCGCGCGCGGCGGATCGCCAGCGGCTCCAGGTTGGCCGGCAATGCTTCGGTCCGGCGCAGCACGTTGCGGATGCGCGCCAGCAGCTCGCGCGGTTCGAACGGCTTGCCCAGGTAGTCGTCGGCGCCCATCTCCAGGCCCAGCACGCGGTCGATCGGTTCGCTGCGCGCGGTGAGCATGATCACCGGCGTGGCCGAACGCGCACGCAGGTCGCGGCACAGGGTCAGGCCGTCTTCGCGCGGCAGGTTGAGGTCGAGCACGATCAGGTCGACATGCTCGCGCTCCAGGACCTGGCGCATGCCCTGGCCATCGCTGGCGGTGCTGACCTGGTAGCCGGCACGGCCGAGCTGTTCGGCCAGCAGCTGGCGGATGTCGTTGTCGTCATCGACGATCAGCAGGCGTTGCATCGTAGTGGTGTTCTCCATGCGGCGATGATCCCCTGTCGGGAGCTGAACCGCATCCTCCGGTTTGCGTACGCATGTTTCAAGGCATGCACACGATACAGAAGGACACGTCGAACCGGGGCGTGGTTACGTCCTGTTACATGCCGTGCGTTGAGGCCGCCACAGCCGCTCTTCACAATGCTGACAACGCCGCACGCCGGCCTGTCGAGTTGACGATCATCGTGAAGTCCCGCCTGCCTACCACCCGTCGCGGCCGCGTGCTGCTGTTGATCGCCCTGGCCATCCTGGTGTGCGGCATTGTCGCATGGACCCTGCGCAAGCCCAGCGCGCCCACCCTGGCCACCAGCCCGGTCACCCGCGGCGACCTGGAACAGACCGTGGAAGCCACCGGCGTGATCGATGCCTACAAGCTGGTCAGCGTCGGTGCGCAGGCCTCGGGCCAGATCAAGTCGCTGCGGGTGCAGCTGGGCGATACCGTCAAGCAGGGCGACCTGATCGCCGAGATCGACGCCACCACCCAGCGCAACGCCGTGCTCAACGCGCAGGCGTCGCTGGACCAGGTCACCGCCCAGCGCGCGGTGCAGCAGGCCACGCTGCGCCAGGCCGAGCTGGAATTCGCGCGCCAGCAGGAAATGCTCGCCGCCGAGGCGACTTCGCGTGCGGAATTCGATGCCGCCGACGCCGCGCTCAAGACCGCCCGCGCCCAGGTCAAGGCCTTTGACGCGCAGATCCAAGGCCGCCAGACCGAGCTGGGCACGGCCAACGCCAACCTGGCCTACACCCGCATCACCGCCCCGATGGACGGCACCGTGGTGGCGGTGGTCGCCGAGGAAGGCCGCACCGTCAACGCCAACCAGACCGCACCGACCATCGTGATGCTGGCGCGGCTGGATCTGGTCACGGTGAATGCCGAGGTGTCCGAGGCCGACGTGGTCAAGATCAAGGCCGGCATGCCGGTGTACTTCACCACGCTGGGCGACCCGGACCGCAAGTACCACGCCACGCTGCGCCAGATCAATCCGGCGCCGTCGTCGATCGCCAGCGACAGCTCGAGCAGCTCCAGTTCGTCCAGCTCCAGCTCCAGTTCGGCGGTGTACTACAACGCGCTGTTCGACGTGGAGAACCCGGACGGCACGCTGCGCATCGACATGACCGCGCAGGTGTCGGTGATGCTGAAGCAGGCCAAGGGCGTGCTGATCATTCCGTCGGTAGCGCTCGGCCCGAAGGCCCGCGATGGCCAGTACGTCGTGCGCGTGGCCGACGCCGACGGCATGCCGCAGCCGCGCAAGGTCAGGATCGGCATCAACACCGGGTCCAGCGCCGAAGTGCTGTCGGGGCTGAAGGAAGGCGAAAAAGTCGTGGTCGGCGAAGGCAGCGCCACCCCGGCCGCCAGCGGCAGCGGCAACCGTGGCGGCGCGCAGATGCGCATGGGCGGCCCGGGCATGGGGCCGCGTCGATGAAGACCGCTCCCACGGGCACGCCGCTGCTGCGGCTGCGCGACCTGCGCCGCGAGTTTCCGGCGGGCGAGGACACCATCGCGGTGCTGCGCGACGTCAACCTGGACATCGGCGCCGGCGAGATGGTGGCCATCGTCGGCCAGTCCGGCTCGGGCAAGTCGACGCTGATGAACATCCTCGGCTGCCTGGACCGCCCTACCCGCGGCAGCTACCAGGTGGCCGGCCGCGAGACCGGCAGCATGCTGCCCGACGAGCTGGCCGAACTGCGCCGCGAACATTTCGGTTTCATCTTCCAGCGCTACCACCTGCTCGGCGACCTGGATGCGCGCGGCAACGTGGAAGTGCCGGCGGTGTATGCCGGCAGCCCGGCCATAGCGCGCAGCGCACGCGCCGAACAGCTGCTGCAGCGGCTTGGCCTGGGCGACCGCATGAAGCACAAGCCCGGCCAGCTGTCCGGTGGCCAGCAGCAGCGCGTGTCGATCGCGCGGGCGCTGATGAACGGTGGCGAGGTGATCCTGGCCGACGAGCCGACCGGCGCGCTGGACACGAAATCCGGCGAGGAAGTGATGGGCATCCTCGGCGAGCTGCATGCCGAAGGCCACACCATCATCATCGTCACCCACGACATGTCGGTGGCCGAACACGCCCAGCGCATCATCGAGATCCGCGACGGCGAAATCATCGCCGACCGCATCAATGCCAAGGCGCCCAGCTACCGCGCCCAGCGCACGCCGACCGTGGCCGCTGCCAAGGGCCACAGCTGGCGGGCGGCGCGCGACCGCTTCACCGAAGCGTTCCGCATGGCGCTGCTGGCGATGAACGCCCACCGCCTGCGCACCTTCCTGACCATGCTGGGCATCATCATCGGCATCGCCTCGGTGGTGTCGGTGGTGGCGATGGGCAACGGCTCGCAGCAGCAGATCCTGCAGAACATCAGCGCGCTGGGCACCAACACCATCGACGTCTATCCCGGCCGTGGGTTCGGCGACATGCGTTCGGCGCGGGTGCAGACCCTCAAGGCCAGCGATGCCGATGCGCTGTCGCGGCAGAGCTACATCGACAGCGTCACGCCCAGCGTGTCTTCCTCGGCCACCGCGCGGTACCGCAACCAGTCGGCCACCGCGCAGATCAGCGGCGTGGGCGAACAGTTCTTCCGGGTCAAGGGCGTGACCCTGAGCGCCGGCAGTTTCTTCGATGCCGATGCGGTGAAGGGCCTGGCGCAGGTGGCGGTGATCGATGAGAACACCCGCAGCCAGTTCTTCCCCAACGGCGCCGACCCGGTCGGCCAGGTGATCCTGCTCGGCAACGTGCCGGTGCGGGTGATCGGCGTGGCGCAACGCCAGAGCATGGGCTTTGGCAGCAGCACCAGCCTGTCGATCTGGGTGCCCTACACCACCGTGATGTCGCGCATGCTCGGCCAGAGCTACGTGTCCAGCATCACCGTGCGGGTGGACGACGCCACCCCGATGGACGCGGCGCAGGCGGCCATTTCCAAGCTGCTGATCATGCGCCACGGCACCGAGGACTTCTTCCTCAGCAACAGCGCCGAGATCCGCGACACCATCGAGCAGACCACCCGCACGATGACCCTGCTGATCAGCGCCATCGCCGCCATCGCACTGCTGGTGGGCGGCATCGGGGTGATGAACATCATGCTGGTGTCGGTGACCGAGCGCACCCGCGAGATCGGCGTGCGCATGGCGGTGGGCGCGCGACAGAGCGACATCCGCCAGCAGTTCCTGATCGAAGCGGTGTTGGTCTGCCTGCTCGGCGGCCTGCTCGGCGTGGGCCTGTCGCTGGTGGTGGGCTGGCTGTTCGACACCTTCGCCCCTGATTTCAAGATGCTGTTCTCCACTGCCTCGATCGTGGCCGCGTTTGCGTGCTCCAGTCTGATCGGCGTGGCGTTCGGCTTCCTTCCGGCACGCAATGCGGCCCAACTCGATCCCGTGGAGGCGCTGGCGCGCGAATGAAGATTTCACCCCTGTTCCCGTTCGTTCCGGCCGTGCGCCCGTTGGCACTGGCCTGCACCACCGTTCTGCTGCTGTCGGCCTGCGTCAGCACCGGCCAGTACAAGGTCGACCCACCCTCCGTGCCGGCCGTGTACGGCCGTGGCGATGCGCAGCGCAATGCGCCCACCGAGGCGTCTGATGCGGTGCCGACGCTGCGCGCCGACGTGCGCGATGACGCATGGTGGACGGGCTTCGGCGACCCCCGCCTGGACCGCGTCATCGACCGCGCCCTGCAGGCCAACACCGACCTGGCCTCGGCCGGGCTGGCGGTGCAGCGCGCGCGCCTGCAGGCCGGGCTGAGCGACAACGCGTTGTGGCCGCAACCCTCGGGCAGCGTCGGCAGCAGCGGCAATCGCCCCATTGATCAGAGCGCCGACTGGAACCGCAGCAGTTCGGCCGGGGTGTCGCTGCAGTGGGAGATCGACCTTTGGGGCCGCCTGCGTGCCCAGCGCGACATCGCGCAGTGGGAGGCCCAGGCCAGCGAGGAAGACCTGCAGAACACCGCACTGCTGGTGATCGGCGACGTGGCCACGCAGTACTGGACGCTGGCCTACCTCAACCAGTCCATTGCGGCCGGCGAAGCGAATCTCGCGCGCCTGCAGCGCACCCAGGAGCTGGTGCAGGCGCGCTTCAACGCCGGTGCGGTCTCGCGCCTGGAAGTGCGCCAGGCCACCCAGTCGCTGGAGGCGCAGCGTGCCGCGCAGAGCGCGCTGGAGCAGCAGCGCGTGGCCAGCCGCAACGCGCTGACCGTGCTGCTCGATGGCCAGCCGTGGCCGCAGGCCGACGAACCGCAGGCGCTGGAGAACGCGGGCAGCCCGGCCATCGCCGAAGGTCTGCCGGCCGAACTGCTGGGCCGCCGCCCGGACCTGCGCGCGGCGGAACTGCGCCTGCGCAACAGCCTGAAGAACATCAAGGTCACCGCCACCAGCTACTACCCGGCCCTGAGCCTGACCGGCGGCGTGAGCAGCGGCGCGACCACGCTGTCGGACGTGTTGAAGAACCCGGTGGCGTCGCTGGGTGCGGGGTTGTCGCTGCCGTTCCTCAACATCCGCCAGGCGCAGCTGGATACACAGATCGCCGGGACCGACTACCAGATCGCGGCCAATTCCTTCCGGCGCACGCTGTACACGGCGCTGTCGGAGGTGGACAACGCGTTGTCGGCGCGCACCCAGTTCGCCACCCAGGTGGCCGCCTCGCAGGCGTCGTATGACGAAGCGGTGGAAATCGAGCGCATGTATGAAGTGCGCTACAGGGTCGGCGCCACCGACCTGCGCACCTGGCTGGAAGCGCAGCAGACGCGACGCGATGCCGAGCTGTCGCTGGCGTCGGTGAAGCAGAAGCAGCTGGTCAACGACGTGACGTTGTTCAAGGCGCTGGGGGGCAATGCGAACGCGCCGTAGAGCCACGCCGCGCGTGGCTTCGCGGTGCCCGAACGAAACGCAGCCACGCATGGCGTGGCTCTACGTCCGATCCAGAGCAACGGGCGGTTGCACCGCCCGCCAGAAGGTCATCCGACCAACGGTCGGCTGCTACCCGCGCTGACGCACGGCCTCGAACAGGCTCACACCCGCGGCGACCGAGACGTTCAGGCTCTCGATGTCGCCCGGCATCGGGATCTTGACCAGGCCGTCGCAATTCTCGCGGGTCAGGCGGCGCATGCCGTCGGCTTCGCCGCCCAGCACCAGCGCCACGTTGCCCTTCAGGTCGATGGAATACAGCGAATCGGTGGCTTCGCCGGCCAGGCCGTAGATCCACACGCCCTGCTTCTGCAGGTCCTTCAGGCAACGCGACAGGTTGGTCACGGCCACCACCGGAATGCGGTCGGCGGCGCCGGCCGAGGTCTTGCGCACGGTCGCGTTGACCGTGGCCGACTTGTCCTTGGGAATGATCACCGCCGTGGCGTTGGCCGCCGCCGCACTGCGCAGGCAGGCGCCCAGGTTGTGCGGGTCCTGCACCTCGTCGAGGATCAGCAGCAGGGCCTTGCCCTCGGCAGCCTCGACCAGGCCTTCCAGCTCGTTCTCACCATAGGTACGGGCGGCCTGGTAGCGCGCGGCCACGCCCTGGTGGCGCACAGAACCACCCACGCCATCCAGCGCCTGGGTGTTGACCTTGCGCACGTCGATGCCCTTGCGCCGCGCGTTTTCCTCGATTTCGGTCAGCCGGGGATTCTTCGCGCTGGCCTCGATGAGCACTTCGCGGACGTTCTCGGCATCGTTCTCAATCGAGGAGGCGACGGCGTTGACGCCGACAATCCACTGGCTTTGCTTGCTCATTGCGGGGGCGGGACCGGTACAGGGGGTGGTAATGGTAGAGCATTGCCGGTTCGGTTGCCGTGCATTCCGGGCTGACGGCATCCCGACGGCGCCGGGCAGAGCCCGGCGCTACCAGGGCGGCCAGCGTTCGGTGTCGCGGTCGGGATGCTGGTGCGAGACCAGGCTGCGCAGGCGTTCGGCATCGGGGTCGTCCTCGGCCAGGATCACCGCCAGGTCGCCCAGCTGATCCACGAACGGCAGTTTGGACTCGGTGCCGTACTGGACCGTTGGCGGCAGGCGTTCGGGCTGATCGAAGGCACCGGCCGCCACGGCCATGCCGTCCTCACCCTCATAGGTCAACGGGGTGCCGCAGTCGGCACAGAAGCCCGGGCGGAAGTGATTCGAGGACTGGAACCGGCGCGGTTCGCCCCGGGTCCACTGGAAATCCGCCCCGCGGACCGAGACCAGCGGCGCGTAATACGCGCCGAAGGCTTTCTGGCACATCCGGCAATGGCAGATCGAACGGTCGGGCAACGCGCCACGGACATGGAAGCGGACCGCACCGCATTGGCAACCGCCGGAGAATTCGGGAACCGGGTTCATGGGGGGCCTCCCCTCAATATTTCTGTTTTTGTCGCTTGGCCGGCTGCCCACGCGGCGGCAACGCCGGTGCTTCGTCGTCGTTCTCTTCCACCAGCCGGAAGTCGATCTTGCGCTCTTCCATGCTGGCCTTGAGCACCAGGATCCGCACGCGGTCGCCCAGGCGGTAGCTCTTGCCACGGCGCTCGCCGCTCAGCGTCTTGCGGGTGGCGTCGAACTGGTAATAGTCGTGCGGCAGCTGGGTGACATGGACCAGGCCGTTGACCTTGGACTCGTCCAGTTCGACGAACAGGCCGAAGCTGGTCACGCCGCTGATCACGCCGTCGAACTGACCGCCCACATGCTTTTCCATCCACGCCGCGCGGTAGCGCTCGTCGACCTCGCGCTCGGCCTCGTCGGCACGACGCTCGCGTTCGGAGCACTGCAGCGCCAGCGCGGCCATTTCGCGCGCGGAGTACGCGAACTTCTCCAGCGGCTTGCCGCTCAGCGCGTGCTTGATGGCACGGTGCACCAGCAGGTCGGGGTAGCGGCGGATCGGCGAGGTGAAGTGCGCGTACGCATCCAGCGACAGGCCGAAGTGGCCCTGGTTGTCCGGCGAATACACCGCCAGGCTCTGGCTGCGCAGCAGCACCGATTCGATCAGCGCCGAATCCGGACGCTCGCGTACCTTCTTGAGCAGCTTGGTGTAATCACCCGGCTGCACCTTGGACCACGGCGGCAGGCTCAGCTTGAATTCCTTCAGGAACTCCAGCAGATCCTCGAACTTGGCTTCCGGCGGCTTGGCATGGTCACGGAACGGCGCCGGCACCTGCTTGTACAGCAGGTAGCGTGCAGCCTGCACGTTGGCCGCGATCATGCATTCCTCGATCAGCTTGTGCGCGTCGTTGCGCACCAGCATGCCGGCCTGGGTGACTTCGCCGGTGTTGTCGAGCACGAAACGCACTTCGGAGGATTCGAACTCGATCGCGCCACGGCGGGTGCGGGCCTTGGCCAGCACCTTGTACAGCTGGTGCAGGCGCTCGACCTGCGGCAGCAGCGCGCCGATGGCATTGCGCGCGGCCGGATCGTTCTCGCCCACCGCCTGCCAGACCTGGGTATAGGTCAGGCGGGCATGGGAGTTCATCACCGCTTCGTAGAAGCGCGAGTGGATCACTTCACCGTCGCGGTTCACCTGCATGTCGCAGACGAAGCACATGCGGTCGACCTTGGGCATCAGCGAGCAGATGCCGTTGGACAGCGTCTCCGGCAGCATCGGCACCACGAAGCCCGGGAAGTACACCGAGGTGGCGCGCTTCTGTGCTTCATCGTCCAGCGGCGTACCGGGACGGACGTAGTTGGAGACATCCGCGATGGCCACCACCAGGCGGAAGCCTTCGGCGTTGGGTTCGCAGAAGACCGCGTCGTCGAAGTCCTTGGCGTCTTCGCCGTCGATGGTGACCAGCGGCGTGCTGCGCAGGTCGACGCGCTCGCCGATCATCGCCGGCTCCACCTGCATCGGCACGGACGCGGCTTCGTCGAGGACTTCCTGCGGGAATTCGAACGGCAGCTCATGGCCGTGGATCGCGGTTTCCACGATCAGCGAGGCGGTGAGCTTGTCGCCGAGCACGGCGATGATGCGGCCGATCGGCGGGCGGCGGGTGTCCGGCGCCTGGGTCAGTTCGCACACCACCAGCTGGCCGTCGCGGGCATCGCCGGTCTGGTCCGGCGGAATCTGCACGTTGCGCTGGATGCGCTTGTCATCCGGCACGACGTAGTTGATGCCGAACTCGACGCTGAAGCGGCCGATCAGGCGGGTCATGCCCCGCTCGAGCACGCGCGCGATGCTGCCTTCGCGGCGGCCGCGGCGGTCGATGCCGGTGACGTTGGCGAGCACGCGGTCGCCGTGCATGACCTTGCGCATTTCATACGGCGGCAGGAACAGGTCGTCCCCGCCCCCGTCGACCGGGCGCAGGAAGCCGAACCCTTCCGGGTTGGCGATCACCACGCCGGTGATGAGGTTGGTGGCCTGCACGGGCGCGAAGCCACCGCGGCGGTTCTGCACCAGCTGGCCATCGCGGACCATGGCACCCAGGCGCTTGCCCAGGGCATCGGCACGGTCCGGCTCGGTCAGACCCAGATGGATGCCCACCTCTTCGGCGGTCTGCGGACCATCGCAGCGGTCGAGCAGCTGCAGGATGGCCTCGCGGCTGGCGATGGGCTGGGCGTAGCGTTCAGCTTCGCGCGCGGCAAAGGGATCGTCCACATTCTCGACCGGCGCGCCGGGGCGCGGGTTGCGACGGGTGGGGATCGGCGGGGCGTCACCCGGCCGGGGGCCGGAGCGCTTGCCACCACGGGGCGGCGCGGAGGTAGTCATGGATTCGGGCATCCAGGGCGGCAGCTTGCCGGACTTGGCAGCAGCGCGGGGCTTGCCCGACGGACCGGCAGCCTGCTTGGGCGCCGGGGACTTGGGGGCTTTGGCGCCCCGGGTCGGTTTCTTTGATTTCATCGACCCCCATGGTACCGCGTGGCGGTGTGCAGAATGAGTCATCACCACATCCCATGCAGGATTGTGAAGAAATTTAACAAAACCGTTGACAAGCCTCGCGGAGATGCCCAGAATTCGCCCCCTGAGTCGCCCAGGTGGCGGAATTGGTAGACGCACTAGCTTCAGGTGCTAGCGGGGGCAACTTCGTGGAGGTTCGAGTCCTCTCCTGGGCACCATGACTCAGTAAATGATCAAACCCGCGCAAGCGGGTTTTTTCGTTTCAGGCCTCCGGCGTGTAGAACCGGGCCGACAAGCCCGCCCGTCCCGGGAAGTACTTGAACCAGGGCCGCGCCGCATCCACGACGGCTGCCACGGCCGCATGCGCCATCAATCGCTCGAAATACGCGAGCAGGTGCGCCTGGTCGCCGGGAACCGGCACATAGGCCACCGCGTAGAACAGCGCCGGCGCGGCGGCACAGTCGGCCATGCTGAACCCCTCGCCCGCCAGCCACGTGCGCTCTTCGAGTTGGCGGTTCATGGCGGCATAGCTCTTCAACAGCAGGGATCGAGCCGCCGCGGCCGCAGCCTCACTACGCTCGCCGTCGGGCTTGAGCAGTTCGGCGGTCAGCGCCTGCATCGGGGTCATGACGTAGAAGTCGGAGAACCGGTCCCAGAACCGCACGGCCAGGGCGGCATCGGTGTCCTCGGGAATCAGGCGTGCGCCCTCGCCCGCCAGCTGCAGTTGCAGGTACTCGATGATGATGCTGGTCTCGGCAACCGCCCGCCCCTGGTCGACCAGCACCGGCATTTTGCCGGCCGGGGACACGGCCTGGAGCATCTCCCGCTGCGCGGGATCGCCGAGGTTGAGCATGTGCTCGTCGAGGGCCACACCGAGCACGCGGGCGGCGATCAGTACCTTCTGGCAGCAGGACGACAGCGGGTGGGCGTGCAGGATCGGCAATGCCATGGAAACTCCAGACAGTCGGTGTCGGCCGAGTATGCCAATCGGCACCTCAGGATGCATTGACAGCCCCCGGCTGCTTCCGCATAATTCGCCTCCTGAGTCGCCCAGGTGGCGGAATTGGTAGACGCACTAGCTTCAGGTGCTAGCGGGGGCAACTTCGTGGAGGTTCGAGTCCTCTCCTGGGCACCACGACTCGGTAAATGATCAAACCCGCGCAAGCGGGTTTTTTCGTTTCTGCGGCATCGATGGCGACGGCGCTGCGACACGCAACGAACGACGCATTTTTCTTCGACATGCTGTTGACACATTCGCGGTTCTCCCGCAAAATTCTCCCCCTGAGTCGCCCAGGTGGCGGAATTGGTAGACGCACTAGCTTCAGGTGCTAGCGGGGGCAACTTCGTGGAGGTTCGAGTCCTCTCCTGGGCACCATGACTCAGTAAATGATCAAACCCGCGCAAGCGGGTTTTTTCGTTTCTGGCGTTTGGTGTGGCGCCCTGCGTTTGGTGTGCCGCCCAGCTCTGCCCTGCCTGCAATCGTGATTGCACACCGTGCGCAGCGCCGGGCTCTGCCCGGCTGCCGTTGGATTCAGGCGAACAGCCGGCGACCCGCGCATGGCCTGAGCTGGGCCGTCGGGTGCGGGTTTGCGGGACACGCCGTAAACCCATCCATGGGGGCTTGTAGAAAACATCCATGTTTTCTGCAGTCCCGCAAACCCGCCCCCGCCGACCCTCGACGGTGTGTTGGTGGCCATGGGAGATCAACGGCGGTGTCGATCATTTTCATGCGTTACCGGTCGCAGGGGCGTTGCATGCAGTCGTTTGGGAACCGACCCTACCGGCGCACTGGCGCGTAGGGACACGCCATGCGTGTCTGCTCCCTCCTTCCGCACGCGACCCTCTGTCGGGGGCGGCCGGCGGGTAGCCCCCGGAGGGACGCTAGAAAACATGGATGTTTTCTAGCAGCCTACAAGGACGTACTTGCGGCGTGTCCCGGAGCGGGGCTGCC
>NZ_JBOHXV010000008.1:0-82685 GCF_050737075.1 Stenotrophomonas sp.
GCTCCGGACGTCCCGGAGCGGCCCGCGATGCCTCAGAAGCCTTCCAGTACGACCTTGCCGACGGCGCGGTGGCTTTCGATGTGCGCATGCGCGCGACGCAGGTTGGCCGCGTCGATGCGGCCGTAGTTCTCGCCCAGCGTGGTGCGCAGCACGCCGCTGTTGACCAGCTCGGCCACCCGGTTGAGCAGCACGTGCTGCTGCTGCAGGTCGGGCGTGCTGAAGCTGGAGCGGGTGAACATCGATTCCCAGTGCAGCGACAGGCTCTTGCGCTTGAGCGCCATCACATCGAGCTGGCCCGGGTCGTCGATCAGCGCGAGCTGGCCCTGCGGCGCCAGCGCGGCCACGATCTGCGCGTAGTGCTGGTCGGTGTGGGTAAGGCTGGCCACGTGCGAGACGCTCTCGATCCCGATCCGCGCCAGGCCTTCGGTCAGCGGCTGGCTGTGGTCGATGACGTGGTGGGCACCCAACGCATACACCCAGTCCTGGGTATCCGGACGCGAGGCGGTGCCGATCACCGTCAGCCGGGTCAGCTGGCGTGCCAGCTGGACCAGGATCGACCCCACCCCGCCGGCGGCACCGATCACCAGCAGCGTCTGGCCCTCGCCACCGCCTTCGGCGACGCGCAGGCGGTCGAACAGCAGCTCCCACGCGGTGATGGCGGTCAGCGGCAGCGCGGCGGCGGCCGCGTCGTCCAGGCTGGCCGGCTTGCGCCCGACAATGCGCTCGTCCACCAGCTGGTACTCGGCATTGCTGCCCGGGCGGTTGATGTCGCCGGCGTAGAAGACCGCGTCGCCGGGCTGGAACAGGGTCACCTCGCTGCCCACCGCATCCACGATGCCGACCGCGTCCCAGCCCAGCACGCGCGGGGCGTCCACGGCCACGTTGCGGCGGATCTTGGTGTCGACCGGGTTCACCGAGACCGCGCGGACCTGCACGCGCAGGTCGCGCGGGCCCGGGGCGGGGACCGGCAGGGTGATGTCGACCAGGGCGGTCGGCTCGGTGATCGGCAGGCCGTGATGGGTATAGGCGATGGCTTTCATGGGGAGATCCTTGGGTGAGGCGCTCAGGTTCGCCTGCCCTGCCCCGGCCGGAAAGGCGCAGAATGCAGCAGCACTTTCACTCCTGGAATGAAAATGGTCCGCTTCGAGGATCTGCAGCTGTTCGTCCGCACCGCCGCGCTGGGCAGCTTTTCCAGTGCAGCGCGCGAGGCCGACCTGCTGCCCGGCCAGGTGGCCGCGGCGGTGGCCCGGCTGGAGCGCGAGCTGGACCTGCGCCTGTTCGTGCGCTCCACCCGCAGCCTGCGCCTCACCGCCGAAGGCGTGGTCTACCTGCCCTACGCGCAGGACCTGCTGGACACCCTGCACTAGGGCCAGGCGCGGGTGCGCGGCGAGGATGCCGAGCTACGCGGCGTGCTGCAGGTGGCCGCCCCGTCAGACTTGGGCCGCAACGTGCTGCTGCCGTGGCTCACCGAGTTCCGCGCCGCGCATCCCAAGCTGCAGCTGCGCCTGCTGCTGTCCGACCAGGTGGCCGACGTGTTCCGCGATCCGGTGGATATCGCGTTCCGGCTGGGCCGTTTCGACACCGCCAGCTACGTGGCGCTGCCGCTGCTGCCCGACAACCGCCGCGTGCTGGTGGCCGCGCCGTCCTATCTGGCGCGGCATGGCGTGCCCACCTCGCTGGAGGCGCTCAAGGACCACCACTGTCTGGTCTACCAGCTGGCCGGGCGCCCATATGACCGCTGGAGCTTCGAGCAGGAGGGGCGGCGCGTGGTGGTGCCGGTGCGTGGCCAGCTGGTCTGCGATGACGCCGACGTGGTGCGGCGCTGGGCGGTAGCCGGCGAAGGCATCGTGTTCAAGTCGTGGCTGGACGTCTGCGAGGACGTGCGCGCCGGGCGCCTGCAGGTGTTGATGGGGGGCGCTGGCGACAGCCTGCCGTTGAATCTTGTATGCCCGCATCGCAAGCAGTTCTCGCCTGCGATCCGCCAACTGCATGCGCTGTGCGCGCAACGCCTGCAACCGCTGCTGACCGATCTGCCAGGACGTGCGCCGCAGCGCTGTTGAGCCGGCGCCGGGTAGCCGACAATGGCCGCCCCCCGTAGTCGAGTCGCCGCCATGCCGTGGATGGGCATCCAGGACCTGTGGACCTTCGTCATCGCCGTGCTGGTGTTTCTGGCGCTGCCCGGCCCGGGTACCTTCACCCTGCTCACCGCCACCGGCCGCGGCGGCGTGCGCGGCGGCTACACAGCGCTGTTCGGGCTGCTGCTGGGCGACCAGATCCTGATGTGGCTGGCGGTGGCCGGCGTGGCCGCCCTGCTCAAGGCCAACCCGCTGGTATTCCACGCCGTGCAGTACCTCGGCGCGGCCTACCTGGTCTGGGTGGGCATCGGCCTGCTGCGCCCGGCGCCGCCACCCGGCGAGGAAAGCGGCATCCGCCTGCAGCCGGGCCACTATTTCCGCCAGGCGGTGCTGATCAGCCTGCTCAATCCCAAGGCCATCATCTTCTACATGGCCTTCCTGCCGCTGTTCATCGACCCGGCACGCCACCAGGGCGTGGCGACCTTTGCGACCATGGCGGTGCTGATCTTCGTGCTGAGCCTGGCGTATTGCTCGGTGCTGATCGGCGTGGGCAACCTGCTGCGCCGTCGGATCATCCAGCACCCGCGTGTGGGGGTACTTCTCCGGCGCGTGGCAGGCGTGTTCCTGGTGGGCTTCGGGATACGGCTGGGGTTGAGCGGCTGACGGATGCGCAGCCACGCATGGCGTGGCTCTACCGCAGGGTGCGGTCCACACGTAGAGCCACGCCATGCGTGGCTGAACAACCGGTGCGGCTCATTTGTGCCAGATTCGTCAAACCCGATTGTTTGAAATGATCGTCAGGGGAATCACGACGCCCGGCAGTAGTAATGCTGCGCCGCGTTCGGTCACACTCGGGCACTTGTCGATACCAGTCATCACGTGAGGTCCCATGTCATCGTTGCTACGGCGCAAGTCGCTGGATTCCGTCACCGTCCATGAAGCCGGCCGGCAGCTCGCGCGCACGCTGAGCTGGCCGCACCTGATCGCGCTCGGTATTGGTGCCATCGTCGGGACCGGCATCTACACGCTGATCGGCGTCGGCGCGAACCTGGCCGGCCCGGCGGTGCTGATCTCATTCGCCATCGCCGGCGCGGTCTGCGCCTGCGCGGCGCTGTCCTACGCCGAACTGTCCACGATGATGCCGGCCGCCGGCAGTGCCTACACCTACAGCTACACCGCGCTGGGCGAGATCTTCGCGTGGGTGGTCGGGTGGAGCCTCATCCTGGAGTACTCGCTGGTGGTGAGTACCGTGGCGGTGGGCTGGTCGGGCTATTTCGTCGGCTTCCTGGAATGGATGCACGGCAACTTCGGCATCGACATCCGGCTGCCGTTGGCCCTTTCAGCCGGCCCGCATGTGGAAGGCGGCATGTTCAACCTGCCTGCCGTGGTCATCACTTGGGTGGTGGCCGGCGGCCTGATGCTGGGCACCAAGGAAAGCGCCACGCTCAACGCGATCCTGGTGGTGCTGAAGATCATCGCGCTGGGCGTGTTCGTCGCGGTCGCACTGCCGGCCTTCGATGCGGCCAACCTGCATCCGTTCATGCCGCATGGCTTCGCGAAAACGCTCGGCCCGGACGGCGTGGAGCGTGGCGTGATGGCCGCCGCGGCGATCATCTTCTTCGCGTTCTACGGCTTCGATGCCATCTCCACGGCCGCCGAAGAAACCAAGAACCCCGGCCGTGACCTGTCGATCGGCATCATCGGCTCGATGGTCGGCTGCACGATCATCTACATGCTGGTGGCGCTGGCCGCGATCGGCGCGATGAGCTACGCGGTGTTTGGCCACAGCGCCGAACCGCTGGCGCTGATCATGCGCGAACTGGGTCACCCCAAGGCCGCGGCGGTGATTGGCGTGGTCGCAATCCTCGCCCTGCCGACCGTGCTGCTGGCCTTCCTGTTCGGCCAGAGCCGCGTGTTCTTCGTCATGGGCCGCGATGGCCTGCTGCCGCGCGGGCTGTCTGCGGTGAACAAGCGCACCGGCACCCCGGTGGCCACCACGCTGTTCAGTGCCGCCGTGGTCTCGGCGCTGGCGGGCGTTGCCCGGCTGGACGAGATTGCCGCGCTGGCCAACGCCGGTACGCTGGCGGCCTTCACCGCCGTGGGCATCTGCCTGGTGGTGATGCGCAAGCGTGCGCCGGATGCCAAGCGCACCTTCCGCACGCCGGTGGCATGGTTCATCGGCCCGGCGGCGGCGCTGGGCTGCATCTACCTGTTCATGAGCCTGCCGACCAGCACGCAGGTGTACTTCCTGATCTGGAACGTGATCGGGCTGGCGGTGTACTTCCTGTACAGCCGCCGCAATGCGTTGATCGGGCGCTGAAGTATTTGGGAGCCGGGCAATACCCGGCTCCCACGCCGTTACCGCGGTAGCGCGCCACCGTTGGTGGTGCGGCCCTTCTGCGCGGCGTAATCCTGCGCCTGCTGCATCACCCGCAGCAGGTTGCCGCCCCAGATGCCCGCGATCTGCTGCTCGGTGTAGCCCTTGCGCAGCAGCCACGCGGTGATCTTCGGCAGCGCGCTCACATCCTGCAGGTCGGCCAGGCCGCCACCGCCATCCCAGTCCAGCCCGATGCCCACGTGCTCGGGCCCGACGACGGCCAGGATGTGCTCGACGTGCTCGAAGAAGTCGTCCAGCGTGGCCTTGCGCAGCGGCAGGCGCTGGTCGATCTCCGCCAGGCCCTGCTTCAACGCTTCGCCCTGGGCCATGCTCAGGTCGTCGTACTCGGCACCGATCTGCTTCATCAGGTCCGCCTCGGCCTGCGTGCGCGCATCGTTCTTGCCAGTGGGGATCAGATAGCCGCCATACGCGTTCACCTGGATCACGCCGCCCGCCTTGGCCAACTGCTTCAACCGCGTGTCGTCGAGGTTGCGCGGATGGTTGTAGATCGCCCTGGACGAGCTGTGCGACAGCACGAACGGCACCGGCATGCGCTGGATCAGATCGTCGAACACCGCGTCCGACGCGTGCGACTGGTCGATGACGATGCCCAGCCGCACCGCCTCGTCCACCAGCGCCTTGCCGGCTGGGCTCAGGCCCTTCCATTCGGCGCCCTTGCTGTCGGTGGCCGAATCGGCGAACTCGTTGTTGGCGAAGTGCACCGTGCTGAGCAGGCGCAGGCCGGCCAGGTGATAGAAGCTGAGCAGTGAGGGGTCATCCACCAGCGGGCTGGCGTTTTCCATGCTGATGTAGACCACGCGCTTGCCGGCGGCCTTGATGCGGGCGGCATCGGCGGGGGTCAGCGCCAGCGCGAAGGTGTCCGGATGCGCGGCGAGCATTTCGCGGATTTCCATCAACCGCAGCAGGCCGGCATCGCGGTCGTGCTGGTGCGCTGCCGGGCTGCGGTCGCCCTGGTCGGTGTAGATGGCCCAGAAGCCGCCGTCCAGCGCACCCTCGCGCATGCGCGGCAGATCCACCTGCGACAGCGCGTTGTGGTCGTGCCGCTGCAGGATGTCGAAGCCTTCGCGGTGGAAGTTGGCCGGCGTGTCGAGATGGCTGTCGAGGGTCAGCAGCTTGTTCTGCAGCGTGGCAGCCCGCGCCAGCTCCTGCGCGGTGAACTCGACGGCGTGGGCGGACAACGGCGCGCACAGCGCCAGCGACACCAGCAGGGAAAGACTGCGCAACGTCATGACGCCTCTCTTCAATCCAACACGCGGCAGAACACAGCCTTCAGGTAACGCGATTCCTGCACGTGGGCCATGAACGGGTGGTCCGGGCCGGCACCGGCGACCTTGAGGATCTGGATGGTGCGGCCGGAGTAGAACGCCGCACGGCGCAGCATGTCCAGGAACTGGTCCTCGGCAACCAAGCCGGTGCACGAGAACGTGGCGAACAGCCCACCGGGCTTGACCACGCCCAGCGCCAGCTTGTTCATGTCCAGGTACTTCTTCAGCGCGCTGATGACCTGGTCGCGGTCGCGGGTCATCTTGGCCGGGTCCAGGATCACCACGTCGTACTTCTCGCCGCGGTTGGCCGCGTCGCGCAGCCACGGGAAGATGTCGGACTGGATGTACTTCGGGCGCACGTTGTTGAGGCGCGAGTTGCCCTTGGCGATGTTGATCACGTCTTCATCGATATCGATGCCGACCACGTCCGAGGCGCCGCGCACGGCGGCATACACCGCAAAGCCACCGGTGTTGCAGCACAGGTCGAGCACGCTCTTGCCTTCGACCTGCTGGCTGAGCCACTCGCGGTTCTCGCGCTGGTCGGCGAAGAAGCCGGTCTTGTGCGCACCCGCCGGGTCGGCGCGGAACTTCACGCCGTACTCGGTGATGACCGCCGCTTCGGTGGTGGTGTTGCCGTGGAAGTCGAAGCTTTCCTGCTTCTGCACGTGTTCGTCGGCGAAGCTGTGGAAGCGGCAGCCCGGGAACTGCTCGCGCAGCGCCTCGTAGACCCATTCGCGGTGGCGGAACATGCCGGCGGCGAAGAATTCGACCACCACCAGGTCCGCATAACGGTCCACGACCAGGCCGGACAGGCCGTCCCCTTCGCTGTGGACCACGCGCCAGGCATCGGACACGGCGTCCAGCTTCAGCACGTCACGGCGCAGCGACACCGCCTGGGCGATCTTCCGCGAGAACCAGCCCGCGTCCACCGGGACGCTCTGATCGGTTTCCAGGATACGGACGGCAATGCGCGAATGGCCATTGTAGAAACCGCGACCGATCCACTCCCCGTCCACGCCAACCACGTCGACGATGGCGCCGGGCTTGGGCCGGACGACGGGCTTTTCGACCAGTTTCTGGAAGATCCACGGGTGGCTGGAGCGCCAGGCGTTCTTGAGGCGGACTACGGGAGTGGGGACAGTATTCATGGGCCTATTGTAGACGGGCACCGGCCCGGCCCGGCAGGCGGGCTATTTGACGCCGGCCCCCCGACCCCGCAGAATCGGCGCCAGAAGGGGAGTAGCTCCCAGACGTTGTCGCCGTCAATTCGAGCCCGCAGGCTCCGGTGCAACGGCAGTCCCACCCGGTGGGACTGCGAGCGAGACCTTCGCCGTATGGCGAAGCTCTGTCCCCGGATCCCCTCTGATCCTCCGTTGCAGATCCTCGCCGTCCGGCTTGAGGCATTTCTTTTATCCAACGGAAAAACCCATGCAGACGATCGGTAATTTGTGGTTGTGGGGCGGCTTCGGCGCGGTGGTGATCATCGCGCTGCTGGTCGACCTGGTATTGATGCGCCACGGCGGCCCGCACAAGGTCACCTTCAAGGAGGCCCTGTGGTGGTCCATCGGCTGGGTTGTGCTGGCCCTGGCCTTCAACGGCGGCCTCTGGTACTACCTGAACGAGACCGCCGGCCAGGTGGTAGCCAACAAGGTGGGCCTGGAGTTCCTGACCGGTTACCTGGTCGAGAAGGCGCTGGCGGTCGACAACATCTTCGTGTTCCTGATGATCATGGGCTACTTCGCGGTGCCCGAGGAACAGCGCCAAAAGGTGCTGATCATCGGCATCTTGGGCGCGATCGTGCTGCGTACGATCATGATCTTCGCCGGCAGCGTGCTGCTCACCAAGTTCCATTGGCTGCTCTACGTGTTCGGCGCGTTCCTGCTCTTCACCGGCTGGAAGATGTGGTTCTCCGCCGGCCAGGAGCCGGATCTGGAGACCAACCCCGCCCTGCGCTGGATGCGCAAGCACCTGCGCCTGCTGCCGGATTACGCCGGCAACGCCATGAGCGTCATGCGCGACGGCAAGCGCTGGTACACCCCGCTGTTCGTGGTGCTGATCCTGATTGCCGTCACCGACGTGATCTTCGCGGTGGACAGCATTCCGGCGATCTTCGCCATCACCACCGACCCGTTCATCGTGCTGACCTCGAACGTGTTCGCGGTGCTCGGCCTGCGCGCGATGTTCTTCCTGCTGGCCGGCATGGCCGACCGCTTCCACCTGCTGCCGTACGGCCTGGCCCTGGTGCTGGCCTTCATCGGCATCAAGATGATGCTGATCGACATCTTCAAGATCCCCACCCCGATCTCGCTGGGCGTGGTGGCCCTGATCATCGCCGCCACGGTGGTGCTGAGCCTGAAGAACCCGCCGAAAGAAGGCGGTCACGCCTGACCTGCATGCCGTCGGCGGGATTGTCCCGCCGGCGGCACTACTCTCTCCCGCCGCGTTGCCCTTGTGTTCAGGCTGACGCGACGCAATCCCTTTGGTTATGAACGCCAACCTGCCCCTGCCTGCCGGCGAGCCGCCGGTCTCTCCCCGCAACGACCGTGGTCGTGTGATGCGGGCGTTCAACCTGAGCCTGGCCTTCGTGCTGGTGCTGGTGGCGGTGTTCTCCGCCCAAGGGCATTTCGACTGGCGGCCCTGGGCCGTCGCGCCGCTGGACAAGACCGGGCTGCTCGGCATCCTGGGCGCGCCGCTGCTGCACGGTTCGGTCCAGCACCTGGGCGCGAACAGCATTGCCCTGCTCATCCTCGGCACCCTGGCCGGCAGCGTGTATCCCAACGCCACGCTGCGCGCGCTGCCGCTGCTGTGGATCGGCTCGGGTCTGGGCGCATGGTTGCTGGGCGATATCGGCAGCCACCATCTGGGCGCCAGCGGCATCACCCACGGGCTGATGTTCCTGGTGTTCGTGCTCGGCCTGCTCCGCCGTGATCGCCCGGCGATTGCTGCCGGCCTGATCGCCTTCCTGTTCTACGGCAGCATGCTGATCACCATCCTTCCGCACGAGCCGGGCGTGTCCTGGCAGTCGCACATGGGCGGCGCGTTGGGCGGCATCGTCAGCGCGTTGCTGTTCCGCCTGTCCGACCCGATGGCTCCGCGCAAGCGCTACAGCTGGGAGGACGAGGACGAAGACGGCTATGAGATGCAGCGCGACGGCGACCTGGAGCCGCCCTCACCCACCCGCGTGCCGGTGCTGTGGCAGCCGCGCGAGGGGCATGACTTCGTGGTGTTGCCGTTCCGGCGGCCTGACGAACGTTGAAACCGTCACCCGACCAACGGTCGGGTGCTACCGGTAGGTATCGCAAGGAACGGCAGTGCCGTTTCTAACGTCGCTTGCGACGGCCCGAAGGGTGCCCGCCCAAGGCGGGCATACCGTTGGTCGATACGCGCGATCAACGGGCGGCGGGCACCGCTCCATCCCCATCCACCGCCCTGCGCCCCAGCGCCGGGTCATCGGTGAAGAACGCATCGATCCCGGTCGCCAGGTAGGCGCGCATCTCGGCCACCGACCCCTCGGCATTGCGCGCGTTGGGCTCGCCCTTGCGGAACTCGGCGGCCTGGAACGGGTTTTCCGGGCGGAAGGTATACGGCACCACCATCAGGCCGGCCGCATGCGCGTCGCGCACCAGCGACGTCGGCGTGCCAAGGCGCCCGGTGGCGTCCAGCGGAATCACCATGCGCAGGCTCGGCCCGATCCCGTCGGCATACCCGGCGATCTGGTCCAACCCGGCCGGGGTGATCATGTCGGCGTAGCGCTGGCTGCCCTTGGCGGCCAGCACATCGCCCGGCTGCTGCCTGGGGTCGCCCAGCAGCTGCAGCAGGCGGATGTTGCTGTCGCGGCCCAGCGTGTTGCGCAGATAGCGCAGGTTGCCGACCTCGAACGACTGGATCGTCACCGGGGCCACCTTGGTATACGGGTTGGCCTGCAGGGCCTTGACCAGCGCGTCCTCCATCGGCAGCCCGATGCCCTTGAAGTAGGTGCCGTGCTTGATCTCCGGCACCAGGCCGATGCCACGGTTGGCGCGGCCGGCCTGCTGCACGACGAAGGCGATGATCTCGTCCAGCGTGGCGATGCGGAACTGGCCATCGAAGCCGGTGCTGCGCAGCTGCGGCAGGCGTTCGCGGGCGTAGAGCGTCTTCAGCTCGGCCAGGGTGAAGTCTTCGGTGAACCAGCCCTCGACGCGCTCGCCGTCGATGGTCTTGGTGGTCTTGCGGCTGGCGAACTCGGGATGGGCGGCGACGTCGGTGGTGCCACTGATCTCGTTCTCGTGGCGCGACACCATCACCCCGTCCTTGGTCATCACCAGGTCGGGTTCGATGTAGTCGGCGCCATCGGCAATGGCCTGGGCGTAGGACGCCAAGGTGTGTTCGGGCAGCAGCGCGCTGGCGCCACGATGGCCATACACCGCCGCCTTGCGCGGCGCGGGAGAATTGGATTCGGCGCTCATGGCCACCGATGGTGCCACGGCCAGCGACAACAGCAAGGCACTACCCCACAACGACTTCGACACTGCAAACCCCTGTTGGTACGGCGGCCCGCGCCGACGCGGCGGGGGCGTGGAATGAACGCGCGTATTGTGGTGGTGCGGTGTTACAGCGGCAAGAAACAAAGACTGGTGTCACAGTCTTTGGGGTGACGGCATCGGCAGGCGGACAGCGTGGACACGCATGGCGTGTCCCTACACCGGTCGTAGCGACACGCCATGCGTGTCCCTCGCATTACTTCCCGATACAGAAGCTCGAGAAGATCCTGCCCAGCAGATCGTCGGCGCTCATCCGCCCGGTGATCTCCCCCAGTGCTTCGTGCGCCAACCGCAGCTCCTCGGCGGCCAGCTCCAAGTGTTCGTGCACCAGCTCGGCTTCGGCGCGTTCGGCGTGCCCGATCGCCAGGGTGATGGCCTCCACGTGACGGGCGCGGGCGGAGAACTCGCCTTCCACGCTGTCGCCCGCGCCGCCGCTGGCCAGTTCGCGCAGGCGGGTGTGCAGCAGGTCCAGGCCCTGGCCGGTGGCGGCGGAGACATGCACCACGTTGGCGTCGATGTCGGCCGGCAGTGCCTCCAGCAGGTCGCTCTTGTTGTGGATCCACAGCTGCTGCGGCACGTCGGCGATCGCATCGGCCACCGCGGCGTGGCCGGCCTGCGGATCGCGGGCGTCCAGCACGATGATGGCCAGGTCCGTGCGCTGCATCTCCGCGCGCGCACGCCGCATGCCCTCGCGTTCGATGGCGTCGCCGCCCTCGCGCAGGCCGGCGGTGTCGACCAGGGTCAGCTCCAGCCCGTCGATGCGGATGGTCTCGCGCAGGGTGTCGCGGGTGGTGCCGGCGATGTCGGTGACGATGGCGCGCTCACTGCCGGCCAGCGCGTTGAGCAGCGAGCTCTTGCCCGCGTTGGGCGGCCCGACCAGCACGGCGTGCAGACCGTCGCGCAGTTTGCGCCCGCGTTCGGCATCCGCGCGCAGCGTCACCAGCGCGCGCAGCACCTCGCCCAGGCCCAGCCGCACCTGCTCGCCGCCCAGAGTGTCGAGCGGCTCGTCGGCGAAGTCGATGGCCGCCTCCACGTGGATGCGCAGCCGCACCAGCTGCTCACCGGCGGCGTCCACGCGGCGCGAGAACACCCCGTCCAGCGAACGGCGGGCGGCGCGCGCGGCGCGGGTATCGCTGGCGGCGATCAGGTCGGCGATGGCCTCGGCCTGGGCCAGGTCGAGCTTGCCGTTGAGGAAGGCCCGTTCGCTGAACTCGCCGGGCCGCGCCTGCCGCGCCCCGAGCGCGATGCAACGGGCGACCAGCTGCTGCAGGACCACCGGGCTACCGTGGCCCTGCAACTCCACCACGTCTTCGCCGGTGAAACTGCGCGGATTCGGGAAGTACAAGGCGATGCCGTCATCCAGTACCTCGCCGGCCGCATCGCGGAAGCGCGCGTAGTGGGCATGACGCGGCTGCAGTGGCGGGCAGCCCAGCGCGATGGCAATGCCCAGCGCCTGCGGGCCGGAAACCCGCAGCATGCCGACCCCGCCGGCACCGGGCGCGGTGGCGATCGCGACAATGGTGTCAGCAGAGGCGTTCATGGCTCAGAGCTTCTCCAGCTGCGCGCGGGCCTGGGCGGCGCCACTGCCCTGCGGCTGCAAGGCCAGGTAGGTGGTGTAGGCCTGCTTCGCCTTGGCGGTGTTGCCCGCATGGAAATAGGCATCGCCCAGGTTGAGGTGGGCCACCGCACGCGAAGGATCGATCTTCAGGGTGTTCTCCAGCCAACGCGCCGCTTCGGCATAGCGCTGCTGGCGGTAATAGACGAACCCGAGGTTGTTGGCGGCCTGGGCGAAGTCCGGGCGCAGCTTCAGGGCTTCGGTGAACTGCGCCGCGGCCTCGTCGTAGCGCTTCTCGCGGTACAGCTGCAGGCCGCGGTCGTTGGCCTGCTGCGCGCGCTGGCGGTCGGAGGTGGGCACCGCCGCCGGCACCACCAGCGTGCTCTTGCCGCCCTGCAGGTCGGCCACGGTCACCGGCGCCTCGCCCGGCGGCTTGGCGTCCTGCGCCGCATCCACCCGGTTGTTGAGCGCGATCGCATCGGCCGAGAGCTGGCTGGTATCGGCATTGAGGTATTCCTGGCTGTCGGGCACCTGGAACACGAACTCGCCGCCCTGCGAACCGGGCAGGCTGCCAAATGCCGGGGTCTGCTGCGACACGGCCGACACCGCCGGCGCCACGTAGGCGGCCAGCTCGGTACCGGTGATCAGGCCGTCGCCATTGAGGTCGCCCTTGCCGGCCAGTGCCTGCAGCAGCACCCAGGTGAACACCGAGTGGCCGTTCGGGCCGCTGTCGGCGACCTGCTGGTCGCTGCCGCCGGCGGTGAGCATCTGCCGCGCGCTGCGCTTGGCGTTTTCGCGCAGGAACGCGGACGAGGACGGACCGCCGCGGGTCAGGCCCAGGCCGCTGTAGCAGGCGTCCATGACGAACATCACGTGCTTGGCCTGCATGCTTTCGGCGATGTTCTGGATGTCGGTCATCGCGATCGCGTCGGTGGCGAACTCGTTCGGGTCCGAATCCACCGGGATGATGTAGCCCAGGTCGCGGCCCGAGGCCAGCCGGCGGGTGGCGCCATGCCCGGCGAAGAACACGAACACCCGGTCGTTGCGGCCGGTACGGTCATCGGCGAGCCGGTCGTGGAACGCGGCCAGGATGTTGTTGCGGGTTGCCTGCTTGTCCTTCAGCACGATCACCTGCGAGGACGGGAACTTGAACTGCCCGGTGAGCGTGTCGGCAATGGCCTGCGCATCGTGGCTGGCGTACTCCAGCCGCGGCCACTTGGCGTACTCGTCGATGCCGATCACGATCGCCCACGACTTCTCGTAGCCGGTGGTCACCGTGGCTTCGCTGGCGGCGGCACTACGCGGGCGGCTCACCGTGAACTCGCGGCCGTTCCAGCCGGCGAACTGGTAGCCCTCGGCGATCAGCCGATCCAGGATCTGCGGCAGCGCCTTCACCGCACGGTCGTGGATGTCGTGGAACAGGATGATGCCGCGCTGCTCCTTCTGCACCTGGTCGAGCACGCGCTGCACGATCGATTCCGGCACCGGGTCGGCCCAGTCCATGGAATCGATGTTCCACATGATCGACTTCAGCCCGGCCTCGTTGAGCAGCTGCAGGCCTTCGGCATTGCGTGCGCCATACGGGAAGCGGAACAGCGGGGCGCGGCGCTTGTCCACGTCCTTGAGCAGCGTGTCGGTGAACAGCACCTGCTCACGCAGCGCATCGCCGGTGGTGCGCGACAGCTGCGCGTGGGTCAGGCTGTGGTTGCCCACCGCATAGCCCTGGTCCATCAGGTTGCGGCTGATGCCGGCCAGCGGGCCCAGCTTGACGCTGCCATCGGCATGCACCTCACCCAGGTTGCGGCCCACTTCGAAGAACACGCCGGGCACGTCGTAGCGCTTGAGGATCGCCACCACTTCGTCGGTATAAGCCTTGTGCGGGCCGTCGTCGAAGGTCAGCACCACGGTCTTGGGCGGCAGGTCGCGGCCGAAGATCTCTCGGTCACTGTCCTTCATCGACATCGGGTAGGGCTCGATCACGCCGTAGTCGCGCAGGATCGCGTCGCGGGTGTACTGCGTGCGCAGGTGGGCGATGTAGTCATCCCACTTCTCGCGCTTGAGGGCGATCGCGCGGGTCCGCTCGAAGCGGCTGAAGATGCGGGTGATTTCCTGGTTGTAGTTGCGCTCGATCTCATCCAGCGCCTCCAGGTCTTCGCCGACGCGCTGGTGCAGTTTCACCGCCGGCAGCGAGGAATCGGTGCCGATGCGGTCATGCAGATCGCGCAGCACTTCGCGGAACGCCAGGCGGTCGGCGTCGTACAGCTCCGGCGCCGATTCGATGTAGTCCAGCACCGTGCCGAGGGTGGTGAAGCGCTGCGGCGCGCTGCCGCTCAGCAGCGTGTTGAAGAGCGCGGCGATGGCCTGGCGTTGTTCCAGGCCGTCGTGGAACAGCTGCTGGCCAATCTGGCTGGAGGTGGCCCGGTCGGCTGGGGTTTGCTGCGCCTCGTCGGCCAGCAGCACGATGATGCGGCGGTGGCCATCGAGCTGCTTCTGCAGGGCGGTAAGCAGCGGCGCGGCGGCCGGATCGGCGGCGGCGGCGGCCTGGGCGCTTGGCTGGGTGGGCGTCTTCGGCGCGGCGGGGTCGTTGTTGCCACAGCTGGCAACGGCCAGGGTCAGCAGCAGGGGGAATGACAGGCGGAACAACGACGACGCACGGGGCATGGCAGGCTCGAGGGGTGGCGCGGGTGGTAGGGCTGGTGGGGATTGTATCGCCGGCAAAGAAAAACCCGCCGGGGGGCGGGTTTTTCGAAGGTCAGCCTGGAAGCCAGCCGACTAACAGTCGGCTCTACCGATCATTTTTTCTTGGTGGGGGTCGCAATCGCCGGGAGCGGCTCGCCGCCGTGGCGCTTGGTCATCCACCACTGCTGCAGCAGGCCCAGGCTGCCGTTGACCACCCAGTACAGGACCAGGCCGGACGGCATGAAGGCCATCATGACGCCGAAGATCAGCGGCATCATCTGCATCATCTTGGCCTGCATCGGGTCCATGCCCGGTGCCGGCGTCAGCTTCTGCGTGGCCCACATCACCGCCATGTTGATCACCGGCAGGATGAAGTACGGGTCGCGTGCGGTCAGATCCTGGATCCAGCCCAGCCACGGGGCCTGGCGCAGTTCCACCGATTCCACCAGCACCCAGTACAGCGCGAAGAAGATCGGCATCTGGATGAGGATCGGCAGGCAGCCGCCCATCGGATTGATCTTCTCCTTCTTGTACAGCTCCATCATCGCGGTCTGGAACTTCTGGCGGTCATCGCCATAGCGTTCCTTCAGCTGCGCGATGCGCGGCTGGAAGCGACGCATCTTGGCGCCGCTCTTGTACTGCACCGCCGACAGCGGGTACAGCACCAGCTTCAGCAGCACCACCAGGCCGACGATGGCCCAGCCCCAGTTGTTGACGACCTTGTGGACCTGGTTCAACACCCAGAACAGGCCCTGGCCGATCACGGCCATGATCGGGAAGCGGCTGTAATCGACGACGCGTTCCAGGCCCGGCACGTCTTCCTTGGCAATCTGGTTGACCAGCTTCGGACCCACCCACAGGCGCGCTTCGCTGCTTACCTGCTGGCCCGGAGCCACGGTGAACGCCGGGCCGGTGGCCTGGATCTGGTCGCGGCCGTCATGCTGGCTCAGCGAGTAGTTCGCGGCCTGGTCCTTCTGCGGAATCCACGCGGTGAAGAAGTGGTGCTGCAGCATCGCCACCCAGCCACCGGTGACCTGCTGGTTGAGCGGGCCGTCTTCCAGATAGTCCTTGAAGGCGCGGCGCTGGTACTTCTTGTCGGCATCGAACCAGGTCGCGCCGTTGAAGCTGAAGGAGTCCGGGTTGGTCATGCTGCGCGACAGGATCGTCGGCGTGCGGTCCAGCGTGCGGTAGACGTAGCCGCTCCACGGCGCGGTGCCGGCATTGATCACCTCATCCTTGACCTTCACCGCGTACTCGTTGCGGCTGACGGTGAAGGTGCGGCGGATGCTGACGCCGTTCGGGCCATTCCAGATGAACGGGATCTGCAGCTCGTTCTGGCCCTTGGCCAGCACGAAGTCCTTGGCATCGCCCACCAGCGTGAAGCCATTGGCTTCCGGCACCGGCATGCTCTTGTCCTGGCTGGTCCAGCCGGTCACCGCGCGGTACGGGTGGGTCGGCTCTTCGGTCAGCAGGCGCAACGGCGGGCTGCCCTCGGCCTTGGTCTGCGGGAACTGCAGCAGCTCGGCGTCCAGCACCGTGCCCCCATCCAGCACCAGGCGCAGCACGTCGGTGGTGATGGTCACGCGCTGCGCGCCGGCCTGGGCCTGCGCCGTCGGCTGGGTCACCGGGGCGCTGCCCGGGGCCTGCGGTACGTTGGCGCCGGGCACCGTGCCCGCCGCACCCGGGACACTGCCCTGGGTCTGGGCGGCCACGGGCGCCGTGGACGTCGGCGCAGCGGTGTCGCGGCCCCACTCCATCCACAGCAGAACGGCCACCATCAGCCAGGCAACAATCAGGAAAACGCGGGTCTGGTTCATCAGCGTGCGGGCTCGACGTGGCCGGCAGCAGGTGCCGGCTCGGACTGGGAATGGGGTGCAACCCCGGGCGGCGGCATTGTGCCGTCCGCGCCCGGCATGGGCAATGTGCCCAACCGGCGAAGCAGGCGTTCGAAGGCCTGCCGGATCTCGGTATTGCTTGCGGTACGCGCGGCACTACGGGCGACAACGACATAATCGCCGGCACTCAGCCACGGCCGTAGGTGGCGTGTGGCATCGCGCAGCACACGCTTGACTCGGTTGCGACCCACGGCTCGGGGGTCGACTTTGCGCGAAACGGCAAGACCCAGCCTGGCTGGCGTGTCGCTCTTCAGCCAGTGCAGGGTCATCAGCGGTTCGGACACACGGCGGGCGCCGTTGAAGACCGTTGTATATTCGGCACGCGTACGAACACGCGCAGAGCGAGGGAATCGCTTGCGCGGGTCGGAACTGCTCACAGTCAGGATTGCGTCTGCCGCGGGAAGCGGCATTGCAATCAAGCGCTCAGGACTTTACGGCCCTTGGCGCGGCGACGCGACAGGATCTTGCGGCCGTCAGCGGTCTTCATACGGGCACGGAAGCCATGGTCGCGCTTACGCTTGAGGTTGCTGGGTTGGAAAGTGCGCTTGGTGGCCATGCGGGCCTCTATATGAAGGGGACGGAAAGAACCGGAAATTCTATAGACCTACCCCGGGTCGCGTCAAGCCTATGTCACTACGGGATTTCACCGGCCTGTGCAATAGCTGTGGATCATTTTGTGAATAACTTTGGGACAACCATTCCCGGACCCCCGCGTCGGTGGTAGTCTGCGCCATCCATTCTTTCCCCTTCCGGCCTTCGGTGCGGCGGTTTCCCACGCCTGTACGCTGGCCCCAGACGATTATTGCCGATGGATGCCTGGTCCCGTTGTCTCGAACGCCTTGAAGCGGAGTTCCCGCCCGAGGATGTTCACACCTGGTTGAAGCCGCTGCAGGCTGATCTGCGCGCGGACTGCCTGGTGCTTTATGCGCCAAACGCCTTCATCGTCGACCAGGTGCGCGAGCTGTACCTGCCGCGCATCAAGGAACTGTGGGCGCATTTCGCCGGTTTCGGCGACGTATTTCTTGAAATCGGCTCGCGCCCGCGGGCCGTGGAGGCGCAGATTGCGCCGAATTCGGCTCCGTTTGCGCCGACCGCCGTGGCCGAGCCGCTGGTGCCGTTCGCCGGCAACCTGGATTCGCACTACACCTTTGCCAACTTCGTGGAAGGCCGCAGCAACCAGCTGGGTCTGGCCGCGGCGTTCCAGGCGGCCCAGAAGCCGGGCGACCGTTCGCACAACCCGCTGCTGCTGTACGGCGGCACCGGCCTGGGCAAGACCCATCTGATGTTCGCGGCCGGCAATGCCATGCGCCAGGCCAATCCGGCCGCCAAGGTGCTCTACCTGCGCTCGGAACAGTTCTTCAGCGCCATGATCCGTGCGTTGCAGGAAAAAAGCATGGATCAGTTCAAGCGCCAGTTCCAGCAGGTGGACGCGCTGCTGATCGATGACATCCAGTTCTTCGCCGGCAAGGACCGAACCCAGGAAGAGTTCTTCCACACGTTCAATGCCCTGTTCGACGGCAAGCAGCAGATCATCCTCACCTGCGACCGCTACCCGCGCGAAGTCGAAGGGCTGGAAGCACGGCTCAAGTCGCGGTTGGCCTGGGGCCTGTCGGTGGCCATCGAGCCGCCGGACTTCGAGACCCGCGCCGCGATCGTGCTGGCCAAGGCGCGCGAGCGCGGTGCCGAGATTCCCGACGATGTGGCGTTTCTGATTGCCAAGAAGATGCGCTCCAACGTCCGCGACCTCGAGGGTGCGCTGAATACGTTGACCGCCCGCGCCAACTTCACCGGCCGCGCGATCACCACCGAGTTCGCCCAGGAGACCCTTCGCGACCTGCTGCGTGCCCAGCAGCAGGCGATCAGCATTCCCAACATCCAGAAAACCGTTGCCGACTACTACGGGCTGCAGATGAAAGATCTGCTGTCCAAGCGCCGGACCCGCTCGTTGGCCCGTCCGCGCCAGGTCGCCATGGCGCTGACCAAGGAACTGACCGAGCACAGCCTGCCCGAGATCGGCGACGCCTTCGCCGGTCGCGACCACACCACGGTGCTGCATGCGTGCCGGCAGATCCGGACGCTGATGGAGACCGACGGCAAGTTGCGGGAAGACTGGGACAAGTTGATCCGGAAGTTGAGTGAGTGAGGTTGAGCGAATGATGCATGCACGCCGCAGAGGCGTCATCGCATAAAACGGTGCAAAATCCGGGTACAAGCGAGGGAGATGCTGTGGATAAAAACGACGTCGGAGTGACGACGAAAATTATCCACAGGCTTCCCCACCCCTTGGGGGGTAGTAGTGCAGAGGGTTTCAAGGCGAAAATTGCCTTTATTTACAAATACTTAGATGTGTTTTCCCGCAATTCTGGCTCGACCATCACCACCAAGCTTTTGATTTATTCCACATCTTTTTAAAGCATAGGGGCACGGAACCACATGCGTTTCACACTGCAGCGCGAAGCCTTTCTCAAGCCGTTGGCACAAGTCGTCAACGTGGTCGAACGCCGCCAGACCCTGCCGGTTCTGGCTAATTTCCTGGTTCAGGTCCAGAACGGCCAGCTTTCGCTGACCGGTACCGACCTGGAAGTGGAAATGGTGTCGCGGATCGCGGTGGAAGATGCCCAAGACGGCGAAACCACCATCCCGGCCCGAAAGCTGTTCGAGATCATCCGTGCCCTGCCCGACGGCAGCCGGATCACCGTCTCGCAGGCCGGTGACAAGATCACCGTGCAGGCCGGCCGTAGCCGTTTCACCCTGGCAACCCTGCCGGCCAACGACTTCCCGTCGGTAGACGAAGTTGAAGCGACCGAGCGCGTAGCCATTGGCGAAGCGACCCTGAAGGAACTGATCGAGCGCACCGCGTTCGCCATGGCCCAGCAGGACGTGCGCTACTACCTCAACGGCCTGCTGTTCGATCTGCGCGGCGATGCCCTGCGTACCGTTGCCACCGACGGCCACCGTCTGGCGCTGTGCGAGACCGAGCTGGAGAAGACCAGCGGCGCCAAGCGCCAGATCATCGTGCCGCGCAAGGGCGTGACCGAGCTGCAGCGTCTGCTGGAAAGCGGTGATCGCGAGATCGAGCTGGAAGTCGGCCGCAGCCACGTTCGCGTCAAGCGCGACGATGTGACCTTCACCTCCAAGCTGATCGATGGCCGTTTCCCGGATTACGAGGCTGTGATTCCGATCGGCGCCGACCGCGAAGTGAAGGTCGACCGTGAGGCGCTGCGTGCCTCGCTCCAACGTGCCGCGATCCTGTCCAACGAGAAGTACCGCGGTATCCGCGTGGAAGTCTCGCCGGGCAACCTGAAGATCAGCGCGCACAACCCGGAGCAGGAAGAGGCCCAGGAAGAGATCGAAGCGGACACCACCGTCAGCGATCTGGCCATCGGCTTCAACGTGAACTACCTGCTGGATGCGCTGTCTGCGCTGCGCGATGAGCACGTGGTGATCCAGCTGCGTGATTCGAACTCCTCGGCCCTGGTTCGTGAAGCCAGCAGCGAGAAGTCGCGTCATGTGGTCATGCCGCTGCGCCTCTGACCTGGTCTGGTTCCACGTGGAACGTGATTGAGAAAACCCGGCCTGAGTGCCGGGTTTTTTTATGGTTCCACGTGGAGCATCGGCGGTGTCGGCGCCGTAGAGCCACGCCATGCGTGGCTGCTCTTCGCTCTTGCATTCTGCACACCTGACGATCGGCTTCGGCAGGTCTAAACGTCGGACGGATTGCGGATCACCGATGTGATCCCGATCCTGGACGGTTGTGCCGCGCTACGCGCGGTGTCCAGCCTTGGGCAGGACCTACGACCTGCTACGTGCCCATCTGGATTTGGATACATCAACAGCCTGAAACCAGGCCGCCGTTGGTTTCTGGTTTTGGCTCCTGGTCTGGCTCTGAATCGCAGCTCTAAGCTTTTAAAAACTGTATATAAATCTAAAGCTAGGTGGTGGTGGTAGAGCCAGATTTGGTTGAAAAGTACCTTAAGTTGTTGAAAGTATTGGTTTATATGGCATCGAAACCCCGTGTAAAAAGGCCCCTGAGCCTGGGGTTCAACCTGTGGATATCTTTCAAGGGGGTCTCGGGCTGTCTTTTTATCCACAGACTGCACATAGGTTGTGCATAAGTCATACATGGCCCCTGTGGACAGCGAAAGAGCAGGCCGTCTTTTTCTTTGAAATCTGCAGAGGCCCAGCCGGGGCACGGTTTCAGAATTCAAAGAATCAGGGGCACGTGGGCTGTCGACGAAAGATGCCCGACTGGAGCAAACGTCGAAATTTCTCGAGATCTGCAGCGCTGCAGCCCTGCGCTGCGCTCAGATTTGAAGGAATTCACGCCGGTTGCGAAGGCTCCTTTTCCACGTGGAACTGTTCTGCGGTATCCCACTGCCGGTACCACCGACACGGCACTGGGCCGCGAGACTGCCGGCGATGCAGTAAGCTGATCGACTGACTCCCACGTCCCCCGCCTTAGTTGGCGTCGATCGATCTGAATGCACATCCGCCGCCTGTCCCTTCACCAGATTCGCCGCTTTGACCACGTGGAACTGGCTCCACAACCGGGAATCAACCTGATTACCGGGGATAACGGGGCCGGGAAGACCAGCGTGCTGGAGGCGCTGCACGTGATGGCCTATGGCCGCAGCTTCCGTGGGCGGGTGCGCGACGGCCTGGTGCGCCACGGGACCGATGCCCTTGAGGTCTTTGTGGAGTGGGACGAACAGCGCGCAGGCGCCGACGCCTCCACGCGGCGCAAGGCGGGGCTGCGTCACAGCGGCCAGGACTGGAAGGGGCGGCTGGACGGCGAAGATGTCGCCCAGCTGGGTAATCTCTGTGCCGCGTTGGCCGTAGTGACCTTCGAACCAGGCAGCCATGCGCTGGTCAGCGGCGGTGGCGAACCGCGCCGTCGGTTCCTGGATTGGGGGTTGTTCCACGTGGAACCTGACTTCCTGGGACTGTGGCGGCGCTACTCCCGCGCCCTGAAGCAGCGCAATGCGCTGCTCAAGCAGGGCGGGCACCCACACGCCCTGGATGCGTGGGATCACGAGCTTGCCGAGGCCGGCGAGCCGTTGAACAGCCGCCGCCAGCACTATCTCGAGCGCCTCCAGGACAGGACCGTGGCCCTGGCGCAGGAACTGGCGCCCACACTGGGCATCCAGTCGCTTACGTTGAGTCCCGGCTGGCGCAAACAGGAGCTATCGCTCGCCGATGCCCTTCTGCTGGCGCGGGACCGCGACCGCCTGGCTGGATATACCTCCGTAGGGCCACACCGGGCAGACTGGAGTGTGGGCTTCGCCGCGATTCCGGGGCGCGATGCACTCTCGCGTGGGCAGGCCAAGCTCACCGCCCTCGCCTGCCTGCTCGCCCAAGCCGAGGACTACGCCGAACAGCGCGGCGAATGGCCGGTGATCGCCCTGGACGACATCGCCTCCGAGCTGGACCGCAGCCACCAACGCCGTGTTCTGGACCGCCTGCGCAACGGGCCGGCCCAGATATTCATCACCGCAACGGAGACCCCGGCGGCACTGATCGACCGCACCGACATCACCCGGTTCCACGTGGAACATGGCCAGGTCCAGCTTGTGCCATAGTGCCGCAGGGCCCGACGCGCCCGGCTGGTATAATTGCTGTTGCAACCCCTTATCCATCGGTGCCCCGCCCTACGGCGGCGGCCCGAACTGCGGAGCCTATGGCAAGCGCAATGACTGAAGAACAGAACACCCCGGCAACGAGCGGCAACTACGACGCCAACAGCATCACCGCCCTGGAAGGCCTGGAGGCGGTCCGCAAGCGTCCTGGCATGTACATCGGTGATGTCCATGACGGCACCGGTCTGCACCACATGGTGTTCGAGGTTGTCGACAACTCCATCGACGAGGCCCTGGCCGGCCACGCCGACCACGTCGCGGTCACGATCCATGCCGATGGCTCGGTGTCGGTGTCCGACAACGGCCGCGGTATTCCGACCGGCAAGCACGGGCAGATGAGCCAGAAGCTCGGCCGCGACGTGTCTGCCGCAGAAGTCGTGATGACGGTCCTGCACGCCGGTGGCAAGTTCGACGACAACAGCTACAAGGTTTCCGGCGGCCTGCACGGCGTCGGCGTCAGCGTGGTCAACGCGCTGTCGCAGAAGCTGACGCTGGATATCTTCCAGAGCGGCTTCCACTTCCATCAGGAATACGCCGATGGCGCGGCCGTCAGCCCGCTCAATCAGGTCGAAGCCAGCACCAAGCGCGGTACCACCCTGCGCTTCTGGCCGTCGGTGACGGCATTCCACGACAACGTCGAATTCCACTACGACATCCTGGCCCGCCGCCTGCGTGAGCTCTCGTTCCTCAACTCCGGCGTCAAGATCGTCCTCAGCGACGAACGTGGCGATGGCCGTCGCGATGACTTCCACTACGAAGGCGGCATCCGCAGCTTCGTGGAGCATCTGGCGCAGCTGAAGACCCCGCTGCACCCGAACGTCATCTCGGTCACCGGTGAATCCAACGGCATCACCGTGGATGTGGCGCTGCAGTGGACCGATTCCTACCAGGAAACGATGTACTGCTTCACCAACAACATTCCGCAGAAGGACGGCGGTACCCACCTCGCCGGTTTCCGCGGCGCGCTGACCCGTGTGCTCAACAACTACATCGAGCAGAACGGCATCGCCAAGCAGGCCAAGATCAACCTGACCGGCGATGACATGCGCGAAGGCATGATCGCCGTGTTGTCGGTGAAGGTGCCGGACCCGAGCTTCTCCAGCCAGACCAAGGAAAAGCTGGTCAGCTCCGACGTGCGCCCGGCCGTGGAAAGCGCCTTCGGCCAGCGCCTGGAAGAGTTCCTGCAGGAAAACCCGAACGAAGCCAAGGCCATCGCCGGCAAGATCGTCGACGCCGCGCGTGCGCGCGAAGCGGCGCGCAAGGCCCGCGACCTGACCCGCCGCAAGGGTGCGCTGGATATCGCCGGCCTGCCCGGCAAGCTGGCCGACTGCCAGGAAAAGGATCCGGCGCTGTCCGAGCTGTTCATCGTCGAGGGTGACTCGGCAGGTGGCTCGGCCAAGCAGGGCCGCAACCGCAAGAACCAGGCCGTGCTGCCGCTGCGCGGCAAGATCCTCAACGTGGAACGCGCCCGCTTCGACCGCATGCTCGCCTCGGACCAGGTCGGTACGCTGATCACTGCACTGGGTACCGGCATCGGCCGCGACGAATACAACCCGGACAAGCTGCGCTACCACCGCATCATCATCATGACCGACGCCGACGTCGACGGCGCGCATATCCGCACGCTGCTGTTGACGTTCTTCTACCGGCAGATGCCGGAGCTGATCGAGCGCGGCCATATCTACATCGGCCTGCCGCCGCTGTACAAGATCAAGCAGGGCAAGCAGGAGCTGTACCTCAAGGACGACCCCGCGCTGGACGCCTACCTGGCCAGCAACGCGGTGGAAAACGCCTCGCTGATTCCGGCCGACAATGAGCCGGCCATCGAAGGCGTTGCACTGGAGAAGCTGCTGCTCGCCTACGCGTCGGCGCAGGAATCGATCGGCCGCAACACCCATCGCTACGATCGCCAGCTGCTCGAAGCACTGGTCGATTTCACCCCGATGGACCTGGAACACCTGCGCAAGGCGGGTGCCGATGAAGGCCTGGCCGCACTGGCGACCCGCCTCAACCGGGGCAGCCTGGGCTCGCCGCGTTTCAGCCTGGAACTGCAGGAACCCACCGAACAGCGTCCGGCAGCATTGCTGGTGACCCGCCGCCACATGGGCGAAGAGCTGATCCAGGTACTGCCGTTGTCGGCGTTCGAAACCGGCGAACTGCGTGCCCTGCACCAGTCCTCGCTGCTGCTGCATGGCCTGGTTCGCGACGGTGCCAAGATCGTGCGTGGTGCGAAGTCGGGTGAGATCTCCAGCTTCTCCGACGCGCGCAACTGGCTGCTGGACGAAGCCAAGAAGGGGCGCCAGATCCAGCGCTTCAAGGGCCTGGGTGAAATGAATCCCGAGCAGCTCTGGGACACCACCGTGAACCCCGATACGCGCCGCCTGCTGCAGGTGCGGATCGAAGACGCGGTGGCTGCCGACCAGATCTTCAGCACCCTGATGGGCGATGTGGTCGAACCGCGCCGCGACTTCATCGAAGACAACGCGCTGCGGGTCGCCAACCTGGATATCTGACACAATCGGCACAGGGCCGGCCGGTTGCGACCTGCAACCGGCCCGGCCGCCGCCTCTTGCTGCCAGGAACCCGATGTCCGTTATTGCCCCGGCGTCCGCCACGCCTCCGCTGCCGCCTGCCCTGCCGCAGCCTCCTCCGCGAAAGCCCGGCTCCCCGCTCGCGGGTTTCCTGATCGATTTCGGCCTTGCCGCCCTCGCCCTGCTGGCCCTGAGCATGCTCGGTGGCCTGTTCTGGGGTCTGTACCGCGCGGTCGTCGTGGCACGTCAAGGGGGCGTCAGCCTCGACGAAGGCCTGGTCCAGCAGGTGGGCCAACCCGGTGCTCTTGCGCAGATCCTGATGGCCTTGTTCGCCACCGGCGGCGCCGCACTGCTGTTGTACTTCCTGCGCCGGCGTGCCGATGGCGCGGAGCGCAGCGCTTCGCTGCAGGCCGCGCGTCGGCCCTCCACCTGGGGCTGGACCCTGCTCGTCGCCGCCGGCGTGGTGATCGGCAGCAACCTGATCGCGTGGCTGGCCAAGCAGGCCGGCGTTGAACCGGTGCCCACCAACCTGGCATTGATGGAGCAGGCCCAGGCGCGTTTCCCCTGGTTCCTGGCGCTGTTCGCGGTCGTACTGGCACCGGCCTACGAAGAACTGCTGTTCCGCCGCGTACTCTTCGGCCGCCTGTGGCAGGCCGGCCGCCCCTGGCTGGGCATGCTGCTCAGCAGCCTGGCCTTCGCCCTGGTCCATGAAGTGCCCGGCACCAGTGCCAACGGCCCGTGGGAAATTGCCCAGCTGTGGCTGGTCTACGGCGGCATGGGCGCCGCATTCGCCTGGCTCTACCAACGCACCGGCACCCTGTGGGCGCCGATTGTCGCGCATGGCCTGAACAATGCCATCGCGCTGGGCGCGCTGATGTTCCTGGGCATGCACTGACCCCGCCGGCTTGACGAAACCTTACAACCCACCCCGCCACACTGCAGACATGAACACGGGAGTCCCCGCCTTGAAACCCTTACTGCTCGGGCTTGCCATCACACTGCTGGTCAGCGCCTGCGCCACCACCACCTCGCCCACCGGGCGCCGGCAGATGGTGGGCGGCGTATCGCAGGCCGAACTGGATCAATTGGGCGCGCAGGCCTTCGCGGAGACCAAGCAGAAAGAAAAAGTCAGCACCGATGGCCGCCAGAACGGCTATGTGCAGTGCGTGGTCAATGCGCTGGTCGCGCAGCTGCCGCCACAGTACCGTGGCGTACGGTGGGAGACCGCCGTGTTCGTCGACCCCGAGCCGAATGCCTTCGCCCTGCCCGGCGGCAAGGTCGGCGTAAACACCGGCATCTTCACCGTGGCAAAGAACCAGGACCAGCTCGCCGCCGTGATCGGGCATGAGATCGGCCACGTCATTTCGCGCCACCACGAGGAACGCCTGACCCGCCAGATGGGCACGCAGACCGGCCTGGCCGTACTCGGCGTGCTGGCCGGCGCAGCCTACGGCGAGGGCGCGGCCAGCACGGTCAACCAGCTCGGCGGTGCCGGCGCCCAGGCGGCGTTCCTGCTGCCAGGCTCGCGCACCCAGGAAAGCGAGGCCGACGTGGTCGGGCAGCGGCTGATGGCCGAGGCGGGCTTCGATCCGGCCCAGGCCGTCAATCTCTGGCAGAACATGATGGCCGCCAGTGGTGGTCGTTCGCCGCAATGGCTGTCCACCCATCCGGATCCTGCCAACCGGATCCGCGAACTTCAGCGCGATGCCCCGGCCCTGAGCGGCGTGTTCCAGCAGGCCCAGGCGGCCGGGCGGCGTCCGAAGTGCGGGTAATGCGACTAAAGGATGCTGTATTGCAGCATCGGAAACGATTTCTCACGCCATCAGTTTCTGATACGTTTGGCGGCTCAGATTTTTCTGACAGTCCGTATTGATGCCGCCGCGGCGGTTTGATCGAGGTGAACGATGATTTTCAGCAACCACAAGCAAGCCGTGCTTTCCCTCCTGATCGCGACCGCCCTCGGTGGCGTGGTGGTCACTGATGCCGTGGCCCAGAGCCGCAGCGAACGTGGCGGTGCCAAGCAGGCCAAGGCCGAGGTGATGTTCCCGGACGCCACCCGCGCCGAACCGAACATCAAGGCATCGCCGAAGCTGGGCAAGCAGCTGCAGAAACTGATCGACAGCTACAACGATCAGAAGTTCCCCGAAACCCGCGCACTGGCCGATGAAATCCTCGCCAACAGCGCCGCCAACGCGTACGACAAGTCGCTGGCCGCGCAGCTGGCTGCGCAGGCGGCCTACGGCACGGACGACAATGCGGCGGCCAAGAAGTACCTGCAGCAGGTGCTGGAGCTGGGTGGCCTGGACAACAACGGCCACTACCAGTCGATGCTGATGCTGGGCCAGCTGCAGATCCAGGACGACGAGACGGCCGCCGGTCTGGCCACGCTGGACAAGTATTTCGCCGAAACCAAGTCGGCCAAGCCGGAGCAGCTGATCATCAAGGGCCAGGCCCTGTATCAGCAGGAGCGCTACCAGGAAGCCATCCCGGTGCTGAAGCAGGCCATCGCCGCTGCCGGCGCCGACGCCAAGGACAACTGGCGCCAGCTGCTCATGGCCGCCATGTCCGAAGCCGGCCAGACCGGTGAAGCCGTCGCGGAAGCCGAGGCCATTGCCAAGCGCAACCCGGAAGACAAAAAGGCCCAGATGAACCTGGCCAGTATGTACATGCAGGCGGACCAGATGGACAAGGCCGCTGCGGTGATGGACACCCTGTACAAGGGGGGCAAGTTGACCGACGAGCGCGAGTACAAGCAGCTCTACTCGATCTACGCCAACACCGAGAACAAGGAAAAGGAAGTCATCAACGTCATCAACGACGGGCTGCAGAAGGGCATCCTGAAGCCGGACTACCAGGTCTACCTGGCCCTGGCCCAGGCGTACTACTACTCCGACCCGCAGCAGGCGGACAAGGCGATCGAAGCGTGGCAGAAGGCTGCCCCGCTTTCCAAGGACGGTGAAACCTACTTGAATCTGGCACGCGTTTTGCATGCCGAAGGTCGCATTCCGGAGGCCAAGGAGGCCGCGCGCCAGGCGAAGGCCAAGGGCGTGAAGAACCCCAAGGATGCTGAGAAAATCATCAACCTGAAGTAAGTAGGAATAACGCCTGAACGCCTGCGACATTCATGCGCAGGCGCTCAGGATTGGTATAAGCTTGGAGGTTCCTGCGGTGTCATGCACCGCTGATCATGGGCTACCTGTCCCCGGGTACCCGGCCCCACTAATGAGCTCTTGGCGCATGACGGAACAACTAGTCGTTCACAGGTACGAACAACGCGATGACACCGGCCTCAGCTGGCCGCGCATCGTGGGTATCGCCTTTGTAATCGCATTGCATCTCGCCGCCCTGATGCTGCTTCTGATCCCCGCCGTGGCCCCCAAGGCCGCTACGGAGAAGGAACGCAACATCATGGTGACCCTGGTCGACGCTCCGCCGCCGCCCCCACCGCCGCCGCCGCCGCCGCCGCCGACTGAAACGCCGCCGCCGCCGGTCAAGAACCTGTCGCCGCCGAAGCCCTCGCCGGTGCCACCGCCGCCGCAGGCACCGGTGGTTGACGTACCGGAACCGCGTGCAAACGACATCGTTACGCCGCCGTCTCCGCCGAGTCCGCCGCAGCCGCCGAGTTCCATCGAGGCCAGCGTCGATATCTCGTCGAAGAACATGAACCCCCCGCGTTACCCGCCGGCCGCATTCCGCGCAGGTATCCAGGGTGAAGTCATCCTGATCATTGATGTCGATGCCAATGGCAACGTCACCAATGTGTCGGTCGAAAAGTCCAGCCGTAACCGTGACCTCGACCGCGCCGCGATGGAAGCAGCTCGCAAGTGGAGCTTCCGTTCTGCGGAGTCGGGCGGGAAGAAGGTCGCAGGTCGCGTTCGCGTCCCGGTCAACTTTGCGCTGAACTGACAGTGGTGGGTGGCCCGCCGGCCACCGCCCTGCCGGTTATTTACTAGCAACACCATTCATCACCACACACAACAAAGGTAAGCGTCATGCTGCAGGAACTCTTCATCGCCGCTGCTGCCGGGGGCAACTCTGGGAACGCCCTCTCGCAGATGGGCTTCGAACACCTTCTCCACGAAATGACCACCAAGCCGGGTGATTTCGCGGTCTCCTGGGTCGTGCTGCTGACCCTGGTCATCATGTCGGCCATGTCCTGGTACTGGACCGTCATCAACATCTTCCGTGCTACCCGCCTGAAGAGCGCTGCCGACAAGGTTGTGAGCCTGTTCTGGGATACCCCGAACGCGCAGGACGCCATCCGTGCGATGGAAGAACAGCCGGCTTCCGAGCCGTTCTCGAAGATCGCTCTGGACGCTGCCCAGGCAGCTGCCCACCACCAGCGTGCCGAAGGCGGCTCGACCGGTGGCCTGGGTGAAAACCTGAGCCGTTCGGAGTTCGTCGACCGCGCCCTGCGTCAGGCCGTGACCCGCGAAAGCAACAACCTGCAGTCGGGCATGACCCTGCTGGCCACCGTCGGCGCAACCGCTCCGTTCGTGGGTCTGCTCGGTACCGTGTGGGGCATCTACGGCGCGCTGATCAAGATCGGTGCCACCGGTTCCGCCTCGATCGACGCCGTTGCCGGCCCGGTGGGTGAAGCCCTGATCATGACCGCCATCGGTCTGTTCGTGGCAATCCCGGCCGTGTTCGCCTTCAACTTCTTCAGCAAGATCAACAGCGCCACGATCAGCAAGTTCGATACGTTCGCTCACGACCTGCACGACTTCTTCGCCACCGGTTCGCGCGTCCGCTAATTGCGACGCGCTGTACCCAGCGAGAACGTAGTCAACACGATCTAGACGGAGCCCGTTATGGCTTTCAGTAGTGGTAACAGCGGCGGCCCCATGGCCGACATCAACGTTACGCCCCTCGTGGACGTGATGCTGGTGCTGCTGATCATCTTCATCATCACGGCGCCCCTGATGTCCCACAAGGTCAAGGTCGACCTGCCCGAGGCCAACCTGGTGCAGAAGCCGGAAGATGCGGCTGATCGCAAGGGCCCCATCACCCTGGCGGTGAAGGAAGACGGCTCGATTTACTGGAACGACGAAGAGATCGACAAGCAGACTCTCGAGTCGCGCCTGGCGACCGCCGCCCAGCAGACCCCCCAGCCCCCGCTCAATCTGCGTGGTGACCGCACCACCAAGATGCGTGTCATCAACGAGATGACCAAGATTGCGCAGGAGCAGGGCATGCTCGACGTTGGCTTCGTTGCCACCAAAGAGAAGGGGCAATAAGCCATGGCATTCAGTAGTGGTGGTGGCAAAGGCCCCATGGCCGACATCAACGTCACGCCCCTCGTGGACGTGATGCTGGTGCTGTTGATCATCTTCATCGTTACCGCGCCGATCATGACGTACCCGATCGCCGTGGACCTGCCGCAGCGCGTGCTCAACCCACCGCCGCAGCTGGTCGAGCCGCCGCCGCCGATTGAGCTGCGGATCGACGCCAGCAACCAGGTGACCTGGAACAACAGCCCGATCGCTACGGGCGAACTCCAGCAGCGCATGGAGCAGGAAGTGCAGCGTGACCCGACCAACCAGCCGGAACTGCGCATTGATGCCAGCCCGGACTCCGAGTACGACGTGATGGCCAAGGTTCTGGCCGCCGCGAAGAACGCGCAGATGAAGAAGATCGGGTTCCAGCAGCAGTAATACGCAAGACCCAAGTCATGACGCGACTGGAAAGCGCCCCTGGAAACAGGGGCGCTTTTTTTGTTGCACACAGCGGACGCGTCTGTCCGGCTATCATCCGCGCATGCTCGCCACCTACCCCGCGCTCGCCGACTGGCTCCACTGGCTGGATGCCGTTCCGCACCTGCGCCCGCTGCTCATCGCCGCCTACGTGCTGTACCTGCTGTGGCTGACCGGCTGGATCATGCTGCAGAAGCGCGAACCGGTGGCCACGCTCAGCTGGATCCTTTCGCTGGCCGCCCTGCCCTACCTCGGCCTCTTCATCTACTACCTGCTCGGCCCGCAGAAGGTGAAGCGGCAGCGGCTGCGCCGCGGTCGTGCCCGCTCCGGCATGGAGCACTACAGCAGCGTGTGCCCGCCCGATGCCGACTGCACCGAGCTGGCCAAGATCGCCCAGGCCACCACCGGCCTGGCACCCAGCTCGGCCACCGAGGTCGAATGGCTGGTGGATGGCGCGCAGACCTACGCGGCCCTGATCGCCGCCGTGGCCGAGGCCCGCGACCACCTGCATGTGGAGTACTACATCTTCAACCCCGACCATGCCGGCACCGCCCTGCGCGACGCCCTGGTCGAGCGTGCCCGCGCGGGCGTGCGCGTGCGCCTGCTGCTCGATGCGGTAGGCTCCTCGGCCATCCGCACGCGTTTCCTGCAGCCGTTGCTCGACGCCGGTGGCGAGGTCGCGTGGTTCCATCCGCGCCAGCTGCTCAAGCCGTTCAAGCGGCCGTGGTTGAACATGCGCACCCACCGCAAGCTGGTCGTGATCGACGGCCGGGTCGCCTTCACCGGCGGTATCAACATCACCGACGAGGAAGACGAAAGCCGCAATCCGGACGCCTACCGCGACCTGCACATGCGGCTCAAAGGCCACGTCGTGCGCAGCCTGCAGCTGGTGTTCGTCGAAGACTGGATCTACGCCACCGGCGAGCCGAAGGAACGCTTCGCCATCGCACAGCTGTGGCCGAACGATGTGCCGAGCCGCCAGGAGGGCCCGATCAATGCCCAGGTGCTCGTCTCCGGGCCGGATTCCTCCTGGGAAACCATCCACCGCCTGCAGGTGGCGGCCATCCACGAAGCGCGCGAGCGGGTCTGGCTGGTCACCCCGTACTTCGTGCCCGGCGAGGCCGCGCGCATGGCCCTGACCTCCGCCGCGCTGGGCGGGCTGGACGTACGCCTGCTGGTGCCCAAGCTGAGCGATTCCTGGTTCGTCACCCAGGCCGCGCGCTCGTACTTCGACGAGCTGCTGCAGGCAGGGGTCAAGATCTACGAATACGGACCGCGCATGCTGCACACCAAGGCGTTCATTGCCGACAACGACGTCTGCATCGCCGGCAGCGCCAACTTCGACCACCGCAGTTTCCGCCTCAACTTCGAGCTGTCGATGATGATCACCAGCCCCGACCGCGTGGCGGCGTTGGAAACGATCCTGGCCGCCGAGTTTGCCGCCGCCACCCCGGTGCGCAATGACCGCAAGCGGTCCCTGTGGCTGCACCGCGTACCCGAGGCCTTCGCCCGGCTGGCCTCGCCGCTTCTTTAACCCGGCCACGTGGAACCCGCGAGGGTGCCGGCGCTACACTGGGCCGGTCAAAACGGGGAGTAATGACAATGTATTGGCTGTTCCTGCTGCTGGCCATCGGCTGCTTCGCCTTCGCCATCAAAACACCGTCCACCGGCATCATGCTGCTCTCGCTGCTGGGCGCGTTGCTGTTCTTCCTCGCCTGGGTGCGGGGGCGTTATGTGGCCCAGTTCGGCGACGCACAGAGCGGCATGCACGACGACATCCACAGCGTCATCGACCCCACCGAACTGCGCCGGCTGCGCGAGCAGGCGCAGGCCCGCCGCGACGCCGAGCGCGACGAGACCGATATCCCGTAAGCCCATGACCCAGCTCAGCGTCAACGTGAACAAGATCGCCGTCCTGCGCAACTCGCGCGGCGGCAGCGACCCGGACGTCCTGCAGGCCGCGCGCGCCTGCCTGGACGCCGGTGCGCACGGCATCACCGTGCACCCGCGGCCTGACCGCCGGCATATCCACGCCGAGGACGTCATTGCGCTGTCGGCGCTGACCCGCGCACGCGGCGTCGAGTTCAATATCGAAGGCAACCCCTTCGCGCCCCCGCGTGAGGGCTACCCCGGCCTGCTGCCGCTGTGCGCGCAGACCCGCCCGGCCCAGGCCACCCTGGTGCCCGACAGCGACGGCCAGCTCACCTCCGACCACGGGTTCGACTTCGGCCGCGACGCCGAGCGCCTGCGCCCCTTGATCGCCGAACTGAAGTCGTACGGCTGCCGGGTCAGCCTGTTCGTGGATGCCGGCAACCCGGACCTGGAACAGGCAGCAGCCATCGGTGCCGACCGCATCGAGCTCTACACCGGTCCGTACGCGGAAGCGCATGCGGCTGGCGATGCCACCGTCATGCTCGCCCTGTTCGCCGACGCCGCCCGCCGTGCCCAGGCTGCGGGGCTGGGCGTCAACGCCGGCCACGACCTTTCCCAGGAAAACCTCCGCGATTTCCTGCAAACGGTGCCCAACGTCCTCGAAGTGTCGATTGGCCACGCTCTGATCAGCGAGGCCCTCTACGCGGGCCTGGACAGCACCGTAAAGGGCTACCTGGCGCTGCTGTAAGCAACGCCAGCCGGGGACCGCGATCCGGCAATGCCGGAACCCGCCGCCCCCGGAACGCTGCGCAATCCCGTAGCGCCGGGCTCTGCCCGGCCGCTCTTCGCGGCCAAACCGCCCCACCCGTCACCCCTGTGGATAACCCTGGGGAACAAACCCAAACCATTCAGCCGAAACCCAACGGCGCCACGGATTCCACTTCCCTACGCACCTGTGGTTAGTAATACTACTAACCCATGCACACCCCGACGCCCACGCCCCTCCCCGACCGAACGTCTCATTCCATGAGACGTCGCAGCGATAGCCTCTGAAGATGGGTATCGCGATCAAGGGCCGAGGCTCCACCACACACCTGGCGGGCCGCTTCGAGGTCACCGTCAGCGAAGCGGTGCACGACGGCTGGGACCCCGACGACAGCGAAGAATTCGCCGCCCCCGGCCTTCGCACCGAAGTGCGCGCCGAAACCGCACGCAGCATCATCAGCCGCAACAAGTCCCCGGACGTGGGCTTCAGCCAATCGGTCAATCCATACAGGGGCTGCGAGCACGGCTGCTCGTACTGTTTCGCCCGTCCTTCCCACGCCTACCTCAACCTCTCGCCGGGCCTGGACTTCGAAACCAAGCTGTTCGCCAAGACCAACGCCCCGCAGTTGCTGCGCAAGGAGTTCTCGCGGCCCGCGTACGTGCCGCAGCCAATCGCGCTGGGCATCAACACCGACGCCTACCAGCCGATCGAGCGCAAGCTCAAGATCACCCGTCAGCTGATCGAAGTAATGCTGGAAACCCAGCACCCGTTCTCGCTGATCACCAAGAACGCCCTCGTCGAGCGCGACATCGACCTGCTCGCACCGCTGGCCGAAAAAAACCTGGTCAGTGTGCACTTCTCGGTGACCTCGCTGGACCCGCACCTGTCGGCAAAACTGGAACCGCGGGCCTCCGCCCCGCATGCGCGCCTGCGCGCCATGCGCCGCCTGCATGAGGCCGGTATTCCCGTGGGCGTCATGGTCGCCCCGGTGATTCCCTGGATCAACGATGCCGAACTGGAAGCGGTGCTCGAAGCCGCCCACGACGCGGGTGCATCCACTGCCGGCTACGTGCTGCTGCGCCTGCCGTTGGAAGTGGCGCCGCTGTTCCGCGACTGGCTCGACACCCACCACCCCGACCGCGCTGCGCATGTGATGAGCACCATCAACCAGCTGCGCGGCGGCAAGGATTACAACAGCGAATTTGGCACCCGCATGCGCGGCGAAGGCGTGTATGCCGATCTGCTGTCCAACCGCTTCAAGCTGGCCCGCAAGCGCATCGGCTTCAACGCGCAGAACAGCCATTGGCCGAAACTGGACTGCACGAAGTTTCTGCGGCCGTTGCCGCCGCGAGCGGATTCGCCGCAGGGCCAGCTGTTCTGAGTGGCACACAACGCGCGTGACGCACGCGACGCACATGACCCGCACGACCCGCATGACCCGCATGACCCTCACGACCCTCACGACCCTCACGACCCTCACGATCCTCAAGACGCGCACGACGGGGTAGAGCGGACTGTTAGTCCGCTGCCTTCGCTGCGAGTCAGCGGACTAACAGTCCGCTCTACCTCAGCTGTAAGCTCAGGCATCCGGACACACCACAATGAAGCCCTGCCTCATGCATCGTGCCGCGCTCGTCCTCGCCATTGCCGCGCTCTCAGGCTGCGCTTCCAGCAGCGGTGCGCGCGACGGCAGCACGCCCTTCCTCACCCGTTTGCCGGCCCAGGAAGGGCTTGGAGAGATCTCCCTGACAGGGTTGCTGCAGGGCCGAATTGTCGATAGCGATGGATGCTTCGTGCTCCGGAGCAAGGGAGCCGATCGTGCGGTGGTTTTCGGACCCAGGTTCTCGCTCGACCGGGAGTTAGGGGAGATAAGGGATGACGCGACCGGTCAGACACTGAGGCTCGGCACGCGCTCCCGGTACGGTGGTGGCGAGACCTCACGCGCGGAGGCCGGCGCACAGGCGACCGCCATTCCTGCGCACTGCCCAGAAGAGAGGGTGCGTATCGATGCGCTGGTCCCGGATTCGCGGTGAGCGAGGCAGCGGACTAACAGTCCTCTCTACCCCGCCGGGACGGATCGGGTGCTTAGCGCTTGCTGATTGATATGTAGCGCACGTGCACCTGGTCCGGTGCCAGACCGAACACTACCGATGCGTTGCCTACCTGAAGCGACCAATGCGCAGTGGATTCAGGCGCATCAGGGCGAGGTGGATACAAAACCGCTGCGGGCCAGGGCGCATCTTCCATGGCCAGACCAGAAGGTGCGAGTTCGAGAACCAACGTTGCGTGGCTGGGATCGTCCTGCGCGCTCCGAAGCTCCATACCCTCCAGCGCAGCGCCCGCAATGTTCCCACCCTGCGCATGGCGCACGTTGAATTGCCCTTCTTGCCGCACTGGCCCGAGCTGAGATCCAAGCTGCCGGTCCAGTGCTTCAACATCATCGAACCGAGTATTGAGCAGTCGATCAACATCCTGCTTGAGGCGGTCCATCACGCTCTCACTTCTTGATTCAATGGCCAGGCTGGCTGCCGCCGAACCACCATTGCCGAGCTGCCAACCATTCGCGCAACCCGCAATCAACGCGAAGGCAGTGATCGACATCAAACGCGCGCGCAGATCCGACGTGCGCGCGGCGTCACCGCGATCGGGTGCAGAAATTTCATCTCCAACAGACCGCTTGGTCATGCCAGTGTCCCCATGCTTTCGTCGCGAATCTACCACGCCTGAAGAGACCGATCGGAGGCGGATAGCAATGCGAAGGCCGGCGAGACCACTGCGCAGAATGCACCCGGCGGGGTAGAGCGGACTGTTAGTCCGCTGCTCTTCGCAAGCAGCGGACTAACAGTCCGCTCTACCCCGTCGCGGCGTGTCCTTCAAACGATCAGCGCGCATACGCCAAGTGAAAACCCATGTCTCACCGATTTCACGGCCTCGCGCGCAGCCTCAGGGCCAGCTGCATTTGCAGCATTCAATTGGAACGCACTGCCCATGAGTAGCCGAATCGAGTATCCCCAGCCCGGGGCGTCCGGGCCCGACATCGCCGTCGTTACCCAGACATCCGTCATTGAACCTGCCCCGGAAAGCGCCGTGTCGTGGGGCGCAATTCTTGCTGGCGCGGTCGCTGCCGCTGCGCTTTCGCTCGTCCTGCTGATCCTCGGTATCGGCCTGGGCCTGTCTTCGGTGTCGCCGTGGTCGTTCGACGGTGTCTCCAAGGAAACCTTCGGTTGGGGCAGCATTGTGTGGCTGACCTTCACCGCATTGGCGGCCTCCGGCCTCGGCGGCTATCTTGCCGGGCGCCTGCGCACGAAGTGGACCCGCATCCACGGCGATGAAACCTACTTCCGCGATACCGCCCACGGCTTCGTTTCCTGGGCGGCGGCCACGCTGCTGACCGCTGGCCTGCTGACCTCGGCCATTGGCGGCATTCTCGGAACCGGCGTCAAGACGGTGGGCGCGGCCGCAGGCGGCGCTGCGACCACGGCCGGTGCGGCTGCTGCAGGTGCCGGCACCGCAGCCATGGGCTCGGAAGAAGGCGACCTGAATTACTGGGTGGATTCGTTCTTCCGCAGCACCTCGAACCCGGCCAATGCGCCGGCTCCAATGACGGCAGATCCTGCCGCGCCGATGAATCCCTCGGCAATGACCGCCGGCCCTACGCCCGGCACCGTTCCGCCGCCGCCGCGCCCGATTCCGCCGCAGGGCCCGAGGCCCGGCCAGGGTCCGGGTGGCGATCGTCGCGAGGTGCGTGCTGAAGTAAACCGCATCATCGTCACCAGCCTGCAGTCCGAAGGGCTGAATCCGGCGGACAAGGCGTATCTGGCGCAGGTGGTAGCTCGCGAAACCGGCATGAGCCAGGCCGAAGCAGAGGCGCGCGTCACCGACATCCAGACGCGCATGCGTGCTGCCCTGGAAGAAGCCAAGAACAAGGCCAAGCAGGTAGCAGACGACGCACGCAAGGCCACCGCCTATGCCGCGCTGTGGCTGTTCATCACGCTGCTGATCGGCGCCTTCTTTGCGAGCCTGAGTGCCACGTGGGGCGGCCGTCGCCGCGACCTGTAACTCCATCATCGAACAAGGAGACTGACCATGAAGACCTTGCTGCTTTGGGCACTTGGCGTACCGATCCCGCTGCTGATCCTGTACGCGATCTTCTTCTAAGCGTCACAGCCGTGTAGACCATCAGGCCGCCAATGGGCGGCCTGATGCATTTCAGCCCGTAGTTGCACAGTAGACTGGTGCTGCCTGAGTCACCGCCGCGGCGGTCTCTCGCAATTGAACCCCCACAGTGCAACCGGAATGCCTTTCAATGACCAAGATCCAGTGGATGCCGTCGCTACGCGGCGCACGAATCAAGACCCTCGCCCCGTTGCTGGTGAGCGTACTGGCCGCGCCAGCGGCACACGCACTCGACGCAGTGCAATGGCAGGCCGCCGCGCCTGCCATCCAGGCAGCACTGGAATGCCGGGCCAAGCCTGACGCCGCCGCTGCCGCGTGGAAGGCCCTGCCCCGCGATGAAACCGGCGCACTCAAGCCGATCAAGCCGCCCGTGCCGTTTACCGCGTTCGGCCTGCCGGTACGCGAGGTGTCCATCTTCATCGACCCGGACGGCGAGATGGGCGAAAGCTACACCGCCGATCTCAGCGTCACTGCTGCCGCCGTACGCAAGGCGGCCAAGCTCAACGCAGCCGGTGGACGTACGACAAAGATGGGCGAGCTCATGCTTGGCGAAGGTGGCACTGTGCAGCTGACCTGCACGGTCGCGGGCACGTACGATGAAAGCGACTATCAGGAAAACTGAGCGCGCCTTTCGTCAAAGCGCGCTCCTGTTCACACCAGAACAGCGCGCATCGGCTCTGAACGGCGTTGATGGGTTGCAGTTGATCAGCGCGAAGGAGCCGGTGCCTGCTCCAGTGCCTGCACCGCGCGTGCAGATGCGGCGACGTCGCCGCTGTGGGCAAGCAGCTCGGCCACGTGCTGCAACTGTGCGCGGCTCAGCCCCACACGCTGGCTGGCCGCCATATGTGAGCGCAACTGCGCCTCCACCCCGGGCATGGCCGCCAGTGCACCCACCGTGGCCAGCTCGCGGCTTTGCCAGTCCAGATTGTCACGCTCGAAGATATCGCCGAACAGGTGCGTCTGCAGGTATTGGTTGATCACCGGGGCGAACGCCATCACCGGTCCCGTCACCGGTGCACCGGAGATGCGGGTCTGGTTGGCCGTGCCCACCGCCCGCAGCGCGTCGCCCACCGGAATCTCGCCGCGCGGCGCCTGCCCTGGCGCGTCTACGATGCCCTGCGCTTTGCGTGCCTCCACCACTGCCATCAACTCACCCAATGCGTTGAGGCTTTTCGGGAAGCCGGCATAGGCGTACAGCTGCACCAGAATCTCCTTGGCTTCACTGAGCGTCAGCCCGGCATCCAGCCCGCGGTGCAGCGCCGCGTTGAGTTGCGGCATGTTGCTGCTGGCAACGGCTGCCGCAATCAGCGGTATCGCCTGTTGCCGGGCTGACAGTGCACCGGCTACCGGTGCACCAATGGCCGCAGTGGCCTCGCGGTATTGCTCATCGCTGACCTGCTCCAGCCAGGTCACCGTCGTCCCCTCCAGCGTCCCGGTCACCGCCAGATGCGTCATCGCGCTGTGGGGTGCCGCACCGTGCCAATGCTTCACGCCTGCGGGGCAGACCACCACGTCGCCAGGATGGATCTGCTGCACGGGTTTGCCCCATTCCTGCGTCAACCCGACACCGGCGGTCACCACCAGGCGTTGGCCTGCCGGATGGCTGTGCCATGCCGAATGCGCTCCCGGCTCGAAGCTGACATACGCGGCCGTGACCGGAACACGCGGGTCCGCCGGGAACAGCGGATCCACCCGCACCTTGCCGACGAAGTTGGCGGCCGCGCCCGTGAGCGACGACTGCGTGCCCGCCCGGGTGATTCTCTGCTCAACCGCTTCGGCAGCTTCGGCCGCACCGGCAAACGGGGCGGCAACGCTCAGTGCAAGGCCGAGCAACGCTTTGGAACCGGCGGGCGTGCGATCGCCGGTCATTGCGCCAGCGTCCGGCCGTAGAACGTGGTCAGCTTGCCCACCGCAGTGTCCACATAGCGCGGCACCCAATAGGTTTCGATATGGGTGGCGCCGTCCAGCAGTGCCAGCTCCTTGTCGGTGGTGCCGGTCGCCTTGGCGAAGGCGTCTTCGGTCATGTACAGGCTGTCGGCCTTGCTGCCGGCAATCATCAGCAGCGGCTGGCTGATCAGCGCGATCTGATCGGTGGCATCGAACCGCATCAGGTCCAGCAGGCTGCTGGTGGTGTAGCGGAAGGTGGAATTGGGATGCGCATGGGTCTTCCCGTAGTACGCAAACCCCTCCCGGTACAGGTCGTACGGCAGCTTGGCGATCTGCGCGTCGGTGAGCTTGGCATCGCCGGTGTACTGCACCTCGCCGCCGGCGGCTTCCTGCGCGCGCGCCTCCGACGCCTGCTGCAGGCGCTGCTGGAGGGTCTGCAGCTGCGAATCCACATAGCCGTTGCGGCGCACGCGGCCGGAGTTGAACATGCTGATCGTCGCCACCGCCTTGAAGCGCTTGTCGGTCTGCGCCGCCGCCAGCGAATAGCCGCCGCCGCCGCAGATGCCCAGCAGGCCCAGGCGCGCGCTGTCCACACCGGGATAGCGGGTGATGTAGTCGGCCATGCCGTGGATGTCTTCGATGCGCAGCGCGGGCTTGTCCACACTGCGTGGCTGGCCACCGCTGGCGCCCTGGTAGGCGGCGTCGGCGGCAATGGTGATGTAGCCCTGCTCGGCCAGGCGCTGCGCATACAGACCGGCCACCTGCTCCTTCACCCCGCCATTGGGATGGGCGACCACCACGGCCGGGTACTTCTTCGCCGGGTCATAGTGGGCGGGCGTGTACACGTTGGCCGCGATCTGGATGCCATCCAGCGGGTAGGTCACCGGATGGATGTTGACCTCGCCCGGTGCATTGCGGGTGATCGCGCCGTCGTAGGCCAGGGTGTAGGGGTTGAGCGCGTAGTCGGCGGCGGCGGCGCTGCCGACGCCGGCCAGGCCGATTGTCAGTGCCAACAGTGTGGCGTGCAGGGTGTGCTTCATGAAGGGGTCTCCCAGTCCGGAATTGCCACCCAGCCCAGCGCGCGTTGCGCACGGGCGTTCTCGGGTCAGGACTAGAAGCTAACTGCCATGGACTGATAGAAACAGTGCATCAGCTGGATATCAGTCATGCACTATTGATATGAGTCGGCGTCATTCATCGCGCAACACAGTGCGCGATCAAGGTCCACACAGTCAGCCCAACAAGGGCAAGCTGCGCAACTCGCCGACTTCGTGTCTGTTGGGTTCTCTTTGCAACTTCCCTGGCGCGGATCGCTGCGAGTGCGCACAACAGCTAGGCATCAATGTCTCGACGGCGCTTTGCCTTCGCTCGCCGCGATACCAGCCAACCAATGACGCCAGCCAAGGCGATATACCTTAGATAGGGTCCGTAGGTGTCAACAGCCCGCGCCACCGAAGCGCCAAGTGCGTACCCGGCTTCGTAGGGCTTGGAATTCGCTGCCGCGATCGACGGTGAACAGGCAATCACCAGGGTCGAGATTAAGGTCGAGGCTTTCATGGATATGGAAGCTCAATCTATGAATCTCTGTTGTCAACATACGATCACTGGATACTCGCTCCAGGAACCGCCATGAGTGGCGAAGGGTCCATCAAGACAATGTCGCAATTGGCCGCTACTTCGCCAATGCGCGCGAGACCCCGTGAGGCATCAATGGCAACCGAGGACCATCGTCACCAGGAAACGGCATATGAGAATAGGCTCATTGCTCCAGCGCCCGCAATTCGAGTAACTTCACTGGCAGAACCGCTTGATTCACTTGCTCCTGATCCTTGACAGACAGTAGAGTTTCGAATGGCATCCAATCGCACTAAAGATGCTGCAGAAGACCGGGCCCGTGGACCTCTTTTCCTACTCGGCGCAGAGCCACCATGACAGACGTGAAGACTACCTCCACAATGTACCTGCTGCTCACGCTGGGAAGCGCGGCCGTACTTGTCTCTCTCGGGCTTCGCGGTGATCCCATCTTTTTCGTGGGGGCGTTCCTCTGCGTTTCGGCAAGCGCATTGCGAGACAGCCGGCATCGGACTGCATTTCTGGCGTCATGCATCTTGCTCTCGGTACTCTTCACCGCATATCAGTTTGGAAAGCAGCTCGCGATCTCAGAAAAGTGTGGTCGCGAAGAAGTTACACGGATGAGCTGCCATGGTGCAGGAACGTAGCCGTTTGAAACCTATCCCCCCGTGTCTTCAGACATTCGCGCCGCCTTCACCTGCCCGGTAGCATTTTTTGGCCATGGAAGGATCTGTGCACCCGCCAGGGAGAGCGCGCAACCAGCCTGTAGCAGGACGTGAGGGTCGAATCGGGGGATTCCATGGCGCCTATTATTTCCGGCCTTCAGGTGCTGATGGTGGATGATCACGTCGTGGTGGCCCACGGCGTCCAGCGCCTGCTCAGAGGCAATGTACGCAGCGTCGATGTCGTGTTCTCGGGCGAAGACCTGCTGGCCGCGATGCTGCTCGCATCGCCCGACGTGGTCGTGCTGGACATCGGCTTGCCGGGCATTTCCGGCATACAGGCGTTGGAGGCGATGCGGCTCTTCGGCTTCCTTGTTCCGGTCGTCATGCTGACCATGTACGACGATCCTGCCCTCGCGCGCAAGGCAATCGCGGCGGGGGCGAAAGGGTACGTGCTGAAGCAGGCATCGGGTGACGAGCTGCTGACGGCAATCGAGCACGCCATGCGGGGTGAGATGTTCATCAGCCAGGGGGTGGCGGTGGCCATGAGCTATCGCCACAGCGCGGCACGCTTCATTCCCTCCGGCGCGCAGCTGTCCGTGTTGAAGCTGGCGGAGCGTGGACTTTCTGCCAAGCAGATTGCCGCCGAACTTGAGCTCTCGCGCCGAACCGTGGAATCACACAAGTACGCGTTGATGCAGCACTTGGGCGTGAACAACACCATCCAGCTCATCTCCCGCGCCAAGGCGGAAGGCTTCATCTAGTCGCCCGGAAGAGGGGGGACAGGATCAGCTGGAGGAAATAAGAAACGTCTTATTGACTGCGCCGCGCACCCGCTTGATGCTCGGTCCACAGAGTAGATCGCCGAAACTCTCGATCATCCAAAGGGAAAGGGGATGGGCAATGGAACGCTCGCACTACACGGTTGATCGGCGTCTATATTCAGATGAGGTGGTGGCTCGTGCGGCGCATCGCCACACGGGCGAAATGAATGTGACGCTGGAAATCCAGGACGGCAGTCTGGTCGTCATTTTCTCGGCCAAGGAGCGCGAAGCGCTCCCATCCGATATCACCGAACGATTCTCGCGCGATCTGCTGGATGAGCGCCTCAGGGCATCGGTCCGCGCGGAGACGGCGGGGTTGCAGGAAGAACTGATCCGGGCGGCGTTGCTCCAGGCCCGGCCTCCGGTAGGCGTTGATGTCCCGGTTTAGGCTCCCGCAGGCGTTTGTCGGCCCGCAGGCGTATCGAATCCTGCCATTTCGGTTCCGGCGGCTGCCGTGGGACATGGACCGGGCGTTCGTGTCCTCGATGGCGGGCGATTGGTTGGTGATGGGCATGGACGATGTCCAGCGTCTTGTTTCCCATGAACTGACCCCCGATTCGCCACTCTTTGCCGACCTGGAAGCCCGCCACTTGGTCATGGCCGGGATCGACCGCAGCAGCCTGTCTCCACTGCTCAGTCAAATACGTAGCCGGAAGTCGTACATCCTCGGTGGCCCGGCCCTCCACATCTTCGTGGTCTCGCTGCGCTGCCATCACACGTGCAGCTACTGTCAGGTTTCCCGCCAGGAGACCACCGCGACCCAGTTCGACATGACCGGACCACACGCCGAACAGGCCGTGGAGCGCCTGTTCGAGTGGCCAAGCCAAGAGCTCACCATCGAATTCCAGGGCGGTGAACCCCTGCTCAACGTTGATCAGGTGATGGCAATCACCCGGCGCATCGTGGAGCGCAACCAGTCGGCCCGGCGCTCCCTGCGGTTCGTCCTGGCGTCTACGTTGCACGACCTCACCGAAACCCAACTGGCCTTCCTTGCAGAGCACCGATTCAAGCTCTCCACGTCCCTGGACGGCCCGGAATGGCTTCACAACGCGAATCGACCACGCCCCGGCCGCGACAGCTACCGCCGAACCCTTGATGGCATCGAGTTGGGCCGAAAGTGGCTCGGCGCGGAGGGGGTGTCGGCGTTGACGACACTGACGCGGCGCAGCCTTGAGGTCCCGGAAGCCATCATCGACGAGTATCGGAAGCTGGGCTTCAACAGCATCTCGCTGCGGCCATTGAGCCCCTACGGCTTCGCCACCCGCACGGCCGCACGTACCGGTTACTCGACGGCGGATTACATTGGCTTCTACCGGCGGGCCTTCGCGCATCTGGTTACGCTCAATCGCTCGGGTTATGCGATGGAGGAAACCTACGCCTCCCTGCTGCTCTCCCAGCTCTTCACCTCCTTTGGTCACGGCTATGTCGACCTGCGTTCGCCGTCGGGCGCCGGGCTGGGTGCCGTGATCTACGATCACGACGGACGCGTGTATCCCTCCGACGAAGCCAGGATGCTCGCCGCCATGGGCGACAGCACGTTCTCACTGGGCGACGTGTCCCAGCCGGTGGCCCACTGGCTGGCATCTCCCGCGATGGCCCGCCTGCTGGACGCCGGCGTGGCAGAGGCATTGCCGACCTGCGCCGATTGCGCGTTCGTACCCCTGTGCGGGGCGGAGCCGATTGAACACTATGCCCGTCAGGGCGACGTCATCGGGCACAGGCCGAGCAGCGATTTCTGCAAGCGCAACATGGGTCTGTTCGACTTTCTCCTGGAGCGCTACGAGACTGCAGATCCGTGGACCCGGCGCCTGCTCCGATCCTGGGCGATCCCCAAGGCATCCACTGACGAGGTTGCCGATGTTGCCGCTTGAGACCAAGGCGGAACTGTCGCCGTCTGCCAAGGCGTCGCTCTTGAAGGTGGTGGACCTGGGCGATTTCGCTCAGTCTCGCCTGCCCTTCGAACGCCTTGCGCTGGACCTTCGGAACGTCACTCCCCGGCAGTTGAGTGAATCCCTGCTGCAGCTTCCCTGGGGAGCCGTGATGCCGCCGCCAGGCGCAGCGGTGGCAAGTACGCTCCCCGTTGTTCACTTGCGGGGAGCGCCGGGCATCTGCAAGCCGGGGGACGTTGTCGAGCTCAACCCAACGGGGCACAAGGTGGCGATCCGCTACCGGCGCGGCGATGCCGGCAACGTGCTGTTCGCCACAGAGCGGTGCAACAGCTACTGCCTGATGTGTTCGCAGCCGCCGCGGGAGGTTGAAGACAACTGGCGCATCCAGCACCTGCTCGAACTGATCGAGCTGATCGACCGGGAGGAGCCCTCGCTGGCGATCACCGGTGGCGAGCCCACCCTGTTGGGACAGGGTCTGGTCGACGTTGTCCGGAAGTGCGCGACAGCGCTACCGGATACGCATGTTCATATCCTCTCCAACGGGCGGCTACGCGATCCAGGCCTGCACGCCCAGTTTGCCGGCCTCCATCCGAACCTGAGCTGGGGTGTGCCCCTCTACGGGGACCACTACGCGCTTCATGACTATGTCGTGCAAAGCGAGGGTGCCTTCGCCCAGACCCTGCGTGGCTTGTATGCACTCGACGCCGCAGAGCAGCGCGTTGAGATTCGGGTGGTACTGGTTCGACCGACCCTTGAGCGACTGGTGCAGCTGGCCCGCTACATCTGGCGGAACCTGCCCTTCGTGGAGCACGTCGCCCTGATGGGGATTGAGCCCATTGGCTTCGCCAGGGCGCATCAGCGCGAACTCTGGGCCGACCCGGCCGACTACAGGGCAGTGCTGGCCGCAGCCGTGGAAACGCTTGCTGAAGGCGGGATTTCCGTCTCTCTCTACAACCTGCAGTTGTGCACGCTGGACCGCTCCCTGTGGCCTTATGCGGTTCAAAGCATTTCCCCCTGGAAGAACGACTACCTACCCGCCTGTGAAGCCTGTACCGTTCGGCGGCGTTGCGGCGGATTCTTCTCGTGGGTCACACCGGCGTGGACCAGCCGCGCTGTCTCTCCTGTTCTGGAACCCTAATCATGTCCAACGCACTCATGATCATCGGCGCCGCGACCCTGGGGGCCGTCGGCACGGAGCCACCCAAGGGGCAGTCCGATCTGTCCCGGCTTGCAGAACTGGATGGCAGGTACGCCACCGTCCTGAGCACGTCGCTCAATGCCGGACGCCACAACCTGTATGCCGGGCATCGAAGCCACAGCTCACACCGATCGCACAGCTCGCACAGCTCCCACTCGTCTGGATCGGGCAGCTCATATCGGTCCTATACGCCGCCGCCGGCCACCTACACGCCTCCACCGAGCAGTGACACCGCGCCTGCCACTACCCGGAGCAGCGGCCAGACGCTCCAGCCTGCAAAACCAATTTCCGAGGGCCGCGACGCCGACGCGCTGAAGCTCCTCATCATGCGCGTGCAAGCGGCGCTGCACTCCAAGGGCTACGACCCTGGCGCAATCGATGGCACCCTGACCCAGCAGACGCAGTCGGCGCTGCGCATGTTCCAGCTTGCCCACGGCATTCGCGCCACCGGCACGATGACCACGCCGACGCTGGATGCGCTGGGCATACGCCTCTGAGTGCCTGAAACCAACATCCTGATCAGATTTTTCTGATGCGCACCCATAAAAAGTACGGCTACGATCCGTGCAAGCTCCGTAGCGCTGTACGTGGACCTGAGCGCCAGGAATTCAGTAGTTGCCTGAGTAGATCGAACAATGTGTTGGAACGGGAAGCAATGACGAGTGTAGAAGGATCAGCGGAGCCATTCGGGGACAAGGTCCGCCGATTGCAGAATGACTTGGTGGCGCGTGGCGAGCACCTCAGCTTTGCAGCGCCTCCTGCATGTCGCCTGGCATGGCGATTGGGGTGGAACTGTACCCCGCCTCTCTTCCGAGGCTTCTGGGCCAACACCCTTACCTTGGGTGGCGTGTGGGGAATCCTGTGGTTGATCGGCTGGACCAGCCTGCCCTATATCCCAGGACACCTCGATGCAACGTCCTTCGTGTTTGCGGCGCTCGGCGCGGCCTGTTTCGGGTTCGTGATCGCGGGCATGGCACACCATCAGCGCAAGCGGTTGCGCCTGCCGGCCTGGCGGGACTACTGAGTTGAGCTGCGTGTGGTGCGCGACGGCAGCCCGCAGCCGGTGTCTCCCACGTTGAGGGGCCCTCGCCGGTGAGGACGAGGGCGTCGGGAGGTCAAAAACCGCAAAAGGCAGACGGCGGGCGTATTCCCACATGAGGGTGTTGTATTAGCCACCCTCCCGACATGGGGCATCCAGATATTTTGCCTTTTTGGAGTTTTTGAGCTCCGTGGACTACCATGCCAACCGATGCGGAGGAAGCGAAGTCGATTGTTTCTTTTGAACTTTCGGATCAAGTGGGCGTTGCCTACTGATTGACGCCATCAGCTCCGCATCATCCCGAATGGTGCTCAGTTACGTGAACTGGTTGGCACTCCTCACGCGCCGCCGTAGAGCTTCTCCGCGCTCTGGAACAGGATCCAGCTTGTCGCGATGAACTTGTCCCCGCCCTGCGGGCGGTTGCCCCGGTGGGTGTGGGTGAATGCGGTGGGCGCGATCAGCAGGCTGCCGGTGCGCGGGGCGATCCTGCGGTCCTGGAACAGGAACTCCGTTTCGCCCGCCTCGAATTCATCATTGAGATAGAGCGTCCACAGCAGGTGCCGGTGCAGGGTTTCCCCGGCCGCGTCGCGCGGGTACAGCTCGCAGTGCCAGTACGGGTAACCGCCCTCGCCTGCCGCGTACCACTGCAGGTTGATGGCGCCCGGGCGCAGGCAGGTACGGGCCAGTTCGGACAGCGCGTTGTCGTCCATGCCGGGGAAATCCTCGGCCCTCAGGCGGCGGGTGGTGCCATCGTTGTCTTGCACCTGCAACATGAGTGGGGAGATCAGCGCCTGTGGATAACGGCGTAGATAAGTCAAAACCGCGCTGAATACTGCCTGCTGCAGCTGTATTTCCACCTGGCGCCACTCGGCGCGGCCGCTGATGCGCAGATCCTTGCTGTGCTTGAGTTCCGGGAACACGCCGCTGCCTACTTCGCCGGGCTGCAACTGTGCGCTGGCGCGCATCTGGGCCCGAATGGCGGCGCAGGTTTCGGCGGGGATCGCGTTGTGGATTACTTCTATGAAGTCGAGCGGTGTTTCGGCCGTCATGGGGTCATCCGTGGGCATTTGACCCGATGGTGACCTGTGTTGGTGCAGGTGTCACCCCGTTGCCATGTGCGGGAACGGGGGATTTTTCAGAGGTGTGGCGTGCGTCGCGGTACGGCAGCGGACTAACAGTCCGCTCTACCCAGTCGGCGACCCCAGATGGTGGTGCGCCGGTCGCCGAGACCCGGTTACGCCTGCGCGGTGTCGTGCTCGCGGTGGTAGCGGGTGGCTTCGGCCACTTCGTTGCGCGAGCCCAGGAACACCGGCACGCGCTGGTGCAGCTGGTCGGGCTGGATATCCAGGATGCGCTCGCGGCCGGTGGTGGCGGCGCCGCCGGCCTGTTCCACCAGCAGCCCCATGGGGTTGGCTTCGTACATGAGGCGCAGCTTGCCGGCCTTGGTGGGGTCCTTCTTGTCCCACGGGTAGATGAAGATGCCGCCGCGGGTGAGGATGCGGTGCACGTCGGCCACCATGCTGGCAATCCAGCGCATGTTGAAGTTCTTGCCGCGCGCGCCTTCCTTGCCTTCCAGCAGGTCCTGCACATAGCCCTGCATCGGCGCTTCCCAGTGGCGCTGGTTGGACATGTTGATGGCGAATTCCTGGGTGTCCGCCGGAATCTGCATGTCCGGCGTGGTCAGCACGAACTCGCCCTTCTCGCGGTCCAGGGTGAAGGCATGGGTGCCGTGGCCCACGGTGAGCACCATCTGGGTGCTGGGCCCGTAGATGCAGTAGCCGGCGGCCACCTGGCTGGTGCCCGGCTGCAGGAAGCTGGCGTCGTTGGGCTGTTCGGTGCCCGGCGGGCAGCGAAGCACGGAGAAGATGGTGCCGACCGAGACGTTCACGTCGATATTGGAGCTGCCATCGAGGGGGTCGAACAGCAGCAGGAAGTCGCCGCGCGGGTAGGTGTCCGGCACGGGCTGGCAGTGGTCCATTTCCTCGGAGGCGCAGGCGGCGAGGTGGCCGCCCCAGGCGTTGGCCTCGAGCAGGATCTCGTTGCTGATCACGTCCAGCTTCTTCTGCGCTTCGCCCTGCACATTGCCGGTGCCGGCCTCGCCCAGTACGCCACCCAGCGCGCCCTTGCTCACCGCGATGGAGATGCTGGTGCAGGCACGGGCGACAACGGCGATGAGCTGGCGCAGGTCGGCGTTGATGCGGCCGGCGTGCTGCTCTTCGATGAGGTACCGGGTAAGCGACGTACGGGACATGGAATGGCTGCCACAGACATTTGGGGGCCGTATTGTGGCCCGTTGGTGGCGGCATTACGAGGTTGGGGGAACACGTAAGCGGTTACACGCAACGCCGGCAGGTACCGACCGTTGGTCGGTACGCGTTCGGGGCAAGGCGAAGAGCGCGGCGCGTTACGCCGTCACACGACCAACGGTCGTGTGCTATCGGGGCAAGCCCCGGCGGACCAGCTGCCCGCCGGGTAGGTATCGACCGTTGGTCGATACCCTCCTCAAATAAACCTGCGGTTTCAGCCCTTGGCGATCGTCGCCACGGCCTTGGCCACGTACTCCAGGTTGCCCTGGTTCAGCGCGGCCACGCAGATGCGGCCAGTGCCGACGGCGTAGATGCCGTACTCGTCACGCAGGCGGTCCACCTGCGGGCGGGTCAGGCCCGAGTACGAGAACATGCCGGCCTGGTCGTTGATGAAGGCGTACTCCGGCGCACCGGCGGCCACCAGCTTGTCCACCAGCCCGTGGCGCAGGGCGTGGATGCGCTCGCGCATCTCGGTGAGCTCCGCTTCCCACAGCTGGCGCAGCTCGGGGCTGGTCAGCACGCCGGCCACCAGGGCGGCGCCGTGGGTGGACGGGCTGGAGTAGATGGTGCGGATGATGCGCTTGACCTGCGACTGCACGGCCTTGGCGGCGTTCGCATCCGGGGCCACCACCGAAAGGGCGCCCACGCGCTCGCCATACAGCGAGAACGACTTGGAGTACGAGTTGGCGACCACGAAGCTGTCGATACCGGCCTCGGCGATGATGCGCACGGCGGCGCCATCTTCATCGATGCCCTTGTCGAAGCCCTGGTAGGCCATGTCGATGAACGGGAACAGCTCACGTTCCTTCAGCAGCTCGGCCACCTGCTTCCACTGCGCCACGGTGAGGTCGGCGCCGGTGGGATTGTGGCAGCAGGCGTGCAGCAGCACCACGGTGCCCGGCTGCAGCTTGTTCAGATCGGCCAGCATCGCGGCGAAATCCACGCCGTGGGTGGTCGGGTCGAAGTAGCTGTACTCCACCACGTCAAAGCCGGCCGCGCCGAACACCGCGCGGTGGTTTTCCCAGCTGGGGTTGCTGATGGCGATGGTGGCGTGCGGCAGCAGGCGGTGCAGCAGATCCGCGCCTACGCGCAGCGCGCCACTGCCGCCCACGGTCTGCGAGGTGGCCACGCGGCCGGCCGCCAGCAGCGGCGAGTCTTTGCCGAAGACCAGTTCGCGGGTGGCCTGGTTGTAGGCAGGCAGCCCGTCGATCGGCAGGTAGCCGCGCGGTTTGGCCTCATTGGCCAGCTGCTGTTCGATCTGCTTGACGGCGCGGAGCAGCGGAATGCGGCCGCTCTCGTCGTAGTAGATGCCCACGCCCAGGTTGACCTTGGTCGGACGGCTGTCGGCGTTGTACGCCTCGGTCAGGCCCAGGATCGGGTCGCCTGGGACCAGTTCCACATTTGCAAAGAAGGACACGGCGGTACTCATTCGGATGACGGAAGGGGGGAGGTGTGCGCGAAACGAGTTAATCGTAACAAAGCCGTGGCGCGGGCGCGGCAGACGCCGTCACGTCTGGATCCGTACCATTGCGTGCGGACCCCCGAATTCAGGAGAACCCCTCTGCGCCCGTTCCGTCCCACCCCGCTGGCGTGCTGCTGCGCGCTGATATCGGCCGCCATGCTGCCGAACCTGGCACAGGCCCAGAACGCTGCCCCGCCGTCGCCGCCGATTGAACGGCTGCCCACGGTTCAGGTCCAGGCGGCACGCGGACAGCAGGTCGCCGACGTGGACCTGCCCGCCTCCATCAGCACGGTCTGGCTGGGTGATGACGCCAACGGCAACCTGGCCCAGCTCAGCGAGGCGTTGAACGGCATTCCCGGCGTGGTGGCCCGCGACCGGCAAAACCTGGCGCAGGACACCCAGCTCTCCATTCGCGGCTTCGGCGCGCGCTCCACCTTCGGGGTGCGCGGGGTGCGGGTGCTGGTGGACGGCGTGCCGGCCACCATGCCCGACGGCCAGGGCCAGCTCTCGCACGCCAACCTGCTCTCCGCAGAGCGGGTGGAGGTGCTGCGGGGACCGTTCTCGGCCCTTTACGGCAACTCCTCCGGCGGCGTGGTGCAGGTGTGGAGCGCCGACGGCGCGGCCGGCGACCCCTGGCGGCTGCGCGTGGCCACCGGCAGCGACGCCACCCTCAGTGCGGGCGCGCAGCTGCGCGGCGAGCAGGGACCGGTGCGCTACAACGTGGCCGCCAACCACTTCCGCACCGACGGCTGGCGCGACCACAGCGCCGCGCGGCGCGAATCGCTGAATGCACGGCTGGGTACGGATGTCGCAGATGGCCAGCTGGAGCTGGTGCTCAATTACTTCGATTCCCCCGACGCGCAGGACCCGCTGGGCCTGACCCGCGAGCAGGTGCGCCAGGACCCGCGCCAGGCCACTGCGGTTGCCACCCAGTACAACACCCGCAAATCGGCCCGGCAGGGCCAGGCCGGGCTGGTATTCACCCGTACCGAGGGCGCGCAGACCTGGCGCACCATGGGCTACGCCGGCCAGCGCAGCGTGGAGCAGTACCTGGCCATCCCGCCGGGCCCGCAGGCCAACCCGCTGCATGCCGGCGGGGTGATCGACCTGGACGGCGGCTACGGCGGGCTGGACGCGCGCTGGGCGTGGCAGGGGCAGGTGGCGGGGCGGCCGCTGGAGTTCGTGATCGGCGCCAATGCCGACCAGCAGCTGCAGAATCGGCGCGGTTACGAGAACTTCGTGGGTGACCAGCTGGGCGTGCGGGGCGCACTGCGCCGCGACCAGCGCGACCGGGTGCGCAACGTGGACCAGTTCGCGCAGGCGTTCTGGCAGTGGGCGCCGCGCTGGTCGCTGCTGCTGGGCGCGCGCCACAGCACCGTACGCTTCCGCTCCGAGGACCGCTACGTGACCGCGCGCAATCCCGACGACAGCGGCGCGCGCAACTACGACGCCACCACCCCGGTGGCCGGTGTGGTGTTCCACCCGAGCGACGCGTGGCGGGTGTACGCCTCGGCAGGGCGCGGGTTTGAGACGCCTACGTTCAACGAGCTGGGCTACCGGGCCGACGGGCAGGCGGGGCTGGCGCTGGATCTGTCGGCCGCGCGCAGCCGCAACCTGGAACTGGGTGGCAAATGGCGGGGTAGCGGCGGGGCGGCGTTCGATGCCGCGCTGTTCCGCGCCGACACCGACGACGAGCTGGCCGTGGCCAGCAACACGTTCGGGCGCAGCACCTACCGCAACATCGGCAAGACCCGCCGCCAGGGCGCCGAGGCCAGCCTGCAGCTGCCGCTGGGCGCCCAGGTGCAGGCCACGCTGGCCTATACCTACGTGGAAGCCACCGTGCGCGAGCCCTACCTGGTGTGCGCCGCCAGCAACTGCGCTACGCCGAATACGCCGGTGGCGGCGGGCTCACGCCTGCCCGGGGTGCCCGAGCAGCAGTGGTTCGGCCGCGTGGACTACCGCCCGGGTGAGTGGGAATGGGCGGGTGAAGTGGTGGCCTCCAGCGACACGGTGGTGAACGACCTGGCCACCGACAGTGCACCGGGTTACGCGCTGCTGAACCTGGAGGCGGCGCACCGCTGGACGACCGCGCAGGGCGCGTTGCGGGTATTCGCGCGCATCGACAATGCGCTGGACCAGCGCTACATCGGTTCGGTGATCGTCAACGATGGCAACCAGCGCTTCTTCGAGCCCGGGCCGGACCGGCGTTACAGCGTCGGCGCGCAATGGACGTGGCGCTGACGGCCCGCGAACAGCCACGCATGGCGTGGCTCTACCCGCAAACCTTGAACGGTCACGTAGAGCCACGCCCTGCGTGGCTGAACAACCGGACCCGCGCGACCGCCTCACGCGCCACGCCCATTCAGCGCGGTGGCTTGGCCGGCACGAACGGCGAGGTCGGGTCACTGGCCGGGAAGGTTTCGTCCAGCGCCTCGTCCTGGTTGTCGCTGGCGTGCGCCTTGCGCTCGCTACGCTGGTGCTCGCTTTCCTTGGTCGCCGGTGCGGGCGCGCCGGTGGGGTCCTTGCGGTCGCGGTAACCGTGCGACGAGCTGGCGGCGATGGGCAGATGATCGGCCGCGCCGCTGCTGCTGGCCTTCTCCTCCGGCGCAGGCATCCCGGCGCCGCGGTCTTCAGCGTCCTGCAGGTCATGTTTGGCACGCTGCTCGCCGGGGACCGGGGCAGTGGCTTCGCGCAGGGGATCGCGTTGCATGGGGTGTCTCCAGGGAGCGGTGGTGGAAGCGTACCCACCTACGGTGGATGCCTGCCGTGAAGCCCGCCGCGAAGAAACGTGGAAACCCTCAACAGATCTGTCACGTCTGGCTAACGGTGGCGGGGCTATTCCTGCCTGCCCCACCGCAGGAGACGTGCCATGCCCCGCCTGGACCGCCGCGCCGCGCCCGCGCTCTTCAACGCCTACCTGCAACCGCAACGGAGCACACGCCGGGGACGCGACACGCATGCCGAAGACCCGCAGGCCGTGGCGCAGGACTACCTGCAGTACATGCGCAATGACTACGAGCGCCGCCGTGCACAAGGCCGGCGCAGCTGGAAGGACCTCTACCCCGCCTACGCGTTCGCGCTGACCACGCACTACGCGGACTGGCCGCGTGGCAACGACGACGATACCGACGGTGAACTGGCCGAGCACTGGGAACAGATGCGCGGGCAGTCGCGGCTGGGCTGGCTGCAGGCCCGGACCATCGTGGAAGACGCCTGGCTGGCGCTGGACCACATGCCCGCCGCCGCGGTGCACGGCCTGCTGCAGTAAGCCGGCGGCCGTGCAGCCGGCCTGCACGCCGCGGACACAGGCGTTTCACGCCCTGCGCGGTACAGCTGGCCTCCCTCGTTTCCGCAGTGGAGTGGCACCGCCATGGCCCGACCGATCTGGACCGGAACCCTGTCGTTCGGGCTGCTGAATGTGCCGGTGTCGCTGATGTCGGGCGAACGCAAGGTCGACCTGCAGTTCCGCATGCTGGATTCACGCGACCGCAAGCCGATCCGATTCGAGCGGGTCAACGCCGATACCGGTGAGGAAGTACCGTGGAAGGACATCGTGAAGGCCTACGAGTACGACAAGGGCAGCTATGTCGTGCTGGAAGAAAGCGATATCAAATCCGCCGCGCCGGAAAGCCACGAAACCGTTGAAGTGGAAAGCTTCGTCGATGCCGGCCAGATCGACCCGCGCTACTACGAGAAGCCCTACCTCCTGGTGCCCGCCAAGAAGGCCGAGAAGGGCTATGTGCTGTTGCGCGAAACCCTGCGCAGCACCGGCAAGGTTGGCATCGCGCGCGTGGTGGTGCGCACCCGTGAGTACCTGTGCGCGGTGATGCCGCACGACGACGCGCTGGTGCTGATGATCCTGCGCTACCCGCAGGAGCTGGTGGACCCGGAAGACTACAAATTGCCCAGCGGCTCGCTGTCCGAGTACCGGATCAGCAGCAAGGAAACGGCCATGGCCGAGCAGCTCATCAAATCCATGGCCGGCGAGTGGAAGCCCGACGACTACCACGACGAATTCCGCGAACGCCTGCAGACCCTGCTCACCAAGCGCATCAAATCCAAGGGCGGCACCACCAAGGTGGAAGACGAACCGGCCACCCCGCATGACGCCACCACCAACGTGGTGGACTTCATGTCGCTGCTGCAGAAGAGCCTGGACGCGAAGAAGCGCACCCCGGCCAAGAAGAGCGCGGCCGTGTCCAAGGTGGTGAAGAAGGCGCCGGCGAAGAAGGCGGCCAAGACCGCCAAGCCAACGACGAAGGCGAGCAAGGCCACCAAGAAGGCCACCAAGCGCAGCACCACGCGCAAGGCCGGGTAAGCGGACATGTCGCTGCAGGAATACCGCCGCAAACGCCGCTTTGGTGAGACCCCCGAACCCGACGACGAACGTCGTGGTGCTGCCGCGCGCCGACCGATCTTCGTGGTGCAGCTGCATCACGCCAGTTCGCGCCACTACGACTTCCGCCTGGAAGCCGACGGTACGCTCAAGAGCTGGGCGGTTCCGAAGGGGCCCTCGTTGCGCGTAGGCGAGAAGCGCTTGGCGGTGGAGGTGGAAGACCATCCGTTGTCGTACGCCACCTTCGAGGGCGACATTCCGGAAGGCCACTACGGTGCCGGCCATGTGGACGTGTACGACCACGGCACCTGGGCCTGCGATGGCGACCCGCTGGAGGCGATTGCCGCCGGCAAGGTCGACTTCGTGCTGCACGGAACCAAGCTCAAGGGTGGCTGGAAGCTGGTGCGCACCACTATGAAGGGAAAGCAGCACCAGTGGCTGTTGATCAAGCGCGATGACGAAGACGCGCGCGATGCGGATGCCGACGCGTTGCTGGAAGAAACCGTACCGCCGAAGCGCGCAGCGAACGGGCGCAACAGCACGGCAAAGGCAGCGAAGAATAAACCTGCCGTGCGCAGAAACGCCGACGCGCGCTGGGCCAAGCGCGCGCTGGCGCTGGAGCACGCACGTGCCACCCCCTACCCGCACGACTTCAAGCCGCAGCTCACCGACCACCGCGCCAGCGCGCCGGACGGCGAAGCGTGGCTGCACGAGATCAAGTGGGACGGCTACCGCCTGCTGGCCGACGTGCGCGACGGCGTGGTGGCGATGCGCTCGCGCAACGGCCTGAATTGGACCGGGGACTTTCCGGAAGTCGTGCAGGCCATCGCCGCACTGCCGGTCACCGACCTGCGCCTGGACGGCGAGCTGGTGGTGTTGGATGCACAGGGCCGCAGCGACTTCACCGCGCTGCAGAAGGTCATCGACGGCACCGCCAAGCAGCCGCTGCGCTATGTGGTGTTCGACATGCCGGGCGTGGCCGGCGTGGATATCAGCCGCTCGCCGTTGCTGGCCCGCAAGGCGCTGCTGAAGGAGCTGCTGGGCGATGTGCCCGGCACGTTGGCCTACAGCGACCATGTGCTGGACCATGGGCCTGCGGTGTTCGATGCCAGCGGCACCGCCGGCTTTGAAGGGATCATCAGCAAGCGCGTGGACGCGCCGTACGTCAACGCGCGCTCGCCCAGCTGGGTCAAAATCAAGCACGAGAACACCGACGAGTTCGTGGTGGTGGGCTATACCGATCCGAAGGGCTCGCGCAGCGGCTTCGGTTCGCTGTTGATGGCCACGCCCGACAAGGGGGCGCTGCGTTACGTGGGGCGTGTGGGCACCGGGTTCGACGACGCGAAGCTGGCGTCGATGCATCGCCAGCTCAAGGCCTTGCATACCGACAAGGCCGCTGTCGAGCTTCCCTCGCACGTGCCGTTCAAAGCGGGCAGCGTGCACTGGGTCAAACCGACACTGGTCGCCGACGTCGCGTTCCGTGGCTGGGCAAAGGAAGGGTTGCTGCGCCAGGCGAGTTTCAAGCGACTGCGCGAGGACAAGACGGCCACCGATCTGGGCGCGGCGTCACCGGGCAAGGCCGCGAAGCCGACGAAGGCTGCTGCCAAAGCGAAAGCGTCGGATCACGCAGCGAATGAGGTGAACATCTCCCACCCCGAACGCGTGGTGTTCGCCAAGGCCAAGCTCACCAAGGGCGATGTGGCCGACTACTACCGGCAGATGGCGCGCTGGATCCTGCCTGAAGTAGCGCGGCGCCCGCTGTCACTGCTGCGCTGCCCCGACGGCGTGGACAAGCAGTGCTTCTTCCAGAAGCACCATGGCACCGGGCTGGGCGAGGCGGTGAAGGCTATTCCCCTGGAGCAGAAGAGCGGCCGCGAGGACTATCTCTACATCGAGGACGTGGACGGCCTGTTGCAGCTGGTGCAGATGAACACGCTGGAGCTGCACCCCTGGGGTGCGACGGTGGCCGACCCCGAGCATCCGGACCGGCTGGTGTTCGACCTGGATCCGGGCGAAGGGGTCAGCTGGACCACCATCAAGGCGGCGGCGCGGGAGGTGCGGGCCCGCCTGCAGGAGGTCGGATTGGAAAGCTTCGTACGCCTGTCCGGCGGCAAGGGCGTGCACGTGGTGGTGCCACTGCAGCCGAAGGCGGATTGGGCGCAGGCCAAGGACTTCTGCGAGGCCTTCGCGCAGGCGATGGCCGAACACGCACCGGAGCGTTACGTGGCTACGATGAGCAAGGCCAAGCGCACCGGGGTGATCTTCATTGACTGGTTGCGCAACGCGCGGGGTGCCACGAGTGTGTGTTCGTGGTCGTTGCGCGCGCGCCCGGCTGCCGGTGTTGCAGTGCCGCTGCGTTGGGAGGAGTTGGGGCGGATCACCGCCGCCGATGCGTTCCCGTTGCCAAAGGCGTTGCAGCGGGCGCAGAGGTTGAAGCAGGACCCTTGGGAGGGGATCGATCAGGTCAGGCAGGTGTTGCCTACGTTGTGATCCAGTGACCTGTTACCGCGGCCGATACCGCGCCCCCAACCAGATCCCGATTGCCTGGCAAGGCAATGACACCACCAGCGTGATCGCAAACCAGTACGGGTAATCACTGCCCATATCGAACACCGCATACGCGGACGCGGCAGCAATCAACACCCACACCACACCCCCATGCACATACGGCCACACCGGTGCATAGCGCGCGGCGAAGGCGGTGGCCGCCACGCCGCCCATGATGGTCCAGGCCAGGTCCCACGCCAGCCGCCCCTCGCTCTGGCCCAACCCCAGCCACGGCGCAATCCAGCCGCCCGCGCCGGCCACCATGCCCAGCACGAACATCGCCACCACCACACACAGCACGGAGAGCACGACGGTCTTGGCGGTGGACAACGTGGACATGGACGCGCTCCAGCAACAGGATGGCGCCCATTATGGCCCTCCCCAGGCTCAGGCGAGGCCCGCCGCCTGCAACGCGGCAAACTCCTCGTCGGTGAACAACCGCGAGCGCACCAGGAAGCGCACGCCCTCGCCGTTCTCCAGCGAGAACATGCCACCGCGCCCGGGCACCACGTCGATGATGAGCTGGGTGTGCTTCCAGTAGTCGAACTGCGGGGCGCTGATGAAGAAGGGCGCGCCGCCGATGTGACCCAGCTGCACGTCGCGGTCGCCGACAATGAAGTCGCCTTCGGCAAAGCACATGGGCGAGGAGCCGTCGCAGCAACCGCCGGACTGGTGGAACAGCAGCGGGCCGTGGCGGGCGCGGAGTTTGTCGATCAGTTGCAGGGCCGCCAGTGTGGCGGTGACCTGCTGCGGGGTGTCCGTCATGATGGAAGTCCGTAAGGGCCAGCCAACAGGGGAACCCGAGAGTGGCGGCCGCGCCTGCGGGAGAGGGAAACAGGCGCGACCGCCGGGGGCTCAGGCGTTGAGGTCGAGCACCACGCGGCCTTCGATCTTGCCGGCGTGCATGCGCGCGAAGATGTCGTTGATGTTCTCCAAGGTGTCGGTACTGACCGTGGCGGCGACCTTGCCCTGTTCGGCGAATTCCAGCGATTCCTGCAGATCCAGCCGCGAGCCGACGATCGAGCCACGCACGGTGATGCCGTTGAGCACCATGCCGAAGATGTCCAGCGGGAACTGGCCCGGCGGCAGGCCGTTGAGCGCTACCGTGCCACCACGCCGCACCATGCCCATCGCCTGTTCGAAGGCCTTGGGCGACACGGCAGTGACCAGCGCACCATGGGCCCCGCCGATTTCCTTCTTCAGGAAGGCGGCCGGGTCGGTGTTGCGTGCATTGACGGTAACCGTTGCGCCCAGCCGCTGCGCCAGTGCCAGCTTGTCGTCATCGATATCCACCGCGGCCACGTTCAGGCCCATCGCCTTGGCGTACTGCACGGCCATGTGCCCCAAGCCGCCGACGCCGGAGATTACCACCCACTGGCCGGGCTTGGCGTCGGTCATCTTCAGGCCCTTGTAGACGGTCACGCCGGCGCACAGCACCGGGGCGATCTCGATGAAGCCCACGCCCTTGGGCAGAAGGCCCACGTAATCGGCGTTGGCCAGCGCGTATTCGGCGAAGCCGCCATTCACCGAATAGCCGGTGTTCTGCTGGGTTTCGCACAGGGTTTCCCAGCCGCCCAGGCAGTGCTCGCAATGGCCGCACGCCGAATACAGCCATGGAATGCCGACCCGGTCGCCTTCGCGCACATGGGTGACGCCCGCGCCTACCGCGACCACGTGGCCTACGCCTTCATGGCCGGGAATGAACGGCGGGTTGGGCTTCACCGGCCAGTCGCCTTCCACCGCGTGCAGGTCGGTGTGGCACACCCCGCAGGCTTCGATCTTCACCAGGATGTCGCCGGGACCCGGGCGCGGTACCGCCACTTCCTCGATGCGCAGCGGTTTGCCGAACTCGCGCACCACAGCCGCCTTCATGGTCTTGTTCATGCATCCATCTCCAATCCTGTTGCGTGAGCGTGGCGCCGGCGTCGTGCCGGCGCCTTGATCGTGATCAAACGGGCATCAGAAGAAGCCGAGCTTCTTCGGCGAGTAGCTCACCAGCAGGTTCTTGGTCTGCTGGTAATGGTCGAGCATCATCTTGTGGTTCTCGCGGCCGATGCCGGACTGCTTGTAGCCGCCGAACGCCGCATGCGCGGGATAGGCGTGGTAGCAGTTGGTCCACACCCGCCCGGCCTGGATGCCGCGGCCCATGCGGTACAGGCGCGAGGCGTCGCGGCTCCACACGCCGGCGCCCAGGCCGTACAGCGTGTCGTTGGCGATCTCCAGCGCCTCTTCCTCGGTCTTGAACGTGGTCACCGACACCACCGGCCCGAAGATCTCTTCCTGGAACACGCGCATGCGGTTGTGGCCCTTGAACACCGTCGGTTTGACGTAATAGCCGCCGGCAAGGTCGCCGCCGAGATTGTTCTGCTCACCGCCGATCAGCACTTCGGCGCCTTCCTGGCGGCCGATGTCGAAGTAGGAGAGGATCTTTTCCAGCTGCTCGGACGAGGCCTGCGCGCCGACCATGGTGGCCGGGTCGAGCGGATCGCCCTGCTTGATCGCGGCCACGCGCTTGAGCGCGCGCTCCATGAATTTCTCGTAGATCGATTCCTGGATCAGCGCACGCGAGGGACAGGTACACACCTCGCCCTGGTTGAACGCAAACAGCACGAAGCCTTCGATGGCCTTGTCGAGGAAGTCATCGTCTTCGGCCATCACATCGGCGAAGAAGATGTTGGGCGATTTGCCGCCCAGCTCCAGCGTGACCGGAATCAGGTTCTGGCTGGCGTACTGCATGATCAGCCGGCCGGTGGTGGTTTCGCCGGTGAAGGCGATCTTGGCGATGCGCGGATTGCTCGCCAGCGGCTTGCCGGCTTCCAGGCCGAAGCCATTCACCACATTGAGCACGCCCTTGGGCAGCAGGTCGCCGATGACCTCCATCAGCACCAGGATGGAGGCCGGGGTCTGCTCGGCCGGCTTGAGCACCACGCAGTTGCCGGCGGCCAGCGCCGGGGCGAGCTTCCACGCGGCCATCAGCATCGGGAAGTTCCAGGGAATGATCTGCCCCACCACGCCGAGCGGCTCGTGGAAGTGGTAGGCGATGGTGTCCTTGTCGATCTCCGACAGGCTGCCTTCCTGCGCGCGCACCGCGCCGGCGAAGTAGCGGAAGTGGTCGGCCATCAGCGGGATGTCGGCGTTGAGCGTTTCGCGGATCGGCTTGCCGTTGTCCCAGGTCTCGGCGTGCGCGAGCAGCTCCAGGTGTTCCTCGATACGGTCGGCGATGCGGTTGAGCACGTTGGCGCGCTCGGTGGTGGAGGTCTCGGCCCAGCCGCGCTTGGCCGCATGGGCGGCGTCCAGCGCCGCTTCGATGTCCTCGGCGTTGGAGCGCGCCACTTCGGTGAAGACCTTGCCGGTGACCGGGGTGGTGTTCTCGAAGTACTGGCCGCTGCGCGGGGCGACCCACTCCCCGCCGATGTAGTTGCCGTAGCGCGGCTTGAACACGGACTGCGGATCGGTAGCGAACGACGGGGGCGACGGTAAGGCGTTCATCGGGTGCATCTCCAACTGGCAGGGTGGCCCTTGCGGGGGTACTGCCATGGCGCAAGGACGATGCCAGCTTTGCGCTGCTGCGCTGCGACACGGTGTCGCAGCGCGCGGTTGCCCGGTTGTGCGGTCCAGATTGCGGCGACGCAGCACGCGCGGTCATTGCGCGGTAACGCCCGCTGTGGTGTTTATCAGGACAGGCCCGCTACAACTGTCGCAGATTGCGACACTGGAGATTCCAGGTGTCCCAGCTCCCGCTTCAGCACCGCGTCGGCAATGCGCGGCGTTCGTTCTTCGAGCGCGGCGCGGCGCCGGTCGGCATCGTGCCCGACACGATCCTGCAGTCGTGGCAGCGCTGCCTGCGCGGCGGCCTGCTGGTAGACGCACAGCCGGAGGTGGAGCCGCTGCCGGACGCGCGCCTGCGCGAGTTGCGCGAGCGCCAGCAGCGCCTGTGGCGGCTGGCCCGGCCGGAGCTGGATGGCCTGGCCGGCGACATCGCCGCCACCGGCAGCATCGTGCTGCTCACCGACGAGGACGGCTGGATCCTGGACGCCGAAGGCAGCCCGGCCTTCCTGGACAAGGCCGGGCGCGTGGCACTCATGCCCGGGGTGCGCTGGGATGAAACCACGGTGGGAACCAATGCGATCGGCACGGCGATCGTGGAAGGGCGCTCGGTGGAAGTGCGCGGCGGCGAGCACTACTTCGCGCCGCACGGCATCCTGACCTGTTCGGCCACGCCGATCTTCGACCCGTACGGGCACCGCGTGGGCGTGCTGGATATTTCCGGCGACGCACGCCAGCAACACCTGCACGCGCGTGTGCTGGCACGCCAGGCCGTGGCGCATATCGAACACCGCTACTTCGATCAGGGCCTGGCCGACTGCGAACTGGTGCGCCTGCACCACGACCGTACCCTGCTGGGCACCGCACGCGAAGGCATCCTCGGCTTCCGCAATGGCCGGCTGGTGGCGGCCAACCGCGCGGGGTTGGCGCTGTTCGGGCTGGACCACCGCGACATCGGCCACGCACCGTATGCGGCCCTGTTCGACGCGCCGCTGTCACGCCTGCATGACGATGGTGCGCTGATCGATCGCCAGGGCCGTGCGTTGCACGGTGCGCTGACCGCGACGAGCGCACCTGGGGCTCGCCGCCCTGCGCCAGCGCCTGCATCGCGCCCGGCCACTACGTCGGCGCCGGCGCTGCGCGCGCCGCTGCAGGCGGATGCGTCACCGCTGTTCGACGGCGCGCAGCTGGAGTCGCTTGAACGCGCGCGGCGGGTACTGGATGCGCAGCTGCCGGTGCTGGTGCTGGGCGAAACCGGCAGCGGCAAGGAAGTGTTCGCGCGTGAACTGCATCGCCGCAGTGCACGTGCGGACCGCCCGTTCGTGGCGGTGAACTGCGCGGCATTGCCCGAAGGCCTGATCGAAGCCGAGCTGTTCGGCTACGAGGAAGGCGCGTTCACTGGGGCGCGCCGCAGCGGCAGCACCGGGTTGCTGCGCCAGGCGCAGGGGGGCGTGCTGTTCCTGGACGAGATCGGCGATATGCCCCTGGCCCTGCAGCCGCGCTTGCTGCGGGTGCTGCAGGAACGCACGCTGTCGCCGCTGGGCGGCGGCAAGACGGTGCAGCTGGATTTCGCATTGATCTGCGCCACCCATCGCGACCTGGAACAGGCCATGGCCGACGGCGCGTTCCGCAGCGATCTCTACTACCGCATCGCCGACCACGCGGTGCAGTTGCCGGCGCTGCGCGCGCAGGCCGACCGCGTGCCGCTGGTGCGTGGCCTGTGGGAACGCTTGGGTCAGGGACGCCAGCTGCAGCGGGCCACGGTGGATGCGCTGGCCGCCTATGCGTGGCCGGGCAACCTGCGCCAGTTGGCGTCATGCCTGCGCACGCTGGTGGCGTTGAGCGATCCCGGCAGCGCGATTGCGCCGGAGGCGTTGCCGGCTTATGTGCGTGCGGTGCCTGCCGCGGCGCAGGTGGCCGCGAGCCTGCCCGCGACCGGTGCACTGGACGCCATCACCCAGGCCGCCATGCGCGACGCGTTGGCGGCCGCCGAGGGCAACGTAACCCGCGCCGCCCGCGCGCTGGGCATCAGCCGCAGCACGTTGTATCGGCGGCTCGGGTGAACGCGTAACGACCAACGGTCGTTACCGCACCTCAACCGACCAACGCGGCCGAGGCGCGCGCCAGATCCTCAACCCCCGCCCAATCCCGCGCCTGCAACAACGCCCGCGTGGTCAACCACGAGCCGCCCACGCACAGCACATTGGGCAGGTGCAGGAAATCGCGCGCGGTCTGTGCGCTGATCCCACCGGTCGGGCAGAACCGCACATCGCCGAACGGGCCATTCCACGCCGACAGCATCGCCGTGCCACCGGCCTGCACGGCCGGGAAAAACTTGAACGTGTCCAAGCCGTGTTCCAGGCCCAGCATCAGCTCGGACGAGGTCGCCACGCCCGGCAGGAACGGCAGGTCGGTATCGCGTGCGGCCGCATACAGGCGCGGCGTTGCGCCGGGCGACACCGCAAAGCGCCCGCCTACGGCTTTCACCCGCTCCATCTGCGCGGCGGTCAGCACGGTGCCTGCGCCCACCACGGCGTCGGGCACGGCCTCGACCATGGCCTGGATGGCGTCCATCGCGATCGACGTCCGCAGCGTCACTTCGATCACCGGCAGCCCGCCGTTGAACAGGGCCTGGGCGACATGCACCGCCTCGTCCACGCTCTCAGGCGTGTACACCGGAATCACCGGGGCCAGTTTCAGGACTGCGCGTACGCGCGGATCAGCGCCGGACATCGAATCGCTCCTCGCCCGTGAGGGCCAGTACGTCAGCTTCGCTGACGGGGTTGAAATCACCGGGGATGGAATGTTTCAGGCTGGCCGCGGCCAGGCCGAAACGCACGATCGCATCCGGTTCGAAGCCCTGCATCATGCCATGCAGGATACCGGCGGCGAACGCATCGCCACCGCCGATACGGTCGACGATGCCGACCATCTCGCGGGTGGGCGCCAGCGCACGGGTGCCATCACGGCCGAGCAGCATCGCGCCCAACGCATGGTGGTCCACGCTGTGCGCGGTGCGCTGGGTGCACGCCATCCACTGCAGGCGCGGGAATGCGGCGAACGCCTGCGCGGCGGCGGCATCCACACGTTCGGCCAGCTGCGCCTGCCGGAACTGCCCGCCGAGCACCACGCCGATATCGCGGTAGTCGGCGAAGGCCACGCTGGCGCAGGCGAACAGCTCGCGCAGGATGCGCGGCGCATCGCCTTCCCAGCGTGCCCACAGCGAGGGCCGGAAGTTGCCGTCGAACGAGACCTGTACGCCGCGCGCGCAGGCCGCACGCGCCGCCGCCAGGGTGGCCTCGGCCATCGCCGGATTCAGCGCGGGGCTGACCCCGGACAGGTGCAGCCAATCCGCGCCCCGCAGCAGCGTGTCCCAGTCGTAGTCGGCAGCGCTGCCCAGTGCGAAGGCCGAATCCACGCGGTCGTAGACCACTTCGCTGGCGCGCTGCACCGCGCCGGTGGTGAGGAAGTACAGGCCCATGCGCCCGGCGCGGGTCTGCACATGGGTGGTGTCCACCCCATGCCGGCGCAGTTCGCCGGCCACATACTGGCCCAGCGGGTTGGCTGGCACGGTGCTGACCATGTTCACGGCATGGCCGAAGTGGGCCAGCGAAACGCCGACATTGGCCTCGGCGCCGCCGGCGTGCACCGCCAGCTGCGCCGTCTGCAGCAGCAGCTCACGGCCAGGCGCGCTCATGCGCAGCAGCAATTCCCCGAAACAGACGACACGACTCATGGCGATGGATCCTGGTGGTGGACATGACCCGATGGCCATGGCGGAAAAGAATGGCTAGCGGTGTCATTCTAGCCGTGTGGCACCGTCCGTCCACCCGGGACGAATGTCGGAACCTATGTCCCGCAAGCGTCTACGGGACATTGCAACTCTGTTGCGGTGCAAGATGCCCGATCCCGAACGGACTGTTAACGTCCGCCCTGACCAGCGGTGTCATTGCACTGACACGTCGCCGGATAGCGGTTTCATGTAGCACCTTGGGAGAGGGAAAACATGCATTATCGAAACATCCAAAAAAAGACACCGGTTACCTTGCTCGCACTGTCGATCGGCCTGGCGCTGAGTGGTACCGCGCTGGCCCAGGACCCGGCCTCGGGTGCGGCGACCGACCTGGACACCGTCACGGTCACCGGCTACCGCGCCAGCGTCGAGAAGGCGCTGGACATCAAGCGCGGTGAGGCCGGCGTTGTCGACGCCATCGTTGCCGAGGATATCGGCAAGTTCCCCGATCTGAACCTGGCCGAGTCGCTGCAGCGCGTGCCCGGCGTGGTTATTACCCGTGAAGCCGGCGAAGGCCGCAACATCTCGGTGCGCGGGCTGGGCCCGGACTTCACCCGCGTGCGCATCAACGGCATGGAAGCGCTGACCACGGTCGGCGCCGGTGACCAGAGCGGCGGCACCAACCGCGGCCGCGGCTTCGACTTCAACGTGTTCGCCTCGGACCTGTTCTCGCAGCTGCTGGTGCGCAAGACCGCCTCGGCCGACGTCGAGGAAGGCTCGCTGGGCGCCACCGTCGACCTGCGCACCGCGCGCCCGTTCGACTACGACGGCTTCACCTTCGCCACCAGCGGCCAGGCCAGCTACAACGCCATGGCGCAGAAGGCCGACCCGCGCATCGCCGCGCTGATCTCCAACACCTGGGCCGACGGCACCTTCGGCGGCCTGCTCTCGGTCGCCTATTCCGAGCGCCAGGCGCTGGAAGAAGGCTCCAATACCGGCCGCTGGGCCAACGGCCCGAGCAACGGCAACTTCAGCGCGGCTTCGCCGTTCACCGCGGCGCGTTCGGCCAACGTCTACCACCCGCGCTTCCCGCGCTACGTGCAGATGGAACACGAGCAGAAGCGCCTGGGCGTGACCGGCACCCTGCAGTGGAAGCCCAGCGACGCCACCGAGATCTCGCTGGACACGCTGTATTCCAAGATCGACGCCAAGCGCGACGAGCACTACATCGAAGCGATCTCCTTCAGCCGCGGCACCAGCAGCACGCCGCGCCTGGTCGGCAAGCCGAACATGATCGTCAAGGACGGCGTGATCGAGAACAACGCGCTGGTCTACGGTGAGTTCGACAACGTCGACATCCGCACCGAGAACCGCCACGACGAGTGGAGCACCGAGTTCAAGCAGATCGCGTTGAACGGCCAGCACCGCTTCGGCGACAACTTCACCTTGTCCGGCAAGGTCGGCATCTCGCGCTCCAAGCACGAGAACCCGATCCAGACCACGATCATCATGGACAAGTACGATGTGGACGGTTACAGCTACGACTACCGCGGCAACAGCCGGTTCCCGACACTGAACTACGGCATCGACCCGACCAATCCCGCCGGTTGGGAACTGGCCGAGATCCGCCTGCGCCCGCAGTACGTGGACAATGACTTCGACACCGGCCAGGTCGACTTCAACTGGAACATCAGCCCCGGCTTCCGCCTGAAGGGCGGCATCCTGGCCAAGAACTACACCTTCAGCACCGTGGAACTGCGCCGCGCCAGCGAACTGGCCGTGCCCAACTTCCCCACAGGCGGCAAGATCGTGCCGGTGGACATGACCGAACAGGCCGGCCTGAAGGGCATCACCGGCAGCCCGGACCAGTGGGTGGTACCGGACCTGAACGCCATTGCCAACCAGTTCGACATCTACAGCAACAGCGGCATCTTCGCCGTCGCCCCGCGCGCCAACAACGTGCGCAGCGTGGACGAGGAAGACCGCGGCGGCTACCTGATGGGCGAGTTCTCCACCGAGCTGGGCAGCATTCCGTTCTCGGGCAACTTCGGCGTGCGCTACGTCAAGACCAAGCAGAGCTCCACCGGTCTTTCCACGCTGGCCACCGGCACCGTGTCCACCACCGTGGACCGCAGCTACGACGACACCCTGCCCTCGTTCAACCTGGTTGCGGAAATCACCCCGGACTTCCTGATCCGCCTGGGCGCGGCCAAGGTAATGAGCCGTCCGGGCCTGGGCAGCCTGACCCCGGGTGCCACCGTAGCCGTGGCCGGCGGTGCGCGCACCATTTCCAGCGGCAACCCGAACCTGGACCCGATCCGCGCCACCAATGTGGACCTGGGCTTCGAGTGGTACTTCAGCGAAGGCGCGATGGCCGGCATCGGCCTGTTCTACAAGGACATCGAAAGCTTCGTGCAGACCACCCGCGAAGTGGCGCCCTACAGCGCCAGCGGCCTGCCGGCTGAGCTGCTGATCGGGACCGGTGCATCGCCGGCCGATGACTTCACCTACACCAAGCCGGTCAACACGCCCGGTGGCGAGCTGCACGGTGTGGAAGCGAACTACATCCAGCCCTTCACCTTCCTGCCCGGCAAGTGGTCCAACCTGGGCGTGCAGTTGAACTACACCTGGGTGGAATCGCAGATCCAGTACATCAACTCCAGCGGCCAGCCGGTGATGAAGGCTGACCTGACCGGTCTGTCCAAGTCGTCCTGGAACGCCACGCTGTTCTACGAAGGCAAGGTGTTCTCCGGCCGCGTCTCGGCCACCAACCGCGATGACTACCTGACCCAGGTGCCGGGCACCGAAGCGGGCTTCAACGTGGACGGTACCCACGGCATGACCGGCACCACCTTCATCGATGCCTCGATCCGCTACGCGATCAGCGACAAGCTGGAGTTGAGCCTGGAAGGCATGAACCTGACCAACGAGGCCAGCGACGAGTGGGTGTATTCGCCGGCCACCGGTCGCCTGCCGCTGCAGTACACCGAAACCGGCCGGCAGTACATGCTGGGCGTTCGCTACAAGTTCTGATCCGACGCACTGAAGGCGGCGGCGCGAGATCGCGCCGCCGCTGTTGCGTCGCAAGATGTTGGGGAACCGCCGCTTTGCTAGCGTGCGTTGCGTGCAGGTCACTGCCGTGCCGATAAGCTGTCGAAAGGAACCTGCCATGCCGCTGCACGTTGTCCGTTCGCTCCGTCGCACCCGTCTTTCCGCCAGCCTGCTGTTGTTGCTGCTGGGGAGCAGCACCGGGGCTTGGGCACGGGGCGCACCGCAGCTGCTGTTCCACGTATCGGCCGACAAAGGCTTTACGGCCGACACCGCCAATGGCGATGCCATTCCGAACTTCCAGGACAAGGTCAAACGCGTGCCCGACGGTGCGCGCGGTGCCGCGATCCAGTGGGAAGACGACGGCGTGCTTTCCTGGAATGCGCCCGGCAACATCCAGGCGCAGCGTGGCACGCTCGGCTTCTACTGGCGCTCCCGCTATGCGGTGGGTGAAGCGCCCTTCGTGATCTTCCGGGTCGGCTACGCCGACCACAGCAGCTGGGACATGGCCTGGTTGCGCATCGACTGGAACGGCCACGGCTTCGATGCCTTCGTTACCGACGCCAACCTGGCGCGCACCCGCGTGTCGTTCAAGCTGGACCAGAATCCATCACCCCAGCAGTGGCAGCACATCGCCTTCGGCTGGGATGAAAACCATGGCGTGCGCCTGTACGTGGACGGCAAGGAAGTCGCCCGCCAGGAGACCACCGCCGATTACGATGCCGCGTTGGACCAGCTGGGCCTTGCCGGCCGGGTGATGGCGCCGTACCAGGTGCAGAGCCGCTACAACTTCCTGCGCGGCAGCGACGTTGACGAAATCCGCGTGTACGACCGCCTGCTGGATCCGGCAGGCATGGCCGCGTTGGCCGCCAACAAGGCGCCGACCACGGCGGTGGATGATGCAGGCGCCATGCGCGCCTGGAATCACCGCTTTGGTTGGGACCGCACCGCACCGCCGGTGCTGGGCGCCGCGACCACCACGATCCGCAAGATCGAGTTCGCCGACACCAAGGACCACAAGCAGTGGATGTGGAAGGCCACCGACGGCATCGCCGAGACCACCTGGCCCGGCGTCTACAACCGCTCGCGCCTGCCCGGGCGCAACGACTATTTCCAGCTGCCCGACTGGAACACCTATGTGGAAGGCGGCCAGCAGCTCGACCTGACCCTGCCCGACGGCGAGACCGTCAACCGCATTGAAGTGCGCGGCGCCGCGTTCGGATCGCTCACCCACACAGGCGCCGCCGGCACTGCCGCAACGACGCTGCTGCAGCGCCCGCAGGGCGTGGTGCGCAGCGTGGACGATATTGCCGCGCAGACCGGCGGCGTACTGCACTTCCGCAATGTCGCGCAGGAAACGCCGATCCAGGAAATCTGGGCCTACCAGGTCAGCGATGCCGCCGAGCCCGCCGGCACGGTGAAGCAGCGCTACCTGGTCGACAGCCAGGCCCTGCCCGACTACCTCAACATCACCACACTGCGCGAGTACATCGAGGGCCGCTACCCGGCAGCCGAACGCAGCACGGTGATGGCGCTGCCCAAGGGCGCCGGTTCACGGCGACGCGGCGCCGACACGCTGCCCGCCAGTCCGCTGCCGATCGTGCACGTGCTGATCCCGTCCGGCGTCGGCGATGCCCCGGCCGCGCAGCCGCTGATCCGCAGCTGGGCGCACAGCTGGGAAAACATGTACGACGGCCTGGACGGCGTGGCCATCGACCTGCCCGCGCTGGACCTGCCGGCGTCGGGCGACGGCCTGATCCCGCTCAACATCCGCATCAAGGACCCGATCTGGCCGGCGCGCGACATGATCGATGTGTCGGTGTCGGTGAAGCCGAACGAGAAGCGCACGCTGTGGCTGGACCTGCGCGACCGCATCCTCACCGCCGACAGCCTGTGGATCAGCATCGCTTCGGGCGCGCCGGGCTTCAATGCCGGCTCGCTCGACGGCGCGGAAATCCGCATGGTCTACAAGGCTCGTGCCGAAGCGAAGCAGGAGCATCTGGCCGACCGCTTCAACCAGGTCCGCGACAACTGGGGCTTCCTGGTCGAAGAACACACCACCTCCAAGCGCCAGCGCCTGTACGCACGCGTCTACGCCGACCTGAGCGACCTGCTGCGGGTCGACCCGGACCACGAGCTGGGCCGGCTGTACTGGAACTACATCAGCTACAACAGCCAGGGCAAACCGCCGTTCACCCAGCCCACGCCGCCGAAGGGCGTGCCGCTGTGGGCCTTCCGCCAGACCGAAGACCTCAAGTACGTGCGCCGCTTCGTGGACTGGTGGATCGACAACCGGCAGATCGCCTACGGCGACTTCGGCGGCGGCATTTCCGACGACACCGACCTCACCCAGCAGTGGCCGGGGCTGGCGCTGATGGGCGTGGAACCAGAGCGGCTCAACCGTTCACTGACCGCACTGTCCGATGCGGTGTACCGCAACGGGATGTTCTCCAACGGACTGAGCACCATCGAAACCGATGAGCTGCATTCCTATGAGGACGGAATCAACGCCAACAGCGCGATGCTCTACCTCAACTGGGGCGACCCGCTCACCGTCGAGCGGTTGATGGAGACGGTAAAGGCGTTCGACGAACGCATCATCCTGCCCAACCCGCAGGGTCACCTGCTGTTCTCCAGCAACTGGTTCGGTGGCAACAAGGTGTACCGCGAGCCGAACTGGCAATGGCAGAAGCCGTACTCCTTCCCGGCGCTGCACCCGGCGTTCCTGATCGGCCAGTACAACGCCGACCCGACCGGTCGCAAGCTGGTCACCGGGCTGGCCGACAGCTACCTGGCCCATGCCTACACCGACGACAAGGGCCGCTGGGCGCTGCCGAACGAGATCAACTGGGCCACCGGCAAGGTGCGTGGCGGCGAGCTCAACAACGGCTCCGGCGGCGGCGATGTCATGCATACCTTCTGGGCGGCATGGCGCTGGACGGGCGACGACAAGTACCTCAAGGCGCTGGACTACCGCGTGGCGCGCGGCGGCCCGGGCGCGTTGTCGAACCTGGGCGAGAACTACGTGGAGGTGCTGGGCAAGGCGGCGGCATGGAACCCGGCGCTGATCGCCGACGCCGATGCCGGCAACACCGGCTTCGCCAGCCTGATGGCGTGGCAGGCCACCGGCGACAAGACGTACCTCGAGGCGCTGCATGCCGACGGCATCCAGGCGAAGGCGCAGCGCGAGTACATGAATACCGAGGGCCATTGGTGGTCCGACCGGGTGGAAGCGCCCAGCGAGTTCCTGCAGCGTGCGCGGCTGGGCGGCATCGCGCTCAAGCGCAACCAGAGCTGGCCGGGGCACACCGTGAGCTGGCGCTTCGCGCAGCCCGATGCGGCCGAACAGGTGGCGCTCCTGGTGCACGCACCATCGCCCGAGCGCTTCAAGGTGATCGCCTACAACCTGGGCACGCGCGCGGTGGATGCGCAGATGAGTACGTGGAACGTCACCGCCGGGCAATGGCGGATGACCAGTGGTGTGGACCGCGACGGCGATGACCGCATCGACGGCAAGGCCACCACCGCCGAGGTGCAGCTCGAACGCAGCGCCTCGCTGCCGCTGCGTTTCGCACCGGGCCAGGCCCAGGTGTTCGAGTTCGAGCTGCTCAAGGCGGGCACGCTGGTGGAACAACGCCCGGACCTGGGCATCGGCCGTGGCGACATCCGCGTGGACGGCCGCCAGGTGCACGTGACCGTGCACAGCCTGGGCCATGTGGGCACGCCGGTGGGCGTGGCGCTGCTGGAAGATGCGAACGGGCGCGAGCTGGCCCGCATCGAGATTCCCGCGCTGGACGCGCCCACCGACCTGGTGCCGAAGACCACCACCGTGGGCCTGCCGCTGCCGGCAGGCAACCGCAGTGGGCTGCGCGTGCGGGTGATGCTGCCCGACGGGGCTGCGGAGACCACCCTGCTCAACAACGCCGTCAACCTGTAACGCCGGACGACGCCACCGTGCCTGCTCGTAGCGCCGGGCTCTGCCCGGCAGCCCTTACAACGTCACCATGCCTGCTCGTAGCGCCGGGCTCTGCCCGGCCGCTCTTACAACGTCACCACGCCCTCGATGCAGGTGACGCACGCCCCACCGATCCACAGCGCATCGCCGATGCGCTCCACCTGCAGCCGTCCCTCACGTCCCAACGCAGTGCCCTGGCTGATCACATACCGGTCGGGCACGGTGTCGTCCTCCAGCAGCCACCGCGCGATGCCGGCGGCGAGGCTGCCGGTGGCCGGATCTTCCGGCGCGGCATCGCCCGCGATGAACGCTCGCGACTCGAATTGCGCGCCCTTGCCATCGCGCCGCCGCCACGGCCCGAATATGCCCACCGCTACCCCCTCCAGCGCCGCGTAGTCGGGTTCCACCGCCAGCACCGCCGCACGGTTGCGCAGTCGCAATGCCAACCACCCGGCGCCGTTGTCCACCCAGCGCGCACCGACCACGGCGGAGGGGCGAAGACCCAACCCGCGCGTCACGCGCGTGAGCAACGCCGGGTCCGGCGCTTCATCGCGCAGCAGCGGCGGCGCAAGGAACGCCAGGCCGGTCGCGCTGCGCCGGATCCGCACCAGGCCGATGCCGCACTGCTGTACCACCTCCTCGCCCTGCGGCTCGCCACCATTGGCCAGCCAGGCGTGGCAGCTGCCCAGTGTGGGATGCCCGGCAAAGGGCAGCTCACCCATGGTGGTGAAGATGTGGACCCGGTAGTCCGCCCGGGGGTCGGTGGGCGGCAGCACGAAGGTGGTTTCGCTCAGGTTGGTCCAGCGCGCGAACGCGGCCATGCGCGCCTCATCCAGCCCGATCGCGTCGAGCACCACCGCCAGAGGGTTGCCGAGCAGCGGGTCGGTGCTGAAGACGTTGACCTGCTGGTAGGGATGGGTGGACACGGGGGATCTCCTGCGGGGCGTGGCGCATGCACTCCCATGATCGCGTGCGCTGCGACAGCGGTCGAGCATCACCTCACGCGTCCGCGTGTGGCCCGGCAGCGGCGCTGACGAATTCGACAGACCACACCGCATCGCCGCCGTGGTCGAACAGCACCAGGGAGAAATCCGCGCTGCCATAGACCTCGGTCGGCAGGGCATCGGCGGGAATGCGCAGGCGCCAGGAGGGCAGTGAGACTTTGGCCAGCGCACCGGCGGCAGGCAGCGCCCAGAACACGCCGCCCGCATTGCCGATGGTCACTTGAACACGGCCAGCCTCGTCCTTGACCACGAAGTAGGCGATGTCCTCCTCGCGTGACTCGATGACGCGCCAACGCCGCGAATGGCCTGCGGGGCGATCCGCCGATGACAGGCGGGCACCGTCTTCCGCCCCAGGATCGAGCTCAACGCAGGAACTGTCATCGCTACCAGTGTTCACGATCCGCATGTGGGGGGCGACTCAACGCGCTGATGCACAAGGCCGCAGCCTATCTGTGCGCGCCGCCACATGGCATTGAACAAACTCCTAGATTTGACCTGCGCGTCACCGTTACGCCGCGTCTGTCTCCATTTCCTTCACCCGCCGCGCGTACCAGTCGCCGCCGTCGGGTTCGAAGACCGCGCTGCGGGTCATCTCGCCCTGGTAGACGTGCACGGAGATGGCCAGCGCGTCGTCGCGGGTGTTGCGGATGGTGTGGTACTCGTGCGGCGGAATCAGGCTGCCGGCGCTGCCGCAGTCGCCGATGACCGGCGGCTCGGCCTGGAAGCGGAAGCGTTCGCCGTCGCGTTCCAGCAGCCGGTACTGGGTGATTTCCAGCTGGCCCAGCCAGACGCCCTCCACGCACCACAGGCCGCTGTGGTCGTGCAGCGGCGTGCCCTGCCCCGGTGCCCAGCTCATCGCCACGATGCTGTAGCCATGGGCCGGGCTGCGGTACAGCTCGCGGCGGGCGTAGTGGTCGCTGATCGGGCGGTGCACACAGGCCGGCAACTGGATGCGGCTGTCGGCAATCGCCTCGCGCAACGCACCGCGCAGGGTGCGGGCGATCTGTTGGGGATCGTCATGCTGGACGGCGTGATCAATGGCGGCGATCAGTCGATCGCGGCCATGGAACGGCGGGAATGGATCGAATTGGTCTTGCATGCCCCGCAGTCTAGGCCATTGCGGTGAACGAGATGTTTGATCTCAATCACTACAAATGGCCTCGCGATGGCCGAATTAGCGATCAAATTACGTACTTTGGTTGATGCGACCTATCGCCACGCCATGCGCGTTCCGAACGCGGCCGGCCATCCATGGGACACGCATGGCGTGTCTCTACAGCGTTCCGCGTTGCACGAACGGGGCCTGCCGGTACAGCCGCCGCTCGCCGCCACGCGGATCGTCGGCCTGGGTTGGCGTCGCGTCGAACAGCAGGGTCTGGCGCCTGGCCAGGCCGTAAGGCTCCCAGCGCGGCAGCCCGCCATGGTTGGGGTCGCCATGGCGGGCGAAGGCGATCAACGCCTCGCTCATCAGCGCCGCCATGTGCGTTGCCTCGGCACCATCACCCGTACGCGAGCCCTTCGCGCCGGTGGTGTCGAACACCAGCGGAATATCCAGCGTGTGGAAGGCGCCGAACTTGCCGCCGTCCAGCGGCGAGCCCCAGTCCAGCTGGTAGGCCCAGGTCGGTGCGCCCTGGCGGGCACGGGCCTCCAGTTCCTCCACCGCGCCGCGCCAGGAACGGCCGGCGGTGGTGGCGGCGAAGAACACCTCCGACGGCGTGTAGTGCGGGTACAACCGGCGGTACTCGGCAATCACCACCGACGGCAGCAGGTCCACGTACTGCTCCTTCTCCAGCCGTGCGGGCAGCGTGTCCCAGGTGAGCGTGAAGTTGTCCGGGTCGTTGCCCAGGAACGCACGCGTCTCATCATGGGTATTGCCGATCACCATCGGGATCTGCGCGGACTGCGCCGGCGCCTCCGGCCAGAACGGGTGCACCGGCAGTGCGCCACCGTCCAGTACCGGCCCGAAGTACAAGCCGGTGTTCTCCACCCGCGACGGATCGCGTGCGCGGGTGGCAGCCAGCAACGCCGGCGCGGGCAGTGCAAGCAGCGCGGCGACGTCGGTTGCGCCAACAGCCTCCTTCGCGATGCGCGCGCGCTGGGTGGCCGCGCGCGGCCCGGCGGCGGTCACCTGCTGGCCGCTCATGGTCCACGCGCGCTGGAACAATCCGCGCGCGGCCGGCATCGCCATCAGCGTGGCGATCTTCGCGCCACCGCCGGACTGGCCGAACACCGTGATGTTGTCCGCGTCGCCGCCGAACTCATGCGCATGCTCGCGCACCCATTGCAGGGCCTGGACCAGATCCAGCTGGCCGACATTGCCCGACTCGGCGAACCGCGCATCGCCCAACTGCGCGAGGTAGAGATAGCCGAACACGTTGAGCCGGTGATTGACCGTCACCACCACCACGTCGCCCCGCCGGCACAGGGCGCGGCCGTCGTACTGCGGGTCGCTGCCGGAGCCGTTGTTGTAGGCGCCGCCATGGATGTAGAACAGGATCGGCCGGCGCGCGCCATCGCGCAGTGCCGGCGTCCAGACGTTGAGGAACAGGCAGTCTTCGCTGCCCGGGCCGTCGTTGCCGCCCTGCGGTGCGGACGCGCCATAGGCCAGCGCATCGCGTACGCCGCGCCACGGCACCTCGGCCAGCGCGGGCTGGAAGCGGCGGGGCGCGGTATCCGCACCGTAGGCCACGCCGAGGAAACGGTGTACGCCCTGGTCATAGCGCCCGCGCAGGCGCCCACCGCGCACCCGTGCCAGGGAATCGGCCGGTGCGGCGGTCGTCGCCGCACCGGCCAACGTCGGCAGCAGCGGCAGCGAACCGGCGGCCAGCAACATGGCGTAGCGCGCGCTGTCGCGCAGGAAGCGGCGGCGCTGCAAGTCGGCGGGGCTGGTGGTCATGGCGCGCTCCCCGTGGTCTGCGCCTGCATCCAGCGCAGGGCAAGCGAAGGCCATTGCGCCGTCGGTGAGCTGGCCGGCAGGCGCACGCCGAAGCCGTGCCCGCCGTGCGCAAACAGGTGCATTTCACTGGGCACGCCGGCCGCGAGCAGCGCCTGGTAGTACAGCAGGCTGTTGTGCACGGAAACCACCGTGTCGTCCTGCGCATGGACCAGGAAGGTGGGCGGTGTCTGCGCGCTGACCTGCGCCTGCATCGAATACTGCTGCTCCAGCGCGGGCGTGGGGCGTTGGCCGAGCAGCCGCGTACGCGAACCGCTGTGCGCGTGCGCGCCCATGTCGATCACCGGGTACACCAGCAGCGAAAAGTCCGGGCGCGCGCTGACCGCATCGACCGTGTCGCCGCTGCCCGGCAGTACGGTAGCGAAGCCGGTGCTCAGCCGGGCGGCCACATGGCCACCGGCGGAAAAGCCCATCACCCCGATCCGCGCAGGGTCCAGCTGCCACTGCGCGGCCCCGGCACGGATCACCCGCAGCGCGCGTTGCGCATCGGCCAACGCGGCCTGGCGGTCCTCGCGCCCGGCGGGCAGCCGGTAGCGCAGCACGAACAGGGTTACCCCGCCCTGCTCCACGAAGGCCGGCACCAGCGCGGTGCCTTCCTTGTCGAGCACGATGCGCTGGTAGCCGCCACCGGGAATGACCAGCAGGGCCGTGCCATTGGGGTGGGCCGGCCGGTAGGCGACCAGGTAGGGTGCGCTGACGTTGTCGATGTAGCGGTCCGGCAGCGCGGGATTGTCGCTGCGCTCGATGACGTTGGGCACCGTCGGGCGGCGGGGCTCGCCGGGCACCGTGCCGGCCGGCCACAGCGCGATCCGGGAAGGGGCGCCCGCGGCGGGCTCACTCTGCGGCACGGGCCGTTCGGCGGCCTGGGCGGGCCGCGGGGCGACGGTGGCCAGCAGGCAGCCGGCCAGCAGGGACATCAACACAGCGCAACGCATCCGCAGCGGTCCTCTTGAGGGTGGGCAAAACGCCAGCGTGCCGGCCCCGTGCAGGTTCTGACGCGCTGCACATTGCCAATGACACCGGTTTACCATATACAGCTCATCCAAGTGCTGTCGATGGGCAGTGCAACAAATCACCGGGAGACCCGCTTGAGCAACGATCAAGGCAAACAGGACCTGCCAGAACAAGGGTTGGGCGCCATCGCCCACGCGTTCGTCACGGCCCGCCGGCAGGGTCTGTCACTGCCAGACTTCCCGGGAAACATCCCGGAGGACCTGGTGACTGCGTATCAGGTGCAGGACCAGGCCATCGCGCTGTGGGACGATCAGGTCGTTGGCTGGAAGGTGGGCTTCATCGCCGCCGAACGCCGCGACGCCTCCGGCGACGACCGTCTGCTGGGCCCCATATTCTCTCAGCGGCTCTGGAATGCTACCGGTGGAACAGTGGATATCCCGGTGTTCGTCGGCGGCTTCGGCGCGGTCGAGGCCGAGTACGTGATCCAGCTCCAGCAGGACGCCCCGGCCGACAAGCTGCACTGGACCGCCGAAGAGGCCGAAGCCCTGCCCGCCAAGCTGTTCATCGGCGTGGAAGTGGCCAGCAGCCCCTTGGCCACAATCAACAAGCTGGGGCCGCGCGTGGTGGTGTCGGACTTCGGCAACAACAACGGCCTGGTGCTGGGCCCGGAAATTCCGGACTGGACGCGCCTGGACGACGCCGACCTGCGCGCCGAAACCCGTATCGAGGGCGAAGTGGTCGGCACCGGTGGCGCCACCCTGCTGCCGGGCGGCCTGCGCACGGCGTATGCCTTCGCGCTGTCCCGTTCGGCCCAGCGCGGGCGCCCGCTGAAGGCCGGCGACCTGATCGCCAGTGGCAACGCCACCGGCATTCATGACATCGCCGTAGGCCAACAGGCACTGATCCGTTTCGCCGGTTACGGCGACATTACCTGCAGGGCCATCGCCGCCGGGTAACCGTGCGGCCATGGCGAGTACGCTTGGGAGGGCGCAGATGATTACTCGCAGAAGTTTCCTTGCCACCAGTCTGGGCGCGCTGAGCGTGCCCGTGCTGACGGCATGTTCCGGCTCAGGGAGCAGCGCGCCCGATGGCGCGCGCCTGCTCACCGCCACCGATGTGCACGTGGCCGACTACCCCACCGTCACGGCGGTGAAGTGGATGGGCCAGCAGCTGGAAGCAAAAACCGGCGGCCGGCTGAAGCTGCGCCAGTACCACTCCGGCCAGCTCGGCCGCGAATCCGAAGCGATCGACATGGCCCGCTTCGGCGCCATCGACATCACCCGGGTCTACTCCGGCGCGCTCAACAACGCGTTCCCGCTGACCCAGGCGCTGTGCCTGCCCTACGTGTTCGAATCGGTGGCGCACATGCGCCGCGCGCTCGACGGCGGCGTGGCCGACACCGTGCTGCGTGGCTTCGAGAGCCGCGACCTGGTCGGCCTGGCCATCTACGATTCGGGCGCGCGCTGCTTCTACAACACCAAGCATCCCATCGTGGAGCCCAAGGACCTGCACGGCCTGAAGCTGCGCGTGGCATCGTCGGACATCTTCATCCAGCTGATGCGCCTGCTGGGCGCCAACCCGACCCCGATGTCGCTGGGCGACACCTTCTCCGGCATGGAGACGCACATGATCGACGGTGCGGAAAACAACATGCGCAGCTTCCATTCCAGCCGTCACTTCGAGGCCGCGCGCTACTGGTCGCAGAGCGACCACTCGTATGCGCCCGACGTGCTGCTGATGTCGCGCCGTAGCTTCGAAGCGCTCAGCCCGGAAGACCGACAGCTGGTGCTGCAGACGGCGCGCGAATCGGTCGGCGTGATGCGCCAGCAGTGGGATGCGTCCGAAAGCACCGCCCGCCAGGCGGTGGCCGACTTCGGCATCCAGTTCAACGAGGTCGACATGCCGGCCTTCCGCAAGGCCGCCGACCCGTTGCTGCAGCAGTACCTGCAGCAGCCGGCGCTGGCCGCGCTCACCCGTCGCATCCGCGACTTCGCCTGAGGCCCGCCGCGATGTCCGCCACGACTTCCGAAACCCTCGTCGACCCGCGCACGCTGCCGCAACGCGCGCTGGACCGTATTGCCGACGCTGCCATCTACGTTGCCGTACTCGCCCTGCTGGGCCTGGTGGTGGTGCAGGGCTGGCAGGTGTTCGCCCGCTACGTCATCAACGATTCGCCGAGCTGGACCGAGCCGGTGACCCTGCTGCTGCTGGCCACGGCGATGAGCCTGGGCGCAGCTACCGGCGTGCACACCCGCCGCCACTTCGGCTTCTTCCTGCTGGCCGCGCACATGGGCCCGAACCTGCGCCGCGCGGTGGATGTATTCGCCTCGCTGGTGGTGGCGGTGCTGGGCGTGGTGATTGCCTGGTGGGCAGCCGTGCTGCTGCTGGACGGGCTGGACATCAAGACCGCCGGCGCCAACCTGCCGCAGAGCATCAACTACCTGCCGCTGTCCATTGGCGGTGCGTTGATGGCGATCTTTGCAGTGAACCAGATGGTGCAGGCCGCGCAACCGGCGGTTGCCGACGCAGAAGGAGACCGCTGAATCATGGGCATTACGATTCTTTTCACCGTGTTCGCGGTGCTGCTGTTGTTGGGCGTGCCGGTGGCGTATGCACTGGCCGCCGCCGCGCTGGCCGGGCTGTGGTACCTGGACCTGCCGACGCTTGTGCTGGTGCAGCAGATCTCGGCCGGTACCGGGTCGGCCTCGCTGATCGCCATTCCATTGTTCATCTTCGCCGGTGAAATCATGATGCGCGGCGGCATCTCCGAGCGGCTGATCGCGCTGGCGTCGTCGCTGGTTGGGCGCATGCGCGGCGGCCTGGGCCAGGTGTCGATCCTGTCCTCGCTGTTCTTCGGCGGCGTGTCCGGTTCGGCGATTGCCGACGTATCGGCGGTCGGCGGCACGATGATTCCGCAGATGGTTAAGCGCGGTTACGACCGCGACTTCGCGGTGAATGTCAGCATCACCGCCGCGCTGGTGGCGCTGCTGGTGCCACCGTCGCACAACCTGATCCTGTTCTCGGCCGCGGCCGGCGGTGGCCTGTCCATTGCCGACCTGTTCGCGGCCGGCATCGTGCCCGCGCTGCTGATGACAGTGGCACTGATGGTCACCGGCTATGTGGTGGCGCGGCGCCGTGGCTACGGGGTGGAAGTGTTCCCGGGCTGGCGTGCGGTGTTGCTGCGCATGGTCTCCGCCCTGCCCGGCCTGGGCCTGGTGGCGCTGATCTTCATCGGTATCCGCGCCGGCATCTTCACTGCGGTGGAGAGCGCGGCGATCGCGGTGGTGTACGCCCTGCTGGTTACGACGGTGTTGTACCGCCAGCTCAACTGGCGCGAATTCCTGGGCACGGTGACCCATGCCGCGCGCAGCACCGGCGTGATCCTGTTCGTGATCGCCACCGCGGCCGTGTTCGGCTGGCTGCTGGCCTTCCTGCAGGTACCGGCTGCCGCGGTGGACTTCCTGCAGTCGTTCGCGCACAGCCAGTTCATGGTGCTGCTGATGATCGTGGTGATGCTGCTGTTGCTGGGCACCTTCATGGACCTGGCGCCGATGATCCTGATCTGCACGCCGATCTTCCTGCCGGTGGCCAAGGCCTACGGGATCGATCCGATCCACTTCGGCCTGGTGCTGGTGCTGACCGGCGGCCTGGGCCTGGTCACGCCGCCGGTGGGCTCGGTGCTGTTCATCGGCACGGCGATCGGCAAGATCAGCGTGGGCGAAAGCATGCGCTCGATCTGGCCGTTCTGGTTCGCGGCGGTGGGCGTGCTGCTGATCGTGACGTTCTTCCCGCAGCTGTCGCTGTGGCTGCCGGCACTGCTGCGCGCATAAGCGCCGCCTGCTGAACTGCACCGCGCGCTGGCGACAGCGCGTACCCGGGTTCCGCCCGCCGTGGCGGACCCGGTTCCGTACAAGGGAGACAAGATGCGCCTGAGTAATCTGTTGGCCACCCTGGCCACGGCCGGCCTGTTGTGGGCCAGCGCTGTCCACGCCGCCGACGTGCCCGCCCCCGCCTGGAAGCGCGGCATCGAAAACCAGCGCCAGGCCGACCTGGGCAACGGCACCTTCCTCAACCCGGTGTTCGCCGGCGACCGCCCGGACCCGTCCGTGCTGAAGGACGGCGACGACTACTACCTCACCCTGTCCTCGTTCGATGCCTACCCGGGCCTGCCGATCTGGCATTCGCGCGACCTGGTCAACTGGCAGCCGCTGGGCCATGCGATCACGAAGAACGTCGGCGCGATCTGGGCGCCGGACATCGTCAAGCACGGCGGCCGCTACTACATCTACTTCCCGGCGCGCACCGGCGAGACCCGCAGCAACTTCGTGGTCTGGTCCGACAACATCCGCGGGCCCTGGAGCGAGCCGGTCGACATCGGCCTGGGCGGCTACATCGACCCTGGCCACGCCGTGGGCGAAGACGGCAAGCGTTATCTATTCCTCAGTGGCGGCGCGTATGTGCAGCTGGCCGACGACGGCCTGAGCGTGGTCGGCAAGCCCAAGCATGTGTACGACGGCTGGAAGTACCCGGAAAGCTGGGACGTGGAGGCTTACGCGCAGGAAGGGCCGAAGATCAATTTCCACAACGGCTGGTACTACATGACCACCGCCGTGGGCGGCACCGCCGGCCCCCCGACCGGGCACATGGTGATCACCGCGCGCTCGCGCTCGATCCATGGGCCGTGGGTGAACGCGCCGAACAACCCGATCACCCGCACCCGCTCGGCCAGTGAGCCGTGGTGGTCGCGCGGCCACGCCACGGTGGTGGAAGGCACCGACGGGCGCTGGTGGATGATCTACCACGGCTATGAAAACGGCTATTGGACGCTCGGCCGCCAGGCGCTGCTGGAGCCGATCGAATGGACCGACGATGGCTGGTTCGTGGCCAAGGGCGGCGACCTGGGCCAGCCGCTGGCCAAGCCGTCGGGCGAGTCGGTGGGCCAGCATGGCATGGCGCTGTCGGACGACTTCAAGGGCCCGGCACTGGGCGCGCAGTGGTCGTTCTTCAATCCGGCCCAGGACGAGTACCGCCGCCTGGACTTCAGCGGCGAGGGGCTGCTGCTGCAGGGCAAAGGCCAGACCCCGCGCGACAGCTCCCCGCTGACCGCCATTGCCGGTGACCAGGCGTACCAGTTCGAGGTCGAAATGGACATCGAACCCGGTGCGGTCGGCGGCGCCCTGCTCTACTACAGCGACAAGCTGTACGTAGGCGTGGGCAGCAACGGCGAGAAGTTCATCATGCACCGCTATGGCGAGGAACGACCTACCCAGCTGGCGCCCAGCGCCAAGGGTGGCAAGCTGTGGCTGCGGGTGACCAACAACCGGCACATCGTCACTATCCATTCCAGTACCGACGGCAAAACCTGGCAGAAGTACCCGGTTCAGATGGAAGTCTCCGGCTACCATCACAATGTGGCCGGGAAGTTCCTCGCCCTGAAGCCGGCCCTGTACGCTGCCGGCGACGGCAAGGTCCGTTTCCGCCAGTTCCGCTACCGCGCCCTCGATTGAGTGGCGCCGGCAGCTTCCTTCGACCCCTTTCGGTTTGAACACATGTCACTGCGCACCAAGACCGACCCGCCACTGCACGGGTTGACCAAGGGCAAGGCCGCCACGATCAATGACATCGCGCGGCTGTCGGGTGTATCCAAGAAAACGGTTTCGCGGATCATCAACAACTCGCCACTGGTGCGCAAGGACACCCGCGACAAGGTCGAAGCGCTGATGCGCGAGGTCGGCTATACGCCGGACCCGCTCGCGCGCGGCCTGGCGTTCCGCCGCTCGTTCCTGATCGGCATGGTCTATGACAACCCCACCGCCCAGTACATCGTGGACATGCAGTACGGCGCGCTGGACGCGCTGCGCGGCTCCAGCTTCGAGCTGGTGGTGCACCCCTGCGATTCGCGCAGCCCCGGCTACATCGAGGGCGTGCGCCGCTTCGTGCAGCAGCAGAAGCTGCACGGGGTGATCCTGGTGCCGCGTGCGTCCGAAGACCAGGCGCTGGTGGACATGCTGGACGAGATCGGCTGCCGCTTCACGCGCATCGCCTCGCTGCCGCTGGACGACACCTCGCAGATGGTGGTCACCCACGACCGCGACGGTGCGGCCGAGGCCGCCGACTACCTGCTGTCGCTGGGCCACCGCGACATCGCCCTGGTCACCGGCCCCAGCGCCTATCGTTCCGCGCATGAGCGCACCGCCGGTTTCATCGATGCCCTCGCCCAGCGCGGCATCGAACTGCCGCCCGGGCGCATCGTGGAGGCCGGCTATACGTTCGAATCCGGCGTGGCGGCGGCCGAGAAGCTGCTGCTGGGCAAGCAGCGCCCGACCGCCATCTTCACCGGCAACGACGAAATGGCCGCCGGCATCTACAAGGTCGCGCTGCGGGCGGGCATCAACATCCCGCGCCAGCTCTCGATCATCGGCTACGACGACAGCCCGCTGGCCTCGCGCCTGTGGCCGTCGCTGACTTCCGTGCGCCGCCACACCCGCGACACCGGGCGCACGGCCGCGGCGATGCTGATCCAGCCCGATGGCCAGGCCGCGCTGCAGATCGCCAGCGTGCGCCCGCACCTGATCGTGCGCGATTCCTGCCAGCCGCCGGAGGATTGATCCCGAAGGCGGCAGTCTGGTCACGACCAACGGTCGTGACCTACCGGCAAGGCAGGTTGCCCGTTCGCCCCACCACGTAATTTCGCCCGGTAGGTCACGAC
>NZ_JBOHXV010000009.1:0-78847 GCF_050737075.1 Stenotrophomonas sp.
GGTTTCCCGGGAAGAGCTGCCGACTAACAGTCGGCTCTACCCCGTCGGTTACCCAGTTACCCAGCCAGTTACCCAGCCGGTTACCCAGTCGGTTACCCAGTCGGCGCTACGCAGTCCTTACGCCTGTTCGCGCGCAATCGCGCGCCAGCCGATATCGTTGCGATGGAACTCGTGCTCCCACGTGATCTTCGCCACCCCCGCATACGCATTGGTCTGCGCATCGCCCACGCTGTCGCCCAGCGCGGCCACGCACAGCACGCGGCCACCGGCACTGAGCACCTGGCCCTGCGCATCCAGCGTGGTGCCCGCATGGAACACCTTGGCCGTGGTCGGCACCTGGTCCAGGCCATGAATGACATCGCCGGTGATCGGCGTTTCCGGGTACGGCGAGGCGGCCATCACCACGCCCAAAGACGGGCGCGGATCCCACTGCGCCTGCACGCTGTCCAGCCGCGCATCGATCGCCGCTTCCACCAGCTCCACCAGGTCCGACTGCAGGCGCAGCATCACCGGCTGGGTTTCCGGGTCGCCGAAGCGCACGTTGAACTCGATCACCTTCGGCGCGCCGCTGGCATCGATCATCAGGCCGGCGTAGAGGAAGCCGGTGAACGGAATGCCATCGGCAATCATGCCCTGCACGGTGGGGTTCACCACCTCGCGCATCACGCGTGCATGCACCTCATCGGTGACCACCGGTGCAGGCGAGTACGCGCCCATGCCGCCCGTGTTCGGGCCGGTGTCCGCGTCGCCCACGCGCTTGTGGTCCTGCGAGGTCGCCATCGGCAGAGCCGTGGTGCCGTCCACCATCGAAATGAAGCTGGCTTCCTCGCCGTCGAGGAATTCCTCGATCACCACGCGCGCGCCCGCATCGCCGAACGCATTGCCCGACAGCATGTCGCGCACCGCATCTTCGGCTTCCTGCTGCGTCATCGCCACGATCACGCCCTTGCCGGCGGCCAGGCCATCGGCCTTGACCACGATCGGCGCGCCTTTCTCGCGAAGGTACGCCAGCGCCGCGTCCACGTCGGTGTGCACCGCGTAGAACGCGGTCGGAATGTTGTGCCGGGCCAGGAAGTCCTTGGCGTAGGCCTTGCTGCCTTCCAGCTGTGCCGCGGCGGCGGTCGGCCCGAAGATGCGGTGCCCGGCCGCACGGAAGCGATCGACGACACCGGCCACCAGCGGCACTTCCGGGCCCACCACGGTCAGCTCGACGCTTTCGGCCTGCACCAGCGCCAGCAGGCCGTCCAGATCGGTGACCTTGACCGGCACGTTGCGGCAGCCCGCCTCGGTCGCCGTACCGGCATTGCCGGGTGCAACCAGCACCTCGGTAACGCGGGACGACTGGGCCAGCTTCCAGGCCAGGGCATGTTCACGGCCGCCGGCGCCTATGACCAGGATCTTCAATGCAGTTCTCGCGGAGGGAAGCGGGGCCTCGGATTTTACGCGGTGCGGGGCGAGCCTGCACCGGGGCCGCCATCACTGGCAGCTTTCGCGCTGCAGCGACTCGGGGAACCGGTAGGCCCAGGTCGTTGGATCCAGCGTGAAACGATGCTCAAGCCGCACCTGCTTACCTCCGCAATCGCTGCCCGACTCCTCGATCAGCAGTGGCCAGGTGCGTGCACTGCGGTCACGGTCGTCGAAGCGCAGGGCGAAGTTGACGGTGAACATATGGGTCCTGCAATCCTCTTCCTGCTCGGGATCGTTGCAGTCGTAGGCGGCGGTATTGTCGATATGGCTGCGTACGCTGCCGGTGTCCACCAGTCCCGTTGGGCCCGGCAGGATGAGGCTCTGCGATTCCAGCGAAGTGCCCTGGCCGTACCAGCCGCTCTCGACGCGGAACCCATAGAAGTCGCTGCCCGCGCGAACGATGCTCACGCTGCCGGGGAAGCCGCTGCTGCCGTAGCTGCTGCCGGTGAGTTCGGCCGCCACCTCGAAGCGCTCAGTGTTGGGGCGCAGTACGTAGAAGTCGATGGTGCCCGGGTCGGCATGGCTTGCATCCACCAGCTCACCGCACACCGCGACCAGCTGTTGCCAACCGTCGCCACTTACCACGGGCTGTTCCGCGCAGATGTGCCAGTCGGTAGGGCGGGCCTGTCCGTCCTGGGTCCAGGGCCCGCGCCAGTTGCCCGAGAGTCGGGCTGGCTTGCCGTAGCGTTCGGTCAGGAATGCCTGCAATTGCGTGGCTCGGCTGATATGGGCGGTTGGCGCGGCCGGCGACGCCGCCGCAGCGGCCGCAGGCGGTGCAGGCGCCGGCTCGGTGGCCGGCGTGCAGCCGGCCACCGTCGCGCTGGTGAGGCACAGCGCGAGCAGAGTTCTAAACGGGGATGCGCACATCCGTGTGGGTCCTTGGCATCAATGCCGGAAGTGACGCACGCCGGTAAACACCATCGCCAGGCCATGCTCGTCGGCGGCGGCAATCACTTCCGCGTCGCGCATCGAACCGCCCGGCTGGATCACCGCCTTGATGCCGGCGGCGGCGGCGGCGTCGATGCCGTCGCGGAACGGGAAGAACGCGTCGGAGGCCATCACCGAACCTTCCACCAACAGGTTCGCGTCGGCGGCCTTGATGCCGGCGATGCGGGCCGAGTACACGCGGCTCATCTGCCCGGCGCCCACACCGATGGTGCGGTTGTCCTTGGCGTAAACGATCGCGTTGGATTTCACGAACTTGGCCACGCTCCAGGCGAACAGCAGGTCGGCGAACTGTTTCTCGGTCGGGGCCAGCTTGCTGACCACCTTGAGTTCATCGCGCGTCATGCCGCGGTTGTCCGCGCTCTGCACCAGCAGGCCCGAGCCGATGCGCTTGGTGTCGTAGCTGTTGCGGCCTTCGCCATGCGGAATGCGTAGCACGCGCACGTTGGCCTTCTTCTGCGCGTATTCCAGCGCGCCTGGCGCGTAATCCGGCGCGATCAGCACTTCCACGAACTGGCGGTCCAGGATCACCTTGGCGGTGGCTTCATCCAGCGGCTGGTTGAAGGCGATGATGCCGCCGAAGGCGCTGGTCGGGTCGGTCGCATAGGCCAGCTCGTAGGCATCGCCGTTGCCGGCGCCCACGGCCACGCCGCACGGGTTGGCATGCTTGACGATCACGCAGGCCGGCGCGTCGAACTGGCGCACGCATTCCCACGCCGCGTCCGCATCGGCCAGGTTGTTGTAGCTCAGCTCCTTGCCCTGCAGCTGCTGGAACGTGGCCAGCGTGCCCGGCACCGGGTGCACGTCGCGGTAGAACGCGCCGGCCTGGTGCGGGTTTTCGCCGTAGCGCAGGTCCATCACCTTCACCACGCTGGAATTCAGCTGGGCCGGGAATTCGGTGCGCACCGGCACGGCGGCATCGCTGGCGGTCACGGCCGAGAGATAGTTGCTGATCGCCGCGTCGTACTGCGCCACGCGGTTGAACGCGGCCACCGAGTACGCGAAACGCTTCGCCGCCGACAGCTTGCCGTCGTTGGCCTCCAGTTCGGCGAGCAGCTCGGCGTACTGCGCCGGGTCGGTGGCCACGGTGACGCGCGCGAAGTTCTTGGCCGCCGAGCGCAGCATGGCCGGACCGCCGATGTCGATGTTCTCCACCGCGTCTTCCAGCGTGCAGTCGGCCTTGGCGGTGACGGACTCGAACGGGTACAGGTTGAGCACCAGCAGGTCGATCGCACCGATGCCGTGTTCGGCCATCACTGCTTCGTCCAGCCCTGCGCGGCCGAGCAGGCCGCCATGCACCAGCGGGTGCAGGGTCTTGACCCGGCCGTCCATCATTTCCGGGAAGCCGGTGACATCGGCCACGTCCTTGACCGGCAGGCCGGCCTCGCGGATCGCCTTGGCGGTGCCGCCGGTGGACAGCAGCTCCACGTTGCGGGCGGCCAGGGCACGGGCCAGGTCGATCAGACCGGTTTTATCGGAGACGGACAGGAGGGCCCGGCGAACGGGCAACAGATCAGCAGTCATGGGGACGGGGCAATCGGCAGCGGAGCGGGGCCAATATTGTAGGCGGTGGGGGCCGGTGGCGGGCGCCGCCCGCCGATATTGCCGCTGGCGGCCCCATCCGGCACATCCTCCAGGCCCCCGCAAGCACGGGGCGCTGGGGTAGGCTGCGCGTTCAGCCAAGGATCTGCAGGTCTTCATCGTGTCGACAGCAACATGGAAGGTGCCGCTGTTTGTCAGCGTCGTGGCGTGGGCCAGCATCGGAACGGCCGTACAGGCACAGGACGCGGCCCGTGTGGTGGCCGATGAGACCGTCATCGTGGACACGGTGGTGGATGCAGCGGCCGCCGCGCCCGTCGCCGGAGACCCCGCAGACGATACGGGCTCCAGCAGCGACGACCTCGAGCAGCAGGCCTACGCCGCCTACGAAGCCGAGGACTGGCCGCAGGCCCGGCGCCTGATCGACGCGGCCATCGACCTGGCGCCGCGCCAGATCAGCCTGTTCCGCCTGAAGGCGTACATCGCCGCCGCCACCGACGACAACGCCGGGGTCGCCGCCGCGACTGCACAGGGATTGCAGGTGGCGCCCGGTGACCCGGAAACCCTGCAGCTGCGCGGTACCGCCCGGGCCAAGCAGGGCGACACGCCCGGCGCGCTGGCCGACTACGCGGCGGCCCTGCAGGCGGGCTGGCATACCAGCAGCCTGTTCCGCAATTACCTGTACCTGCTCAACCAGCAGCACGACAACGCCCGCATGCTGGAGGTGTACGCCGCATACGAGGCGGCGTATCGCACCGACCCTGAAGGCACCGGCCTGCATGCGGACATTCCGTTCCATGCTGCCCAGGCGTACTACCACCTGGACCAGCCCCGGCGCGCAGTGGAACTGCTGGACCAGGCCATCGCGCAATCACCGCAGGTGGCCAGCTACTACGGCAACCGCGCCATGGCACAACACGCGCTGGGCCGGTCCAGCCAGTCCCTGGCCGACGATGCCCAGGCCATGCGGCTGGACCCGAAGGAGCCGCAGTATCCGTACAACCGGGGCGTGACCCGGCTGGACCTGGGCGACCCGGCGGGCGCACTGGCCGACTTCAAGGCGGCGCTGGCACTGGGGCGGGACGATGCCGCCACCTGGCTCAACATCGGCGTGGCCGAAGAGCGGCTGGGGCGCACACGCGAGGCCTTGGCGGCCTATGACCGGGCCTTGCAGAAGGAGCCCGCCAATCCCCAGGTGCTGACCAACCGTCTGTCGCTGCTGCAGCGGACCGGCAAGGGCGCCGCCACGGTAGCGGCGCAGGCCGGCGCACTGCCTGCGGAGAATCAGGCGCAACTGCTGTTCAACCAGGCGCTTGTGCAATCCAAGGCGTCGCAGTGGCAGGCCGCTGCGGACCTGCTGGAGCAGGCTGTACGGCTGGATCCCGGCCTGGATACCGCCTGGCTCAACCTCGGCGTGATGCAGGCCAAGCTGGGGCAGTACCAGCGTGCGCTGGAGACCCTCAACGACTACATCAAACGCGCGCCACTGAAGCCGCTGGGCCTGGTCAACCGTGCCGACGTGCTGCACACGCTGGGCGACGACAGCGCCGCCGAAAAGGACCTGCTGCGGGCCACCCAGCTGGAGCCGGGCAACCTGGATACCCAGCAGCGCCTGGCCCGCCATTACAGCCGCATCGGGCAGACCGACAAGGCGCGGCGCTATTACGCACAACTGGTGACGCTGCCCGGCAACCTCGCGCCCGATGCCTTCATCAACTACACGGCAATGCTGCTGGAACTCGGCGATACCCGCGAAGCCGCCGTGGTGGCGACCAACGGCGTGGCGCGCTTCCCCGACAACTACGGCCTGCGCATCAACCTTGCCAATGCACTGGGCGACAGCGGCCAGCACACCCAGGCGGTGGACGCCTACCGTGCGGCGATGCGGCTGCAGCCCAAGCGCCTGGATGCCCACTACAACCTGGGCAACCTGTACCTGCAGCAGTTGAAGGAGCCACGCAAGGCCGTACAGGAATATCGCACCGCGCTGCAGCTGCAGATGGACCCGGAAGTGGACGCCGACGAGCAGCGCGAGCGGCGCATGAGCATCCATCTGAACCTGGCCAGTGCGCTGGCCGACACCGGCGATACGCGCGCCGCGCGCGCTGCCCTGCAGACCGCCATCGACGACGCACCCGACGACTATCGCCCGTGGTTCAACCGTGCCGCGATGGCGCTGTCGGCGGGTGATCCGGCGGCGGCCCGACCCGACTTCGAAGGCGCGTGGACGCGCCTGGAGGCGCAGCAGCGTGCGCAGCCGCCGCGGGCGCGACCCGACCCGGCGCAGCTGGAACACGCCGGCTACCTGCTGTTCCACCTGGGGCGCACCGGCGAAGCGGCGACCCACATGCAGCAGTTGTTGCAGGCCCAACCGGACAACATCGACGCGCAGCGCAACTACGGTTTCATGCTGCTTGATCTGGGCCGGCCGCAGGATGCGCGGCAACTGTTCGAGCAGGCGTTCACCCGCGAACCGGACGAGGTGGATGGTTGGCTGGGGCTGTTGGCCTGCGCGATGCTGGACAGCGACCCGGCCCGACTGGCCCGGTTGAAGCGCGAGTTCGAGCTGCGCTTCGACGGCCGCTACCCGCTGGCCGCCGACCTGCCCGCGCGGCTGATGCGCAGCGAAGGCTACTGGTACTCCGAGCGCTTCGTGCAGCTCTGGCGGCAATTGGCGGCGGCCGGATAAGCGCGATGCCCCGCAACAGATGTGGTGAACGGTTCAACGAACGTCAGGAGGGCGGTGCGGCATGTCGATCTATGCATTGAAGGGGCGCTTCCAGGATCTGCTGCGACCGGGCGTACGCGGCCTGTACCGGATGGGGATTACCGCCAACACCGTGACCGTTGCGGCCGCCGTGGTATCGCTTGCGGTGGCGGCGGCCGTGTACGTATGGGCCCCGGCGCAGCCTCTGTGGTATCTGGCGCTGCCGGGTTGGATGCTGCTGCGCATGGCGCTAAATGCGGTGGACGGCATGCTGGCGCGCGAGTTCGGCCAACAGTCGCGGCTGGGCGCTTATCTCAACGAGCTTTGCGACCTGTTTGCCGACGCCGCGCTGTACCTCAGCCTGCTCAGCGTGCCCGGGATCAACCCCACCGCCTTATGGGCGCTGGCGTGGTTGGCCGCCGTTTGCGAGTACGCTGGCGTCCTGGGGCTGATGGTGGGGGCGACCCGGCGCTACGACGGTCCGATGGGCAAGAGTGACCGCGCCTTCGTGATCGGCGTGACCGGGGCGCTGCTTGCGCCCGGCTGGATCGGTGGCAGTGTGGTGACCGGCGTGGCGTGGGCCGCAGCGGCGCTGTGCGTGCTGACGGCCTGGCGGCGGATAAGGAATGGATTGGCGGAGGCCGGCTGACCTGGCTTGCCCCGCCGGATGCACAACGGAGTGATGCATGCGCGCACAGGAACACCTGCAGTTTCAGAGTTTCGACGGACAACCGCTGTTCTATCGCCACTGGTCCGCCGCGACGCCGGGTGCCTCGCGGCAGGCGGTCGTGCTGCTGCACCGCGGCCATGAACACTCCGGCCGCGTAGCACACCTGGCCAACGAGCTCGCCCTGCCCGACATCGAGGTGTTTGCCTGGGACGCACGCGGCAACGGCCAGTCGCCCGGCGAACGCGGCGATGCGCCGGGGTTCGAGGCGCTGGTGCGCGACCTGGACACCTTCATCACCCACATCGGCCAGCAGCACGGCATTGCCGTGCAGGACATCGCCATCGTCGCGCAGAGCGTCGGCGCGGTGGTGGCCGCCACCTGGGTGCACGACTATGCGCCGCCGCTGCGCGCGCTGGTGCTCGCTTCGCCCGCGTTCAAGGTGAAGCTCTACGTGCCGCTGGCGGTGCCCGGCCTGAAGCTGATGCAGAAGCTGCGCGGCAACTTCTTCGTCAACAGCTACGTCAAGCCGCAGTGGCTCACCCATGATCCCGAGCGTGTCGAAAGCTATCGCACCGATCCGCTGATTACCCGGCCGATCTCGGTGCGCGTGCTGCTGGGGCTGTACGAAGCGGCGGAGCGGGTGGTGGGCGATGCGCAGGCGATCACCGTGCCGACCCAGTTGTTGGTATCCGGGAGCGACTTCGTGGTGCACCGCGCGCCGCAGGACCGCTTCTACGAGCGACTGTCCTCGCCGCTGAAGGAACGCCACCTGCTGCCCGGGTTCTTCCACGACACCCTGGGTGAGCGCGACCGTGCGCCGGCCATCGCCAGCATCCACCGTTTCCTCGGCGAGCGCTTCGCCCAGCCGCTGGTGCGCCCCAGCCTGCGCGACGCGCATCGCCAGGGCCCCACCTTCAACGAGGCCGAAGTGCTGGCCTGGCCCCCGCAGCGCAACAGCCTGCAGGACCTGTACTGGCGCTTCACCCGCGCCGGACTGCGCTTTGGCGGCAAGCTCTCCGAAGGCATCGCGCTGGGCCTGAGCACCGGTTTCGATTCCGGCAGCACGCTGGATTACATCTACCGCGATGAAGCGCGCGGGCGTGGACCGCTTGGTCGCATGGTCGACCGCAACTACCTCGATGCGATCGGCTGGCGTGGCATCCGCGTGCGTCGCAGCCATGTGCGCGAGCTGCTGCAACTGGGCGCGCAGAAGCTGCAGGGCGAAGGCCGTGCGGTGCGCGTGCTCGACGTTGCCGCCGGCCACGGGCGCTACGCGCTGGACGCGCTGGCGCAGGGCGAGCAGCGCGCCGCGTCCATCCAGCTGCGTGACTTCAGCGAGATCAATGTGGTGCAGGGGCGCGCGCTGATCCAGGCGTTCGGTGCGGGCGACATCGCCACCTTCGAGCAGGGCGATGCCTTCGACGCCGAAGCGCTGGCCGCGTTGGCGGTGGCACCCACGCTGTCCATCGTGTCGGGGCTGTACGAGCTGTTCGCCGACAACGACGCGGTGTCGCGCTCGCTGCACGGCATCGCCGCCGCCATGCGCGACGGGGGTTATCTGGTCTATACCGGACAGCCGTGGCACCCGCAGCTGGAGTTCATCGCCCGCGCGCTGACCAGCCATCGCGAAGGCGCGGCGTGGGTGATGCGGCGCCGCACCCAGCAGGAGATGGATGAACTGGTGCGGCTGGCCGGGTTCGAGAAGGTGACCCAGCGCATCGACCGCTTCGGCATCTTCACCGTCTCGCTCGCGCGCCGGGTGCGGCATGACTGAACTGGGCCGTCCGTGGCGGCGCGCGCTGCTGTGGCTGGCGCTGCTGGGGCCGTTCTTCTTCCTCAGCTACGGCATGGCCAACATGCTGGCCGAACGGCTGCCGTTCGTGCCGTCGGTGGTGTTCGGCTGGGAAGCGAAGATTCCCTTCCAGGCGTGGACCATCGTGCCGTACTGGTCGATCGACCTGTTCTACGTGGCCTCGTTCTTCATCTGCACCCAGCGCGCCGAGCTGGACATGCACGCGCGCCGCCTGTTGACCGCGCAGCTGCTGTCGGTGGCCTGCTTCCTGCTCTGGCCGCTGCGCTTCAGCCTGGAGCGGCCGGAAACGGGCGGCGTGTTCGGCTGGCTGTTCGACGTGCTGCTCGGGTTCGACAAACCCTTCAACCAAGCGCCTTCGCTGCACATCGTGCTGCTGGTGGTGTTGTGGGTGCGTTACCAGCAGCACCTGCAGGGGCTGTGGCGCACGGCGCTGCATGTTTGGTTCGCGTTGATCGGCCTGTCGGTGCTCACCACCTGGCAGCACCACTTCATCGACGTTCCCACCGGCGTCGCGGTGGGCTGGCTGTGCGTGTGGCTGTGGCCGGCGCAGGGGCCTTCGCCGTTGCTGCGGCACTGGCAGTGGGCGCGCGAGCCCGCGCGCTGGACGCTGGCGGGCCTGTATGCAGCGGGCAGTGCAGGGTGCGCGGCCCTGGCCTGGACGTTCGGTGGCTGGGCACTGTGGCTGGGCTGGCCTGCGCTGTCGCTGCTGCTGGTCGCGCTGGCCTATGCCGGCCTGGGCACGGCGGTGTTCCAGAAGCAGGAAGACGGCCGCCTGAGCATGGCCGCCAGTTGGCTGCTGGCTCCCTATCTGTTGGCCGCGTGGGCCAATTCGCGCTGGTGGACGCGGCGCGCGCCGCAGCCGCAGCTGGTGATCGACGGCGTCTGGCTGGGCCGCATGCCCGATGCCAGCGCGCCCCTGCAGGCACCCACGGTGGTGGATGTCTGCGCCGAGCTGCCGTTCCGCGGCCGCGCACGCCACTACCGCCACGTGCCGATGCTGGACCTGGCCACGCCCAGCCCGGAATCGCTGCGCCGCGCCGCCGAGGCGATCGCGCACGGGCACCGCCGCGGTGCGGTGCTGGTGTGCTGCGCGCTGGGCTACTCGCGCAGCGCCGCCGCCGTGGCGACCTGGCTGTGCCACAGCGGCCATGCCGACAGCGCCGATGCCGCCATCACGCTGCTGGCGCAGGACTGCCCCTGGGTAGTGCTGAAGGCACGCCACCGCCGCGCCATCGAACAGGCGGTGCAACTGCAGGCCGCCAACGGACCGTTCAAGGTGAACGCATGAGCCCGATGCTGCAGGTACGCATCATGGCGGCGCTGCTGCGCCAGGGCAGGGTGCCGGCAGTGGTGTCGACGCTGCTGGGCGCCACGGCGCTGGCTCTGCTGTGCCTGCCGCCGATGACGCTGCTGTCCACGCTGTTGGTGGCGCTGTCGCTGCTTGCGGGCGCGATGCAGGCGTACTACGCGGTGCGGGTAGGTTTCGACCGCGCCTTGCTGGAGGCCTTCGCCGCGACGCAGGAAGACGATGCTCCCGCACCGATCGATGCCGCGCTGGATGCGCTGTCGTTGCGCCCTGCAGGCACGGTCAGCCGCGACTGGCCCGCGCGCTGGCGTGGCATGCGCGCGTTGCTGCGCGGCCAGCTGCTGGCGTTGACGGTTCAGGCCATCACGCTGATGCTGGCGCTGTGGCTGCGGTGGAGCTACCCCGATGCTGGCTGATCTGGTGGCACGCGGCTGCAGCGGCGCGATCCGCACCCTCACCGGCGCGCGTGCGCTGTGGCAGGGCTGCGCGCCGTCCAGCGAGCACCGCGTTTATTACGGCAACCACGCCAGCCATGGCGACTTCGTGCTGATCTGGTCGTCGCTGCCGGCCGGTCTGCGCCGGCAGGTGCGGCCGGTTGCCGCGGCCGATTACTGGCAGCGCGATGGCCTGCGCCGCTATCTCATCCACGCCGTGTTCAATGGCGTATTGATCGAGCGCGATCCCGGCGCGCGCCAGCAGGACCCGATCGCGTGTCTGTGCCAGGCAGTGGATGAGGGCAATTCGCTGATCCTGTTCCCCGAAGGCACCCGCAACACCGACGAGGGCGTGCTGCCGTTCAAGAGCGGCATCTACCACCTGGCGCGGCAGCGCCCGGAACTGGAGTTCGTGCCGGTGTGGATCGACAACCTCAAGCGGGTGATGCCCAAGGGCCGCTGGCTGCCGTTGCCGCTGCTGTGCACCACCACCTTCGGCGAGCCGCTGCGGCTCAAGGCCGACGAGGACAAGCAGCACTTCCTCGAACGCGCGCGCGAGGCGCTGCTTGCGCTGGATCCGCAGCCGCGCCGGGGGCGCGCATGAACGCGTTGCAGGGCGTGGCCACGCACGTGGCGGCGCTGTCCACGCACGCGCAGACCCGGCTGCTGTTCGCCTGCATTGCCGGCGTGCTGGTGGTGGCCACGGTCATCGCCGAAACACTGCGCTGGCGGTCGCGGCATGCGCCCAGCAGTGTGCTGGCCAACCTGGTCTCGCGCATCCGCGCGTGGTGGGTGATGGCGGCGGTGGTGGCGGTGGCGTTCTTCTTCGGGCGCACCGGCGTCATCCTCCTGTTTGCCGGCGTATCGCTGTTCGCGCTGCGCGAGTTCATCACCCTGACCCCGACCCGCGCCGGCGATTACTACGCGCTGCTGGCCGCGTTCTATGTGGTGCTGCCGTGGCAGTACTGGCTGGTGTGGACCGACTGGTACGGCATGTACACGCTGCTGATTCCGGTCTACGCGTTCCTGTTCCTGCCGATCCTGGCCACCATTGGCGGTGACACCACCGACTACCTGGAGCGCACGTCCAAGGTGCAGTGGGGGCTGATGATCTGCGTGTTCTGCATCTCGCACGTGCCGGCGCTGCTGAACCTGCGGCTGGAGGGCGTGGAACCGGCGCGCAACCTGCTGTTGTTCGCCTTCCTGGTGATCGTGGTGCAGTCCTCGGACGTGCTGCAGTACATCTGGGGCAAGCTGGTGGGGCGGCGGCTGATCGCGCCGAAGCTGTCGCCGTCCAAGACCGTGGAGGGATTCGTTGGTGGGGTGTTGTCGGCCAGCGCGCTGGGCGCGGCGCTGTGGTGGCTGACCCCGTTCACGCCGTGGCAGGCGTTCGGCATGTCGCTGGCGATCAACCTGATGGGATTCTGGGGTGGCCTGGTGATGTCGGCGATCAAGCGCGACCGCGGCATCAAGGACTGGGGCCACATGATCGAGGGCCATGGCGGCATGCTCGACCGGTTGGATTCGGTGTGTTTCGCCGCGCCGGTGTTTTTCCACCTCGTCCGGTATTTCTGGGGGTAGGTACCGACCGTTGGTCGGTACACCCTGGCATCAGGTCGCGATGCCGTATTCCTTCAGCTTCTTGCGCAGCGTCGCCCGGTGGATGCCCAGCATCGCCGCCGCGCGGCTCTGGTTGCCTTCGCAATGGTTCAGCACTTCCACGAACAGCGGGATCTCCATTTCGCGCAGGACGATCTCGTACACGTCGTCGGCATCGCATCCATCCAGGTCCCGCAGGTAGCGCCGGACCGACTGGGCCACGTGTTCGCGCAGCGGTGGCTTGGGCGCGCCACGACTATTGTCAGGACGAGAAAGGACAGCGTTCAAGGAGGTTCCCGGTGCAGAAGCCAGGGCGGACCACAGCCCTGGCAGAAAATTGGAGGGGGCCAGTCTAGCGCGTGCGCCGCCGGCCCGCCACGCTCGCCGACAGGACGCCGGGTTACAGGAACTCGAAGGTGAATGCGACCGTGGACGCGGCGGGCTCGCGGACACGGAAGGCGATCTGCGCGCTTTGGCCCGGTTCCAGCAACGCTGCCGCGTCTGCGGCCGGGTCCAGGTAGTCGCGTGGTGCGAATACGCTGGTGCCGATCACGCGGCCATCAGGATCGGACAGTGACAGCCTCAGCGACGGCCAGGCCTGCGCCCAGCGTGCATCGTTGCGGAAACTGGCCTGCACCTGCAGCGCGCCCGGTTGCCCGGGTACCGGCCGCACGTCGCGGCTGATCATGTTGAAGGCCGTTGGTTCCTGCCAGGCCGGCAGGCTGCAGCGCAGTACGCCGCACAGGCCGGCGATCCACGGCCGGCTGCCTGCGTCGGCGGCCAGGCGGGCGCGGTCTGCCACCGCGATCTGAAGTGACAACAGCATCACCAGCCCGGCCACCAATCCCCACTGCCAGCGCGGGGTAGGCAACCGTGCGCCGGGCAGGCGCAGGAAGCTGGGTGCCGGCGATGCAGCCGCTTCCTCTGCCGTCGCGGCATTATCGTGGTCGCGTTCGCCGGCAGCGTCGGTCACCGCTGCATCGTCAACGCCGTCGTAGGTTTCTGCGGCCGCGCTTGCCGTGTCGGCGGCGACGTCTGGTTCCGTACCCGCCGCATCCGTCAGTGCCGTGTCCGGCGCGTGTTCCGCTGCCTGCGCGCCGTCGCCTGCATCGTCAGACGGGTCCCGCTGGGGCAACGGCGTGGTTGCCTCCAACGCCGGCGTGTCCTCGGTAGAGGCGCGCAGGAAGGTGGCCAGCGGGCGGCGGGGTGGCGGGGTCGGCTCGGTCATCGCGTCACGCTCGGGCGAGGGTCACGCCATTCAAGCACGACGGACGCCGGTGATGCGCATCCAATCGTCGTCGCGGGCAACCTCAAGCTGCTCGAACCACGGTGCGTAGCGCACCAGCAGCTCGTCTTCCTGCCCGTGCAGGATGCCCGACAGCGCAACGCGACCGCCCGGCGCGACGCGGGCGGCAAGCACCTCGGCCAGCTTGTCCAGTGCCGTGGCCAGGATGTTGGCCACTACGACGGGATACGTCGCCTGCGGTTCGTCGGCGGGCAGGTACACCTGCACGCGGTCCTGCAGGCCGTTGCGCTCGGCGTTGTCGTTGGTGGCGATCACGGCCTGCGGATCGTTGTCCACGCCCACCGCCTGGGCGGCGCCCAGCTTGAGCGCGGCCAGCGCGAGGATGCCCGAGCCGCAACCGAAGTCCAGCACGGTCTGCTCGACCAGCACGCCCTCGGCCGCCAGGCCATCCAGCCAGCGCAGGCACAGCGCGGTGGTCGGGTGGGTACCCGAGCCGAAGGCCAGGCCCGGATCGAGCCGCACCACCGCCGCGTTGGCGGCCTGCGCTGCCTCCGGCAGTTCATGGTTCCACGGCACGATCCAGGTGCGCTCACCGAACGACATCGGCTGGAACTGGTCCAGCCACGCGCGTTCCCAGTCCTCGTCCTGCACCGCACGGAAGCTGGCGTTGCTCCACTCCAGGCCGGGGTCGAATGCTTCCAGCGCGGCCAGCAGGGCCAGCGCGTTGGTCTCGGCCGGGAACAGCGCCGACAGCACCAGGTCGTTCCACAGCGGGGTCTCGCCCACGCCAGGTTCCAGGATGGCGCGCTCGTTGCTGGTATCGGCGTCGGCATCGAGCAGGGTCACCGCCAACGCGCCGACATCGTCCAGCGCATTCTCGTAGCGGGGCTGGGTGGCTTCGGTGCAGTGGAGCGTGAGTTCCAGGAACGGCATGGGCGGAAAGGACCTGCGGAAAACCGTGAATGCTAGACCATTGTGGCGCCGCGCGGCTGCCCCCGTCTCGCAATCCGTTGAGAATCAAGCCTTCCGCCCGTTCAGACAGCCGACAGCGGCGTTGTTAAACTGCGCCACCTGTTGGCGTTTCCCTCTCTTCCGGACCTGCGCATGGCGCTCGCGCCCACCCTCAAAACCTGGCTGCTGGTCGTACCGGCCCTGGCGTTGCTGGGGGTGGTGGGTTACCGCGCCGGTGGTCGTGCCCTGCAAGCGGAGCATCCGGCGGTGGCGATGAATGAGGTGCCGGCCGACAGCGGCACCAGCGCGCCGACACAGCCGCAGCAGCTGGCCCGCCAGTTGCTTGCGCGCGAGCGCAGCGCTGCAGTCCCCTCGGGCCTGCCGCTGGATATCCGCGCCGATATCGAAGGCGACAGCGACCTGTTCGCCTACGCGCAACGGCTGCGCCTGCAGGCCGCCAACGGCAACGCCGAAGCGGGCTGGATGGTCAGCCGCGTGTACGACTACTGCGCCATCTACGCGATGGACCCGGGCGGCTACCAGCTCGACAACAACGTGCTCACCGGCCTGGGCATGAGTGCCTCGTCGCCGATGGTGCTGGCGCGCGAACGCGTTGCCCGGCGTTGCGCCGGCTTCGTGGCCAGCGATGGGCTGGGCCGCCAGCTGATCCTGACCCAGCGCCTGCTGGCGGCCAAGGCCGGCAACCTGGCTGCCGAAGCGGCGTTGTTCGCTGACGGCCAGCCGCTGCATGACACCCCCGATTACCGGCGCGGCCTGGTGGAGCGGGTGCGGGATTCGCGCGATCCGGAAGCCTTCATGGCCCTGTCCACCGCCATGGGGCAACGTGCCAGCGGTGACCGCGCGATGGAAGGCATGATTGCCGGCGACCAGTTCAGCGAACTGGCCTGGCGGCTGGCCGCGTGCGAGCTGGGCATGGCCTGCGGCGCGGACAGCGTGTTGATGAACAATTTCTGCGCGAACGGAGGGATCTGTTCGCAGGACGGTGGGCAGGACTTTGCCACTTTCGTGTATGACGCTGCGGTTTCGCGGCAAGGTGCGGGGAAAATGAAGACGTTGGTTGAACAGTTGATCAAGCGGAGCAATGGGCGATGAATTACCGTCGATTCCTGCATGGCGCCAAGTTCTGGTTCTGGGTGGCCTTGTTCGTGGCGTACTCCGCCGGCGCGGTGGGGCTGGTCATGATCGATACCTATGATGACCGCTACCGGCAGTTGTCCAAGGTGCAGTTGACCTCGGTCAAGGCGCAGGAAGACGTGCGTCGTGCCGGCGCCAGCCAGGTGGCCGCGGTGTACCGCGCGCAGAGCGGCATGCCGTTCGCCTCGCTGCCGGCCGGCAGCACCTTCCAGGTGGTGTGGCCGGACGGCTCCACCGAGACGATGGTGATCGTGGACCCGACCTCCTCGCTTGGCGTGGCGCCGGTCAAGAACACCCAGGTAACCGCGGCCGATGCGCAGCGTTGATGTACAGCCCTGGCGCTGAGCCGCCGGGCGTACCGCATCTGGTGATATTGCCGGGGCTGGATGCCACCGGCACGCAGCACGCGGCGTTCTGTGCCGCGCTGCGCGAACACGGCGTGGCCAGCACGGTCATCGCCTACCCGGTGGACCGCCCACTGGGCTACGCGGCATTGGAAGCCTTCGTGCGCCAGGCATTGCCGGCCACGCAGGACTACGTGCTGCTTGGCGAATCCTTCTCCGGTCCCCTCGCGCTGGCCATCGCCGCGCAACCCCCGCCGCGGCTGCGCGGCATGGTGCTGTCCACCACCTTCGCGCGTTCACCGTGGCGTGCACTGCGCGCGGCGCAGGCGGCGTTGTACCGCGCGCCAGTGCGGCTGCTCCCGATGCCGATACTGTCGTGGTGGCTGCTGGGGCGCTGGAGCACGCCTGCACTGCGCGCAGCACTGGCCGCGGCGCTGGCAAGGGTGGATGCGGACGTATTGCGTACCCGTGCGGCGGCGGTGCTCGGCGTTGACCACACCGTATACGCGACTCGGGTCGTGCTTCCATCGCTGTGCCTGCATGCCCGCAACGATCGCCTGCTGCCCGGCCACTGCCAGCGGCACCTGTCGCGTCTGCTGCCGGCGCAGTGCGTGCGCTGGTTCGACGGGCCGCATCTGCTGCTGCAGACGCGCCCGCAGGTGGCCGCGGCCGAGGTGGCCGCTTTCGTGCATTCGCTGACGTAAACAGCGCGCCCTGATCGGCGACTCGCCTGCTGATCGCACTGGTCAATCGCACCCGCAAAGTTGGTTGAATCCATCGACTGGACAACCTGCCCGGCGTTGCCTCTCATGCGACGGCGTTGACCTGGAGTTCGCCGTGCCCATTTCATCCGATCAGCATCGCGCCGCCGCCGGTGGATTTCCGCGTGCCTGCACTGCGATGGCGCATCGTCGCCACGCTCATTCGCTGTGGCCCCTGGACCCGGGCCGGGTGCGCCGGGTCGATACACGTCTGCAGGCAGCGCTGGTGCTGTTGCTGGTGGCCAATGCCGCCGCCGCACCGGGGCGGCTCTCCCGTGCGGGCCGCAGTGCGGCCACCGTAGCGCCCTCGCCGTATCCGTGCCCGGCCGCACCGGCGCTGACGGTGCCGGTGGCGCTGCACGAGGTCGCCGAATTCGCGCGTGCGCCGATCACATCCGCTTTCGATGCAGGGCGCGAGGCCTACTACCAATACACCGCCCATCGCTGCGCGCCGCAGGAGAGCGTCATTGAGCACGCCTTGCTGCAGGTGGCCGATTCGGCGGTCGGCGTGCTGGAGTCGGTGCTGCTCGGGCCCACCGGCGCGTTGGCGATCCGCGAGGGGGCCAACGCGCTCGATCTGGCCGGTGACGCGATGGAAGGCAAACCACTGGATGCGGCGCTGCTGGTCGACACCCTGCTGGCCCAAGGGGGTATCAAACCAGCCGGTGCCCAGGCCTTGGCGCCGACGGAATCCGCAGCGTTGCCCGCCGCGCGGGCCGACAGCTCTGTCCGCATCTTCGACCGAGCAGCGCAGTTGATCGGCCAGGGGCCCACGGTGCAGCCCGACTGGATCACCGCCGCCCCAGCCGACGCACGTGGCCTGCTGCGCTACCGCAACCCGCTGAGCGGCAAGACGGGGCGCGCGCTGCAGCTGGATGGCCGTTACCACGCCGTGCAGTTGGCCGGTGCGCACCGTCTGGTGACGGCAGGCACTGTGCTGGAGCACCGCGACGGCATCTATTGGCTGCGTGAGCGCGAGCACCCGCAAGCTGCCGATGCCATTGCCGTGGAAGGGGAGGAGAGTGCGCGGCGCTGCAGACGCGATCCGGGCGGTCCGTGCGCGCCATCGACCATCGCCTACTCCAGTGAGCTGGAGGCGTTGCTGCGCACGCATCACGACCAGGGCCTGACCCAGCAACAGGCCAACCAGCGCGGCATCGTGCCCGATCCGCAGCGCCCCGGTTGGCATGTGCGCCTGCATCACGGCCAGCGCAAGGCCTTCCTGCACTTCCAGGGACGTTACTTCCGCGCCCGGTCGTATCGCCTGGGGGATTGCGAGCGCGTGGCGCTGCACGCGGCGCGCATCTCGCACCTGGGCGGCGTCGCGCTGTCACACCCCTTGGGTGGTCAGCGCCTGGTCGACATCGCCGAATCACCCGCCGGCCCCGGGCCACGGTTCATGACCCAGGCCGAGTACAACGTGCGCTTTCGTGGCTTCAACACCCTCAATGCCGCGCAGGTTTACGAACAGGCCGTGCGCAATGCGCCGGTGGTGCACCTGAGCCAGAGCGAACAGGCAGCCATCGTCCGCTACGCGCGCGCCGAGCGCCCGCTGCTGGATGCATTTCTCCAGCACGGCCCGACGCCGGCATCGCAGCTCGACGTGCTGGCGCAACAGGCGCAGGACCTGCGGCGTGGGCTGGCGCAGATCCCGGCGCATGTCGGGCCGGTGTATCGCGGCGCTACGTTGCCCGCGCACGCGCTGGAGGGGCTGGAGGTGGGGCACACCGTGTTCTGCCGCAGCTTCCTGCGCGCGTCCGGCGACCGTGCCGTGGCCGTGCGCGAGCTGGCCGTGCGTGGCAACGAGATTGGCCACGTGCCGCTGCTCATCACCCTGCATATGGTCCGCGCCGCGCATCCGGTCGGGCTGTACACACTGCAGGACGAAGCCGAGGTGTTGATCGACAGCGGCCGTGTGTTCAAGGTCGTCGCCCGGCGCGCGGGCGAGCTCGAACTGGAAGAGGTGGGCGTAACGCGGCAGGCATTCGGCCAACGGGGTGCACGCCCACTCGATCTGTCCTGAGCCGGCGCCACAAACAGAAACGCCCGGTGCAGGCACCGGGCGTTCGTAGCGCCACGCCATGCGTGGCTGGACCGCGACCCCGTAGAGCCACGCCATGCGTGGCTACGCGGTACCCGGTCGATCGATCAGGTCAACGCAATCGACTTCGTCTTGCGTTCGGCCAAACGCTTTTCCAGATAGTGGATGTTCTGCCCACCGGCCTGGAAGCCCTTGTCGCGCATGATCCGCTGCTGCAGTGCCACGTTGGTCTTGATGCCGTCCACCACCATCTCGCTCAGCGCCACGCGCATGCGCGCGATGGCCGTTTCGCGGTCCGGACCGTGCACGATCAGCTTGCCGATCATCGAGTCGTAGTTCGGCGGCACGCGGTAGCCGGCGTAGATGTGCGTATCCACACGCACACCGGGGCCGCCCGGCGGATGGAAGGCCGTGATCTGGCCCGGGCTCGGCACGAAGGTTTCGGCATCTTCGGCGTTGATGCGGCACTCGATCGCGTGACCGTTCAGCACGATGTCGCTCTGCTTGATCGACAGCTTCTGGCCGGCAGCGATCTTCAGCTGCTCCACCACCAGGTCGATACCGGTCACCATCTCGGTTACCGGGTGCTCCACCTGGATACGGGTGTTCATTTCGATGAAGTAGAAGCGGCCGTCCTCGTACAGGAACTCGAACGTACCCGCACCGCGGTAGCCGATGCGCACGCAGGCTTCGGTGCACACCTTGCCGATCTGCTCGCGCTGTTCGGCGCTGATGCCCGGTGCCGGGGCTTCTTCCACCACCTTCTGGTGGCGGCGCTGCATCGAGCAGTCGCGTTCACCGAGGTGGATGGCGTTGCCCTGGCCGTCGGCCAGCACCTGGATTTCCACGTGACGCGGATTCTCCAGGAACTTCTCCATGTAGACCTCGCCATTGCCGAACGCGGCCTTGGCCTCGCTCTTGGTGGTCTCGATGGAGGTCTTCAGCGATGCCTCGGCATGCACCACGCGCATGCCGCGCCCGCCACCGCCACCGGCCGCCTTGATGATGACCGGGTAGCCGATCTCACGGGCGATCTTGGTGTTGGCGACGATGTCTTCGCCCAGCGGGCCGCCCGAACCGGGCACGCACGGCACGCCGGCGGCCTTCATCGCGCGGATCGCTTCCACCTTGTCGCCCATCATGCGGATGGTGTCCGCTTTCGGGCCGATGAAGATGAAGCCGGATTCTTCCACGCGCTCGGCGAAGTCGGCGTTCTCCGACAGGAAACCGTAGCCCGGGTGGATCGCCTGGGCGTCGGTCACTTCCGCGGCAGCAATCAGCGCCGGAATGTTGAGGTAGCTTTCCGGCGACGGCGCCGGACCGATGCAGACCGACTCGTCGGCCATGGCCACGTGCTTGAGGTTGCGGTCGACCGTGGAATGCACGGCCACCGTGCGAATGCCCAGGGTGTGGCACGCGCGCAGAATGCGCAGCGCGATCTCCCCTCGGTTGGCAATAACGACTTTGTCGAGCATGGACGGATCCTTAGCCGATCACGAACAGCGGCTGGTCGAACTCGACCGGCTGGCCGTTTTCACCCAGGATGGCCACGATGGTGCCGGAAGCATCGGCTTCGATCGGGTTGAACATCTTCATCGCTTCGATGATCGCCAACGTTTCGCCGGCCTTGACCTGCTGGCCCACCGACACGAAGGCCGGCTTGTCCGGTGCGGACGAGGTGTAGAAGGTGCCGACCATCGGCGAACGCAGCACGTGGCCTTCCGGCAGTGCCGGGCCCGGCTTCGCGGTGCCGCCGGTGGAGGCTTCGGTCGGCGACTGCATCGGCATGGCCTGCGCGGCCGGCTGTGCCGGTGCCGGCGCCATCATCATCTGCGGCGCGGCCTGCATCATGCCGTAGCCCGACACCGGGGCACGCGACAGGCGCACGGATTCTTCGCCTTCCTTGATTTCGATTTCGGCCAGGTTCGATTCTTCGAGCAGGTCGATCAGTTTCTTGATTTTGCGGAGATCCATAGGGGCCTCTGGGTGTTGATGTCAGTGTGGTGGGAAGCGCAGTGCGCTCGGGTTAAAGGTGTTTCAGGCGGCTGCCAGTCGTGCCAGCGCCGCGTCCATCGCGTAGCGGTAGCTGTCCGCGCCGAAGCCGCAGATCACGCCCACCGCCTTGTCGCTGAAGTAGCTGTGCTGGCGGAACGGTTCGCGCGCATGCGGGTTGGACAGGTGGATTTCGATGAACGGCACATCCACCGCCGCCAGCGCATCGCGCAGGGCCACCGAGGTGTGGGTGAACGCTGCCGGGTTGATCAGGATGAAAGTGGTACCGTCGGTACGGGCGGCCTGCACCCGGTCCACCAGCACGTGTTCGGCGTTGGATTGCAGGCTCTCCACCCCATGCCCGGCGCCTTGCGCCTGGGCCAGCAGGGCCTGGTCGATCTGCGCCAGCGTGGTATGCCCATACACCCCCGGCTCGCGCGTACCGAGCAGGTTGAGGTTGGGGCCATGCAGGACCAGCAGTTTCGCCATGAGGACCACGGAGCGGGAAAGGGCGAAGTCTGGCGGAAGCGGTGGATGGTGTCCAGTTCGGCGAAGTTACGTGCGTTTCAAGCGACCGTTTGAAATTTTGACGGACCGCTTGGGGCGCAGGGGGTACGGCGGGAATCAGGAGGCGTTGCACAGAGCGCCTGATCCATGAAATGTCGCCTGGACCCTTGCCGAACCGTGCGCTATGGTCGGCGGACATTTGAGGAGACCGCGATGCAACGGAGTGCAGTCCTGGTTGTGTGCCTGATGGCTTCGGCTGTGGCGCAAGCCCGTGAGCCTGTGGATGTGGAGCTCCTCCGGTCCGTTCCGCCCACCTGCGTGGCGGAGCGTTTCGGTAGGGTTACGGTCTCACTGGGCTCGAGGGAACCCAACCAGCGTACCGGCATGGGGCCCTTGCCGGTGAGCTACAGCAAAGCGTTCGCAAAGCTTCAGGAAGAAGCCGGCAAGCGCGGTGGGCACGCGGTGGTGCTGCGCGCCCACGAAGCCCAGTTCTATACCAAGAGCACGCGTGTCGCCCAACTGCCAACGTTTGTTCAGTTGAGTGGCGATGCTGTGGTCCTCAAGCGGGACCTGGAAGGGTGCCGCATCGTCGCCCTTGATGCGGAGCAGTTCGCGCAGGATGCGTTGGAGCGCGAAGGCGAGAAGGTGACGTTGCGCACTCCGACAGTCAACTGAGGCGACGAGTCGATTAGCGTCTTCATCCAAGCCAAGAATTTCCACTGCCACTTTGCTTTCTGCGAAGGTTTCTGGGACTGGGTGCACGAAGGCCATGAGAAAGGGCTGATCTTCAGCACCGCCAAGGTTCGCGCAGAGCTGCTTGCAGGGAAGGCAGGCGACGAAGCCAAGCGAAGGCCACCTTCGTCTTCAAGGCCTGATGGGCGCATTCACTCCAAAATGTCTTCATCTGGAAAGGGTCAACGACCAGCAAAGGAAACCTGTCCAGACCGGCGCGATGCATGCCGTCCACACGGCGATCCGCTTGATGGAGGTTCGGCGGCACACTGCTGCACACAGGGCGAACACAGGCAGCAACACGCCCAGCTCGATAAGCAGGTTCCGCCATAGGAAGTAGTTGTCCAGTGCGAGCGCGCCCGCGCTGGGGAGCACGCCCACTGTGGCGGCCACCTCCGCACCGAATGGCCAGAGCAGGGGCACCGGATGTGCGCCTACCAGCAGGTCAAGCACCGGGTGGGAGGCGCTGGCCAGGAACAGCCACAGCAGTGGCAGGCGACTGGCGGTTGCCGCGCGCATTAACCACTGGGCTAGCAGGGCAGTGCTGAGCGCAAACAGGATGCTGTGGGTGAATCGCGGTGTGGCGTTGTACCCGGCCAGCCAGACGGCAACGTAGTCAAGATCCGGGCATGCGGCTAGAAGGATGAATGGCACCACCGCCCAACGCTGGCGGCGGTTGGCCGAGGTGTTGCAGCAAAGCCAGGCGGTGATACCTGCAGCAACGTGACCCGCGACGGATGACATGAGAGGCGCTTGGGAAGGGCAGAGCGGGAAGCGTGCCGGAGGCGAATGTGGTCAGCGAGGAGTCAATGTGTGGCAGGCATGAAATGGGCGCAGGGAGGTGCGCATGTACTTCATTGATCGAGCTGCGTCTGCAGCCAGCGCTTGGCCGCCACCTCATCCCCGTCCGAGAGCGAGGGTGACAAGCTGCGCTCGTCGGGCGGAATGGGACCGCCGTAAACGTGCTGCGCGCGATCAACGAAGGAGGTGGTGGTCAGCTGCAGCACTGTTCCATCCTTGAGCGGGTAGCCTGCGTTTCCTGTCGAGAGACCGCGCGTCGGCATACCGAAACGTCGCGTACCAGGGCGGCCTTGGAACGCGACGACGACCGCCTCGCCAGAGCTGGCCGTCGTGCGCGACGTGAGTACTGCCACTGGAAGCTGACCAAGATCCTTCACTTGTGCCGCGCCGTCGGTTACATCGTTGCGCCAGGCGCGGCGGCTGCCGTCGCGCCGCTGGAACCAGCCCAATGTCTGGTTGCGCAGCAATGGCTCAAGCCCCGCCAGCATCGGCCACATGTTGCCGCCGCCATTGTCGCGAAGGTCCACGACCCAGCCACGGACACCGGCGCGGGTACCTGCTTGCAGTGCATCCGTGATCGATGCGGTATACCGCGCGCGGAGTGCAGGGTCGTTGCCCAGAAAGCCCGGAACCTCAACGTAACCGACGCCCCGCTCAAGCAACTTGAACCGCGCCAGCCTGAACACCGATCGCTCCTGGCGCGGCATGGCGGCCAAGCGATCGGGGTCCAGCAGGAAACTGTGCCCGTCGTCCAAGGCAGTCAGCACCTGGCCAATCGCCTGCCTGGCCTCGCCTGCCGTCGCATCGTCGGCAGGTTGCCAGCGCGCCGCGAAGTTTGGGGGCAGCTTCCCCGCGTTGAGCGCATTGGCTGCAATGACATCCATCGCTTCCAGATACAGATGCTTGCCCGGCGTCATGGCATTTTTCGACGGCAGCAGGGTCATGCCTTGCAGCGAGTACCCACCGCCGCCGCGTACAGAAGTAACAACCTCCACAAGCGTCGCACGTGGTGATACATCAACAGCCAGCTGCAGATCCTTCAGGTTGGCCGGCCCTTCAATCCTTCGGCGTACCCTGTCGAGCCGGCGCCAGCCGTCGTATGCGCTGAGTGACACCAGCACCGTCGACCCGGCATCCACCTTGCCGGATCCCAGCGCAAGCACATACTGCTTGCTGGTGCTGTTCTCCGTCTGGATGGCATACGCATAGCCACAGACCTCGCTGCGCTCCGTGGCAACGCTTACATCCGCGCCCGCTGGAAATCGCGGTGTGCCCGCGAAGCGTTGCGTGCAGTTCTGCCCGACGTTGCGAATCCCCTCACGCCACGGCATCGGAACTGTCCGCGCAATCCAGAAGCCAATGATGAGGGCGGCCAGCGCCAGTACGGCCGCAGTGGCAAGCAGGAGTGGCCGGATAAAGCGATACCGCCTCAATCGTTGCTGCGCGTGCATGCGGCTACCCATTCCATCCTTGGTCCGAACCCGTATTCTAGCGCCGTGACAGAGATGTGTTTGTGGTTCTCTGCCGGAGCCGCCGCGCCACCGGTTGGGTGTGCAGCTTGAAGACGGGGCGGCCGGTCAATCTCATGGCGTAAGCAGGCATATATATATCGCCCATGCATGACTCATATGCCCCTCACGCACTTTTTCAATCATGGCCCGCCGCGTAGATTCTTCTGACTATCGGTCACGGAGTGGTCCATGCAGACCCGCACGATTCCCGGCACGCTGGTGTCCGGCCTGACGTCTACGTTGACCTGCATCGCGGTGCTGCTCTGCACCGTGACCGCCATGGCCAGTGAGCCGCTGCAGATACAGACGCAAGGCAGTCTCATCGCCGGCGGCACGGTGCAGCAGCAGCCGGGCGACTTCGATCCGTTGATACCCGCCAAGCCGGATGGCCAGAGCTACCACGGCGATCATGTCTATGCCTTCTACCAGATACCGGTGAACGCGCGTTCGCTGCCGATCGTCATGTGGCACGGCGCGGGCCAGTCGTCCAAGAGCTGGGAAACGACTGCCGATGGCCGCGAGGGCTTCCAGAATCTGTTCCTGCGTCGCCGCTTCACTACCTACCTGATCGATCAGCCACGGCGCGGGAAAGCAGGGCGAAGCATGGCCGAGACCACGCTGAAGCCCGTCGCGGATGATCAGATGTGGTTCAACCAGTTCCGCATCGGCCTCTGGCCGGACTACTTCAGTGGCAGTCAGTTTCCGAAGGGAGACGCCACCCTTGACCAGTTCTTCCGCTCGGTCACGCCGAATACGGGGCCGTTCGACATCGGGGTGGTCTCTGACGGCGTAGCCGCCCTGTTGCAGAAGACCGGGCCGGCGATCCTCTTTACCCATTCGCAGGCGGGCGGCCCGGGCTGGATGACGGCGATGAAGAGCCCGAATGTTCGCGCCATCGTTGCGTTCGAGCCGGGCAGCAGCTTCGTGTTCGCCAAGGGCGATGCGCCGGCACCGATCCCCAGCGCCTTCGACACCGTCGCACCCGCAGTGGTGTCGGCCGAGGAATTCAAGGCGCTGACGCGCATCCCCATCCTCGTGTTGTATGGGGACAACATTCCCGAAAAGCCCGTGCGCCTGCCCGCGCAGGACAGCTGGCGGGCACGCCTGGAAATGGCCCGGGCCTGGCGCGACGCAGTCAATCGACAGGGCGGCGATGTCACCCTGATCCATCTGCCGGACGTGGGGATTCGCGGCAACAGCCACTTCCTGTTCTCAGACCTCAACAACGTCCAGATCGCCGACCTGGTAAGTGACTTTCTGGAAAGAAAACACCTGGACCGTTGAGCAGGCACCGCTGCGGTTGGCGCTCAGCCTTGGTAGCGCAGTGCATCGCGCAGCAAAGTAAACGCAGGCGAGGATTGCCGCCGGCTCGGGTAGTACAGGTGATAGCCCGGGAACGAAGGGCACCAGTCCTGCAGCACGTGCACCAGGGCCCCTGCCTCCACGTGCGGGCGCACCAGATCCTCGGGCATGTAAGCCAGCCCCAGCCCTTCCAGTGCCGCGCCCAGGCGCAGGGCGATGTTGTTGAACACCAGCTGGCCCTCGACGCGCACCTTCAGCTCCTGGCCCTTCTTCTCGAATTCCCACGCGAAGATGCCGCCGTGGGTGGGCAGGCGGATGGTGATGCAGTTGTGGTGGGTGAGATCGTGCGGCGATTTGGGCTTCGGGCGCTGCCGGAAGTAGGCCGGCGAGCCGACCACCGCCATGCGCAGGTCCGGCCCAACACGCACGGCGATCATGTCCTTGGCCACCTGTTCGCCCATGCGGATGCCGGCATCGAAGCCCTCGGCGACGATATCGGTCAGCCCGTAGTCGACGACGACTTCAATGTTGAGGTCCGGGTGATCGGGCAGCAGCTTGCCCAGCACCGGCTGCATCACGGTGAGCGCGGCATGCTCACCGGCGGTGATGCGCAGGCGCCCCGCGGGTTTGTCGCGGAAGGCGTTGAGCTGGGCCAGCTCGGTGTCGATTTCCTCGAAGCGCGGCGCGATCACCCGCAACAACTGCTCGCCTGCTTCGGTGGGCGAAACGCTGCGCGTAGTACGGGCGAGCAGGCGCACGCCAAGCCGCTCTTCCAGCTGGCGCATCGACCGGCTCAGCGCCGGCTGCGACATCCCCAGCTGGGCCGCGGCGCGGGTGAAGCTGCGCTCGCGCGCCACCAGGGCGAACATCGCCAACTGGTCATAGTTCTCGACGCTCATTGATGCGTTCCGGATATAAGCGATATCCGATTATGCCCCTGCAAGCATGCCTGGTGGGAGCGTAGATTGGGGCCATGACCCTTCCATCTCCCAATCCTGGCCGCCGGGCAATGGTGGCCGCACTGGCATCGCTGCCGCTTGGGTGCGCGGCGGCGGAGCCCGATACGCAGGCATCGGCCTCGCCTTCGAACGCGCGGACGCTGGTTGCCTACTTCTCCCGCTCGGGCAACACACGGGTGATTGCCGGGTTGATCCACCGCAGCATGCCGAGCGAGCTGGTTGAGATCCTGCCGGCGAAGGACTACCCGGCCGACTATCTGGAAACGGTGGCGCAGGCGCGGCAGGAACGCGACGACGGCGTTGAACCTGCATTGCGGGCGACCATTGCCAACATTGCCCGCTACGACACGGTGTACCTGGGCTTTCCGATCTGGGGCGAGACCGCGCCGCCGGTGATCCGCTCGCTGCTGTCACGGCACGACATGAGCGGCAAGACCATCGTGCCGTTCATCACCCATGGCGGCTACGGCGTTGGCAGCAGCCTGCGTGTGCTGGCCCGCCATGCCCCCAAGGCACGCATCCTGGAGGCCTTCACGATGGAGGCCGATCAGGAGCGCAGGACCATGGAGACCGTCAACGCCTGGTTGGCCACTCCACCCACTGTTCGATGAGGACTCCGCAATGAAAACCCGCATTCTTGGTCAAGGCTTCGAAGTCTCCGCCCTCGGCCTGGGCTGCATGGGCATGAGCGCGGCCTATGGGCCCGCCGCAGACAAGGGCGAGATGATCGCCATGCTGCGCACGGCGGTGGAGCGCGGTGTCACCCACTTCGACACCGCTGAAGCCTATGGCCCGTTCGCCAACGAGGAGCTGGTCGGTGAGGCCTTGGCGCCGGTACGCGACCAGGTGGTGATCGCCACCAAGTTCGGCTTCGATATCGACCCGGTGACCGGTGCGCGCGGGCCGGGAACCAACAGCCGGCCGGCGCACATCAAGGCGGTGGTGGACGCCAGCCTCAAGCGGTTGCGCACCGAGCGCATCGACCTGCTCTACCAGCACCGGGTGGACCCGGCGGTGCCGATTGAAGAGGTTGCAGGTGCGGTGAAGGCGTTGATTGCGGAAGGGAAGGTGGGGCACTTCGGGTTGTCCGAAGCAGGGGTGCAGACCATCCGCAGGGCGCACGCGGTGCAGCCGCTGACGGCCGTGCAGAGTGAGTACTCGCTGTTCTGGCGCGAGCCGGAGAAGGAACTGCTGCCACTGCTGGATGAGCTGGGCATTGGCTTTGTGCCGTTCAGTCCGCTGGGCGCGGGGTTCCTGACCGGCAAGATCGACGAGCATACGCAGTTCGATGCGAGCGACTTCCGCAATGTGGTGCCACGCTTCTCGCCGGAGGCGCGCCGGGCCAACATGGCTTTGGTTGACGTGGTCAGGGCGATGGCGACTGAGAAGGGGGCCACGCCGGCGCAGGTCGCGCTGGCCTGGCTGCTGGCGCAGAAGCCGTGGATTACGCCGATTCCGGGTACCACCAAGCTGCATCGTCTCGATGAGAACCTGGGTGCGGTGGATCTGGTTCTGGACGAAGCCGACATGGCCCGCATCGACGAAGAGGTGGCGAATATCCAAATCAGTGGCGAGCGCTTGCCCGAAGCAGCGCTGAAGATGACGGGGAGGTAAGCTGCAGATAATTCCCATCACCGGACCCGGAGATGGTCCAAGGGTCAGGTGAGGTCAAATGGCGGCATTCGATCAATCCTTGGCAGCACTTCGATTCTTCGGGGACGAGCTTGTCCCCGACGAGATAAGTGCCCTGCTGGGAGCCAACCCAACGGTGGCGCATTACAAGGGCCAGGAAATTGTTGGCAGCCATACCGGAGTCACGCGCATTGCCAGGACCGGCAGTTGGCGGCTTAGAGCGGCTGATCGTGCGCCCGAGGACCTGGAGGCTCAGATTTTCGAGATTCTTGAGCAGCTCACTCAGGATCTCACTGTCTGGGCGTCATTGGCGCGGTTCAAGCCCGATTTGTTCTGCGGTCTTTTCATGGGCAGCAGCAATGACGGCATCTCGCCCTCGGCAAAGGCGATGCTCGCCATCGGTCAGCGCGGTATCGAACTCGGGCTGGATATCTATGATTCTGATGAAGAAGAGTCCAGCGCTGGGACCTAGCGGTTCCGACAAATGAATACGATTGGGAAGCGTGAGTATGCAATCTTGGTTCGCGGAAGCGAAGGAGCTTCCTTCGCTACAGGTTGACATCTTCTTTCAGATTCACGAGAGGTTCTTCTACGGGCCTGATCGGATATCTGACATCTCGGATTTTGAGCGACTGACGGAAGAGCTAACCCCACCCGGAATTCGTTCGGCGATGTCGTCGCTGGTAAGTACGTCTGAGGCATTTGGGCATGAAAGAGAGTTGGCGTTGTACTACCAGCAGATCATTCGTATGGCTCGTAAGCACGGACGGCCGATCACTTCAGTTCACAACAACTTCTGGCTACGCCTTCGGTTCTGGAATGGCGAGCATGAGACGCATATTTCATTTCCTTGGTATGACAGCCTTCGTGAGATTGACTCGTTTCTTGAGACGCTCGTCTTGACAGACTCCGGCCTTGTTCACCATGACATCGAGCAAGGATGGGAGCTCGAGACGTACGCTTTCTGCGGCCTCCTCTACTTCATGGGGCGTGACCCCGATGCAGGCACAACGCACTGTGTAATAGCGGTACCGAGGGATGACGTTGTAGCTCAGGTGAAGGAAGTCAGGTGGCGCGCCAATGCAATCATTGAGTACCTTTCGAAGGCGCTCGGTGCGGATGTCTGGACGGATCACGTTCGTACCGAGCCTGCCTTCAAGCTGGAACCGCTGTGACTGGAGATGGGTCTGGACGAGTACTGCAACTCTTGGCAGGTTTACGTCACTCTCGCTATCGAGATCAATGAGGAGACTGGAGACTGCTCGGTCCTGCTTCATTGCATCGGAAGCGAGATTTTGCGCGCGATATACCTGGGTAGCCCCGGTGCCCGCGTCGTTCGGGACATGCGAGGTCAATTAATAGAGGTCGGTGCCCCTGAATCGATCAGCGGCTCCCACGACTCACTCCAGCCGTTCGCACATGGACTACGCGTGTACACGAATCCTTGTCTGCGCATTGAATTGTTCGGCACTAGTGAAGCTGTTTAGGCGTGAGAGTTCAGCGTCCGCCTCTGGCCGGGAGCAGACACGACATGTCGTCGCCCCCCGGCCGGAGGACAACGCCATAGGATGCCGAATCAACCGCGCCCAGCCATCCACGCTTCTGCATCAGCACCGGCAGCAATGCGCATCGGTGCAGCCGGATCGGTTACCGCACGCCACACCGCCTCGGCAACGTCCGGGGCATGCGTGACCGGCCCAGTGGTATCGCGGAAGCTCGCAATCACACCATTCACCAGCGGCCCGTACGCCGGGTGATCCATGCCGCCCAGATGCACCCCGGCATTCGCGCCGAAGCGGGTAGTGGGCGCGCGACCGGGCAGCACCAGCCGCACGCGCACGCCAAACGGTTCGACCTCGATCGCCAGTGACTCGGTAAACGCGTTGACCGCGGCCTTGCTCGCGCTGTACACGCCCACCAGCGGCAGTGCCTTGAGGGTCACCGACGAGGTGACATTGACGATCACGCCTGCACCGCGCCCACGAAGCTGGGGCAGCACGGCCTGGGTCACGGCCAGCGTGCCCAGCGTGTTGGTTTCGAAGAGCGCGCGGGCCGTTTCCATCGGTGTCAGCTCCACCGGCACCGGCGCACCGAAGCCGGCGTTGTTCACCAGTGCATCGACCGGACCGGCCTCGGCTACGGCGCGGGCGATGCTCTGCGCATCGGTGATATCCAGCGCCAGCACGCGCAGGCGCTCGGAGGCGGGTAGCAGGTCGGCGCGCGGGGTGCGCATGGTGGCCACCACGTTCCAGCCACGAGCCAGGAACAGCTCGGCGGTTTCCAACCCGAAGCCGGAAGAGCAGCCGGTAATCATCACAGTCGACATCGCAATACCTTCAACGCGGAGAGGACCTCCATGATCGATGGCGGGCGCAGGACGGGCTACACTCAATCGTCCATATTTCCTCATAGAGCGTCCTGCCGTGGCCGATCCCCTCTCCGAGGTCGTCTCCCTGCTGCAGCCGGCCACCCGGTTCTCCAAGCTGGTGGAAGGCGCGGGCGACTGGCGCGTCTGCCGTGAAGGGCAGGGCGATCCGTTCTATGCCGCCGTGCTGGAAGGTGAGTACCGGTTGAAGGTGGATGATCGGCCTCCGCTCACGCTGCAAGCCGGCGACTTTGTCCTCATCCCCGCCGTGCAGCGGCTCGAGAGTGCCAACGCCCATGCGCCGCCGGACATCGAGCCCAGCATTCCCACGCGCATTGGTGAAGATCATTTCCGCATCGGCCGCCAGGAAGGGGCAGCGGAGGTGCGTGTGCAGTTGGGACATTGCCGCTTCGGGTCGCCCGACGCCGCCCTGCTGGTGTCGCTGCTGCCACAGTTGGTGCATGTGCGCGGCGAGGCGCGGCTGGCCGCGTTGGTGCAGATGGTGGGCGAGGAGGCACGCTCGCGGCGGCCGGCGCGCGAGGTGGTGCTGGAGCGGCTGCTCGAAGTGTTGCTGATTGAAGCCCTGCGCAGCCGCGCCGGCCCTGCAGAAGGCACCGGCCTGGTGAACGGCCTGGCCGACGAGCGCCTGGCTGCCGCGCTGCGCGCGGTGCACGCGCGGCCCGAACAGGCGTGGAGCGTGGAAACGCTGGCCGCTGAGGCCGCGCTCTCGCGCTCCGCATTCTCGGCACGCTTTACCCGCGTGGTGGGCGTTGCACCGATGGAGTACCTGCTCACCTGGCGCATGGCGTTGGCCAAGCGCCTGCTGCGTGATCGCGAACTCAGCCTTGAACAGGTGGCCGAACGCGTGGGGTATGCGAGCGCGGTGACCTTCGGTGTGGCATTCGCGCGGCAGGTGGGTGTGACGCCGGCGCGTTATGCACGTGGGGCAGGAAGCCCGGCGTTTGCTGGCACGGCATAAGATGCGGGCTGGGCGGCGAGAGCGTCGCTGAAGACGTTACATTGCCAAAGGAGCAGCGCATGGGAACCGAGGAAACCACCATTCACGTATTCGTCGGCGCATTTGCCGATCTCGATGCTGCGCTTCTCTACAGCGAGGAGCAGTGGTTGCCCGAGCCGGACGACAGCGCCAGCGAAGCCGAATATAGCGCGTGGGAGGACAGCAACCCGAGCTGGGCGATGGAAGACGAGCTCGGCTTCTACCTGGACAGCGACTTCATCGAGACCATCGGAGGTGAGACCCGCTTCGACTATCTCGCAACGCAAATTTCCGACCAGTCTGCGGTGGATCGCATCCGGCAAGCCTACGCGACGACGACCAGCGTGCTGGTGCTGATTTGGTCGGATGCGCTGGATGGCCTTTCGGTTGAAATGAAATCAACGTCGAAGCTCATCTACTGCGGAACGTACCCACGCCGGCAGACATCCCATGCCACGCTCGGCGCAATTTGATCGGTACGCTGACGTGAATGTCCCAATAGAGATGGTGTCAAACAAAGCCGTCAAATCAACAGAAACATGCGATTTCCCATCCTCCGCGGCCTCCTGCATGGTGGCCACCGGAGTGTAGGAACTCCTTCACATGAGAAAGTTGGACGTCCCTTTGTCGGGAGGGTGGCTAATACAACACCTTCGGGGAAATACGCCCACCGGTTCTCATGTGTCGGTTCCTAACCTCCCGACTCCCTCGCCATCCCGGCGAGGGAGACACCCATCGGAGGTCCCTAATGCAAACGCACTGGGCTGACACGCCCCATATCGACGAATCAATCGACAACCACCATCTCCCGCCGTTCGCCAATGACGTGGTGCGCGCCTCGTCTGCACCACCCTGCATCGCGTGCGATGACGAGCCGATTCCCTACATGCTGCTGCGCGGCCACTGGCTGCGGAAGATGGGCTTCGACATAGGCGCCAAGGTGCGCGTGGACGCCAGCGAAGGCATCATCTGCATCATGATGATCTCGCCCCCGCAGCCCGTGGCAAGGAAGCCGCCCGAGGTAATTCTGCGCGAGGGCGTCGTTGACGAGTGGCCTCTCTCGGAAAGGCAGTCCCGCCCGGAGTACGCGTCATAAGTCCCAGGTACTGATCGGGCGAGCGCGGGCCATGGATGCGCGCCCAGCGTTCCGTTCATGGCACTGGTGTGGCGGAATTGCGATGTTACCTTTGGTAGGTAACGTCATTCGAGACTTCTCCGCCATGCACAGCCTTATCGTAGTTGCCCACCCCGAGCCCGGTTCGCTCACCCATGCGGTAGCGAACCGGATCGGCGACGCCGTCGTGGCCGCCCACGGCAGCAACAGCATCGAAATCGCCGATCTGGCGGCGGAGGGCTTCGACCCCCGCTTCAACGCGGCCGACAATGCCCTGTTCCGCCAGACCGCGCCGCCGCCGGCCGACGTGGCCGCCGAGCACGCCCGCATCGATCGCGCCGACGCACTGGTGCTGGTCTATCCGCTGTACTGGTGGTCGTTCCCGGCGCTGCTGAAAGGCTGGATCGACCGCGTGTTCACGCAGGGCTGGGCGTATGCCGACGGTGCCGATGGCAAAGTGGCCAAGAAACTGCAGCACCTGCAGGTGCACCTGGTGGGCCTGGGCGGTGCGGACGCGGGCATGATCGAGCGGCGCGGCTACGGCGCGGCGATGAAGACCCAGATCGACATGGGCATCTTCGACTACTGCGGCGCACGCGTGCTGTCGTCCACGCTGCTGCTGGAGTCGGACAGCGGCAGCGCCGACGCACACCTGCGCACCGCCGCGGATATCGGACGTACCATTGGGGCCTCCGCCGCTGCGTGACCCTCGCCACTTCAATGCCTGCCCGCCCTGAACCACCCCGCCGCCGCATGCCGCGCGAACAGCGCACCCGCCAACTGCTGGACGTGGCGTGGGCGCTGGTGGGCGAGGAGGGCACCGACGCGCTGTCGCTGGGGCGACTGGCAGAGGCCGCAGGCGTCACCAAGCCGGTGGCGTACGACCACTTCATAACCCGCAATGGCCTGCTGGCAGCGCTGTACCAGGACTACGACCAGCGCCAGACGGCGGTGTTCGAAGAGCGCATCGGCAAGGCGAAAGCACAGCTGAAAGACCGCGCGCATGCGATAGCCGGCGGGTACATCGACTGCGTGTTGTCGCAGGGCAGCGAGATCCAGGGAATTCTTGCGGCGCTGGCTGGCTCGCCGGAACTGCTGGCGGTGAAGCGGCGGTATCAGCAGGAGTTCGTTGAGAAATGCGCCGGATGGTTGGGCGACTTTGCGGCCGCTGGCAATGTGCCGGATGCCGGGTACTGGGCGATGCTGGGCGCCGCTGAATCGCTTTCCGAGGCTGTTGGCGCCGGGCTGGTGGAACAGGCGGTGGCAGAAGCTGAGCTGGAGAGGTTGATTGTTGGCACGGTCAGGCGGGGCCGATAGATCGTCTCTCTTCCTTCTCGTTCGCTGACGCGAAGGCTTACGCCGTAATCCACAACCCCAGTTCATGTAAATCGCCCGCCTCTGGTTTACACTAATCCGCAATCTCCTGCGTCGTGTAAACCGAGGTTCTATGCTGGGTGCCCGCATCAAACAAGGCCGTGTGGCTGCAGGCCTGTCTCTGCGTGAACTGGCGCAGGGCGTTGGCGTAAGCGCCATGGCCATTTCCAAGTACGAGCGTGACCAGATCAAGCCCTCTTCGGAGGCGCTGCTGCGATTGGGCAGCGCGCTGGGCGTGCGTACGGAGTACTTCTTCCGCCAACCCGTCATCGAGCTGACCGGCGTCAACTTCCGCAAGCACGCCAAGCTGTCGCCGCAGGACGAAGCGCAGGCGCTCGACGATGTGCGCGAGCAGCTGGAGCGGTGGCTGGAACTGGAGGCGGTCATTCCCTCCTCGTGGCCCAAAGCCTTCTTGCTGCCGAAGGGGCTGCCGGCGCACGTCCACGCATACGAAGAGATCGAGGCGATTGCTGATCGGATGCGAGCTGCCTGGCATCTCGGCACCGGACCGATAGCCAACCTCATCGACAGGCTGGAAGAGGGGGGCATCAAGGTAATCCTGACCCCACACGATGGCGGGAAAAAGTTCGACGGTATGGTGGCCATTGCAAATGGCAATACCGTGATCGTGGTGGGAGAAAGCTGGCCCGGCGACAGGCAACGTTTCACCTTGGCCCATGAACTTGGCCACCTCGTACTGCGCGGCCGTTTGGCCGAAGGTCTGGATGAAGAACGTGCCTGCCATCGCTTCGCCAGTGCGCTTCTTGTGCCCCGCCAGGAAGCGGTCCGCCTGCTTGGCGCCTCGCGCTCGTGGGTCGAGCCCCGCGAGCTGTACATGCTCAAGCATGAGTGGGGCTTGAGCATGAACGGCTGGCTCTACCGGGCGTTGCATCTTGGCATCCTCACCAAGGCAGCAGCGAAGCGCCACTGGGAGTTCTTCGCTCAGCAGGGCGAGGGCGGCACTACCTGGCGTGAGCAGGAGCCGGGCAAGCCGTACGCGAAGGAGTACCCCCTTCGTTTCACCCAACTGGTGTACCGCGCGTTGGCCGAAGAAATGATCGGCGAATCCAAAGCGGCGGAACTGCTGGGGCTGACGCTGGTGGACTTGCGTTTACGCCGTCGCATGGAAGCGTTCGATGCGCCTGGTTGTCACTGATGCCAACATCATCATCGATCTGGCGGCCGGTGGACTGCTGCAAGACATGTTTCGTCTTCCAGGTTGGGAGTTCTGCGCACCCGACACGCTATACGTAGAAGAGCTGGCCACGCACCATGCCATGCTGCCAGCGCTGGGGCTGAAGGTCCTTCCACAGTCGGCAGAGGCAGTCGCGTACGTGATGGAGCTTCGTCAGAAGTACCGAAGGCCCAGCGTAAATGACCTGTTCGCGCTTGTTCTGGCCCGCGATCTTCACTGCGCGCTGCTGTCGGGCGATGCTCCCTTGCGGAGCGCGGCGGTTGCAGAACAGGTGGAGGTACACGGCACGCTCTGGCTCGTCGAAGCGCTTGTGACCCACGGGGTGATACCTGCGGCACGCATGGCTGAAGCCTATGAAGCCATGCGACGTGATGGAAGCCGTCTGCCTTGGGCCGACGTTCGAGCGCAGATCGGACGACATGGGGCGTGAGATGGACGGCTGAAGGCGCCGTAGCACGGCGCCTTCCTCTCGTACCCTCTGGAGCGAGCAACCGCTTTACGGCGCAGCCGGCTTGCTCGTGCCGGTCCACGACTTGCTGATGATCATCCACGTGCCGTCGATCTTGGCCAGGCCGAGGTAGTCCACGCCATCCCAGCGCGGAGCTGCTGGCGGTGAAGCGGTGGTATCAGCAGGAGTTCGTTGAATATTGCGCCGGATGGCTGGGCGACTTTGCGACCGCTGCCAATGTGCCGGAGGCCGGGTACTGGTCGATCTTGCAATCGCGCCATCTTGACGCGTTCGGTCCCATGTCCTGAGTTGAAGGGCTGTCGGATGTCGTCAGCATCCATGAATTTTTACATAAAGAGATCAACGTCTTAAACAGCAATTTTGGGCGAATGCGTCACTGCGAATCCTCGCCTGAGCATCGAATTACTATCCAATTATTAGTCTGCTTTGTAATTTACAAAGCCGTCCAATAATTGGTGTGTAATGACCGGCAAGTTGCGATTTGAGCGCCCTGAGCTTGCGGCAAAGATGGCTGCCTCCGTGTCGGGTCGCCAGAAGTGGAACAGCGACGCGGACGGGCTGTTCCTCGCGGCACCGAGGCGCACCGGTAAGTCCACCTTTCTCAAGGGCGATTTGCGGCCAGCCCTGGAAGCACTCGGTGCCGAAGTGATCTACCTGGACTTCTGGTCAAATCTGCGCCTTGACCCGGCAGAATTGCTCTACGCCGAGATCAGCCGCGCTCTGCTTGCCAACGCAGGCTTTGTCGCCAGAATGGCCGAGCGCACCGCGCTGACAAAGGTGCAGATCGGTGCTGGCGGCGGATCGCTGGCATTCGACCCGACCAGAATCGGCAAGGCGCCCGGCTCGTCGCTGATGGCAGCCCTGCGCGAGCTTGCGGAGGTGACGGGAAAGGCCATAGCACTGATTCTGGACGAGGCACAACATCTGACGGTCAGCCCGCGTGGGGAGGATGTGCTGAAAGAGCTGAAGGCTGCGCGCGATACGCTCAATCAACCTGACAACATCGTTCTCATGCTTGTCATGTCCGGCTCTGACCGCGACAAACTCGGCCGACTGACCAATTCAAAAGCAGCCGCGTTCTACGGCTCAAAGGTGAAGTTGCTTCCGCTGCTCGACGGCTACTACGTCGGCTGGCTGACCGGCCTGCTCGCGCAAAGCAATCCGAAGCTTGGTGCAATCAACATCGGCGCACTAAGCCATGCATTTGAACTCCTCGGTCATCGGCCGAAAGTGATGGACGATGCCATCAGCAACGCCCTGAATCCCGTCACCTGTGGAGGCCTGGCCTTCGAAGCGGCAGTGCTTGATCACGCGCAGGCAATCATACGGGCCGAGTACGAGCAGTATTCGGATCGCTTCATTGCACGCACCGCGATGCAGAAAGCGATACTGACCGTGCTGATGGAGAGCGGTGACACGTTTAGTCCCTACGGGGCCACTACGCTGAAGGCAATTAGTGATGTAGTGGGAAAGAGGGCGACCGCTACATCGGTGCAAGGCGCACTGGAGGCGTTACGCAAGCTGGACCCGCCCATGGTGTGGAAGTCCAACAGGGGTGAGTATGGGCTTGACGACCTGGGCATGGTCGACTGGTACGAACAGTTGACGACGCGCGGCGAGTGGCCACCCACAGCATGAAGGCGCCATTGGACGGCGCCTTCAGCATCAAGTCCTCTCAGGTGCGCAACCGCCTTACGGCGCAGCCGGCTTGCTCGTGCCGGTCCACGACTTGCTGATGATCATCCACTTGCCGTCGATCTTGGCCAGGCCGAGGTAGTCCACGCCATCCCAGCGCGGGTAGTCCAGGGATACCTTCACCAGTGCGCCGTGCGGGGTCACGTCCAGGATCTCGTACTTGCGGTGGCGCTTGTCCTCATCGGCGGCCGGCGCGCCGGGGAAGCCCTTCGCCCATTCTTCGGCGCTGACCTGCATCATGCCCTTGGTAACTGGCGAGTAGCCGACCACTACGCCGTCTTTCCTGAGTACCTGCAGGATGATCGTGGGGTCGCCGGCTTCGAAGCCGCGCATCATGGTCTGCATTACCTGGTCAACGGCTGCTCGGTCGTTGGTCTGCGCCATGACGGTGGCGGGAAGCAGCGCAAGAGCGGCGGAAAGGCAGAGGGTTCGGATCGCGATGTTCATGGCATTCCTGGTCTTGGTTGGGTTCGAGGGTGTGTGTGTCGTGGCGGATCAGTTGCTGGCCGCGCTGCCTGCGGGCTTTTTGGACGCGTTCTTGCGAAGCACCTCCACCACGGCTTCGGCGACGGGCCTGGCAGAGGCGTAGTTCTGCCCCGTGACCACACGGCCATCAACCTGGACATAGGGGTCTTCGGCGTCGATGGCGCTGAACACGCCGCCGCGCGCGGTGACGGTCTTGCCCATCAGGAACGGAAACTCGCGGAAGTAAGCGGCGTCGCGATCCTCGTGCTGTTCGGGGAAGCCGGTGATGCGCTTGCCAGCCAGCAGGCTCTGGCCGCCGGCCAGGGTGAGGTTCACGATGCCGGCGGTGCCATGGCAGACGGCCGAGACCACGCCGCCGTTGCGCTCATACACATGCAGGGCGATGCGCTGCAGGGCGGCGTTCTCCGGCACCCCGTACATGGCGTTGCTGCCGCCCACGTAATACACGGCGCGGTAGCGGGCGGGCTCGATCTGGTCCGGCGTGGCGGTGTTGCGCAGCCCGGTCATGATGCGGGCGTCCTTCAGGCGCGCCTCCACGTCGTCGCTGACATAGGCGTCCAGGATCGGCACGTCGCCGCCGTCCGGCGAGACGAAGTCCACGGCGTAGCCGGCGGCATGGAAGGTGTCCCAGGCATGCACCACCTCGCCGAAGCTCACGCTGGCCGGCAGCGCCGAGCTGCCGTGGAGCTTGGTGCTGGAGACGACGAAGAGGACGCGCTCCTGGCCGGCACGGCGGGCGTTGGCTGCCGCGTCGGCCTGGCAGACGCCGCCGGTCAGGTTGCCAATCAGCAGGAACAGCAGGGAGAGGATGTAACGGGAGGCGGTCATGGCGCTGGCTCGCAGGGAGGAGCCGCTACGCTAACCAATCGCTTTCAAATCAATATCTTGAAAACCGTTCCCGTACTGCTGGAATCGATTCTAGGAGACTGCCGCGGCCGCCCGGAATGCCGCCGGGGTGATCCCTTCGTGCTTCTTGAACGCGCTGTGGAAGGTGGACATGGACTGGAAGCCGGCCTGCTCGGCGACGAGCTCAAGCGGCTTGGGCGGCACCTGCCGCAGCAGCGCCTTGGCCTCCACCACGCGCAGCTGCGCCAGGTACTGCTTGAACGAGGTCTGGTTGTTGGCGTTGAGCAGCTGCGACAGCCGGGTCTGCGGCATGCCCAGGCGGCGGGCAAGGCGCGGCAGGGTAAGGCTGGCGTCCAGGTACAGCCGTTCCTTCTCCATCAGCTCCGCCAGCGCCTGCAGCTGGGCGGCCGCCTCGGTCTGGGGAATCCGGCGGTCCTGGTAGGGCTCGACCGTTGCCTGGCCGGAGCGTTGGCGCAGGTAGACCACCACGCTCAATGCCAGCACGAAGGTGAAGGACAGGGCGCCCACGATGTAGGAGGTGTAGCCGGCGGTGTAGTACGCGATCCAGATGATCCACACCCCCGCCAGCGCGCCCAGCAGCAGGGGACCCGTGGGCGCCCCCGCCAGCGCGGTGCGGTGGCGGTAGAGCTGGACCGCGGTCAGCAGCAGGTAGCCGAGCCAGACGTAGTTGATGCCCGGGGTGATCACATACCGCCACAGCTCGGGGTAGCCGGTGTAGGGCAGGAACAGGTTTGTCCCGACCGCGACCACCAGCAGCGCGGCCACATGCCAGCGGTCGATGCGCCACCGGCCGGGCGCATCGCTCTGGCACGCGCGCACCAGGAAGAACAGGCACGGGCCGATCAGGAAACAGGCGGTCAGGCCGAACTGCAGGACGATGCGGGGGATGTCGGGCCAGAAATAGAACGCCACCGACTTTCCGGTACGTACGCCCACGGCCAGGATCAGCAGCGACAGCCAGCGCAGTGGCGCCTGGCCCTGCGCGCCCCACCACAGGAACGACGCCAGCCCGATGCCATTGAACGCACCGAGCATGGCAAAGAAAAACAGCAGATGCTGGCTCAGCATGGTCGATCCATCGAAACACTCGGGCCTGGGTCAAGACCATTCTTGCATCCGGAGCGCGGCAGCGCACCTGCGCACCGGATTTCAGCACGGGCGTAACGGTGCTGTCCCGGGCCAGACGCCGGGGACAGCGGTACTACGGAGCGCCAGCGCGATCAGCCAGCGGGGGCGGGCACCGGCGTGTTGAGCAGCTGCTGCTCCCACAGGTAGGCGATACCGCTGCCGGCGGCGTGCTGCTTGAAGACCTCGGTCACTTCGGCCACGTGCTCCGGCCGCGCCCAGTCGCGCTGCCATTCGCCGGCAAGCGCGATCCACGTCATGACGTTCGCGCCGGCGGCGATCATGCGCTGGATGGCAACCGCGTGCGCTTCGACCGACACCGCACCGCAGGCATCGGTGATGACGGTGACGTCCCAGCCTTCGCCCAGCGCCTGGATCACCGGCATGGCCACGCAGATCTCGGTCCACAGGCCCGCGATGATGAGCTGCTTGCGGCCGGTGGCCTTGACCACGTCCACCACGTTCTTGTCTTCCCAGGTGTTGATGAAGGTGCGGTCGATGACCTCCTGGCCGGGGAACACGTCGGTGATGTGCGGGAAGATCAGCCCGCCGCGTTCGGCGATCACGCTGGTGAGGATGGTGGGAACGCCGAAGGCCTTGGCGGTCTTGGCCAGCGCGGTAGCGTTGTTCACCACGGCCTGCGGATCGTGGCTGTTGAGGTTGGCCAGCTGGTACGGCTGGTGGTCGATGAGAACAAGAACGGAATCTTCGGGGCGAAGCAGCGAGGCAAGACCGTTGCGGAACGTCATGGGTTCATCCTGTAGTGGGCGGAGCGAAGCGAAGACAAACCTTGTCATCGCGGCCCGCACGCCGGTAGCCGCGTTCGGCGCCAAGCTGTGTCGCGCAATGCGGAACGCTGAATGGGTGGCAGCTGTGTCAGGCTGTCGGGGTGAAGGGGAGGCCAGAGTGGATATCGAAGACCTGCGCACATTCGTGGAAGTGGCTGATGCCGGCGGCGTGTCACCGGCGGCACGCCGGTTGGGCGTAGCCAAGTCCATCGTCAGCCGCCGGCTCGCGCGGCTGGAGGCGGCGCTGGGCGTGCAGCTGCTCGCACGCACCACGCGTGGCGCGGCGCTCACCGAGGCCGGAGCCACCTTCCGCGACCATGCCGCCCGTGCGTGCGCGGAGATGGACGCTGCCCGGGAAGCCATCCTGCCCAACGGCGACCTGCGTGGCCGGCTGCGCATTGCGGCGCCGCTGACCTTCGGGCCGACGCATTTCGCATCCGTCTTCGCGGACATGGCCCGGCGCCACCCGCAGCTCCACGTGCATGCGGCCTACAGCGACCGCTTCGTCGACATGGTTGCCGAAGGTTTCGATTGCGCCGTGCGCGTGGGCTACCTGCAGGATTCCAATCTGGTCGCGCGCTGTGTCGGGCCGCTCTACGGAAAGCTGGTGGCCAGCCCGGCCTATCTCGATGCGCATGGTTCGCCGGAGACGCCGGACGCGCTGGCCGCACACGAGGCGCTGATGCAGGGAACCGAGCCTTGGCAGTTCCTCGACGGCGATACCGTGCTGACCGTGCATCCGCGTGGGCGCTTCAAGGCCGACAACGGCACAGCGCTGCTGGCGGCAGCACTGTCGGGGCTGGGCATCGCCTGGCTTCCCGATGGGCTGACCCAGCCACATCTGGATACCGGTGCGCTGGTGCATGTCATGCCGCGCTACCCGCCACCGCCTGCCGGCATCTACGTCATCCGCCCCCCGGGACCGCACGCGTCGCTGAAGGTGCGGGCATTGACCGAGCTGCTGATCGCATGTTTCGACCAAGGGCCGAGCGACGACGGCCAGATAAGCTATTGACCACAGGTGCGCACAGCGCCTGCTTCAACGAACAGGAAATGCCATGAACGCCACCATTTATCACAACCCGAGGTGCGGCACCTCGCGCAATACGCTCGCACTGATTCGCCATTCCGGCATCGAGCCGGAGGTGATCGAGTACCTGATTCACCCACCCACTCGCGAGCGCCTGGCCCAGCTCATCGCCGACGCCGGACTGCACGTACGCGATGCGATCAGGCAGAAGGAAGCCCCGTATCTGGCGCTGGGCCTGGACGATGCCGCGCTCAGCGATGACGCGCTGCTGGATGCGATGCTGGCGCAGCCGATCCTGATCCAGCGCCCTCTGGTGCAGACCGAGCGCGGCACGCGTCTGTGCCGCCCGTCGGAAGTGGTGCTGCAGATCCTGCCGCCGCTGGCGACGCCGTTCACCAAGGAAGATGGCGAAGTGGTGGCGCCGCAGTAGCCGCTCAGCCGGGTTCGCCGAGCATGGCGCGCACGCGCGTTGCCAGGGCGTCCAGCGCATACGGCTTGCCGATGAGCTGCACGCCCGGTGCCAGCACACCGTCGTGCTCCAGCGCGTTGCGGCTGTAGCCACTGGTGAACAGCACTTTCAGCGCCGGGCGGCGGCGCAGCGCTTCGTCGGCCAGTTCGCGTCCGTTGACCTCGGGCATCACCACGTCGGTGAACAGCAGCGCGATGTCAGGGTGGGCATCGATCAGCTTCAACGCCGCCGCCGCGCCATCGGCGGCCAGCACCGGGTAGCCAAGCTCGGTGAGCACGTCGATGGACAGCTGCCGCACTGCCGGCTCGTCTTCGACGATGAGGATCAGTTCGCGGTCCTTGGCCCCGCCGCCAGGTCCTGCGCCGGCGCCCGCTGCGCCCGGCACGTCGATGGGACCGGTGTGGCGGGGCAGGTACACCCTCACGGTGGTGCCCTGGCCGACCGTCGAGCAGATCTTCACGTGACCGGACGACTGTTTGACGAAGCCGTATACCTGCGAAAGGCCGAGCCCGGTGCCCTGTCCCACCTGCTTGGTGGTGAAGAACGGTTCGAAGGCCTTGGCGATCACCTCGGGCGGCATGCCGGTACCGGTGTCGGAGACCACCACCGTGACGTACTGGCCGGCGGGAACACCCGGGTGATCTGCGGCACTGGCGGGGGAGACCTCGCAGTTGCCGGTTTCCACGGCCAGCCGGCCGCCGCCGGGCATCGCGTCGCGCGCATTGACGGCCAGGTTGAGGATCACGTTCTCCAGCTGGTTGGCATCGGCGTGGATCCACCACAGCCCCTCGGCCAGCGCGGTTTCCAGGCGCACGCTGCGGCCCAGCGAATGCGCGAGCAGGTCGGACATGCCGGCCACCAGCCGGTTCGCATCCACCGGCACCGGCTGCAACGGCTGCCGGCGTGAGAACGCCAGCAGGCGCTGGGTGAGCTGGGCGGCACGCCGCGCACCGTCCAGCGCCATGTCGATGTAGCGCTTGGTGCGCGGGTCGCTGTCGCCCAGACGCGTGTCGAGCAGGTCCAGCGGCCCCATGATGGTGGTCAGCATGTTGTTGAAGTCGTGCGCGATGCCACCGGTGAGCTGGCCCACCGCCTCCATCTTCTGGCTCTGCCGCAGCGCGTCTTCCACCCGCGAGCGCTCGGCAACTTCTTCCAGCACGCGGCTTTCAAGATGCTCGTTCAACTCCTGCAGGCGTTGTTCACGATCGGCCAGTGCGGCCTCGGCCGCTTTGCGCCCGGACAGATCGAGCATGGCGCCGATCATGCGGAGCGGCTCGCCGCCTGCGCCACGCAGCACGGCACCACGGTCCAGCACGGCGGCATGACTGCCATCGGCGCGCAGGAAACGGTATTCCTCCGACCAGGTGGTCTGGTCGCTGTAGATCACCGCATGGATGCCGTGTTCCACCCGCTCACGATCGTCCGGGTGGATATGGTCCAGCCACCACTGCGCGCTGGTCTCGCTCAGGGCATGGCCGAACAGCGTGGCGAGCGCCTCGTTCCAGATCACCTGGCCGTCGGAGATCCGCCAGTCCCAGATCGCGTCGTTGGTGGCGCGCGCGGCCAGCCGGTAGCGTTCTTCCACTTCCAGGTGGCGTGCTTCGGCGGCCTTGCGGTCGGTGATGTCCAGTGAGGTGCCGACCAGGCCCACGATGTTGCCTTCGGCATCACGCAGCGGGGCCTTGGTCGAGAGCCAGTAGGCACGCCGCCCATCGGGGAAGCTCACTTCCTCTTCCAGCTGCTCGGTCTGGCCGCTGGACATCACCCGTTCGTCGGTGCGCATCACCGCTGCGGCCTGCGCCGGGTCACTCAGCAGCTCGGCGTCGGTACGGCCCACGTACTGCTCCGGCGGCACGCCGATCAGGTCGGTGGTGCCACGGTTGCCGATCAGGATGCGGCCCTGGCGGTCCTTGGCGTAGACCACGCCCGGCGCGGCCTCGACGAAGGAGCGAAGCAGGGTCTGCGCCTGATCGCGCTCGGCCTGGATACGGCGGCGGTCATGGATGTCGATGAGGACGCCGGGGAAATTGACGGCCTTCCCGTCCGCATCCAGGTCGACCCAGCCGATGGCTTCGATCCAGCGGTACTGGCCGTCGCTGCCTCGGGTGCGGTACTGATGCGCGTAGCGGCCACCGTTGCGCAGGGCGTCGGCGATCGCCGCCTGCAGGCCGGCCCGGTCGTCCGGGTGAACCTCCGCCACCAGCGCGTCCAGGCGCAGATCGCCGCGCGCCGCCGTTGGCTCCAGCCCGAAGGCACTGGCCAGGGCGTCGTCGATGGTCACCTGGTCGTGTGCCACATCCCAGAACCAGGTGCCGATGATGGCGCCGGCGGCGAGCGCCATCTTCACGCGTTCGGTGTCGCGCTCGGCGTGGCTGTCTGTCGAATCCGAAGGGTTCAAGAGCTGTACTCGCGGTCGTGGGGTCAGGCCCGGGGGATCCCTCCCCGTGGCCGGCAACGTATGGCAGACGCAATGAAGCGGTGCTGATTATGGCCGCAGCGCGTGGTGGTGGCGTATTTTCCCCTGGCGGCGAAGGCTGAACGGTTTGGCTGCGGCGAAAACGCAAACGGCGGGACCCCCCGGGATCCCGCCGCCTGTGCCCAACAAGTGCTTCCCTAGAACTTCCAGCCCACGCGTGCGTAGTAGAAGCCGCCATTGAAGCCGTACGGCGAGTGCACCGGATACTCGGCACCGGCCACGCCGCCCCAGGGGTTCTTGGCCGGCACACGGTCGAACAGGTTCTGCGCGCCGAGGCTGAAGTACAGCCCCGAATCAAACTTCCAGCCCACTTCGGCATCGACGATCAAGGCGCTGCCGCCGTAGATGGGCAGGCCGCCGTCGTCGGCGGAGATCACCCCGCTGTCCAGGTGGTCTTCGTACCAGGAGCTGTAATAGTTGAAGCGCAGGTTGGCGTGGAAGATCTGCCGCTGGTGGTTGATGCTGAAGTAGCCCTTGGTCTTGGGCAGCGACTTCTCCAGCTTGTACACCCGCGCCTCGTCGATGAAGTCGGGGTTGAAGCGGTCCACCTTGGTACGGTTCCAGTTGGCGGCCAGCGAGTAGGTGGTGGTGCCACCGAAATGGTCGCTGCGGTAGCTGGTGACCAGGTCCACGCCGGTGGTGGTGGTGTCGAACGCATTGCCGAAGTAGGTCACCTGCGAGATCGACGCCGCCTCCGGGTTGCCGCCGGCGACCAGCGCTGCACGTTCTGCGGGGGTGACCGCGAAGCTGGTGCTGAGCGCGATGCGGTCTTCCACCTTGATCTGGTAGCCGTCCAGGGTGAGCAGGTAGTTGCCTTCGGTCCACACCGCGCCGAAGGAAATGTTCTTCGACTCTTCCGGCGTCAACGGGCGGGCGCCCTTGAGCTGGGCGATGGGGTTGGTGGGCGGCAGGGTGGCGATGTCTTCCAGCGCGGTGCCGCCGAATACGGTGCTGATCTGGCTGATGTTGGCCTGGCCCGGCGTGGGGGCGCGGAAGCCGGTGTTGTAGGCACCGCGCAGGGCGAAGTGTTCGTTGAAGTCGAAGCGCCCGGTGACCTTGCCATTGGTGGTGCTGCCAAACGAATCGTAGTCTTCAAAGCGCAGCGCAGCCGCCAGCAGAAGGCGCTCGGTGACCTGCGCTTCCAGGTCGGCATAGGCGGCCCAGTTGCGCCGGTCGAAGGTGCCGGCGGTACGCGCACTGAAGCCGTTGAAGCCGTTGGAGCCCAGTGCGAAGCCCTGCTCGGTCAGCGGGCCGATGGCGGTGGACGGGCCATCGCCGGGGCTGATCTTGAAGCTCTCCTCGCGCCACTCCGCACCGGCCGCCAGGCGCAGCGGTTGGGCGGTGAAGCTGGTGGCGATGTCGCGGCTCACATCGACGTTGACGCTCTTCTCGGTCTGGGTGTTGCCACCCGGGCGGAAGTACAGGCCAGCCGGCTGGTCGGGGCCGAGCGAGGCGTTGACGGTGTTGTAGATGATGAACTCGATATCGTTGCGGCCCCACGAGCCGCTCACGTCCCAGTACCACTCGCCCAGGGTGCCCTTGGCGCCGGCGAACACCGAGGCGTCTTCCAGCTTGCCGCCGAAGCGCGGGGTGAAGCCGCCGGGCAGGCTGGACAGGAAGGTGTAGCAGTTGGCCGGCAGCGCGGCCACCGCGCCGCTCACCGTGGTGTAGGGCAGCAGGGTGCCCGCGCCGTCGCGCAGCGGAATGGTCGGGCACGCCCCGGCGCCGGTGAGGTTGCCCACCAGCAGGGTGTCGCCGCCGTCGTTGGAATACACACCCGAGCGCGACGTGGGGTCGCGGAAGTAGAAGCCGCCGTCGACGTCTCGCTTGGCGTAGTTGCCGAACAGGTACAGGTCCACGCTGTCGGTGGTGAGGCCGAGGTTGGCGACCAGCTTGAGGTCGTCGTCGACCTTGGGCGAACCCCATACCTGGGCCGGCTGGCCCACGCCGGGGTAGCCGGCGGCGATGGCGGCCGCCGCGTCATCGCGCTGCACGCTGCGCGAGGTGTCGTCGGCGTTGCGCCATTCGGCGGTCAGGGTGGCGAAACCGCGTTCGGTCAGCGGCAGGCCGATCTGCGCCGAGTACTGTGTGGTGAGCCCGTCGCCCTTGTAGTACTGGCCGGCGAACGCTTCGAAGGTGCCGCCTTCGCGCAGTTTCTTCAGACCAAAGTTGATGACGCCGGCGATGGCGTCGGAACCGTACTGGGCCGCCGCTCCGTCGCGCAGCACATCCACCTGCTCCAGCGCCAGGGACGGGAACACCGACAGGTCTGGCCCCTGCGCGCCATCGGAAAGACCATGGCCGAGGAAGGTGATCACGGCCGCGCGATGGAAGCGCTTGCCGTTGACCAGCAGCAGGGTGTTGTCCGGCGGCAGGCCGCGCAGGTTGGCCGGGCGGATCAGGCTGGCGGCGTCGTCGATGGGAATGGTGCTGACGTTGAATGAGGGGACCAGCACCTTGAGCTGGTCCAGGGCATCGGTGGCGCCCTGGTTGCGGAATTCCTCACCGCTGATGATGTCGATCGGCACGGCCGACGACGAGACGGTGCGCGGCTTGGTGCGGCTACCCAGCACCGACACCGTATCGAGGGTGGAAGTTTCGGCGCTGCCCGGGGGGCTGCTTTCCTGGGCCGCCGCGATGGAGCTGGTGACCAGCAGTGCGGTGGCCAGGGCCACCTTTACCGCAGATGCCAATGGCGAAAATGCTGTTGGAGCGTGAACACACTTGCCTATGCCGTAGTTCATGCATGCACCTTGCAGTCAGAGTCGAAGTTGTCGTTCGGTTGGTCGTTCTTCCCGTGGGTTCCCTGCGCGCCAGGGGCTTTTTGGTGCGCTGCACGAAGAATTAACAGAACGTAAACCGTACTGCAACGAATCTTTCGTTTTGAAGATATTGCATGGGTTATCGGTCACAAAATCAGCTTGCATCCTTGCTATAAGCAAGTAATAGTTGCTTCAAGCAAACTAATGGTCATTCTCATGTCCGAGCTGCTCAGCACTGCGATCGCGCAGGTTCGCGCGTTCAACCGCTTCTACCCGCATCACATGGGCGCGCTCGAAGCAGACATCCCGGCAGGTTTCTCGCTTACCGAAGTGCGCGTGCTGTTCGCGTTGGCCGACCGGCGGGGCGTGACCGCCGCCGAACTGTGCCGGGGACTGGACCTCAATGCCGGCTACTTGAGCCGGCTGCTGAGCAGCCTGGAAACGCGTGGGCTGGTGACTCGGCAGACCGCCGCCGCCGATGCGCGGGCCAGTGCGTTGGCCCTCACAGAGGCGGGCCGCGCGGCGTTTGAACAGTTGGATGTCGCTGCCAACGCGCGCGTCGGTGGTGTGGTGGCCGCGCTCAGTGGCGCCGCCCAGCAGCGGCTGGCCGATGCACTGCGCGAGGTGCAGTCCCTGCTCGCCGGTGCGCGCACCGACTACGCGCTGCGCGATCCACGCCCGGGCGACATGGGCTGGATCGTGCACAAGCAGGGCGCGCTGTATGCGCGGGAATACGGCTGGAACGCGACATTCGAAGCGCTGGTGGCCGACATCGTGGCGCGCTACATCCGCGAGCACGACCCGCAGACAGAGCGCTGCTGGATTGCGGAACAGGACGGTACGCCGGTCGGCTCCATCTTCGTGGTCCGCCACGATGCGCAGACCGCCAAACTGCGGCTGCTGTACGTGGACGCTACGGCGCGTGGCCAGGGCATCGGCCATCGCTTGGTGGAGGAGGCCATCGGCTTTGCACGTGCGGTGGGCTACAAGCGGATGGTGCTATGGACGAACGCCGCATTGACCGACGCCCGCCGGTTGTTCGAGACCACCGGCTTCGATTTCCTGACCGAACAGCAGGAACAGCTGTTCGGCAAGCCGCAGGCATCGCAGCTGTGGGCGCGGGAGCTGTAACGGCAGCACCGCATGCGCCAGTAGAAATACGGTACTGGTGGCGTTTCCCCGTTGTTACCATCCGGGCGAGGTCCCTGCCGGTGTGGCTGCGTCGGCATTCCACAGATGGCTTGCATCACGCTCTGGAGATCACCGCCGTGAGTACTTCGATGCTGCGTGTTGTCCGTACTGCCCTGGTGTTGTTGACCGCCCTATCGGCGCTGACGGCCTGCCGTCGCGAACCCGAGGCGGCCCCTGCGCCCGCCGCGCAGCCGCCTGCGGCTGCCACCGCGCCGGCACCTGCTGCATCCCCCGCACCGGCAGCGCAGGTGCCCGAGCCCGGCAGCGTGCCGGTGACGGCCGACAATTTTCCGCGCGCGGAGAGTGATGTGTACTTCGCCTCCACGGTCAAGGACGGTGGCCTCGGGAAATTCGTGCATCGCCGCGAGCCTACGGCGATCGACAACCAGAGCGTCATCCGGATGAACCGCGACACGCTCTACTCTGCGGCGGTCTTCGATCTGGACGCTGGGCCGGTGACCATCACGCTGCCGGATGCAGGCAAGCGTTTCATGTCGATGCAGATCATCGATGAAGACCAGTACACCACGCAGGTCGCCTACAAGCCCGGCACCTACACCTTGAGCCGCGGCAAGGACGGAACCCGCTACGTCATCGCCGCCGTGCGCACCCTGGTCGACCCCGCCAACACCGAAGACGTCGCGCAGGTGCATGCGCTGCAGGATGCGATCAAGGTGCAGCAGGCATCCCCGGGCAGCTTCGACGTGCCGAAGTGGGATGCTGTCAGCCAGGGCAAGGTGCGCGAGGCCTTGCTGGCGCTGGCCGCGACCCTGCCCGACACCCGCCGCATGTTCGGCACCCGCGAAACGGTGGACCCCGTGCGCCGGTTGATCGGCTCGGCCTCGGCTTGGGGCGGCAACCCCGACGCCGACGCGATGTACCTCAACGTCACCCCGTCGAAGAACGACGGCAAGACGGTCTACCGCCTGCACGTCGCAGATGTGCCCGTGGATGGCTTCTGGTCGGTCAGTCTCTACAACGGCAAGGGCTACTACGAGAAGAACGCGCAGAACGCCTACACGCTCAACAACGTGACCGCGAAGAAGAATGACGACGGTTCGGTGGACATCCAGTTCGGTGGCTGCGACGGCCAGGTGCCGAACTGCCTGCCGATCATGGAAGGCTGGAATTACCTGGTGCGCCTGTACCGTCCACGGCCAGAGATACTGGACGGCCGATGGACCTTCCCCGAGGCGGTGCCGGTGTCGTAACGCGGGTAGGTCAGTGCGGCAGGTACTTGGCCAGCACCACGCAGGCCACCAGCAGGGCGATGACCACCATTCGGTAACCGTTGAGCGAGAGGAAGCCGAACAGCTGGACGTCCGGCGAGGCGAACTCGTGGTGGCAATAGGGGCAACGCACCTTGAGCGCGACGGTGCGCTTGGAGAACGGCGAGTAGAACGGCGAGACACCGCCACTCAACAGTGCCTTGCGGCCGTCAAACTGCGTCGCGCAGCGGGGACAGGTAGCAGTAGCGGACATGCACGGACCTTGGCTGGGTGAATGACGACGCCGGTTGCCACCCGAGTATGGCATGGCCCTTGGGCAGGGTAAGCTTCGATCCACCCATCGCCTGGCAAGGACTGCACCGTGGTTGCACCTGATCTGCATGCTGCCGTACGCCCGCAGCGGCGCCTGTTTTGGATGTTCCCGCTGGTACTTCTCCTGCTGCTGCCATTGGCCGGCATCGCGGCAGAGGGCGCATCGCTGCGCTGGTCGTTGCCTGCCGACGCCCCGCCGGCAACGCGTGACGCCGCCTTGGCGGCGCTGGCGGGCGAACTGCTGGACCCGCCGTCGGACAGCAGCCTGACCGATGTTCAGCGCAGCCAGCTGCTGCTGGTGGCGGGTCGCCCTGCGCAGGCCACCGCCGCCATCGAGCGCCTGCAGCAGTCGTTCCGAGATGCGGGCGACCCAGCACGGGCGCAGCGCTGGGTGCCGTACCTGCTGTATGCCCAGGCGCGCGCGGATACCGGGGACACTCTTGAAGTCGCCTACGCCCGCGCATTCCGCGCACAGTTCGCACGGCTCGACGATCTGGCGGCGCTGCAGACGCACTATTGGTTCGTGACGAATCTGGCGGGCGCGCAGGCCGAGCTGCGCGACGCGCTGGCCGCGCAGGCCGGAAAATCCAGTATCACGCGCGACGGGGCGCTGGAGGTGCTGCGCCAGGCCGCGTTCGTGCAGACCTACGCCTCTACCACGAACCTGGCACCGTCGTTGATCGAGGAAGACGAGGGGCGCCGTTTCGAGATCGACGATGACGTACGCATTCCCGCCGGGGACGGGGTGGTGCTCTCGGCGCATATGGTGCGCCAGCGTGGCGTGCGCGCTCCCCAGCCGGCGGCCATGATGTTCACCATCTACACCAACCCGCAGAAGAACCGCAGCCAGGCCGCGTTGGCTGCCGCACGGGGCTATGTCGGCGTGGTGGTGGACGCACGCGGCAAGCGCGACGGCACCGGGCAGGTGGCGCCCTATGAAACGGAGGGCGAGGACGCCAACGCGGCCATCGACTGGATCAGCCGCCAGCCCTGGAACGACGGCCAGGTGGTGATGTACGGCGGCAGCTATAGCGGCTTTGCCGCGTGGGCCGCCGCCAAGCACGCGCATCCCGCGCTCAAGGCCATCGCCCCCTACGTGGCGGCGATCCCGGGGCTGGGCCTGCCGATGGAGAACAACGTGTTCCTCTCGGCCAACTATGCTTGGCCGTTCTATGTGGCCAACACCCGCCTGCTCGACAACGATACGTACAACCAGCGCAGCCGCTGGGACGCGCTCACCGAAAACTGGTATCGATCCGGCCGCCCCTACCGACAGATCGACGCAGTGGATGGAACACCCAATCCTTGGCTGCAGCGCTGGCTGGCGCATCCAGATTACGACGCCTACTGGCAGGCGATGGTGCCCTATGGCGACGACTACGCGCGCATCACCATTCCCGTACTCTCCGTCACCGGTTACTACGACGACGGCCAGATCTCGGCGCTGGAATACTTCAAACAGCACACCCGCCGCGTGCCCGGCGCCGACCACCGCCTGCTGATCGGGCCGTACGATCACTTCGGATCACAGGCGTCGGTGAAGGCGATGGAGCTGCGCGGCTATGCCGTGGACCCGGTGGCACAGTTCGACACCCAGGGCATCACCTTCGAATGGTTCGATCATGTGCTGCGCGGCGCGCCGCTGCCTGCGCTGCTCTCGGACCGGGTCAACTACCAGTTGATGGGCGCCAACCGCTGGGAACACGCCCCCTCGCTGGACGCGGCGGCGGGCGCGTACCGCGCGTTCCACCTCACCAGCGCGCGCGACGGCGACCGCTACCGCCTGAGCGAACAGGTGCCGCACCAGCGCGATGCCATCAGCCAGACGGTGGATTTCGCGGATCGCAGCACCCAGCGCCATTCCTACTATCCCTATCCGATTATGCGCGACGGGGCGCCGACCGACGGAGGCCTGGCCTTCGTCAGCGACGCGTTTCCCGCGCCGGTCGACGTGGTCGGCAGCTTCTCCGGCGACCTCAAGATCCGCATCAACAAGCGCGACGTCGACCTGACGGTCACGCTGTACGAGCTGATGCAGGACGGGCGGGTGATGCAGCTGTCCTACTTCGTTGGCCGCGCCAGCTACGCCCGCGACATGACCCATCGTCAGCTTCTCACGCCGGGCCGCTGGACCACGCTGCCGCTGCAGCGCACGCGCATGACCGGGCGGCAACTGGCCGCCGGCAGCCGCCTGCTGGTGATCGTGGACGTGCTCAAGGACGCGCAGCACCAGGTCAACCACGGCACCGGCCGCGACGTGAGCGATGAGTCCGTGGCCGACGCCGGTGTGCCGCTGAAGATCGACTGGCACCCGGACAGCTTGCTGCGCATTCCGCTGCGGGAAGCGACCCCCTAGGCGGCGGTTTGCCAGCGCGCTATTGTCCGCCGTCCGGGGTTGGATGCCGGTAGTGTGCCTGCCGCCGGAAGCTGCGGGCATGTCCTCAGTGTGGGCGAAGCAGGCATGGAACGATGAAACAGAACATTACAGTCAGCCAATTCGCGGAGATGCTGAACCGGGTGCGCCCGCAGAACGCGGAGCCATTTGAGATCGCCATGCTCATCGCAGTCATCCTGCTTGCAGGCTGGCTCGGCAGCTTCTTCTATCCATCCCGCGACATGGCGATCAGTCAGCGCGGGGCCACGGCAAACCTGGTGGGAAGCGTGATCGGAAGTGGACTCTTCCTTTATCTGTGCGGTCACGTACTCAATGCGGGTTACATGTTGTGTCTTCTTCGTAGGAAGAGGAGCTGCGGTTCCGGCTTCTTTGATGTGCATGGGCGCTATCACGGCCAGCATGAAAGGCTTCTGTCCTGGGGGGCGAATCCGATTGGTTTCTGGATCTCGTTCGCCATCCTTGGACTCATCACCATATTTCTGGTCGCATGGTGTGTAAGGTCATGGCGGCACTACCGCGAAATGCAAGCGGACCGCGCTGCGCGTGCATAAGGCGTGCACTGATGGTGTGCGACCATCTTTGCCATGATGACGCTCCCCGACTCCGGTGAAGATTCCGTGCCGGCCACGCAGGCACGACGCCGTTCGCCGGCTCGAACGTTTCGTCGCTGGCTGGGTTGGCTTCTGATTCCTGCGGTGCTTGGCATCGCGGGGGTGGCACTCTGGAACAGTGACTGGCTGAAGGCACCGCGTGCGATGTGGGAACTGTCGCGCATGCCGCCGCCCACATCGCTGCCCGTGCCGGTGGAGGGAGTGGCGGCGCGGCGCATTGCCGATACCTTTGGCGCACCGCGCGGGCGCGACCGTACCCATGCCGGCGTGGATATCTTCGCCAAGCGGGGCACGCCCGTGGTCAGTGCCACGGCAGGCGTGGTGGTGGCGGTGCGGGATACCGGCCTGGGGGGGCGCCAGGTGTGGGTGGTGGGGCCGGCGCGCGAGCGCTATTACTACGCGCACCTGGAGGATTGGCGCGCCAATCTGGTGGAAGGCGAGGTGGTACAGGAAGGAACGGTGCTGGGGTACGTGGGCGACAGTGGTAACGCCGCCGGCACGCCGCCGCACCTGCATTGGGGCATCTATGGGGCCAACGGCGCGTACGATCCGTTGCCGCTGTTGCGGGCGCCGCGCACGACCAACGGTCGTGCGCTACCCGGTGGGTAACAACCGTTGGTCGTTACGCCTGTCGTCCCGACACCGGCCCAGATACATGCGCATGCCCGCGAACGTGCCAGCGCCACGGGAATTCCACCGCACGCCGGATGCCGATGCGCGGCCCGGCCACCGGGTCCGCCGGCGGTGGCAGGCCATCGGACACGATGCGGATGCCACGGTCGTTCTTCACCAGGTCGGCGCCATCGAATGCCTTGGTGATGCCCATCGCCTGGGACAAGCGCCCCGGACCGCTGGCCAGCTCGCGGTCGCGGCGGATCGCCGGGCGCGCAGCACGGATCAGATCCAAGCCGTCCACGGGTTCCAGCGCCCGCAACAGTACGCCCCAGCCCTGGCCGACCTCGCCGCACACCGCGTTGCTGCCCCAATGCATGCCATAGGTGAAATACACATACAGGTGACCGCACTCGCCAAACATGCTGGCGGTACGCGCGGTCATGCCGCGAAAGGAATGCGCCGCCGGGTCCTGGTCGCCCGCATAGGCTTCCACCTCCACGATCCGCCCCGCGCGCCCATCGTCGCGCACCAGCAGCTTGTTGAGCAGCTCCGGCGCCACTTCGGTGGGATGGCGGCGATAGAAGCCGCGCGGCAGCGTTCGCCAGCGCGAGGGCGGCAGCAGCTTGGGTGACGCATCGGTGCGGGTCATGGCGGGGTCCGGGACGGCTGCCTGCAGCATGCCTCCATTGCCGTCGTGATGGCATCAAGCCACCGCCGAGACCCGGCCGACGTCGCCATGCGGGGATTCCCAGCGCGCGCCGCCGTCATCGTGCGGTCGTCTGCGCGGGCTACAACGTGCGCAGTGGATGGCGCTGGGCAGCCGCCTGAAGAAGAGGTCCTAAAGTCTTCGAAAACGCGGCCGATACAGAGGCGTCATTCCGCCTGGAGTCCGTGATGTCGGCCGTCCCCCGCCGCCTGTTGCTGTCCTTCACCCGTCGCGGTGAGCCCCTTCCTGCCGTGCTTGCCGTGTCGCGCGGGCTGTCGGCGCTGCGCCGGCTCAGCGTGGCGCGCAAGCTGAAAATCAGCCTGGTGGCGTGTGCCGCTGGCCTGCTGCTGGTGGCCATCGTGTATGCGTGGACACGGTACAACAGCGAACGCGCCGCCGATACGTTCGCCACCCACCAGCAGGCCACCAGCCTGATGGCGGCGCTGGAAGTGCAGGTGGCCGACGCTCGCCGCCTGCAGACGCGTTACGCAGCCAGTTTCGATGATGCTGACCGCCAGGCACTGCAACAGGCCCGCCAGCGTCTGCAGGGCACGCTGAATGAGCTGCAGCGCGCCGCGGCCGGCAATGGCAGCGCGCCGGCGCTGAAGGCGCTGGCCGCTCGTATCGGCGAATTTGCCGATGGCATTACGGCGTTGAACGCACGTGTGGATGAGATGGGCCGAGGCGACGCGGGACTGCGCGCGCAGGTGGAGGAAGCAGCGGCCGCCATGGAAAGGGAACTGGCCGGTGTGCAGCGCTCTGCGCTGGACGCGCAGTGGCAGGCCATCCGCCGACAGGAGGCCCTGTTGCTGCTGACCGGCGATTCGGCGCATACCGACCGCGCCAGCGAGGCCAAGCTGCCGTTCGACCTGGCCGTCTCCGCGCCCGGCATGCCCGCCGACCGGCAGGAGGCACTGCGTGCCGCGATGGACGCGTATCAGGGTGCCCTGTTGGGCTACACCGCTGCCCGTGTCGGTCTGGATGTGGAGGCCCAGTCGCTGGCGGACACCGCCGACCAGATCGCCCCGAGCCTGGCACAGCTCCAGCAGACGCAGGCGGCGTCCCTAGAGGCGGCCCGCAGTCGCCTTCAGGGCCAGGCGCGGGCGATGACCGCACTGTTCGCGGTGACCCTGCTGCTGGTGGCCACGCTGCTCATCGCGACCCTGCTGCTCACCCTGCATGCGGTGAAGCGCCCGATCGCCGACACCCTGCGCTTTGCCGAGGACATCGCCGACGACCGGCTGGACACGACGCTGACCGTGTACAACCCGCATGACGAGTTCGGTCAGCTGGCGCAGCGCCTGCAGCACATGCAGGAGCGCCTGCGCAGCCGGATCGAGGCCGAGCGTGCCGCCGCGCGTGACAACACCCGTGCCCGCCAGGCACTGGACTGCGCGCAGACCGGGCTGATGGTGCTGGAACCGGACGGGCGCATCGGCTTCCTCAACCAGGCGCTGTGCACGGCGCTGGACTGCACCCCCGAGCGGTGGCGCGGCCAACCCGCGCAGGCGCTGCACGGGGTGTTTGCCGTCGGCGTGGCGCAGCTGCAGCGTGGCCACGGCAGCACGCACGAGATCGAACAGGGGGGGATCCGCTACCAGCTGGTGCTCAACCCGATCCTCGACCACGACCAGTTGCTGGGTGCAGCGGTGGAGTGGCGCAGCCGCGCGCTGGAGACCACGGTGGAAACCGAAGTGGCCGCGCTGGTGGATGCGGCCGCACACGGGGCGCTGGATGCGCGCATCGCCGTACATGACAAGCAGGGCTTCGTGCTCACGCTGGCGGTGAGCATCAACCGCCTGCTGGATACGTTCCAGGGCAATCTCGCCGGCCTGCAGGCGCTGCTCTCGGGCCTCGCCCACGGCGATCTTGGCGTCCGCATGCAGGGTGAGTTCCAGGGCGTGTTCGCGCAGATGCGCGACGATGCCAATGCCAGCGTGCAGCAGCTGACCGACATCGTGGCCCGCATCCAGCAGACCACCGGGGCGATCAATGGCGCGGCAGGCGAGATCGTCGCCGGCAACCGCGACCTGGCCGAGCGCACCGAGCGCCAGGCGGCACACCTGGAGGAAACCGCGTCGTCGATGGAAGAGCTCACCGCCACCGTACGCCAGAACGCGGAGTCGGCCCAGCAGGCCAACCAGTTGGCGGTAGACGCGGCCGGGATTGCGGCGCAGGGCGGCACCTCGGTCGCGCAGGTGGTCACCACCATGCATGACATTGCGGCCTCTTCGCGGCGCATCGGTGACATCACCGGGGTGATCGATGGGATCGCCTTCCAGACCAACATCCTGGCGCTCAATGCGGCGGTGGAGGCGGCGCGTGCGGGCGAGCAGGGCAGGAGCTTCGCGGTGGTGGCAAGCGAGGTGCGCCTGCTGGCCCAGCGCAGCGCCGATGCTGCGCGCCAGATCAAGACGCTGATCGAAACGTCGGTGGAGAAGGTCAACGCCGGTACCCGCCAGGTCGATGAGGCCGGCGCGACCATGGGCCGCATCGTCAGCAGCGTTGAACAGGTCACCGCGATCACGGCGAGCATCTCGGCGGCGTCCCAGCAACAGAGCGAGGGCATCGAGCAGGTCGGCAAGACGCTGCTGCAGATGGACGGCAGCACGCAGCAGAATGCGGCGATGGTGGAAGAAGCCTCGGCCTCGGCGCAGGCCATGCAGCGCCAGGCGGCGCTGTTGTCCGAAGCGGTGGCGGCCTTCGTACTGGCGCGGCCCGCGACCGCGACCGCGGTGCGTGGGGTGAGGGCGGCGGTGGCGTGAGGCGTGTGTGAGCGCCATGTCCATGGGTGCCTGCAAACGGCAGGCGCCCCCGGAGGTATCCTGCGTGGATGAAGACCCGTCCCAAATCCCCTTCGCGCACGCGCGCCGATGATGCCTTCGTCCGTGTGCGCGGCGCACGCGAACACAACCTCAAGAACGTCGATGTGGATATTCCGCGCGACGCGCTGGTGGTGTTCTCCGGCATCTCCGGTTCCGGAAAATCCTCGCTGGCGTTCGGCACGCTCTACGCCGAGGCGCAGCGGCGCTATCTGGAATCGCTGTCGCCGTACGCGCGGCGCCTGATCGACCAGGTGGGCGTGCCGGACGTGGATGCCATCGAGGGCCTGCCGCCGGCCGTGGCACTGCAGCAGCAGCGCGGTACGGCCAGCGTGCGCTCCAGCGTGGGCAGCGTGACCACGCTGTCCAGCCTGCTGCGCATGCTGTACTCGCGCGCCGGCACGTATCCGGCGAAACAGCCGATGCTGTACGCCGAGGATTTTTCGCCGAACACGCCGCAGGGCGCCTGCCCGAACTGCCATGGTCTGGGCCATGTGTACGAGGTGACCGAGCAGTCGATGGTGCCCGACCCGTCGCTGAGCATCCGCGAGCGCGCCATCGCGGCGTGGCCGCCGGCCTGGCACGGGCAGAACCAGCGCGACATCCTGGTCACGCTGGGCTACGACGTGGATGTGCCGTGGCGCGACCTGCCAAAGAAGCAGCGCGACTGGATCCTGTTCACCGAAGAGCAGCCGGTGGCGCCGGTGTATGCGGGCTTCACCCCGGCCGAAACCCGCGCCGCGCTGCGCCGCAAGGAAGAACCCAGTTACATGGGCACCTTCAGCGGTGCGCGGCGCTATGTGCTGCATACCTTCGCCACTACGCAGAGCGCCATGATGAAGAAGCGCGTGGCGCGCTTCATGGTGGGCACGGTGTGCCCGGTCTGCGATGGCAAGCGGCTCAAGCGCGCCTCACTGGCGGTGACGTTCGCCGGGCTGGATATCGGCGCGCTGTCGCAGCTGTCGCTGGCGGCGATGGCCGAGGCGCTGCGCCCGGCTGCGGAAGGCCGTTTCGAGGCACCGGCCGCACGCGCCACGCGCAGCCGCGCCGCCGGCCGCAAGGCCGACCAGCAGCGCGTGGCGGACGGTGGGCATGCGCACGCCGGCAGCAGCGACGTGCGCCGCACGCCGGATCTGTCGGAGGAGAAGCGCATCGCGGCCCAGCGCATCGCCCATGACCTGGTGGAGCGCATCGGCACGCTGCAGGCCCTGGGGCTGGGCTACCTGTCGATGGACCGGGCCACGCCCACGCTTTCCCCTGGCGAGTTGCAGCGCCTGCGCCTGGCCACCCAGATCCGTTCCAGCCTGTTCGGCGTGGTGTACGTGCTCGACGAACCCACCGCAGGCCTGCACCCGGCCGACGGTGAGGCGCTGTACCACGCGCTGGACCAGCTCAAGGCCGGCGGCAACACGCTGTTCGTGGTCGAGCACGACCTGGAGATGCTGCGCCGTGCCGACTGGCTGGTGGATGTGGGGCCGGGCGCGGGGCAGCACGGCGGGCAGGTGCTGTACAGCGGCCCGCCGGACGGGCTGCGCGGCATCAAAGCGTCGGCCACGGCTGCCTATCTGTTCGCCGATGCCAGCGTTGCGCGGCGCACCCCGCGCACGCCATCGGGCTGGCTGGAGCTGCGCGCGATCCACCGCAACAACCTGCACGGGCTGGATGCGCGCTTCCCGCTCGGTGCGTTCTGTGCGGTCACGGGCGTGTCCGGCTCGGGCAAATCCAGCCTGGTGAGCCAGGCGCTGGTGGAGCTGGTGGGCGAACACCTCGGCCACGAACCGGTCGTTGCCGAGGCCGACGACGAACTGCCGCAGCCGAGCCGCATCGAGCGCACGCGCGGCCGGCTGCATGCCGGGCACACCGCGATCCGGCGGCTGGTGAATGTGGACCAGAAGCCGATCGGCCGCACGCCGCGCTCCAACCTGGCCACCTACACCGGCCTGTTCGACCACGTGCGCAAGCTGTTCGCGGGCACCCGCATGGCCAAGGCGCGGCGCTACAGCGCCAGCCGCTTCTCCTTCAACGTTGCCCAGGGCCGCTGCGAAACCTGCGAGGGCGAAGGCTTCGTGCACGTCGAGCTGCTGTTCATGCCCAGCGTCTACGCGCCGTGTCCCACCTGCCACGGGCAGCGCTACAACGCCAAGACGCTGGAGGTGGAATGGAACGGCCGCACCATCGCCCAGGTGCTGGCGATGACGGTGGACGAGGCGCTGGCGTTCTTCGCCGATGAAGTGGTGGTGCAGCGTCCGTTGCAGCTGCTGCGCGACATCGGCCTGGGCTACCTGCGGCTGGGCCAGCCCGCCACCGAGTTGTCGGGTGGCGAAGCACAGCGCATCAAACTGGCCACGGAGCTGCAGCGCAGCCAGCAGGGCAACAGCCTGTATGTCCTTGACGAGCCGACCACCGGCCTGCATCCGGCCGATGTGGACAAGCTGATGGCGCAGCTGCACGGTCTGGTGGAGGCGGGTAATACGGTGGTGGTGGTGGAGCACGACCTGCGCACCGTGGCCGATGCGGACTGGGTGATCGATGTGGGTCCGGGCGCCGGCGAAGAAGGCGGCCAGATCGTGGCGGCGGGAACACCGGAGCAGGTGAGCCGCGCGAAGGCGGGGAAGACGGCTGGATATCTGCGGCGGTTTTTCGCGTGATCCCCGGCGCCCGTACCCACCAACGGTGGGCACCTACCGGATCGGCACCTACCGGGTAGGTGCCGACCGTTGGTCGGTACTGCCCACCCACCGTTCGATTTCCCCGGGCGCGAACGGCCCCAGCTTCTGCTTGATGATCTTTCCGTCCGCACCCACCAGCACCGTATACGGCAACAGCCCCTGCCCATTGCCCAGGCGAACGCTGGCATCGTCGGGCGCCGGCTGTTCGATCACGATCGGGTACTTCACCGGTACGCGATCAAGGAAGTCGCGCACGCCGTCCGGTGTATCGATGGCCAACCCGACCACCTGCACGCCGTCAGCCGGCTGCGCAGCGGCGAATGCGGCCAGCATCGGCATCTCTTCCACGCACGGGCCGCACCAGCTGGCCCACACGTTGATCAGCAGCGGGCGGCCGCCGAAGCCGGCGAAATCCACCGGCGTGCCGTCCACGTCCGGCAAGATGATCGCCGGCATCGCATCGCCCGGCTTGGCCGGTACCGCCGCCGGGCGGTCCACGGCAGGAAAGCGGGTTTCCTGCGGCGTCTTGGCGACGTAGTACACGCCCGTGCCCAGCCCCAGCACGGCGGCCAGGGCCACCACCCCAATCATCCCGAAGGTGCGGGGCGGCGGCGTGCTCATCGCGCGGTACGCAGCAGCGCTTCTTCCACCAGTGCCTGGGTCAGCACGGTGGGCAGCACGGTGGGCGGCGCGCCCGGGCCGTACACCACGTACAGCGGCACGCCAACCGCCTTGTGCTCTTCCAGGAACGCGGTGATTTCCGGGTCCACGTTGGTGTAGTCACCGCGCATGTACACCGCGTTGGTACGGCGCAGGGTGTCCTGGAAGGCGTCCGTGCCCAGCACCGCGCGCTCGTTGGCCTTGCAGGTCACGCACCAGTCGGCGGTCATGTTGACGAACACCACGCGGTTGTCCTGGCGCAGGCGGTCCAGCATCTGTGGCGAATAGGCCACCACGTTGTCGGTCGTGCTGCGTGCGGCCTTGGCCGGCGCGTCGATGCGGGTGACGCCCCACACCGGCACCAGCGCGGCAACGAGCAGCAGGCTGGCCAGCAGCGCACCGACGCGATGGCTGCGCCAGCGGCTGCGTTCGAACCACCACAGCGCCAGGCCCAGCACCACCAGCCCGGCCAGCACCAGCGCCATGGCATCCACGCCGCGCTGCTTGCCCAGCACCCACAGCAGCCACAACGCGGTGGCGTACATCGGGAAGGCCAGCACCTGCTTCAGCGTTTCCATCCAGGCGCCCGGGCGCGGCAGCCGCTTGGCCAGCGAGGGCACGAAGCCGATCAGCAGGAACGGCAGCGCCAGACCCAGGCCCAATACCAGGAACACCAGCATGGCCGGCAGCGCCGGTGCGGTGAACGCATACGCCAGCGGCGCGCCCATGAACGGTGCCACGCAGGGGCTGGCGACCACGCAGGCGAGCACGCCGGTGAAGAAATCGCCGACCGGGCCGCTGCGCGACGCCAGCGACTGGCCTACGCCGCCCAGGCTGCCGCCCAGGGTGAACACGCCCGACAGGCTCAGGCCCACGGTGAACATCAGGTAGACCAGCGCGGCGATGAACCACGGGTGCTGCAGCTGGAACCCCCAGCCGGCGGCCTGGCCTGCCGCACGCAGGGTCAGCACCAACGCGCCGATCGCCGCGAAGGCCACCAGCACGCCGGCGGTGTACCAGAGGGCGTGGCTGCGCGCGCGCTGCCGGCTTTCGCCGCTCTGCGCCACACCCAGCACCTTCAACGACAGGATCGGGAGCACGCAGGGCATCAGATTAAGGATCAGGCCACCGGCCAGCGCCAGCATCAAGGCCGTGAGCAGCGTGATCGTGCTGGCACTGCTGCCCGGCGGACGCGTGCGCTGCGCGTTGTCGGCACTGGCATCGGGTCGCGCGGTTTCCGCGCTGGTCGGTGCCGGTTCGTTCGGGCGGATCAGCATCGGCTGCGAAGCAGTGCCGGTGGCGTCGCGAGGCTGCGCGCGCTTATCGCGCGACACCAGCGGCGCGATCACCTCGCTGCGGCGCGCGACGTCCTCGGCGCTGGCGTTGACCTTGCCGGCCGGCAGCGCCAGCTTCACGCGACGGGTCATCGGCGGGTAGCAGATGCCGTCGGTCTGGCAGCCCTGGAAGGTGATGACCAGAGTGGCCTCGGCCGCGTCGGGCACGCTGCGACGCAGCGGCAGCTTGACGTCGACCTGGTCGAAAAACACCGACACATCGCCGAAGTGTTCGTCGCGGTGCGACTTGGCCGCCGGCCAGAGCGGCTTGTCCGCGCGGATGCCGGGGGCGCCTTCCAGCTTCAGCGAGGTGCGGTCGCGATACAGGTAGTAGCCCGGCGCCGGGCTGAAACGCAGCAGCACGGTGTTGCCATCGCCCACGATCGCATCGAAGCCGAATGCGCGCTCGGACGGCAGCGGCAGTGTCTGGACGTTGGCCGTACCCGGCAGGCGCAGGCCACCGCCGGCGTCGCCACCGGCCAGCGGGTTGTTGAACGGCGAGACTGCCGCGCCGCCGAACGCCGGGGCCACCGCGCTGTCGCCGCGGGCGCTGCCGCCGGGAAGCTTGACCTGCACGGTGCGCTTCTGCGGCGGGTAGCACACGCCGGCATCGGCGCAGCCCTGGTAGCGCACTTCCAGCGTGACCGTGCCTACGTCATCGGCTGCCTTGCCCGGCAGCACGGCGGTCAGCCGGTCGCGGTAGGTTTCCACTTCGCCGAAGAAATCGTCGTGGTGCTTCTTGCCGGCCGGCATCTGCAGCGCCTCGGCGCTGAAGCCCGCATCGGCCTTGACCGTGGTGCGGTGGCGGTAGAGGTAATAGCCGGGCGCGATCTTCCAGCTGACCTCGATGCGGTCGCGGTCGCGCGCCTGTGCGCTCAGCCCGAAGGCCTCGTCCACCGGCAGCAGGTCTTTCTCGCTGACGGCCAGTGCCGGCAGGGACACCACGAACAGCGCGCACAGCGCGCCAATACGGCGAAGCAGCGTCATCAATCAGTTTCCTCTCGGGTCTGTGCCCGAATCCAATCCAGGTACGCCGGCAGGCCGGCGCGGGTTTCGACCGCGATGCACTCGGGGAGTTCATACGGATGCAGCACCTGCACGCGCGCGATGGCGGCGTCGAGGCGGCTGCCGGTGGTCTTGATCAGCAGTTGGACCTCATGGTCCTCGGTGACCTCGCCGTGCCAGCGATAGGTCGAATGCGCGCCGTCCAGCCGCGTCACGCAGGCGGCAAGGCGTTCTTCCACCAGCGCATGGGCCAGCCGCGCGGCGGTGGCCGCGTCGGGGCAGGTGGTGAGAAGAATGAATACGGGATCGGCAGTCGACATGACCGCCGAGTATAGAGATCGCAGCCTGCCGATGCCGGCCGGTCCCGGAAGGGAACCGGCCGACACGGGTCAGACGCGGTAGCGCCGGCCTCTGGCCGGCGCCTGGAAACGCATCAATTCGCCAACTGGCAGGTCGCCGGCTGGGCCGAGGTGAACAGGGCCGGGGTGGCCCACTCGGGGTGGTCGATGAACGGGTTGCGGTTGCCCTGGAAGCTGTAGATCACTTCATTGCGGGCGCGTTCGGCCGCATCCGGCGGGTCGGACAGGTGCCAGTCGATCAGGGTCGAGAGCAGGCCCATGTAGGCCGGCGAACTGGAGGTCTTGACGATCTTGCTGCGGTCGTCGGTCAGTTCCAGGTCCGGTTCGGACTGGCCGGTGGCCGCGTCCTTGCCGCCCTCATAACGGATGGCCATGTACATCACCGCACGCGCCATGTCGCCCTTGCGGCGGCCCCACACCTCGAAGGTGCCGGTGTTGCCGTCCGGTGTGCGCACCCAGTTGGAGTTGCCCGGGTAGCCGCCGCTGCCGCCGCCCTGGCCGTTGTTGGCCTCGGTGGCGCGCTCGCCGCAGTTGCTGTCGCACTTGGCAAACGGCTTGTTGCCGCGGTCCGCGTTCCATTGCGCATCGGTCAGGTACAGCATGTGGGTGTCGGTGTATGGCGCGTACGGCAGGCCCTTGTCGCCGGTAGTGCTGGCAAAGCCCAGCGAGTTCGGCCAGGTGTGCTCGCGGTTGTAGGTCAGCCCGCTGCCGGTGCCTGCGCGGTCGCTGACCTTGGCGTAGCTGCGGTTGCGGTAGGCGTCCAGGATGCGGCCGCTGTTGTTGGGATCCTCGTCGGCGATTTCCAGGATGGTCCAGGTGCTGGTACCCGAGCCACTGTAGGGGTAGGAGGTGTGGCCCTTGATGGTGGCGTGCAGCGAGCAGCGCAGCTGGCTGGGGCTGGAGGTGTTGACCTTGGAATAGTAGGTGCCCGGATCCGGGTCGGGCCCCGGGCCGGGGTCGGTACCGCCGCTGGCCACGGTGAAGGCGATGCGGGTGTCGGCGGCCGGGCGTGCGCCCTGTGCGTCCTTGATGCGGGCGGCGCGGATGTCGAACCGGCACGCCTCACCGGCCACCAGTGCGGTGTTGGTGGACAGCGTGAAGCGGGTGCCGCTGCTGGCGTGGGTGAGCGGCACCGTGCCGGACTGGCCGCAGCTCAGCGTGAATGCACCGCTGGTGACGGTCACCGTCTCACTGAAGGTCACGGCCAGGTCGGCGGCGGCCGGGAAATTGGTGGCGCCCTGTTCGGGGGTGGTGGTGCTCAGCGACGGCGGGGTGTTGGGCCCGGTGCTGCCGCCACCGCTGAAGGTCTGGCCGGTGTTGCAGGCACCGAAGGTCTGCGCGGCCGACGCGGCCCAGGTGAAGTGCGCGTACTGGCTACCGCTGCCGGTGAGCTGCAGCGAGGTGCCTGGCGCGGTGCTGTTGGTCTCGCTGACCGGAATGTTCTGGCTGGTCAGCCCGGCGGCCGGGCCACCCGAGGCGGTGATGGTGCCTTCATAGCTGATGAACTGGACCACCTTGCCGCTGCCATCGACCAGCGCGATGCCGTCGTTGGGACCGTTCTGTATGCCGTTGGTGGGGTAGGTGACCGTGGCGATGCTGGCCTTGCCGCAGCCGGCGGCGGTGCCGGCCGGGACTGCGTTGTTCGCGTAGACCGTGGCGGCCGACGGGGTGCTGCCGTTGTACAGGTACAGGCGGTAGCTGCCGAGGTCCTCGCCCCCGGTGGCGACCACTTCGATGGCCTCGCCTACGTCCCCGGCGGCGGTGCTGTCGTCGTAATGCAGTTCATTGATGAAAACGTCGGCGTGGGCGGGGCTGGTGGCCAATGCCAGCAGGCACCCCAGCGATAGCGGTGTGAGCAACCTCATCTACGGCTCCTTGTGATTGGGTTTTGCCGGCCGAATCTAGCCAATCCAGATGACACATCTATCGAGATGTCGCTATCGGCACTCCGCAATGGGACGTGCGTCAAGAAATTGGCGGATGAATAGCGACCCTCGCCGCAGTCGGGGAGGGGGGGGCGGCTGCGCGGCCCCGCTGGCCCCGGGCGCCGGGCAGAAATTTCCCCTCAGCCCCTTGAAAGGGCGGGGGGCAGCACCATCTCTGCCCTGTCCCGCACAGGCGGGTTTTTTCACGAGCGTTGCTGGCAGTCACCGTGGGTGAGTGCTAACATCGCCGGACTTTTTCAGCCCAATCAACAACTTAAGAGGTCCCACATGAGCATCAAGCCGCTTCACGACCGCGTCGTGGTCAAGCCGATCGAAGCCGAAGAAGTTTCCGCCGGCGGCATCCTCATCCCCGACTCCGCCAAGGAAAAGTCGACCAAGGGTGAAGTCGTGGCCGTGGGCCCGGGCAAGGCGCTGGACAACGGCAGCGTGCGCGCGCCGTCCCTGAAGGTGGGCGACAAGGTCATCTACGGCCAGTACGCCGGCAGCAGCTACAAGAGCGAAGGCGTGGAATACAAGATCCTGCGCGAAGACGACATCCTGGCCATCGTTGGCTGATTCGCCTCGCGGGGCTCTGCCCCGTCGCTGACTCGTAGAGCGGGGCTCTGCCCCGCAATCGACTCGTAGAGCGGGGCTCTGCCCCGCTGCCCAGATCAATGTTGCCGGGCAAGACCCGGCCATCTCATAAAAAGGTAAACGCACATGGCTGCCAAAGATATTCGTTTCGGTGAAGACGCCCGTTCGCGCATGGTGCGCGGCGTCAACGTGCTCGCCAATGCCGTCAAGGCCACCCTGGGCCCGAAGGGCCGCAACGTCGTGCTGCAGAAGAGCTTCGGCGCCCCGACCATCACCAAGGACGGCGTGTCCGTCGCCAAGGAAATCGAACTGGCTGATGCGTTCGAGAACATGGGCGCGCAGATGGTGAAGGAAGTCGCGTCGCGTACCAACGACGACGCCGGCGACGGCACCACCACCGCCACCGTGCTTGCCCAGGCTCTGATCCGTGAAGGCGCCAAGGCCGTTGCGGCCGGCATGAACCCGATGGACCTCAAGCGCGGTATCGACAAGGCCGTTGTGGCCGCCGTCGCCGAGCTGAAGAACATCTCCAAGCCCACCGTCGACGACAAGGCCATTGCCCAGGTCGGTACGATCTCGGCCAACTCGGACGAGTCGATCGGCAACATCATCGCCGAAGCGATGAAGAAGGTCGGCAAGGAAGGCGTCATCACCGTTGAGGAAGGCTCGGGCCTGGAAAACGAGCTGGACGTGGTCGAGGGCATGCAGTTCGATCGCGGCTACCTCTCGCCGTACTTCGTCAACAACCAGCAGGGCCAGACCGCCGACCTGGATGACCCGTACATCCTGCTGTTCGACAAGAAGATCTCCAACGTGCGCGACCTGCTGCCCGTGCTGGAAGGCGTCGCCAAGGCCGGCAAGCCGCTGCTGATCGTCGCTGAAGAAGTCGAAGGCGAAGCGCTGGCGACCCTGGTGGTCAACACCATCCGTGGCATCGTCAAGGTCGTGGCCGTCAAGGCACCGGGCTTCGGCGACCGTCGCAAGGCGATGCTGCAGGACATGGCCGTGCTGACCGGCGGCACCGTGATTTCCGAGGAAGTCGGCCTGTCGCTGGAGAAGGCCACCATCGCTGACCTGGGTCACGCGAAGAAGGTGCAGGTCTCCAAGGAAAACACCATCATCATCGACGGTGCCGGCAAGCAGGAAGACATCGCCGCGCGTGTTGCCAACATCAAGGCGCAGATCGAAGAGACCTCGTCGGACTACGACCGCGAGAAGCTGCAGGAACGCGTGGCCAAGCTGGCCGGCGGTGTTGCCGTGATCAAGGTCGGTGCCTCGACCGAAATCGAAATGAAGGAAAAGAAGGACCGCGTCGACGACGCCCTGCACGCGACCCGTGCAGCCGTTGAAGAAGGCGTGGTGCCGGGCGGCGGTGTGGCCCTGGTGCGTGCCGTCAGTGCGCTGTCCAGCCTGAAGGGCAACAACGAAGACCAGAACCACGGCATCCAGATCGCCCTGCGCGCGATGGAAGCTCCGCTGCGCGAGATCGTCGCCAACGCCGGCGAAGAGCCGTCGGTCATCGTCAACAAGGTCAAGGAAGGCACCGGCAGCTTCGGCTACAACGCCGCCACCGGTGAGTTCGGCGACATGCTGGCCTTCGGCATCCTGGACCCGACCAAGGTGACCCGTTCTGCCCTGCAGAACGCCGCCTCGATCGCCGGCCTGATGATCACCACCGAAGCCATGGTGGCCGATTCGCCGAAGAAGGATGACGGCGCCGGCGCAGCAGGCGGCGGCATGGGCGGTATGGGTGGCATGGGCGGCATGGACTTCTAAGTCCCCCGCACCTGCGACCCCGTCGCAACGCAACACGAGAACCCCGCCGAAAGGCGGGGTTTTTTTTTGCCCATGCCGGCGTTATAGTTAGGCGCCTAATCATATGGGGGCTGCACGTGCTGGAGCTCAAACACGCGGCTTTTCTGGCTGAGATGCAACGCAGCAACCATGCCGATGATGGTCGCCTGGCGCTGTGTTTCCAGCTGCTGTCGCTGGGTAGCGCGATCGACAGGGATTGCGCGAACCGGCTTGCGCCGCTCGGTCTGACCGAGGGTCGCTTCGTGCTGCTGTTCCTGCTGCGGACCACCGCTACCGGATTGTCGCCGCATAAGCTTGCCGAGCGCGCAGGGGTAACCCGGGCCACGGTTACCGGGCTGCTGGACGGGCTGGAACGCGAAAAGCTGGTCAGCCGTCGCACCGATCCCGACGACAAGCGGCGTATCCACGTGCAGTTGACAGAGGCCGGCCAGGCGCTGGCGGCGCATCTGTTCGAGCAGCATGCGCAATGGATCGCCTCGCTGTTCGCCGACACCAGCACTGAGGAGCGCAGGATACTCGGCACGCTGCTGCAGCGCGTATGGTTGCGCACCGATACAGGGCGCGCTGCATGAGCACGCGCCAGACCGGTGAGCGTGTCAGCCAGCTCGACCGTGGCACGGCTGAGAGCACGCACCTGGCCGACATCCTCGCTGTCAACTTCGCCACGCTCATGGCCGCCGTGCTGCCTGACCTGCCCGCCTCCGCCATCCATGTACTGCGCGAGTCCGCCACGCTGGGCATTACCGCACGCATGCGTGTCGCTGCCAATTTGATGCGCCTGCATGGCCACGGTGATGCGGATACGTGGTCGCGCCACCCCAGTGACACGGTGCGGGGCTGGGCGTGCTACCTGATCGGCAGCGACCCGGGGCGATCACTGGAACCCGCGTTGGATGCGCTGCGTCCGCTGGCCGATGACGCGCACTTCGGCGTGCGCGAATGGGCCTGGTTGGCGATACGTCCGCAGGTGGCTGCCGAACCGCTGCGCGCGCTCGCGCATCTGCTGCCGTGGAGTGTTGACCGTTCGCCCAATGTGCGCCGCTTCGCCTGTGAAGCGCTGCGGCCGCGCGGGGTGTGGGCCGCACATATCACCCTGTTCAAGCAGGTGCCGCAGCACGCCAGGGATCTGTTGGAGGCGCTGCGCTGCGATGGCTCGCGCTATGTGCAGGATTCAGTCGGCAACTGGCTCAACGATGCGGGCAAGACCCAGCCCGATTGGGTGCGCGCGCTCTGTAGCGCGTGGCAGCGGCAGCACGCGGATGATCCCGCCAATCGTTACATCCGCTCGCGCGCGCTGCGCCGACTTTGACCTCAAGGAATGACATGCCGTACACACTGATCGAGCTCTACACCGCCACGCCGGCCTGGACCGCACTGGATGCATTTTCACGCGGGGCCTTCTTCGCGCGCATTGGTGCTGGCATGCAGGACATCGACCCAGCGCGGATCACGCCGATCGCGATGGGACGGGTCGACCAGGACGTTGCCAATGCCAGTGCCGAGCAGTTCTACGCGGTCTGGCAGTGCAGTGAGCGTCTTGATGCCGATGCACTGCTGGCAGCGATCGCTGCCACAGGCTGGCATACGTACTTCACCACCACGCATGCGCTGGGAGCTACCGGCAACCTGCAGTCACACCTGGCCGAGCTGGCCGCGTTGCCCCGGCAGTAACCGGCCCGCAGTTGCGAATGAAACAGTTGGCAGCCCTAAACCCCTGTGATATCAATACGCCTCAATGAACGCACGCCACGCCAATTCCTACTTTTGGTATTACTTTCCGAAGCCACCGGCGGAGGAAGGCATGCGTTCACCCTGAAGAAACCTTCAGACGCATTCCCGAAAGCCGCCAGCGCACCTGGCGGCTTTTTTGTTGCCGCCGCGCTGGGGACCCCCACCTTCCAGGAGACACCCCCATGCCCCCCCACACCGACGACCTTCGCATCCGAAAAATCGAGCCGCTCACGCCGCCGGCGCAGCTGCTCACCCTGCTGCCCTGCGACGATGAAGCGTCTGCCACGGTCAGCGCCTCGCGCGCGGCCCTGCACGAGATCCTGCACGGTCACGACGACCGTCTCGCGGTGGTCATCGGCCCGTGCTCGATCCACGACCCGGTGGCCGCCATCGAGTACGCACAGCGGCTCAAGCCACTGCGTGATGCTTACGCCGACGAGCTGGAGATCGTCATGCGCGTGTACTTCGAGAAGCCGCGTACCACCGTGGGCTGGAAGGGCCTGATCAACGATCCGGACATGGATGGCAGCTTCCAGATCAACAAGGGCCTGCGTGTTGCGCGCGGCCTGCTGCGCGACATCAACAAGCTCGGCCTGCCGGCAGGCGTGGAATTCCTGGACGTGATCTCGCCGCAGTACATCGCCGACCTGGTGGCCTGGGGCGCGATCGGTGCGCGTACCACCGAAAGCCAGGTGCACCGCGAATTGGCCTCCGGCCTGTCGTGCCCGGTGGGCTTCAAGAACGGCACCGACGGCAACATCAAGATCGCCGCCGATGCGGTGGGCGCGGCCTCGAACCCGCATCACTTCCTGTCGGTGACCAAGCAGGGCGATACCGCCATCGTTGCCACCGCCGGCAACCCGGACTGCCACGTGATCCTGCGCGGCGGAAAAGTGCCCAACTTCGACGCGGCCAGTGTGGATGCCGCCAGCCAGACGCTGGCCAAGTCACAGCTGCCGTCGCGCCTGATGATCGACGCCAGCCATGCCAACAGCAGCAAGAATCCCGAGAACCAGCCCAAGGTGATCGCCGAGATCAACGCGCAGCTGGCGGCGGGCGAAGACCGGATCGTGGGGGTGATGGTGGAAAGCCATCTGGTGGCGGGCCGCCAGGACCTGGTCGAGGGCGAACCGCTGGTCTACGGCCAGAGCATCACCGATGGCTGCATCGGCTGGGACAGCTCGCTGGCCGTGCTCGAGTCGCTGGCCGAGGCGGTGCGTGCCCGTCGTGCCCGCCGGCTGAGCGAAGCGGCCTGACGCCCGCCCGCCGTAGAGCGGGGCTCTGCCCCGCTGTGCGGCTCAATGCACCTCGTCGCGGTACACGAATTTCGGCATCTCCCACTTGAAGTGGATTGCCAGCAGCCGGAATGCAAAGCCGCCGCCCAGGCACCACAACGTGGCGGCGTTGAGTGACACACCCAGTTCCAGCAGGCCCAGCCAGGCGGCGCCAGTAAGCAGGGTGATCACGGCGTACAGTTCCTTCTGGAAAATCAGCGGCACTTCGTTGCACAGCACATCGCGCAGCACGCCGCCGAACGCGCCGGTAAGCATGCCGGCGATCAGCACGATCGGTACCGAGTGCCCGCCGTCGCGCGCGACCGCGCAGCCGATCAACGTGAAACAGATCAGCCCCAGGCCATCCAGCACCAGGAAGGTGCGGCGGAAGTGGTGCATCCAGCGCGCAATCCAGGTGGCGATCAGGGCGGCGCAGATGGTGAAGCCCAGGTACTCCGGATGCTTCACCCAGCCCAGCGGGTAATGGCCGAGCACGATGTCGCGCAGCGAACCGCCGCCCAGGGCGGTGACGCAGGCAATGATCACCACGCCGAACAGGTCCATGCGCCGCCGCCCGGCGGACAGCGCCCCGGTCATGGCTTCAGCGGAAATGGCGATGAGGTAGATCAGGGACAGCAGCATGCGGCGACTCCGGAACACAGGACGGGCGGGGACGGAAACGCGCACGGGCCACGCCAGCGCCGCAGCACTGTCGCAGGGTGGGATTCCGTTGCCGCTCCCGCTGTCCTTTTGCCTGAGAGTTCGGTGGCCAGGCCACGTGCCCCTTCGGCGGGTCATTGAAGACCTCTCTCCAGATCGGCGTGTTGGATGCATGGTTGGTGGCGTATCGAGCCACCGGCCTGAGCGATTATGGGAGCCTGCGCCTTCGGCGGGCGCCAGCGCGGCGCCTCTCTCCTGCATCCGGGGCGGATTCTAGCAGCCAGGGCCGCCACGGAGGTGGATAATCCCGGTATGCCCGCTGAACCCGCCCCCTGGTACGTCTACCTGCTGGAATGCCGCAACGGCAGCTATTACGCCGGCATCAGCAACGACGTGGACGCCCGCTTCCAGGCCCACCTGGCCGGCAAGGGCGCCCGCTACACGCGCGCCAATCCGCCGCTGAGGGTGTTGGCCATGCGCGCCTACCCGGATCGCTCAGCGGCGTCGAAGGCCGAATGCGAACTCAAGCGGCAGCCACGCGAGCGCAAGCTCGCCTGGCTGCAGGCGATTGCGGAGCCTGCCGGGTGAGCGTGGTCGGCAGGGCACTCACGGCGGCGGTAATGGTGTTCCTGCTGTTCATCGGCGTTCCGCTGCTGGTATACGTCGGCACGCTGGCGACGATCACCGGGCGTCCGGAACCGGTAGCGGCTGACGGCAGCGCGGGTATCACCTGCCGGAATCAGCGCGTGGCCAACATGCATTCCCTCGCGTCATGGAGCGTGTCGCAGCTGTTCGGCACTGCGCGCAGACTGCCGCCCGGTCACGAGGAGGCATCCTGGCTGGCAAAGGACCATCTCTCCAGCCTGCCGCGCACGGGGATGCTGGTGTGGCACCTGCGTTCTGCGGTGCTGCACGTGTGGATCGTCCGTCATTGGTCGCCGCAGCAGATCACCGACACGGCCCGTCTCGGCGGTGCCTGCCGCAACCCGCGCATTTCCCGCTGAGCGGTGCGGCGTGGGAAGATCGCGTTGTCTCCCTGCCGCCACTGGAAAACCATGCCACGCGACCTGACGCTGTACCCCCAAGACGAGAACGGCGACGTGCTGTGGAAGATGCTTCAGGACGGGGACGACCTCTCCGTCGCACGGGAGGTCGATTTCGCAGTCATCTTCCCTGATGAGGAGGCCGCCATCCGCTTCTCGGTGCACCTGCTCCGCAACGAACAGAAGGTGTCGTTCTCCGCCTACGAAGGCAACGACGACTTCCCCTGGCAGGTCCTGGTGCATCCGTTGATGGTGCCGACCCACGACAACGTTGCCGGTTTCGAAGCCTTGCTGGAATCGGAAGCGGCCAGGTTCGAGGGCCGCATCGATGGCTGGGGCTGCATGGTGCAGGACTGAACACCGGTCGGCATGCCATGACCCTCAACGACAGCGACAAGGCCCGGGCAATGCTGGGCAAGACCGTGCTTGCCGGCATCACTTACCTGGATGCCGACGGCAACGCGCTGGAGCATCGTCAGTTTGCGGGCGAAGTGCTGCGCATCAACGACGACGAGGGCGTGGTGCTGGCCAGCGCAGTGGACGGCGAGGAACTGTTCCTGCCGCCCGCGCTGGACCACTACACCGTTGCCGCACCGGGCGATTACACCTTGCGCTCGATAGCGCTGACGATCAGCAACCCGGACTATCTGTGCACCTGGGACGTCCAGCTGGCGCGCGGCAACGATCCCGATGGAGAGGGCTGAGCGCGCGACGTACTATGTCGCCGCGCGCTACTTAACGGTATCGGACGGAGGATCTAGATCATTCTTGGTTGGTGGGCAACCATGCTTTGGCTGTCGCGCTCAACGCCTTGCGCCAGAGCGACCACCTGCTGGCGGTCTTCGCTCATTGATTGCAGTCTGGCCAATGACTGCTCAGCAGGAGCTGCCACGGCTTGTGCCGTAGACATGTGTGCCTTGATATGTCCAGGATCCGTCAAATCGCCCTGAACCACGAACACTCTCTCGCCCGCGCCAGCGTCGGGTGTTCTTTCACTCAGTACCACATGATCGATTCGAGTCAGGCCTGCCTCCATCGCCAAGCACGCCGAGCTTGCCGACAGTCGCTCACTGTGCTGGTCGAACGGGCGACCCAGCTTGGCCTCAAGTCTCTCTACCGCGATATGGGCCTGCTCCAATAACGGGTGTGGAGCAGCAGCCATGCGAGTGCTGTCATCAGCGACGGCGGGCTCAGGCGCTAGTGATCCTTGCCTCGTGTCCTGCTGTCTCGTGTCAACACGCAACAGTCGCTCAGGCTCACCGCCCTCAATGTTACGGCTCAGATCGATTGTGCCATCTGCATTTGATTGCCGATGAAGCTCGGCGCGTGGGACTTCCGACCATTCTCCATTGATGAATGAGTGACCCCTGCCATCGCGGTTCCAAAGAACCAGGTCATCGCCTGATGCGTACAGGCCTGCAGTCGCGGATGCGCGCCCGTCCGGCTGCGGTCGACCCCAAGCATAGGACGCGCCGGCCTCCAACGCATTGATATAGGCGGGCGACTCTACGTTCTGCAGAAAGAGCGTCTTCACCGTCTCGTACTCATGCATGGCATTTTCGTTGGCGCGGTCTGCTCTGAGCTCCGCCGGGTTGGCAAGTGGATTGGCAGAGACGTCTACAAAAATGTCCCTCAAGGGATTTCCATCGCCAGCGGCTCGAAGCTTGTTGAATACCTGCGTACCTTGCAGTGCATGCTCAACCCCGCTTTCGAGGTAGTCGGGCTGTTCAACGCCGCGAACAACGCGGTTGGGCAGCATGCCGTCGACTCTGGTCTTGACGTCTTCCACGCTGTTGAGATCGCCGCTGGCAATTGAACGAAGGACGCCAGGGTATCGACCTTGGCCAGCTTGGTTCTCGAGCTTCATCAGGATGGTGGCAAGTCGCGCTTGATCGTCCAGGGTGGAGCGCTGGTAAAGGTCTGTGCTGCGCAGCTGTTGCATCGCACCTCCAAGGTCACGCTGACCATCGCCGGGGCGTAGCAATCGGTCCACCTGGGCTACGTCTCGTGAATGAACGAATCCAATTCCGTCGTCGGAGGCGAGAAACGCGTCGAGATTGCTTTTGATGGTCGGATCCAGGCTTCGACCGTTCTGCGCTCTGATGGAGGCACCATCGCGCTGAAGATCCGAGATCGTCTGCTGGCGCTGCTGTGCTGTGAGCTCCAATGATGGGACCTGTTCACTGGCCCATTCCTGGTAGGCATCCACGAGTTGGGCTGCTACTCGGGGGTGCTGGCCAAGGTCTGTCTGCAATGTGCCAATCGAGAATCCGCTGTTCCCAATTGGCTCCATGACGCCCGCGCGTATGTTCCCGGCAAAGGAGAGCTTATAGGCCACGTTTTTACCCGCACTGCTGCCCTCCGAAGCGACGCCGATGGCAAAGTATGCCAAGGTGCGGAGTTGGTCATCGCTGAGCTGTTGCGGACGTGCTTCCGGTGCATCTGTCACTGTTGCTTCTCCATTCCCTGGTTACTTGCCGCAGAGCTCCAACATCTGGCGTACGGACGACATCACTGCGATGGTCTGCTCGGCAGCGCTCGGCGACATGCCGTCGATGAGATCATCATCACTACGAGAGGCATCCTCTGCATAAGGTGCCAGCGCCGCCAGACAGCGGGCGTTGTCTCCAATCCGGTGGCGTGCTGCTGCGACGGCCAGCCTGACGTCAGCCAACGTGGTGTTGGTCAGCGTCTGGCCACACTTTCGCAATACCGCGTCCATCAATTCGGCCGGCGCGGCAGTGAGAGGACTATCGGATGATTGAGCGGTTTCGATTGCAGCGGTGACACTATCGGCTCCGCACATGTCGTCCACGGAAAGATAGGTGCCTTTGAAGCTGCCGTTGTTTCCACAGTGCAGCGCGCACGCGTCTGGGGACGTCGTGCCTACTTCGATGCCATGATCCACTACGTGCATCGTCAGCGAGCATTGGTCGCCTTCGGCAATGTGATCGACCAGGATCGACTTAGGGTCGCTGCCGATCGTGCCGGCCATCGAGCAACCGTAGCCTGAGTTTTCTGTCTCGAGCTGGAAGCGAAGCTCGCGACTGCCTGGCGATGCGTGGATGCGAAGCTGCCCCCAGCCGGCCTGGGTCACATATGAACCAGGCGACACGTTGATCGAGTCTGTCGGTTGAGGTGCTGCAGCTTCCGCGTGTGAGCGTTCTGAAGTGCAACCGGTCACTACCATCCCCGCAAACAGGGGGAACCAGAATCCTAGCCGTTCCATGTTGGCCTACAGTTTTCGAGATGCCAACCAGCCTATCAGTGTGGGGAGGCAAGGGGAATGTGTGCTCGCGGATAGGCGTTCTCAGGCGCGCTTTGGTGGCCTTTCCCGTAGATCACGCCATGCTCGCGGACGCATCAAGGAGGTGACGTTTTTCGCCGCCGATCCTCCTGGTCATCGCCAAAGATGATCCGCGCGCTGCGCTGGTAGCTCCAGTATGCCACCGCCCAGTTCAGCAGCACCACGATGCGGTTGCGGAAGCCGATCAGGAAGAACACGTGCGCGGCCAGCCAGAACCACCAGGCCAGCACGCCGGACAGCTGCAACCGCCCAAGGTGGACGATGGCGGCCATGCGGCCAATGGTGGCGAGGTTGCCGAAGTCCTGGTACTTGAACGCGCCCGGTGCCGGTTTGCCGTCCAGCCGTGCGCGCACGGTGGTGGCGACGTGCTTGCCCATCTGTTTGGCGGCCGGCGCCACGCCGGGCACCGGCTTGCCGTTGGCCTGGCTCAATGCGGCCAGGTCGCCCGCGACGAAGATCTCGGGGTGGCCTTCCAGCGTCAGGCCGGGCTGTACCGGCACGCGCCCGGCGCGGTCCAGCGGCACGTCCAGCGTGCGCGCGAGCGGTGAGGCCGCCACGCCGGCGGCCCATACCACGGTGCGTGCGTCGATGAACTGCTCGCCCAGCTGGAACCCGTTGCCGTTGATGTCGCTTACCGGCGTTCCGGTAAGGACTTCCACGCCGAGCTTCTCCAACTGGCGGCGCGCCTTCAGCGACAGCACCTCGGGGAAGCTGGACAACACTCGTGGGCCGGCCTCGACCAAGCGCACCTTGGCCGTGGCCGGGTCGATATGGCGGAACTCGTTGCGCAGCGTGTGGCGGGCGATCTCCGCCAGGGTGCCGGCCAGCTCCACCCCGGTGGGGCCGCCGCCGACCACGGCGAAGCTGAGCCACGCCGCCTTGCGGACCGGATCGGGTTCAGCCTCGGCGCGCTCGAAGGCCAGCAGCAGCTTGCGGCGCAGCGCGATTGCGTCGTCCAGCGTCTTCAAGCCCGGCGCATCCGCCGCCCATTCGTCGTGGCCGAAATAGGCGTGGGTGGCGCCAGTGCACAGCATCAGGGTGTCGTAGCCCAGCTGGCTGCCGTCGGCCAGCGTGATCTGGTGGGCGTGCTTGTCGATGGAGGTCACTTCGCCCAGCCGCACTTCCACATTCCGCTGGTGGCCGAGGATGTGCCGCAGCGGCGCGGCGATGTCGGGCGCGGACAGGCCGGCCGTAGCGACCTGGTAGAGCAGGGGCTGGAACAGATGGTGGTTGCGACGGTCCACCAGGGTGATGCGGACGCGCGCGCTGGCCAGTGCGCGGGTGGCCCATAGGCCGGCAAAACCGCCACCGATGATGACCAGGTGGGGCAGGGGATCGCGGGTCATGCAGGGACTCCAGACAGGGGCGACGCGACGTATCGTCGCACGTGAAGCACGATGTTCACGTGGATGACAGATACTGGGTTCAGCAGCCGTCGCGCTCGCACGGCGGCGGCCCGCAACCGCTCTGGAGGCTGAGATGACCGAACCGGAAAAGCGCATCGCGTTGCTGATCGATGCCGACAACGCGCCCTCGTCGAAGATCGACGTGGTGCTGGCCGAAGTAGCACGCTATGGCGTGGCCAATGTGCGCCGCGCCTACGGCAACTGGAAGAGCCCGCGCCTGAAAGGCTGGGAAGGCGTGCTGCACGAATACGCCATCCGCCCCATCCAGCAGTTCGCCTACAGCCGCGGCAAGAACGCCTCGGACATGGCGATGGTGATCGATGCAATGGACATGCTGTACGCGCGCAACCTCGATGGTTTCGCGATCGTCTCCAGCGATGCGGACTTCACGCCGCTGGTGATGCGGCTGCTGACCGACGGGGTGAAGGTGTACGGGTTCGGCGAGAAGAAAACGCCCGAGCCGTTCGTCAACGCCTGTTCGAAGTTCACCTATCTCGAAGCACTGGGCCAGGGCCACGCCACCGATCCGGAGGTGGAGCAGGACAGCGAGGAAACACGCCCGCGCAAGACCGGGCCGGAGCTGCGCAGCGACACACGGTTGGTGCAGATGCTGCGCCGCGCGGTCACATCGGCCGAGGCGGAGGACGGCTGGTCGCACCTGGGTCCGGTTGGCAGCCAGATCGGCAATCAGGCCTCGTTCGACTCGCGCAATTACGGCTACAGCAAACTCAGCGAGTTGCTGGCCGCGACGGGCCTCTTCGAGATGAAGAAGGATGGCAAGTCCACCTACGTACGCGCCCTGCCGAAAAAGGCGCGGATGTAGTGCCGACTGTTAGTCGGCAACCATAAAAATTGCCGCAAAGGCGTATCGTATCCGCGCATTCCAACGATCAGGAAAACCAACATGCTGAAGATCTGGGGCCGACGCAATTCCAGCAACGTGCGCAAGGTGCTGTGGTGCGCGGAGGAAATCGGCCTGCCGTATGAATCCATCGAAGTGGGCGGCCCGTTCGGCGGGACGCAGTCACCGGAGTACGTGGCGATGAATCCCAATGGTCTGGTGCCGGTGATCGAGGATCACGGCCTGCCACTGTGGGAGTCCAACACGATCGTGCGTTACCTCGCCGCGCGCTATGCGTTGGGTACGCTCTACCCCGAAGACGTGGTGGCGCGCGCGCAGGCCGAAAAGTGGATGGACTGGAGCACTTCGCGCATGGCGCCGCTGTACAGCGAACTGATCTGGGGCATCATGCGCACCGCGCCGGCCGACCGCGACGAGGCCCGCATCAATGCCGCGATCACACGTGCCGGTGATCTGCTGGGCATGGCCGACGCCGCATTGGCACAGCAACCGTGGTTGTCGGGCGAGCAGTTCGCGATGGGCGACATTCCGCTCGGTGCGCTGGTGTATGCCTGGTTTGAACTGCCGATCCAGCGGCCATCGTTGCCGAATCTTGAGGCGTGGTACCAGCGCCTGCAGCAGCGCCCGGCGTACGTCAAAGCGGTCATGACGCCGTTGACCTGATTGAATGATGGTAGATCCGGAGGGCCGGCCAAC
>NZ_JBOHXV010000010.1:0-76397 GCF_050737075.1 Stenotrophomonas sp.
GACCGGCTGGTCGGCAAGCTGCCGCCCGCGCCCGCGCCGACCCCGGCGGTCCCCGTCGGCACCCGTGCGGCGTCCACCCAGGCGGCTGCGATCGACGATCCGACAGTCGCGGTCAGCACCTTGCCGGCGGCCGCGCCGGTGGTGGCCGCGGCACGCCCATCCCCCGTTGTGGCGCCCACGCCTTCGCTGCAGCAGCAGGTCGGCAACGTGCTGCTGCAGGTGGCCAGCTTCGCCAGCCGCGACAACGCCACCCGTGCGCTGGGCAAGCTGTCCGCGGCCGGCATCGTGGGCGCCAGCATCAGCGATATCGTCAGCGGCGACCGCACCCTGTGGCGGTTGCGGGTGTCAGCGACCGACCACGCCACCGCCTCGGAACTTGCAGGCCGCATTGCCGGTCTGGGGTTCGGGTTGCCGCAGATCGTCAAAGACTGAATGCCTCCCGCCGGGCGCGCCTGCGTCCGGCCTCCCCATGGGCCTACAATGGCCGTCCCCTGTAATCCCCTTGGCGCCCTTCTGGAGCTTGCTGTCCGATGAAATTCCGCTTTGCCGCTGCTGCCATGGCCACGACCCTGTTCGTGGGCATGGTCTCCGCCCAGACCCCTCTGCCGACCCCGGCGCCGGCACCCGCTCCTGCCGCCGCCGCCCCGGCCTCCGTCGCCATCCCGCCGGCCCCCAAGCCCAGCGTGTCCAAGGCCTGGATCCTGATGGATTACGCCACCGGCCAGGTGCTGGCCGGCGAGAACATCAATGAACAGCTGGCCCCGGCCAGCATCACCAAGGTGATGACCTCGTACGTGGTCGCCGCCGAAGTGAAGAACGGCAAGGTCCGTACCGACGACCAGGTGATGATGAGTGAGCGTGCCTGGCGCGAAGGCGGCGCCGGCACCGACGGCAGCTACAGCGGCTTCCCGGTCAACCAGACCGCGCGTCTGGAAGACATGGAAAAGGGCATGGCGATCCAGTCGGGCAACGACGCCGCCATCGCGCTGGCCGAACACGTGGCCGGTAGCGAAGAAGCGTTCGCCTCGCTGATGAACAATTACGCCGCCAAGATCGGCATGAAGGATTCGCACTTCGTCAACGCGCATGGTCTGAGCGCTCCGGGCCACCACACCACCGCCTACGACCTGGCCCTGCTGGGCCGTGCGTTCGTGCGTGACTACCCGGAGACCTACGCCTACAACAAGGTGAAGGAATTCACCGTGGGCAGCATCACCCAGCCCAACCGCAACCTGCTGCTGTGGCGCGACCAGAGCGTGGACGGCATCAAGACCGGCCACACCTCCGAGGCGGGTTACTGCCTGATGAGCTCGGCCCAGCGTGGCGACCAGCGCCTGATCGCCGTGGTGCTGGGTGGCAGCTCGGAAAAGCAGCGCGCCGATGACAGCCTGGCGCTGCTCAACTGGGGTTTCCGCTTCTTCGAAACCCACCGCATGTACGAGCCGGGCAAGGCCGTGGCCGAGCACAAGGTGTGGAAGGGCAAGACCCCCACGCTGCAGCTGGGCGTGGCCCAGCCGCTGCTGGTGAGCGTGCCGCGCGGTCGTTACAACGACCTCAAGCCCAGCATCGACGTGCCCAAGACCCTGGAAGCGCCGTTCACGGCGGGCCAGCAGGTCGGTACGCTGAAGGTCACGCTGGACGGCAAGGTGGTGGCGCAGGCCCCGCTGGTGGCCGTGGCCGCGGTGGAAGAAGCCGGCTTCTTCAAGCGTTTGTGGGACAGCTTCTGGATGTGGTGGGAATCGGAGTAAAAGAGAGGCCCGCTTAACGCGGGCCTTTTTTTTGGGGAGAACCCGACGGGGTAGAGCCGACTGTTAGTCGGCTGCCCTCCGTTCCAACGTCATGAACACCTGACGCGCGGCTTCGTTTGATTGTTCAACCCGGCTTCAACCCTGCAGCGTTCAGCCCCCTGGCTCCGGACGCTTGTGCCGCGCGTTGGGCTTAAGCCGACTAACAGTCGGCTCTACCCAGTCGGCTCTACAGCAGGTCGCTATAGCGACCTGCTGATCGTGAAGGACCCATAGATCGGCGACTGGTCCTGTAGGTCGAACTCGCGGGTGCTGTGGTAGCGGGCGAGGGCGAACTTCCAGCGGTTGTACATCACCGCCAGGCCATACCCGCCTTGGGCGACCCAGTTGCGCTTGTCCACGCTGTGGCTGTTGCGGAAGGTGTTGCCGTCCAGCGTGATGTCCCGGATCACCCAGGCAGCATCGGAGGTGGCGAACAGGTGGAACGACCACCCCGTGGGCTTGCCGCCGCGCGTGGGCGCGGTGTTCTCACCGGCCGGGCGCAGCGGGGTGCTGCCGAAGTCGTCGGGCAGCTTCCAGCCGAAGCGGACTTCGCCACCGGCATTGAGGTGGGTGGCCAGGTTGCCGACCGCGCCGCCGTAGTGGCTGATCGCATCCCAGCCCCAACCGCTCAGGTTGTCTGTGGCATCGGCCGGCCAGCGGCGCATGCGCTCGTGGGTGAGCATGAACACCGGCTCGTTGTGCAGCTGGTTGTCCCAGCCCTGGAACTTCTCGTCGCCCAGCAGCTCGTGCACCGCGTTCTGCACCTGTTTGCCCTGCGCCCAGGGCCCCACCACGCCGAGCGCCAACTGCGTGGTCTGCAGGCGGTCGCCACGGCGGGCGTTGTAGCCGAAGCTGCCGATCAGCACGCCGGCATACGGCCGGTCGTCCTCGATCAGGTCTTTGCGGGTGAAGTCGGTGGGGGTGAAGATGCCCTGGGCCAGGCTGAAGATCATGTTCTGCTGCTCGAACTCGCCGGGGGCCAGGCGTTCGAGGTGGCGGTTGACCCAGCGGGCCAGCCGGGGCAGGCACGGATCGTCGGTGTAATCGACCAGGTTGGGCGAGACCAGGGTGATCTGGGCGCCGTTGGTATAGCCCTGGTCCTGGTCCGCGCCGCCGAACAGATCGTTGTCGACGCGGAAGTTGATCTGGGGCGGGTGCTCGCGCATCGCGTCGGGCCCGCATTGTTCGGCTGCCTGTACTGCAGGCACAGCTGCTGCAAGAACACCGGCGAGTGCGGCCGGCAACGCGTATCGCTTCAGAAGCATGAAGTTCCCGCTGAATGGTTTGTAATCTTGTAAGCGGCAGCAGCGTAGTCAGGGTGTGAGGCCGGGGCCAGCGCTGCGCACGCATTGCTGCGTTTTGCTGCTGAAGGCCGATTTTCACGTGGCGTTGGGCGCAACTGTGCACACGATTGCGCACCGCTTGGGTTCGGGCGCATCCGTCCCCATAATCGCGGTCATGGAAATCAAGTCTGACAATCCCGAACACGGCTTCCAGTTCCCCGGTCAGTTCGAGCTCAGTGCGATGGGCTCGGCGAACATCGGACTGGAGCACGACCTTCCACTGCTGCTGCAGGCCGCCGGCATCCAGGTGCTCAAAGAGCGCATCACCTGGAAGACCTCGTCCAACGGCAAGTACGTCTCCGTAAAGCTGGTCTTCATGGCGGAAACCCGTGAACAGCTGGACACGGCGCATGTCGCGCTGCGCGACCACCCGGAAGTGAAGTGGACGCTGTAGCCAGCTGCGATCTGAAGGCCGCCCCGGGCGAGCGCCCTGCGCTGCCGGCGGTGGTGCGCGACCTGGGCCGGCAGCCCTACGCGCCGGTCTGGCATGCAATGCAGCGTTTCACCGATGCGCGCACCGACGACACCCCCGACGAGCTGTGGGTGGTGGAGCACGACCCGGTGTTCACCTTGGGCCAGGCCGGCAAGGACGAACACGTGCTGGCGCCGGGCGACATTCCGGTGCTGCACGTGGACCGCGGCGGCCAGGTGACCTATCACGGGCCGGGCCAGATCGTGGTCTACCCGCTGCTGCAGCTGCGCCGGCTGGGGATCGGGGTGCGCGATTACGTGTGCCGGATCGAGCAGGCGATCATCGACACGCTGGACGAATGGAATATCGGCGCTGAACGGCTGGACGGGGCGCCCGGGGTGTATGTGGGCGGGGCCAAGGTGGCCGCGCTGGGCATCCGGGTCCGCCGTGGCTGCACGTTCCACGGGCTGGCCTTCAATGTGGCCATGGACCTGGAGCCATTCCACCGCATCAACCCCTGCGGCTACCAGGGGCTGCAGGTGACCTCGATGGTAGACTTGGGGGGACCGTCCGGCATGGCGGCCGTCAAGCCGGTGCTGCTGGGCCATCTGGCCCGCCAGTTCGGACTGGACCTCCAGCCTGCCGATGCTTTGCCCGATCTGACTGACGCGGCCTGAGTGCCGCCGACCAAGGCCATGACTGAAACCACCGCTCGCATCATTCCCCTGCAGGTCGTGCAGGGCGACACGCCGTCCGCCGCGCCGTTGCAGGCCGGTGTCAAACAGCTGGGCGGTGACAAGATCGGCCGCTCGCCGGTGCAGTTCGCCGACGCGCCGGTGCTGCGCAAGCCGTCGTGGATCCGCGTGCGGATTCCGTCCGGCAACGCGGTGCAGACGCTGAAGGCGAAGCTGCGCGAGAACCGTCTGGTGACGGTCTGCGAGGAAGCCAGCTGCCCGAACATCCACGAGTGCTTCAGCCACGGCACGGCCACGTTCATGATTCTGGGCGAGGTCTGCACCCGGCGCTGCTCGTTCTGCGACGTGGCCCACGGCCGGCCGAAGCCGCCGGACGCGGGTGAGCCGGCCAGCCTGGCGCAGACGGTGGCCGACATGGGCCTGAAGTATGTGGTGGTGACCAGTGTGGACCGCGACGATCTGCGCGACGGCGGTGCCCAGCACTTCGCCGACTGCATCGGCGCGATCCGGGCGAAGTCCCCGAACACCCGCATCGAGGTGCTGACCCCGGACTTCCGCGGCAAGGGCCGCATGGAGCGGGCGCTGGACATCCTGGCGACCAACCCGCCGGACGTGTTCAACCACAATATCGAAACGGTGCCGGACCTGTACCGCAATGTGCGGCCGGGTGCGGATTACCAGTGGTCGCTGACGCTGTTGAAGAACTTCAAGGCGCAGCACCCGGGCATCGCCACCAAGTCCGGCATCATGCTGGGCCTGGGCGAGGAGATGGACCAGGTGCGGGCGACGATGCGCGACCTGCGCGCGCACGACGTGGACATGATCACGATCGGCCAGTACCTGCAGCCGACCGCGCATCACCACCCGGTGCTGCGTTACTGGACGCCCGAGGAATACAAGGAGCTGGAGGTCTACGGCTACGAGCTGGGCTTCAGTCACGTGGCCTCGGGCCCGATGGTGCGCTCTTCGTACCATGCGGATGTGCAGGCCAAGGGGGCAGGCGTCGCCTGACCCCGGGCGGCGCTGGCGCGGCCGGGCAGGGCGCCGTAGAGCCACGCCATGCGTGGCTGTTCTTCGTTCCGAGGTCATGAACGCCGGATCGGCGGCTTCGGTTGGGTCTAAACGCCGGTTGGGTGGTCGCGAACGGTGTTTGGTCGGCTTCGGGGGGGTGTGCCGCGCGCTGCGCGGTGGCCACGCATGGCGTGGCACTACGAATTGTTACGGGCCCATTGGGACCCGGATACATCACCACGGGTTCCGGATACCCCCGTGGCCTCTGACACCCCTCCCGGCCTGAATGCCTGCCGACCGCCGAATGGTTCAGGCCGCTGCGCGGTTTCGCCCGAAAACCCCATTCCCTGCGGGAATTCCGCGTCATTCACAATTTGATACAGCGCCGCGTTTAGGCTGGAAATCCGCGTTCTGACGCGGTGGATGACAAACCCCGCAACTTTCGGCACTGTCGTGTGGTCTGATCCGCACGCAGTCTCCCCGTTGGCAAGGTGCCATGAGCAAGTCGATGAAACTCAAAGTTCCCGCATTCCTGATGGCCCTGGCGCTGACCGCGCCGCTGGCGCTGGCTGCCTACGCCGATTCGCCGGCATTGCCGTCGGCGGCGACGCCCGACCAGGTGACGACCTCCAAGCTGGTCTACGGCCTGCTCTCGGACAGCCGCTATGCCTACCGGCCGCGCGCGCTCGACGCGGCGACCTCCAAGGACGTGTTCAAGCGCTACCTGGAATCGCTGGACGGCAGCAAGCAGTTCTTCACCCAGGCCGACATCACCAAATTCGCGCCGTTCGAGGCCAATATTTCCTCGGCGATCCGCGGCGGTGAGCTGGAGCCGGCCTTCCAGGTGTTTGCGGTCTACAAGCAGCGGGTCGGCGAGCGGGTGGGTTACGCGCGCAAGGTCCTCAAGCAGGACTTCGATTTCAGCACCGACGAGCGCTTCGAGTACGACCGCAAGGACGTGCCGTGGGCCGCGAGCAGCGCCGAACTGGACGACCTGTGGCGCAAGTCGGTGAAGAACGACTGGCTGCGGCTGAAGCTGGCCGGCAAGCAGCCGGCCGAGATCCGCAAGACGCTGGACAAGCGCTATGCGCAGCTGGAAAAGTCGGTCAACGAGCTGAAGGGCGAGGACGTGTTCCAGTTCTTCCTCAACGCCTATACCAGCGCGGTGGATCCGCATACGGATTACTTCACCCCGCGCACGGCCGAGAACTTCAACCAGGCCATGTCGCTGTCGCTGGAAGGCATCGGCGCGCAGCTGCAGCGCCAGGACGACATGGTGGTGATCCGTGAGGTCATCGCCGGCGGCCCGGCGGCGGTCAATGGCACGCTCAAGCCGGGCGACCGCATCGTCGGCGTGGGCCAGGGCAAGTCGGGCCCGGTCGAAGACGTGATCGGCTGGCGCATCGACGACGTGGTGGCCAAGATCCGCGGCAAGAAGGACACCCAGGTGCGGCTGGAATTCATTCCGGCCGAGGAAGGCGTGGACGGCAAGCACCACATGCTGGTGCTGACCCGCCAGAAGGTGCGCCTGGCCGAACAGGCCGCCAAGGGCGAAACGCTGACCATCCCGGCCAAGGACGGTGAGCCGGAGCGCCGGGTGGGCGTGATCAAGCTGCCGACCTTCTACCAGGACTTCGAAGGCCGCCGTCGCAACGCGACCGACTACGCCTCGGCGACCCGTGACGTGGCCAAGCTGTTGGCCGGCTTCAAGAATGACAAGCTCGACGGCGTGGTGCTGGACCTGCGCAACAACGGCGGCGGTTCGCTGGACGAGGCAATCGAGCTGACCGGCCTGTTCATTGAACAGGGCCCGGTGGTGCAGGTGCGCGAATCCGGTGGCCGGGTCACGGTCAACAACGATCGCAGCGAAGTGGTGGCTTGGGACGGTCCGCTGGCGGTGCTGATCAACCGCGGTTCGGCCTCGGCCTCGGAGATCTTCGCCGGCGCCATCCAGGACTACGGCCGCGGGCTGGTGATCGGTGAGACCACCTTCGGCAAGGGCACGGTGCAGAACATCGTCGACCTGGACCGCTGGCCGAGCGGCGAGACCCAGCGCTACGGCCAGGTCAAGCTGACCATCGCGCAGTTCTTCCGCGTCAGCGGCAGCAGCACCCAGCACAAGGGCGTGGTGCCCGACCTGGCGTTCCCGGCCAGTGTGGACGCCAGCGAGTTCGGCGAAAGCACCTACGACAATGCGCTGCCGTGGACCCGCATCGCCGCCGTGCCGCACACCCAGTACGGCAACTTCGGCCCGCTGCTGCCCAAGCTGGAAACGCGGCATGCCTCGCGCATCGCCGCGGACAAGGAATTCCAGTGGTGGAATGAAGACGTGCAGCAGTTCCGCACCGAAGCCGCCAAGAAGTACATCTCGCTCAACGAGGGCGAGCGCCGTGCCGAGCGCGAGCGCCAGGACACCCAGCGCAAGCAGCGCCAGGCCATCCGCAAGGAACTGGGCCTGGACCTGGACCCGCTGGCCGACGACAGCAATGACGACGGCCTGACCGGCAACGAGCGCGACATCGTCAAGGACGCCGCGCGCGAGAAGGCCGCCGAGAAGCGCCCGGACCCGCTGCTGCGTGAGTCGGCCGCCATCCTGGCCGATGCGGTGAATCTGCTCGAGCAGGACCGCCCGCTGTCGGCGCAGGTGCTGCCGCAGTCGACCGCGGCGGGCCGCTGGGCCGACTGATGATCGCAGGGCGCCGGCCCCGACCGGTAGGTCACGACTGTTAGTCGTGACCGGCGTGAACCAACCGAAAACGAAGGGCCGGCGGAAACGCCGGCCCTTCGCGTTTAGACCCCGCGCATACGCGGCCGGGCCTATGCTGGGGCGATTCCCTCCTGCAGGAGCGCCCATGCGGCCTTCCCATGCACTGGCGGCCAGCCTGCTGGCCGTATCCCTCAGCGCCTGCGGCGGCCGTGCGGCCGACAGCACGCTGCTCCGCGAATCCTTCGATTCGGGGGATACCTATTCGCGCACCGTCCCCGGCACCCCCGCCCAGGCCTGCGAAGCGGCGCGGCGTACGCTGCTCAGCCAGGGCTACGCCATCGCGCGTGCCGATCCGGATGGGGTGGAAGGCAACAAGAACTTCCAGCCGCGCGAGGACGAACACGAGCAGCTGGTGCTGCGCATCTCGTGTGCGCCACGCGGCGATGAGGCGCTGGTGTTCATCAGCGCGGTGCAGGACCGCTATGCGTTGAAGAAGAGCCCGACCTCGGCCAGTGTCGGCGTGGGTGCGCTGGGCTCGGTGTCGCTGCCGTTCGGCAGCAACGACGATTCGCTGGTGAAGGTGGCCAGCAGCACCGTGCAGGACGCGGACTTCTACCGCCGCTTCTTCGCCCGCCTGCAGCAATACCTGCCGGCCGCGAAGGCGGGTACGCCGGAGCCGGTTCCGCCGGCAGCGGCGACGGTGCCGGCGACGGTGCCGCAACCACAGCCGCAGCCGCAGCCGCAGCCGCAGCCGCAGCCGACCGTCTCCGAGCCCGCACCCGTCCCCGTCCCCGCGCCAACGCCTGCGCCAACGGCCGATACGCCGATCCCGGCGAACTGAGCAGGCGCGCAGGGTGCCACGCGCGCGTCTCCGTTCCTGGTGCCGTGCGCATGCCGCAGGCGCGGCACTGGTCGCATTGCTCTGCGTCGGGTCAGTCGCGGGCAGTGAGGCAGATGCGGCCGATTGCCTGCAGCCACTGCTGGAGCGCCTGGGCTGGCAAATAGACGTCGCCGCCATCGATGCACCGCGTGTGCACGGTGGTCCGGTCTGCGAACGTGCCGACCTTCGCCAGGCACAGGCCGCAGGCGACCTGCGGGTGGAGCTGCCGCGGGCGTGGGCGGCCGACCAGCGCCAGCGCTTCCTGCAGACGTTGGTGGACGATCCGGCCACGGTCTGCGCGTATGCATTCGTTCTGGGTGAGGCGACCCGGCGCGCCGCTACCCAGTTGCAGGACAACCCGGGCTACCGGTTCTCTGCCCTGCAGCTGGGCTGGATCGGGTTTGGCGTGGGCGGTTCGCGTGCGCAGGGCTGGGAGGGCTTCCGCAGCCTCGGCCGCGGCTACCAGCCGGCAGGGAGCAACAGCGCGGCCCTGCAGGCGTTCTACGACGGCCGGGTGCGCAGCGAATGCGGCGTGGGCCGCCAGGTCGCGCAGTTGGCGACGCAGCGCGAACTGTATGGCGATGCCGCCTTCGATACGGCATTCACCCCGGGTGAGCTGTCCATCGGCACCTTCCTCACCCTGCACGACACCGACAGCATCCTGCTCGGCCACCACGCGGGGGAGTTCCTTGCCGACGGCAAGGCGGTGCGCACCGCGCAGCGCGGCCGCCAAGCGTTCATGGGCGCGCCGGGTTTCATCGAACACGTGTTCGACCGCGTGTATCTCGACGACATCAACAACCAGGCCGAGAACTTCGTCATCGTCGACGTCAGTGCTGCAGCGGTCGACGCACTGCGCTCGCATGGCGGATTCGCGTATTACGACCGCATCAACCACCGCATCTGGGAACTGGCCAGCCGCATGCCCGGCCCGGGCCTGCGCCGCTTCGAGCGGCTGCTGGCCGAGCGCGACCCCGAACTGCGCGCCGCGTTGCCGGCCGACCAGCAGCCGCTGCTGGCTGAACTGGACCGGCTGCTGGACGATCCGTTCTACCGGGAGTTCGTGATTTATGTGCACCCACGCGGTATACGTCCCGTGGGCTATTACATCGCACGCCTGCTCGACCGCAATCCGCGCACGCCGTTCGCGTTCGAGCTGGGCCTGCACAACCTGCATACCACGCTGTACCGCCGCTGGATCGACACGCAGCTTCGGCAGTGCGCGGCAGCAACGATCTATTCGCAAACCGAGCAAAGGTGAGTCATGGACATTGCAATGATTGGACTGGGGCGCATGGGCGCCAACATGGCCGAGCGGCTGCACCGCGGCGGCCACCGCGTCATCGGCGTGGATCCCGGTGAGGCGGCACGTACCAGCGCCGCCGCGCGTGGCTTCCAGGTCAGCGCCACCGCTGCCGAGGCGCTGGCCGCGCTGCCGGTGCCGCGCGTGGTGTGGCTGATGGTGCCGGCCGGCGAGGTGGTGGACCAGACCCTGGCCGCGCTGTCGCCGCACCTGTCCGAAGGCGACGTCGTGATCGATGGCGGCAACTCGTACTACAAGGACTCGATGCGCCGCGCAGAGCAGTTGCTTGAAGAGGACGTGGCCTACCTGGATTGCGGGACCAGTGGCGGCGTGTGGGGCCTGCAGGAAGGCTACAGCCTGATGATCGGCGGCGATGCCGCTGCGGTGGGGCAGGTCGAGGCGATCTTCCGCACGCTGGCGCCGGCCGAAGACCGTGGCTGGGCGCACGTGGGGCCGAGCGGCGCGGGGCACTTCTGCAAGATGGTCCACAACGGCATCGAGTACGGCATGATGCAGGCCTACGCCGAGGGCTTCGCGATCATGCAGCGCAAGACCGGGTTCGACCTGGACCTGGGCAAGGTGGCCCAGGCGTGGCAGCACGGCAGTGTGGTGCGTTCGTGGTTGCTCGACCTCAGCGTGGAGGCGCTGGAGCAGAACCCGCAGCTCGACGGCATTGCCCCGTTCGTGTCCGATTCGGGCGAGGGTCGCTGGACCGTGGCCGAGGCGATCGACCTGGATGTCTCCGCGCCGGTGATCACCCTGTCGCTGCTGGAGCGCCTGCGCTCACGCGAAAAGAATTCGTACAGCGATCGCATGCTGTCGGCGCTGCGCAATCAGTTCGGCGGCCACGCGATGGTCAAGGAATGATGCGGGACCACGAATGACCGGTGGCAATCGGCGGTAGGGTCGGTTCCCGAACGACTGCACGGAGGGATGATCGGCACTTGGACGCATGACCTTCGCCGGCGCGATGTCTCCGATGAGGTTCATGCCCCACCGCTCTGATCAGCCGTATCGGCAGTTGATCGGGATGCAACCCTACCCGCCGATCGCCTCGTCGGCAAAGAGGGCGGATTACCGCACCGCCGGATCGCCTCGTCGGCAAAGAGGGCGGATTACCCCACCGGCGGATCGCCTCGTCGACGCAGAGGGCGGATTACCCCAGCTGCACGCGCCGGCCGCTGTCGGCGCTTTCGCGGCCTGCTTCCAGCAGGCGCATCAACTGCAATGCTTCCTCCGTGCTGACCGGCGCATCGCCGACCCCCAGCATCGCATCGCGGAACGCCGCATAGAACCGCCGGTAATCGCCCAGCGCATTGTCCACGCTGTGGCGTTGCGCGTGCCCCTCGTCATCGACCCGTACGATCTGCCCATGCAGCGGGTCCAGGCCCCAGCCCGGTGCGCCGGGCGCGGTGCCCTGGCGCAGCTGGTCTTCCTGCACGTCGCGGCCGTCCTTCAGATAGCTGCCCAGGCTGCCATGCACCGCAAAGCGGGGTGCCGATGCCGCCACCAGCGAACCGGCATGCACGATCGCGCGCAGGCCCGGGTAATGCAGCACCGCATGGAAGTAGTCGTCGCTGCGCGCACCCTCGCGCTGTGCGGCGATGTCCGCGCTGATCGCCTCGGGCCAGCCGAACAGCTGCAGCATCTGGTCGAGCAGGTGCGGGCCCAGGTCCATCCACAGGCCGCCACCCGGTGCGTCACTCTCGCGCCAGCGGTCGCGTACCTGCGGGCGGAAACGGTCGAAGTGCGAATGGCATTCGGCAATGCGGCCCAGCGTGCCCTGTTCAACGACGGCGCGCAGGCTGAGGAAATCCGCATCGAAGCGTCGGTTCTGGAACACGCTGACCACGCGGTCGGCATCACGCGCGGCGTCGACCACCGCGCGCGCCTCGGCGCTGCTCAACGCGAAGGGCTTGTCCACCAGCACATGCTTGCCCGCGCGCAATGCGGCCAGCGCCAGCGGCGCGTGCTGCGCGTTGGGCGTGGCGATCACCACCGCGTCCACCGCCGGGTCGGCCAGCAGCGGCGCCACGTCGGCATGCACATGCACATCGGTGAAGCTGCGCAGCAACCGGTCGCGCTGCGAACTGACGATGCTGTGCAATGCCAGCCCCGGGGTGTGCTGGATCAGCGGCGCATGGAATACGCTGCCGGCCAGCCCGTAGCCGATCAATCCCACCTGCGCGATCGTGGTCATGTCATGTGCCTGTTGCGGAGCCTGCGCTAAGGGTAAACGCGAATGATGCAGTGCGGAAATATGAACGGTTTTCGGACAACTCCTAAAGGTTCACGGCAGCGTGATGCGGCGGCGACGCCCCCTGTACACCCTTACCCGGACACTGGCCACACACACCAGGAGACACCGCACATGACCAACACCACCCGTAATCTGCTTGCTGCTTCGCTCGCCTTCGGCATGCTGTTTGGTACCTCGGCGGCGATGGCAAAGGATCCGCCGAAGACCACCGATCACAGCGCCATGACCCATGCCGACACGCATGAGTCGGCCGAGCCGGTCACCGACACCTGGATCACCACCAAGGTCAAGAGCGACCTGGTCACCAGCAAGGGCGTACCCGGCACCGAAGTAAAGGTTGAAACCGTGAACGGCGTGGTTTCGCTGTCCGGCACCGTGGCCACCAAGGCCGAGCACGACAACGCCATCGCCAAGGCGAAGGCCATCAAGGGCGTCAAGAGTGTCGATGCCAGCATGCTGAAGGTCGCCACCGCGGCTGCCAAGCGCTGATCGACGCAGCACCGGAACACCAAGGGGCGCGCCGCAGGGCGCGCCCTTTTTTATTTCTACAGCACAGCTTCGACACGCAACGCCGCCTTCACGGCAGGCCGTGCTCCAACTCGCTTCACATAGGCCGGCAGTGCAGGCCAGCGGCTCAGGTCGATGGAGAAGAACCTGCACCAGCCCAGCACGGTGAACAGGTACGCATCAACCACGGTGAAAGACGCGCCCATCAGGTAGTCCTGCTGGGACAGAGAGGCTTGCAGGAATTCGAACCGCCTGAACAACTTGTGGCGGAAGAACGTCTTGGCTTCCTCGGGTAGCGCGGTGTTGAACAACGGGGCCGAACCTGCATGGATCTCGCTGGTGACGAAGCTCAGCCACTCCTGCAGGCGCACCCGTTCCCAGCTGCCGGCCGCTGGAGCCAGGCCGGTTTCCGGCTTGAGATCGGCCAGGTACTGCACGATGGCCGGGCCTTCGGTCAGGACTTGGCTGTCGTCCAGCTCCAGTGCGGCGACGTAGCCCTTGGGGTTGAGGGTGCGGAAATCGCGGCCATCGGCAGTCTGCTTGGTCGTGTTGTCTACCTTGACCAGCTCGAATGGCAGGCCGAGTTCGCGAAGGACGATGTGTGGGGAAAGCGAGCAGGTGTATGGGGCGTAGTACAGCTTCACGGGGACTCCGGGGACGTTGAAAAACCAGTGGCGCGGCAGGTTGCGCCGGGCCACTGTGCTTGCCAGAAGAGGCCCTGTAAAATTAATGTTCAATTTCTTATGTATTAGTTGAGCTACTTCTATTCATGATGAACCTCCTGCATTGGCGTCTGATCGTGGCCGTGGCCGACGCAGGCAACATCTCGCGCGCCGCAGAGCGCGTGGGCATCACCCAGTCAGGTGCCAGCCAAGCCATTGCCCAGTTGGAGGCATCGCTGGGTTTCCAGGTATTCACACGCGAGCGGCGGCATATCGGCGTCACGGCTCTGGGTGAGCAGGTCATCGAACACGCGCGGGCGATGCTGGAGCGGCTCGACGCGATCCGCTTGCTGGTCGATGACAGCAAGGGATTGAGTGGTGGACGCATTCGATTGGCGAGCTTTCCATCAGTGATTTCGGTGCTGCTCCCCGGTTTGCTGCGGGACTTCCAGCGCCGTCATCCCGGCATCGAGCTGGTGGCACTGGAAGGCACGGACGAGGAAGTGGAAGACTGGCTGGCCGCAGGCACCGTGGAGTTGGGCGTGGTGCTGAACCCCACGCCGGACCGGGCCGCGATGGTGCTGGGTCGCGATGCCTGGGTGGCAGTGCTGCCGGTCAACCATCCGCTGAGGTGCCGTGCCAGTGAGAGGGGCGTTACCTTGGAAGAACTGGCCGAACAGCCCTTCATCCTCGCCACCGGCGGCTGCGCCGCGAATGCGAAAAGCCTGGTTGAACACGCGGGCCTGCATCTCTCGGACGTGCGGGTGACGGTGCGCGACTGGACCAGCGCCTGCATACTGGTGCGTGAAGGCATGGGCGTGGCGTTGGTGCCTGAATCAACGTTGCCCGATGACCAGCGTGGCCTGCGCGTGATGCCGCTGGTGCCGGCGATACACCGCACGTTTGGGCTGGTGTGCTCGGCTGCCGGGAAGGCGTCGCGGCCGGTACAGGCGCTGCTGGAAGGACTGCCAGGATGGTCTCGTCAGTAGCAGACGATGGCGGGTGCTCGGCAACAACGTTCGACTTGATGCTTCTCTGCACCAAGTACCAGACGGTGGTGATTCATCAAGGAAATCGCGCGCTGTCCGGTCTCGTCCCGTATTCACGTTCGCGTGGAGTATATTCAGGACTTCGCCCCTGCGGGCGTCGTTCCGGAACCGGGGCGCTGCAGGCAGGGAGGGGGACATGCGAGCTGACGAGGGTCTATGGCGCTGGTTTTCAGTGATGAACTCTGGGACCGCTGGCGGTTGCCGGCCCTCGGCCTGGCGGCTGTTGCCATCATCGTGGTGCCATGGCTGACCCTGCGCAAACTCGCCGACGAGAATCTGGACGCGATGCGTTGGGTGACCCACACCCAGGACGTCGGCGTCGCGGTTTACCAGCTGCAGGCCGACGTGCGCGACGTGGAATCGGCCGCGCTGACGATGTCCAAGGGCATCGACGCCCCCGGCCTGCGCGAGCGTCTGGGGCAGGCCCGCTACATCCCGCAGCGGCTGGCCCGGCTGACCGAGCTGACCCGCGACAATCCCGAGCAGCTGGTGCTGGTCGGCCGCATCCAGTCGCTGCTCGACCGGCGCATGGAGCTGGCCATGCAGCTGGCGCGTTCCAAGCCCGACGACGACCAGCGCCAGCTGGTGCAGGACCTCACCACCCGTTACCCGATCCGCGGCCTGATCGAGGAACTGCAGACGCGCGAGGAGCAGCTGCTGAGCCAGCGCTCGGCGATGTTCGCCCAGCAGCAGCGGCAAAGCGAGCTGGTGTCCTGGAGCGCGTTGCTGGTGCAGCTGCTGCTGCTGGGCCTGGTGCTGTGGCTGCTGCACCGGCAGATCCTGCACCGCGCCACGGCCGAGCGCGCCACCCGGCGCGCCTCCGCACGCGCCGCCTCGGTGCTGCACACGGTGCGCGAGCCGATCGTGCTGCTTGACCGCGAACTCCGGGTGCAGCTGCACAACCCGGCCTTCGCCGAGCTGTATGGCCTGCCCGATGATGAGACCACCGATGGCCGCGTGCTCGATACCTTGGGCGGCGGCGCGTGGAGCGATCCGGCCGTGCGCCAGCGGCTGATGGACGTGCTGCTGCGCGGGCGCGAACTGTGGGACTTCGAGCACGAACAACGCACCGACGATGACCAGGTACGCACCATGCTGATCAACGCGCGGCGCATGCCACTGCCCGACCGCGACGATGAAGTGGTGCTGATGACGGTCAGTGATGTCACCGTCCAACGCGCCGTGCAGCAACACGTGGAAGAGCTCAACCGGCAGCTGGAAGGCAAGGTGGAGCAGGTGTCGGAGGTCAACCGCGAGCTGGAAGCCTTCAGCTACTCGGTCTCGCACGACCTGCGCGCGCCGCTGCGGCACGTGGCCGGCTTCTCGGACAAGCTGGCGCGGCACCTGGGCGAGGGCGCCGATGAGAAGTCGCGCCATTACCTGGATGTGATCGCCGGTTCGGCCCGGCGCATGGCCGCATTGATCGACGACCTGCTGGTCTATTCGCGGCTGGGGCGCGCCGCGATGCGTCTGCAGGCGGTGGACATGCAGTCGCTGGTGGCCGACACCCGCGCGCTGCTCGATGCCAACCTGCAGAGCGACGCCGCACCCGGCAGCGTGGCGCGCCGGGTGGAGTGGAACATCGCCGCACTGCCGATCCTGGTGGCGGACGAAAACATGATGCGCCAGCTGTGGCTGAACCTGCTGGGCAACGCGGTGAAGTATTCGGCCAACGTCAACCCGGCCCGGATCGAGGTGGAACACGAGCGCCAGCCCGACGGCAGCCACCTGTTCAGTGTGCGCGACAACGGCGCCGGCTTCGACATGGCCTACGCCGACAAGTTGTTTGGTGTTTTCCAGCGCCTGCACAAGGCCAGCGAGTACCCCGGCACCGGTATCGGCCTGGCCAGCGTGCGCCGGGTACTGGCCCGCCACGACGGCCGCATCTGGGCCGCCTCGGCCGTGGGCGAGGGCGCCACCTTTCACTTCCTGCTTCCTTCCTCCCTTGATGCACTCAACAAAGGCCCCGTCGCATGACCGCACTTCGAACCATCCTGCTTGCCGAGGACAGCCCAGCAGACGCCGAGATGGCCATCGATGCGCTGGAGGAGGCGCGCCTGGCCAACCCGATCGTGCACGTCGAGGACGGCGTGGAAGCGATGGACTACCTGCTGCGCCGCGGCGCCTTCGCCAACCGTGAGGAAGGCCTGCCTGCAGTGCTGCTGCTGGACATCAAGATGCCGCGCATGGACGGGCTGGAAGTGCTGCGCGAGATCCGTACCACCGAGGAACTCAAGCGCCTGCCGGTGGTGATCCTGTCGTCCTCGCGCGAGGAGAGCGACCTGGCCCGCAGTTGGGACCTGGGCGTGAACGCCTATGTGGTCAAGCCGGTGGATGTGGACCAGTTCTTCGGCGCCGTGCAGACGCTGGGCAAGTTCTGGGCGCTCATCAACCAGGCACCCGAGGTCGAGTGATCCCATGCCGCTGACCGGGCCATTGTTGGGACATCTGCGCATCCTGCTGGTGGAGGATTCGCCGGAAGACGCCGAACTCATGTGCGAGCAGATGCTCGACGCGGGGCTGGAGGCCAGCTTCGAGCGGGTGGAGACCTCGGCCGAGCTGCGCGAGGCCCTGCTGCGTTTCGCGCCGGACATCGTGCTTTCGGACCTGGCCATGCCGGGATTCTCCGGCAACCAGGCGCTGGAGATCGTGCGCGGCTGGCATCCGGACGTGCCTTTCATCTTCGTGTCGGGCACGATCGGCGAAGAGAACGCCGTGGCCGCGCTGCACCAGGGCGCCAACGATTACATCATCAAGCACCAGCCCGCGCGGCTGCCGTCGGCGGTGGCGCGTGCGGTGCGCGAATCGCGCGGCACGATCGACCGCCAGCGGGTGGAGGCCGAGCTGATGCGCGCGCAGCGGCTGGAGAGCCTGTCGCTGCTGGCCGCCGGGCTCAGCCATGATCTGCGCAACATCCTGCAGCCGCTGCTGATCATGCCCGAGCTGCTCAAGGCGCGGACCGATGACCCGCATCTGCACCACCTGGCCGACGTGATCGCCGAGTGCGGGCGGCGCGGCCATGAGATGGCCGAGTCGATGCTGTCGTTCGTGCGCGGCTCGCGCAACCCGAGCGAGCGGATCCAGATCGCGCACCTGTTCGAGGCGATGGAGCTGCTGTTGCGCAGCAACCTGCCGCCCAAGGTCAGCCTGCACCTGGAGGTGGCCGAGCCGACCCTGGCGGTGGATGCGAACTACACCGAACTGCAGCAGGTGCTGTTGAACCTGGCGTTGAACGCGATCCAGGCGATGCCGTCCGGTGGGCGGCTGAGCCTGCGCGCGTTCGGCGAACGCGACCTGCAGGGCCAGGAATGGCTGCACCTGTCGGTTGCCGACGAGGGCGTGGGCATGAATGCCGAAGTGCTCTCGCATCTGTTCAATCCCTTCTTCACCACCAAGCCCAATGGCACCGGCCTGGGCCTGGTGTCGTGCAAGCGCATCATCGAAGGCGCGCAGGGCAGCATCCGGGTGGACAGTTCGCCGGGCGTGGGCACGCGCTTCGACCTGTTGCTGCCGATGCGGGCATTGCCGGCCGAAGTCGTGCCGCTGGAGCTGCCGGTGGCCGCCGGTACCGGTCAGTCGATCCTGGTGGTGGATGGTGAGGTGACGCGGTTGTCGCTGCTGGGCAACGCGCTGTCCAGCCAGGGGTACCACCTGCAGCTGGCCTCCGACGGCGGCGCCGCGCTGCGCTGGATGCAGCAGGAGGCGATGCCTGCGCTGGTGATCGCCGACGCCGGCGCCAAGCTGCTGTCGGCCAGCCATCTACTGGGTGCGATGGCGGCGCTGGGTTATCGCGGTCCGGCGCTGGTACTGGAGGAGGCCGACGTCACCGTCTCACGCACGCGCTTCCCGGCCGGGATCAGCGTGCATGTGCTGCGCAAGCCGCTGGAGATGCAGCAGGTGTTCCGTTCGGTGGCGGAGGCGTTGGCGGGGTAGCGAGCTACCCCGTTTCCCACGGGAAACGCGGTAGGCTCGCTACCGCCTGTTCCAATCGCCGTGACCAGTTGCCGTGGATCTCGGCATACAGGGGGCTATCGCCGGCCAGGCGCATGCGCTGGGTGATGCGCAGGTCGCCCGCGCGCAGCAGCACCAGGTCCACCGGCAGGCCGACCGACAGGTTGGAGCGGATGGTGGAATCGAGCGACACGATCGCGGTCCGCGCCGCGTCGTCCAGCCGGGTCTGCGGGCGGATGATGCGGTCCAGGATCGGTTTGCCGTACTTGGACTCGCCGATCTGCAGGAACGGCGTCTCCGGGGAGGCGGCGATGGCATTGCCCAGCGGGTAGATCATGTACATGCCGGGGTGCTCGCCGCCGACCTGGCCGCCCAGGATCAGCGTGGCCTGGGTGTTGACCCCATCATGGCCGTGCTCGGGGGTGCTGGATTTGACCTGGCTGTCCACCAGCACCCGGCCCACGTACTCGGCGACCTCGAACAGGTGGCGGTAGCTGCGCAGGTTTTCCGGCCGCTGTTCTTCCACGTCGCGATGCAGGCGGGAGATCAGCAGCTGGGTGGTGGCCAGGTTGCCGGCGGCCATGATCACGAAGGCGGCCTCCCCCGGAAACTCGAATTCGTGCAGCTTGCGATGCACGCGTACGTCGTCCAGCGACGCGTTGGTACGGGTATCGGCGGCGAAGACCAGGCCCTCATCCACCGCAATGCCGACGCAATAGGTCATGTCGGTGTCCTATGATGTGCACCCCGATTCTATGCGCTGGCCATGTTGGCCCCGTGTGGATTCGCCCCTACGTACGCTGAATATCATGACCACTGTGCTCCTGAGCCTGGGCAGCAACCTGCAGCCGCAACAGCATCTTCACGCCGCGGTGGCCGCGCTGCGCGAGCGTTTTGGTGCGATCCGGGTGTCGCCGGCCTACCGTACCGCCGCCGTGGGCTTCGACGGCCCGGCCTTCCTCAACAATGCGGTGGCCCTCGAGACCGACATGCCGCTGGAGGCGCTGGACCCGTGGCTGCACGCGCTGGAAGACGCCCATGGGCGCGACCGCAGCGGGCCGCGTTTCAGCGACCGTACGCTGGACATCGATGTGGTGTTCTACGGCGACCTGATCGTGGAGGGCCCCGGCCATCTGCGCATCCCGCGGCCCGAGCTCAAACATGCGTTCGTGCTGAAGCCGCTGGCAGACATCGCGCCGGACTTCATCGACCCGGTCAGCGGCCTGCCGCTGGCCGCCTTGTGGCGCGCACATGCGCAACACGACGACGCGTTCGAGGTGGTCGAGCTGTGACGACCAACGGTCGTCACCTACCATCAGACGGGGTTGCCCGGTAGGTATCGACCGTTGGTCGATACCTACCGGAAGTCACGACAACATCCGCCCGCCATCCACCCGCAGGGTATGCCCGGTCACGAACGGGGCGTCATTGACCAGCCAATAGACGGCCTCGGCGATCTCTTCCACCGTCCCGGTGCGGCCCAGCGGCGTACGCGCCAGCAGCGCCTGCTGGGCGTAGTCGTCCTTGCCCTGTTCCGGCCACAGGATCGCGCCGGGCGCCACGGCATTCACCCGCACCTTGGGCGCCAGCTCCAGCGCCAGCGAGCGGGTGATCATCTCCAGCGCGGCCTTGGCGGCGGCGTACACCGGATGGTCGCGCATCGGCTGGGTGCCGTGGAAATCGGTCAGATTGACGATGCAGCCCTGGTGGCGGCGCAGCTGCGGCGCGGCGGCCTGGGCCAGCAGCAGCGGGGCGCGGGCGTTGACCGCGAACAGGTCGTCCCACTGCGCGGCGGTGATCTGGCCCAGCAGGGTGGGGTAGAAGTTGGAGGCGTTGTTGACCAGGGCGTCCAGCCGGCCGAACTGGGCCACCGTCTGTTCCACCAGGTCGGGCAGGGCATCGGCATCGCGCAGGTCGGCCTGCAGCGCCAGCACGCTGCCCGGGCGCAGCATGTCCAGGTCGAAGGCCATCTGCTGCAGCTCGGTGGTGGAGGTATGCGCGTGCAGCACCACCGACCAGCCACAGGCGTGGAACTGGCGGGCAATGGCCGCGCCGATGCGGCGCGCGCTGCCGGTGATCAGCACGACGGGTGTGGTGGCGGTCATCGGGGCTCCTTCCTGCTCGGCTATGCTGTGCATTGTCACCGCAATTGCCCGCGCCATGCATTCCTCACTGCCCACCCCCGATACCGACGCCCTGGCCCACAGCGACCAGCTGGCCGATGCGCTGCGCGCGGAGATCCTCGCCAACGGCGGTGCGATGCCGTTCGCGCGGTTCATGGAACTGAGCCTGTATACGCCCGGCTTCGGCTACTACAGCGCCGGTGCCAGCAAGTTCGGGGCGGCCGGCGATTTCACCACCGCGCCCGAGATGGGACCGCTGTTCACCGCCACCCTGGCCAACGCCATCGCGCCGGTCATGCAGCAGCTCGGCCCGAAGGCGCGGTTCCTCGAGCTGGGCGGCGGCAGCGGCGCCTTCGCCGAGATCCTGCTCAAGCGCCTGCTGGAACTGGATGCGCTGCCCGAGCGCTACGCGATCCTGGAACCCAGCGCCGACCTGCGCGAGCGCCAGCGCGAGCGCCTGGAACAGGCGCTGATTCCGCCGCTGTTCGCGCTGGTGGAGTGGCTGGACGGTCCGTTCGACGACGACTGGGACGGCATGGTGTTCGCCAACGAGGTGATCGACGCGCTGCCGACCCCGCGCTTCCTCGCCCGCGACGGCATGGTCTACGAAGAGACCGTGGAACTGGATGCCGAAGGGCAGTTCATGCGCGGCGCGCAGCCGGCCGATGCCATGCTCACCGCAGCGGTGCGTCACCTCGAACGCTACCGCGAGAAGCCCTTTGCCGATGGCTACCGTTCCGAACTGCTGCCGCATCTGCCGTACTGGATCCAGGCGGTAGCCGGTGGCCTGAAGCGCGGCGCGATGCTGTTCGTCGACTACGGCTACCCGCGCAACGAGTATTACCAGGATGATCGCGACGACGGCACCGTGCGTGCGTTCTACCGCCACCACGTACACAACGACGTGTTCCGCTGGCCCGGCCTGCAGGACCTGACCGCGTCGGTGGACTTCACCGCGCTGGCCGAGGCCGGCACCCACGCCGGGTTCGAGCTGGCCGGTTACTCCACGCAGTCCAGCTTCCTGCTCGGCAACGGGCTGGATGCATTGCTGGCGCTGGCCGAAGCGCGCTCCGACGAGATCGGCACGCTGCGCCTGCGCGAACAGGTCAAGAAGCTCACCCTGCCCAGCGGCATGGGCGAGCGCTTCCAGGTGATGGGGTTCCAGCGTGACGTCGATTTCGAGGCTGCGTTCCAGCTCGGCGACCTGACCTGGCGGCTCTGAGATGGCCGCAACAGGGATGTTGAAGCCGCTCCGCTTCCCGCGCTTCTGGCTGGGCCTGTGGTGGTTGGCGATCGCGCTGACCATCATCGTCTGCCTGATTCCGCCACCGCCGCTGGACCTGCCGCCGAACAGCGACAAGGTCGAGCATTTCCTGGCGTACTTCCTGCTGGCCGGTTCGGCGGTGCAGATCTACCGCACGCGTGCGGCGCTGCTGTGGGCGTGCGTCGGCCTGGTCGGCCTGGGCGTCGGCATCGAATTCCTGCAGGGCGCGTTGACCGTCAACCGCATGGCGGACCCGATGGATGCGCTGGCCAACAGCGTGGGCGTGCTGGCCGGCATGGCGCTGGTTTTCACGCCGTTGCGCGATGTGTTGCTGCGCCTGAAGGGCTGATCCCGGAGTGCGGGAGCAGGTTGCCCGATTTCGTTCGCGGACTGTGGTGGTAGGGTCGGTTACCAAACGACTGCACGTGGTGCCGGCCAGATCCGGTAACGCATGACCGTTGATCGGTAACGGCTCTGCAACCTGAAACGGCAAACGCATCCTTTGATGAAGGTCATGCGTTACCGAATGTTGACCCGTTCACGGCGGTAGTTTGGGAACCGACCCTACCGTGCGTGGACGCTCCATCTGCGCGGTGCCGGCCATCGGCCGGCACCGTGTTGCGGTCAGCGCGGCACCAGCTCCAGGGTGTCCAGCACCCACATCGTCGGGCGCGTGTCGCCGGTGAAGCGCACGCACAGATCCTGCGTGCCCTTCACCGAACGCGGCAGCGCGGCCTCCAGCGTGATGAACCCATCTGCGCCCGGGGTGGCCGGCAGCGGCACCGAGGCCAGCGGCTTGCCATCGCACTGCGCGTTGAGGATGTCCATTTCGCCGTGTGCGCTGCGCGCCTTGACGAAGCGGCGCTGCGGTTCGTCATGGGCCAGCTGGAAGTAGTACGGAATCTGGCCGGCACGCACGCGCAGCGTGGCGATGCCGTCCACGTTCGCGCCCTGCCACAGCCAGCACGGGTTGAAGATGTTGACGTTGAAGATCGCGCGCGCACCGTCCGCCGGGCCGTCGTCTTCCAGCCGCAGCAGCAGCTTGCCTTCGCCGGGGCACATGGCCAGCTGCTCGTCGGTGCGGCGGAGCAGCGAGCCGGCGGTGACATCGAAACGGCTCGCCGCCTTGGCCAGTGCCTGCCCGTCGAAGAACGTGGCCGCCTGCAGGCCCACCGGCAGTGGCTGGGTGAGCGGCGCGGTGTACTGCGGCGACTGCGCGGTCACCGCGCTGCCATCCACGCTGTAGTGGATGTCGTAGCCCAGCGGCGTGCGCAGCGCCAGGGTGGCGGTGCCGGCCTTGCGGTCGTCACTGATATCGGCCTCCACCTCGAACGGCGTCTGCGCATACGCGATGCCCATCGCCTGCCAACGCTGCAGCTGCGTGGGCAGGCGGGCCAGGAAGTCGGCGAAGTCGCGGCGCTCGCGCGGCGACCAGCCGGTTTCGGCCACGGCCGCCAGGCGCGGGAACAGGTTGTGCTGCAGGCGCGCGTAGCTGCGCGTGTGCTCGGTGAACATGTTGGCCTGCAGGCCCAGGATGTGCTGCTGCTTGTCTTTGGCCAGCGTGTCGGGCACCGGCTCGAAGCCATAGACGCGCCCGAGCGGGGTGCTCAGCGGCCGGCCCGGCGGCTCGTTGGGCGAGTTGGTCTGCAGGTAGTCCATGTACATGTCGGTGACCGGCGACATCACCACGTCGTGCCCTTCGCTGGCGGCCTTGAGCCCGCCTTCGGTACCGCGCCAGGACATCACCGTGGCCTCGGGCGGCAGGCCGCCTTCGAGGATCTCGTCCCAGCCGATCAGGCGCCGGTCGTGCTGCTCCAGGTACTTCTCCAGGCGCTTGATCAGGTGGCTCTGCATTTCCATTTCATTGCTCGCGCCCACCTCGCGCATGCGCGCCTGCACGCGCGCCGATGCCTCCCACTGGTCCTTGACCGCCTCGTCGCCGCCCACATGCACGTACTTGGCCGGGAACAGCTCGATCACTTCGTCCAGCACGTTCTCCAGGAACTGGAACGTGCTTTCCTCGGTGTTGAACAGGTTCGGGAACACACCCCATTCGCTCAGCGGCTGCAGCGGCGTGTCGATGGTGCCCAGCTCGGGGTATGCGGCGATCGCGGCGGTGGCGTGGCCGGGCACGTCGATCTCGGGAATGACCTGGATGTGGCGTGCCGCCGCATAGGCGATGACCTCGCGGATCTGCGCCTGCGTGTAGAAGCCGCAGTACGGGCGCGGCGCGCCGGTGGCCGGGTCGCGGCCGCCATCACCGGCCGGAATGCGGCAGCTGCCCACGCCGGTGAGTTTCGGGTAGCGCTTGATCTCCATGCGCCAGCCCTGGTCGTCGGTCAGGTGCCAGTGGAAGGTGTTGAGCTTCTGCTCGGCCATGGCGTCGAGCACCTGCTTGATCTCGTCCAGGCTCTGGAAGTGGCGTGCCGAATCGAGCATCAGGCCGCGCCAGCTGAAGCGGGGCGCATCGTCGATGCGCAGCGCGGGCACGGCGCCCTTGCTGCCACCGGTCAGCAGCTGCGACAGCGTGGCGGCGCCGTAGAACAGGCCGGCCTCGGTGGCGGCCTGTACGGTGATGCCGCGCGCATCGCTGCGCAGCTGGTAGCCCTCGGCGCCCGTCTTGAGGCTGCCGTCGAGCACGAAGCGCACGCCGTCGGTGCCGCGCGCGCTGGACAGCTGCAGCGCCGGGCCGCCGCTGCTGCGCAGCACGCCGGCGAACTGGCCGGCCACGCGGCGGGCGGTGTCGCCCTGCGCGCGCAGCGCGGTGCTGGCGGTCACGGTGTAGCCGGCGCCATCGATGCGTTCGAGATGGGCCGGTGCGGGAATCAGGGGGAGCGACCCGGGCAGGGCGCGCGGGCCGGGCGCGGCCGCGGTATCGGCGGCATGCGCCAGCGGGGCCAGGGTCAGTGCCAGTGCAAAGGACAGCAGCGACAGCGAGGTACGACGGGCGCGGGTATGCATCGGGTCATTCCTTTGGTGCGGTTTAAAAAAAACGGGCCCGGAAGTCCGGGCCCGTTTCAGGTGTACAGCTTTACCACATGGCGCGGATCGATCAGTACTTGAAGCGGAAGTTCAGGTAGTACTGGCGACCGTTGGAGTAGAACGAGGTCGGAATGGCCGCGCTCTGGTAGTACTTGTAGGTCGGGTTGTTGAGGTTCAGGCCGTCCAGCGTGATGCTCAGCCAGTCGGTGGCCTTGTAGCTCAGCGACGCCGACAGCGTGCCGAAATCATCCTGGTAGTACGGGTTGGCACCGGACAGGCTGATCAGGAACGACGAACGGCGGGTGTAGCTGACGCGTGCACCGAAGGTGTCGTTCTCGAAGAAGGCGCCCACGTTGTAGGTGTTCTTCGAGGTACCCAGCAGGTTGTGGCTGCCGTCCGCCCAGGTGTGCGCCGAGGTGCCGTTGGCGTAGGTGTAGTTGGCGTTGATGCCGAAGTTTTCGCCGATCGGCTGCTCGTAGGCCACTTCCACGCCGGTGACCTTGCCGTCGGCATTGATCGGGGTGGAGACCGCGTAGGTTTCAAGCTGATTGGTCAGTTCGCTGAAGAGCTGCTTGTTGACCACGTCGAAGGCGATGTAGTCCTTCATGTCCATGTGGTAAGCACCGACCGACAGCAGGCCGCGCGGCATGAAGTACCACTCCAGGTTGGCATCCAGGTTGGTCGACAGGGTCGGCTTCAGGTTCGGGTTGCCGCCGCCGCCGGTGCGGTTCAGGTCCGAGCCCCACGCCGAAGCACCCAGCGCCGAGTAGTCCGGCAGGGTCTGGGTCTGCGACGCGGCGACGCGCAGCACCAGGCTGTCATCCAGGTCGAACTTGATGTTGGCGCTCGGCAGCACGCGGCTGTGCTTGTTCTGGAAGGCCTGGCGCTGCCACATGCCGAACAGGCTGCTCACGTCGGCGCGGGCCGGGTCGCTCACCGCCAGGAAGGTGTCGATGTCCTGCTTGATGTCGACATAGCGCAGGCCGACGTTGCCGCTCCACCAGTCACCGGTGAAGTTGGCCTGCACGTAACCGGCGAAGTTCTTTTCCTTCACCTTCCACTCGGCACCATAGTTGTGGCGACCGCTCGGACCGTCGTTGTTGTACAGCCAGGTGGAGTTGTTGATGATGGCGCTCTTCAGCGCATCCGGGGTGTAGTACCAGAGGTCGCGCGGGAAGTTGCCACCGACGCCACTGGCGAAGTTGCCCGGGAACTGACCGGTGGCGCTGCCCTGCAGCGCAGACCAGATGTCGCCCGGCGAAGCGCCTTCCGGCGACAGCGCCTCACGCTCGTGGTCGGCAAAGCGCAGGCCGAAGTCCACCGAGCTCAACGCGCCGGCCGAGAAGTACTGGCTGAAGTCCAACGTTGCCCAGTCTTCCTTGTCCTCGGCGGTGACTTCCTGGTTGCCCCAGGTGCCGCCCCACGTTGCACCGGCCGGGCTGAGGTCGCCGCCCACGTTCCAGTCCACCGGGGAGCTTGCGCCGTGCGTGGTCCAGCTCGCGCCGCCACCAATGGCCGAGTTCAGTTCGGCGATGAACTGGCGCGGGGTGGAGCCTTCACCCTTGGTGGTGCCGGCCTGGAACTTGGCATTGAGGTTGTCGTTGATCTGCCAATCGGCGTCGAAGGTGACGTAGTTGGTCTTCGCGGTGGCTTCGCGATAGATCATGTCGTAGACCGCGTACGGCCTGCCCGCAACGCCGGCATAGGTGGCATTGCTCAGCACGCCGTCGGTGATGGTGTAGCCCGGGTTGGGCGCCTGCACCTTGGCGAAGCTGTTGCCCCACATCATGTAGTTGCGGTTGTAGTTGTTCGCTTCCAGCTTGGAGCTGAAGCCGCTCAGCTGCAGGCTGAGGTTGTCGATCGGCTTGAACTCGATCGTCAGCAGGCCGCCCTTGCGGGTACGGGTCTGTTCGAACAGGGTGGAGCCCAGCAGGCCGGGCACGTTCACACCGACCAGGTCCGGGTTGGTGAGCGCAACCGGATCGTTGGCGGCAATCTTGAAGAAGCCGCCGGGAATTTCCTGCGCTTCGCGGCGCAGCTCGCGCTTCTGGTAGAAGGCCTGCAGCAACACGCCGAAGTTGTTGGCGTCATTCTTGTAGTTGAACAGCGCCGAATACTGCGGATCGGTCGAATCGGCCTGGTCCGAGCGCACGGCGCCCACCGAGGCTTCGGCGCTGAACTGCTTGGAGAACTGCAGCGGGGTGCGGGTGATGATGTTGACCGTACCGGTGGTGCCGCCGTCCTGCAGCTTGGCCTGCGAGGACTTGTTCACTTCCACCGAGCTGACCAGCTCGGACGGCAGCAGCGAGTAGCTGACGCTGCGGCCCACGTTGTTGCCCTGGCTGAGCACGAACCAGTCGGCCGAGCCGACGCTGTGGCCGTCGATCAGGGTCTGGGTCAGGCTTGGCGCCGTGCCGCGCAGGCTGACGCGGTCGGCTTCATCGAAGCCACCTTCGTCGGCGCTGGCCGAGCTGATGTTCACGCCGGGCAGGCGCTGCAGGGTGTCGGCCACGTTGTGCGCCGGCAGCTTGCCGACGTCTTCGGCGGTGACCACTTCCAGGCGCGAATTGGCTTCACGCTTGGTGTCGAGGGACTTTTCCATCGAACCGCGGATACCGGTAACGGTCACGGTGTCCAGGTCGGTGGCGGTGGGCTGTGCGTCCTGCGCGTGGGCGCCGAAGGCGATACAGCTGAAAATGGCTGCCGAAAGCAGGCTCTTGCGGTGGTTCATGATGTCTCTCCTCATCAAGCGTTAGTGCGCCAGCGACGGCGTGCGGTTTGCGATGCGTACGACCTTGCCCAGCGACCGTTGCCGGTGCGCGACTTACCTTCCACGTACTGCGTGTTCAAGCGTCCGTGCGGCCGAGATACCAACTGGCGGCGCCGATGACGCCCAGCTGCCCGTGCTCGACCACCTTCACGGGAATACGTTCCAGCGCCTCACGCATCGGCCCCTTGTTGAGGTAGCGGGTGACGAAGGTGCTGTTCAACAGGAACTCGCGGATCTGCGGCAGGATCCCGCCGGCCAGGTACACGCCCCCGTGGGCGCCGTACTGCAGCGCCATGTCGCCGATGGTGCTGCCGAGCAGGCCGCAGAAAATTTCCAGGCTCTGGCGTGCCAGCACGTCCTGGTTGCCCACGGCCGCGGCGGTGATCGCATCGGGCGTGGCCAGCACGGCCGGCTGGCCTTCGATGGCGCACAGGGCGCGATAAAGATTCATCAGGCCGGGGCCGGACAGGGCATGTTCGACCGACACGTGCGCGTGCTCGGTCTGCATCTGCCGCACGATCGCCATTTCCAGTTCGGTGCTCACCGCCAGCGTTGGCTGCCCGGCTTCGGTAGCCAGCACCACGGCGCCGTGCGCGGTGGGAATCCACAGCGCCGCGCCCAAGCCCGTGCCCGGGCCGACCACCAGGGTCGGGCCGCGCGGGGCGGTGGCCGGGCCGGTCAGCTGCAGCACGCCGCTGGCATCGACCTGGGCGGCGGCGTAGGCCACGGCCTCGAAGTCGTTGACGATGTAGACCGCTTCCAGGCCGAGGTCGGCTTCGATCCGGCGTGCCGACAGCGGCCACGGCACGTTGGCGGTGATCACCGTGCCGTCTTCACGGGCATACCCGGCGGTGGCCACCACGCAATGCGCGGGGCGTTCGCCGTCGGCGATGAAGGCCTGCAGGATGGCGCTCAGGCCGGGGTAATCGGCATTGCGGAACTTGCGGTATTCCAGCAGCTGGACCGGATGGGCCGGGTCCTGGCTGGCCTGAACACGGGCCACGCGGACATGCGTGCCCCCCACGTCGGCGGCCAGGAACGGCGGCGGCATCGCGGCGGGGGCATGGGCCGGTACGGCGTGGGCGGCTGCGGTCACACGGGCTCCCTTGGGATACGTACGGCCAGGTCTGGACCCGGCGATTGAGCGGAGTCTGTAATCGTTCTGACAACGATGTCAACGATAACCTCACACTTTCGATGCTGCGCCGCAGCGACCTGTGTCACAAGAAAACGTTTTCAGTCCACTCCCGTCAAGATTTCGTAAAGCCGTTGCAATCAGTGGCCGCGTGAAGGCGTGGCGGGGCGTTGCGGCCTCTTTGCGCAGGTGCAGCACGGGGTTTTCTGCGATGTGCGCAGAAACCAATTGTTGACAAAGCCGGGTGGCCCATCGAATAAATGTGACAACGTTGTTCCCAGCCACTCTTCCGACGCCGCCCGCGCGCCGTCGATGCAGGAGCCTTCCAGATGTCTGCAGTGCCTGCTGCCTCCGCGCGTTCAAGCGTGGTCACCTCGATCATGATCATCGGGGTGCTGTTCTTCCTGATCGGCTTCTTCACCTGGCTCAACGGTCCGTTGATCACCTTCGTCAAGCTGGCCTTCGAGCTGGACGAGGTGGGCGCCTTCCTGGTGCTGATGGTCTTCTACCTGTCGTACTTCTTCCTGGCGCTGCCGGCCTCATGGATCCTCAAGCGCACCGGCATGAAGAAGGGCCTGAGCCTGAGCCTGCTGGTGATGGCGGCCGGTGCGGTGGTGTTTGCGCACTTTGCGCAGCAGCGCTGGTACCCGGGCGCGCTCAGTGGCCTGTTCATCATCGGCAGCGGCCTGGCCCTGCTGCAGACGGCGGTCAACCCGTACATCAGCATCCTCGGCCCGATCGAGACCGCCGCGCGGCGCATCGCGCTGATGGGCATCTGCAACAAGATCGCCGGCATGATCGCCCCGTTCCTGATCGGCACGCTGGTGCTGCACGGCATCGGTGACCTGTCCGACCAGGTGGCCAGCGCCGACCCGGTCACCCGCAACGCGCTGCTGGACACCTTTGCCGCCAAGATCCAGATGCCGTACATGGCCATGGCCGGGCTGCTGGTGGTGCTGGCGGTGGGCGTGCTGTTCTCGCCGCTGCCGGAACTCAAGACTGCCGAAGCCAACGCCACCCCGGCGCGCGCGCCCGGCCTGGCTGAGCGCACCAGCATCTTCCAGTTCCCGCACCTGTGGCTGGGCGTGCTGTGCCTGTTCGTGTACGTGGGCGTGGAGGTGATGGCCGGCGATGCCATCGGTACCTACGGCCACGGCTTCGGCCTGCCGCTGGACCAGACCAAGCTGTTCACCTCCATTACCCTGTTCGCCATGCTGGTGGGCTACCTGGCCGGCCTGGCGCTGATCCCGCACCTGGTCTCGCAGTCGCGCTACCTGAGCATTTCGGCCAGCCTGGGCGTGCTGTTCTGCATCGGCGCGCTGCTGACCCACGGCTATGTGTCGGTGGGCTTCGTGGCCGCACTGGGCTTTGCCAACGCCATGATGTGGCCGGCGATCTTCCCGCTGGCGATCCGCGGGCTGGGCCGTTTCACCGAAACCGGCTCGGCGCTGCTGGTGATGGCCATCGCCGGTGGCGCGATCATCCCGCAGGCGTTCGCGGTGCTGAAGCAGCATTTCGACTTCCAGTGGGTGTTCGCCGGGCTGATGGTGCCGTGCTACCTGTACATCCTGTTCTACTCCCTGCGCGGCTACCGGATCGGACTGCCCCGCGACGGGCAGTGATCGGCGATCATGGACGCTCAACCGGTGAGCCAGGAAAAGAGCATGCGCAGAGCGACCATCAAGGATGTCGCCGAACGGGCCAAGGTGTCGTTGAAGACCGTGTCGCGGGTCATCAACAACGAACCGTCGGTCATGCAGGCCACGCGTGCGCGCGTGCTCCGCGCCATTGCCGAGCTGGACTACGAGCCCGATCCCGCCGCGCGCAACCTGCGCACCGGTACCACGCTGGTGATCGGGCTGGTCTACGACAACCCCAACCCGTACCACATCATCGGCGTGCAGAATGGCGTGCTGGCCGCGTGCCGCGAGACCGGCTTCGGGCTGCAGATCCATCCCTGTGATTCCAGCTCGCCGATGCTGGCCGAGGAACTGGCCGACTGGGTGCAGCGCTCGCGCCTGGCCGGGCTGGTGCTCACCGCGCCGATGTCCGAGCGCCGCGACCTGGTCGCGGCACTGACCGCACGCGGCATCAAGCTGGTGCGCATCATCGCCGCCACCGCCGATCCGCAGGATGGCGCGTGCGTGTTCGTCGACGACCGCGAGGCCGCCTACGAGATCACCGAACACCTGATCCAGCTCGGCCACCAGCGCATCGGTTTCCTCTGGGGTGGCTCGTCGCACCGCTCCAGCGGCGAACGCCATGCCGGCTACGAGGCCGCATTGCGCGATTACGGCATGACCGTCGACAAGCACCTGGTGGTGCAGGGCGACTACACCTTCGACGACGGCTTCCGTGGCGCGCGCCGCCTGCTGGCGCTGCGCGAGCCGCCCACCGCGATCTTCGGCTCCAACGACGAGATCGCCGCGGGCGTGCTGGCGGCGGCCAAGTCCGCGGGCATGAACGTGCCCTACGACCTCTCCATCGCCGGCTTCGAGGACAGCCCGTTCTCGCGCCAGTCCTGGCCGCCGCTGACCACCGCCAAGCAGGCCACCGAAGACATCGCGCGCCACGCCGCGCGCCTGTTGATCGCGCAGCTGCGCAGCGACGCCTACGACGATGCGCCGCTGCAGCTGCAGAACCAGGGCTTCGTCCCGCAGCTGGTCGTGCGCGGTTCCACCGCGCCGATGCGGCCGCTCGCGTCGCGGCCCCCCACTCCTGAAACCACCTGAGCCCCGCATGTCCTTGCCAGCCCCGCACGACACCCTGATGTTCCGCGAAGCCGCCGAAGCGGCCGACGTGATCGCCGCGCAGTTCGCGCGCAACGAAGCGACGGTGCAGACGCTGGCCGCGACCCTGCGCGCGGCGCCGCCGCCGTTCGTGGTGACCTGTGCGCGTGGCAGTTCCGACCATGCGGCCACCTACGCCAAGTACCTGCTGGAAACGAAGCTGGGTCTGGTCACCGCGTCGGCGTCGCCGTCGGTGGGTTCGGTGTACGAATCGCCGCTGCAGCTGCGCGGCGCGCTGTACATCGTCATTTCGCAGTCCGGCAAGAGCCCGGACCTGCTGCGCAATGCCGAGGCCGCGCGTGCCGCCGGTGCGCGCGTGGTGGCGCTGGTGAACGTGGAAGATTCGCCGCTGGCGCAGCTGGCCGAAACGGTGATTCCGCTGGGTGCGGGCGCCGAGCGCAGCGTGGCGGCGACCAAGAGCTACCTGGCCTCGCTGTCGGCGATCCTGCAGCTGGTGGCCTACTGGAGCCAGGATGCCGGGCTGATCGCCTCGCTGCGCACGCTGCCCGACGCACTGCGCCAGGCCTGGAACTGCGACTGGTCGGCACTGACCGACGGCCTGGTGCCGGCGCACAACCTGTTCGTGGTCGGCCGTGGTCTGGGCCTGGGCGCGGCGCAGGAAGCGGCGCTGAAGTTCAAGGAAACCTGCGGCCTGCACGCCGAGGCCTACAGCTCGGCCGAGGTCAAGCACGGCCCGATGGCGCTGGTCGGCCCGGGCTTCCCGGTGCTGGCCTTCGCCCAGCCCGATGAAACCGGTGCAGGCACCCGCGCGGTGGCGGCCGAGTTCGCCGCGCGCGACGCGCAGGTGTGGCTGGCCGCGCCGGACGGTGACCTGCCGCTGCCGCAGGCACCGCACCCCGCGTGTGCGCCGCTGCTGACCGTGCAGGCGTTCTACAAGGCCATCAACGCGCTGGCGCTGCGACGCGGGCACAACCCGGACCTGCCGCCGCACCTGAACAAGGTGACGGAGACCGTCTGATGAAGACCGTCCTGCGCAACGCCCGCATCCTGGCCGGCGACGAGTTCCGCGACGACCTAGCGGTGGTGATCGAGGACGGGCGCATCACCGCGCTGGTCTCCGACGCCGCGCCGCAGCTGGGGCTGGCCGACGAGCAGGTCGACCTGGGCGGCGGCTGGCTGCTGCCCGGCTTCATCGATGCGCAGGTCAATGGCGGCGGCGGGGTGCTGTTCAACAACACCCCCGACGTGGCGAGCCTGCGCACGCTGGCCGCCGCGCATCGCCGCTTCGGCACCACCGCGCTGTTGCCGACGCTGATCAGCGACGACATGCAGGTGATGCGCAAGGCGATCGACGCTACCCGTGAGGCGATCCGCGAGGGCGTGCCCGGCGTGATCGGCATCCATCTGGAAGGCCCGTACATCGCGCCTGCGCGCAAGGGCACGCACGACGCCAACAAGTTCCGCGTGCCCGATGCCGAAGAAATCGCGCTGGCCGCCTCGCTCGACAACGGCGTAACGCTGCTGACCCTGGCCCCGGAACGGGTGCCGCTGGAGAGCATCCGCGCGCTGGTCGAGCGTGGCGTCATCGTCGCCGCCGGGCACACCGCGGCAACCTACGAAGAAGCACGCGCGGGGCTGGATGCCGGTATCCGCGGGTTCACCCATCTGTACAACGCGATGTCACCGCTGACCGGGCGCGAGCCGGGCGCGGTGGGCGCCGCCCTGGAAGACCGCGACAGCTGGATCGGCATCATCGCCGACGGCGTGCACGTGCACCCGGCCAGCCTGCGCGTCGCGCTGGCGGCCAAGCCGCGCGGCAAGGTGATGCTGGTGACCGACGCGATGCCGCCGGTCGGCGCCGACAGCCCCAGCTACGAACTCTATGGCGAGGTGATCACTGCCGTGGACGGCGTGGTGCGCAACGCCGCCGGTTCGCTGGCCGGCTCCGCACTGGATATGGCCACCGCCGTGCGCAACGCGGTGCACCTGCTTGGCCTGCCACTGGACGAGGCCGCACGCATGGCCGCGCGCTATCCCGCGCAGTTCCTCAACGTGGATGACCGCCTGGGCGAGATCGCGGAGGGCTACCAGGCCGACCTGGTGCTGCTCGACGATGCGCTGCAGGTACGCAGCACCTGGATTGCCGGACAGCGCGAGGACGCATGAGCACGCCCCTGTCATCGCGGATGGGCTCCATTGATGCCCTGCGCGGGCTCACCGTGGCCGCCATGCTGCTGGTCAACAACCCGGGCGACTGGAGCCACGTGTATGCACCGCTGCTGCACGCGGAGTGGCACGGGTTCACGCCGACCGACCTGATCTTCCCGCTGTTCCTGTTCATTGCCGGTGTGTCGATGGCCTTCAGCCTCGCGCCGCGCGCCATCGATCCCGCCGCGCGCCCGGCATTGAGCCGCACGCTGCTGCAGCGTGCGCTGCGCATTCTCATTGCGGGCGCGTTGCTGCACGTGCTGGCCTGGTGGTTGTTCGAGCTGCCGGCGTATCGGCTGTGGGGCGTCCTGCAGCGCATCGCGCTGTGCGTGGCGGTAGTGGGCCTGCTCGCCATCCACACGCGGCAACGCACGCAGTGGGGGGTGCTGTGGGGCCTGCTGCTGGGCTACGCAGCGTTGCTGCTCGGTGCCGACACGCTGGCGCCGTGGCTAAATCCGGTCAGCCAGGTAGACACCGCGTTGTTCGCGCCGTTCCTGTACAAGTACGACGCCATCACCAAACTTGGCCATGATCCCGAAGGCCTGCTCAGCAGTGCCGGGGCGATTGCCACCACGCTGCTGGGCCTGCTCGCCGGGCGCTGGTTGCGTGCCGGCAGCCTGGGCGCGCTCGCCGGGCTTGCGCTCGCGCTGCTCGGTGCCGGCCTGCTGCTGGCGCCGATGCTGCCGTTCAACAAGAACCTGTGGACGCCCAGCTACGTGCTGTGGAGCGGTGGGTTGTCGATTGCGGCGCTGCTGCTGGCGCACCTGCTTATCGACCGCATGGGTTGGCCTGCCATCGGCCGCCGCTTCGGTGTCAACGCCATCGCGGCGTATCTGGGCTCGTCGGTGATGGCACTGGTGCTGATCTCCAGCGGCGCGTGGGCGGCCTGGTACGCGCTGCTGCTGTCGGCGTTGCCGACTGCGCCGATGCTCGCCTCGCTGCTGTGTGCGGCAGGCTTCGTCGCGTTCTGGTGGGTGGTCGTATGGGTTCTCGACCGGCGTCGCGTGTACTTCAAGATCTGACCGATCTTGACCTTTCCGTCACGTCGGCAGGTAAACAGTAGGCCCGCCGGCCCTACGGGGGGAACCAAAGGTCCGTTGCAGTACCCACCTCACTCGATGAAAGGAAGGGTGTATGCAACACCATGCCTCCGCGCCGGCCCGCACAGGGCTGGCCTCTGCTGTCGCGTGCTGCCTCGGAATCGGCTGGCGGGGTGCGTTGGGGACCCTGTTGCTGGGCACCGTGACGCCAGCCTGGGCCGGCTGCGACAACACTTCGCCCACCAGCGGACAGACCGTCACCTGCAGCACCGCCGCGCCCAATCCGGATACCACGCCGGTCGCCAGCCAGGTCGGGTCGGCCAACGTCACCATCAACGTACAGAGCGGCGCGCAGCTTGCGCTGGCCAGCGGCGTGGCCATCGCGCTGGACGGCGGCGGCGGGCAGCAGATCAACAACAGCGGCAGCATCGTCAACACCGGCGGCTTCGCGATCCTCAGCAACACCGCCACCACCGTGATCAATCGCGGCGTCATCAGCGGCAGCAGCGGCGCGCTGTTCCTCGGCGCCGGCGCCGACCGCGTGGAGATGCTGGGCGGTACCATCACCGGCGGCGTGCTGCAGGGCGCCGGCACCGACACGCTGGTGATGCGCGACGGGGTAGTCGACCGTATCGACCAGGGCGATGGCCAGGACAGCCTGGAGATCAGCGGCGGTACCGTGACCGGTGAGGTCAACCAGGGCCGCGATCCCGACACGTTCGTGATGACCGGCGGCACGATCGGCTCGCTGGTGCAGGGCGACGGCTACGACAGTTTCCGCATGACCGCCGGCCACATCGTCGGCGGCTTCGACGACGGCGATTTCGCCGAAATGACCGGCGGCCGCATCGGCCGGGTCAACATGAAGCTGGACGACAACGTGTTCCGGATGTCGGGCGGCAGCATCGATGTGAATCTGGTGACCGGCCTCGGCAAGGATCTTGTGGAGCTGTCCGGCGGCGATATCGGCGGCAACATCAGCGTCAGCGGCGGCGATGACGTGGTGAGGATCACCGGCGGCAGCGTCGGTGGCAACGTGCTGCTCAGCGTGGGCAACGATCGCCTGGAATGGAGCGGCGGCGGCGTGGTGCGCGGCCTGCTGGATTTTGGCGAGGGCAACGACAGCGCCAGCCTGGCCAACCTGACGCCCGCCCAGCTGGGCGTGCTGTCGGCGTTCGACGGCGGCGCGGGCACCGACCGGCTCGACATGAGCAACGTCAAGACCGGCGGCGTGGCGCGTTTCAGCAACTGGGAGCAGGTCAACGCCACCGGTGGGACCGAGCTCGACATGGACGGCTCGCTGACGCTGGGCGATGCGGCCAGCGGCACCGGGTCGCTTTCCGTTGACGCCAACAGCGCGCTGCTCGCCGGCGGTGGCCAGGGCCGCGTCGCGCCGTTCGGCGCCGGCCAGCGTGTCACCGTCACCAATGCTGGGCGCATCGATCTGGGCAATGGCGCGAGCGCGCCCGGTGATGCCTTCACCATCGTGGGCAACTACGTGGGCAGCGGCGGCACGCTGCGGCTGCAGACCGTGCTGGGCGGCGATGCGTCGGCGTCCGACCGGCTGGTGATCGCGGGGGGAACCGCCACCGGCAGCACCGTGATGAACATCCTCAACGTGGGCGGCGCCGGCGGCAGTACCGTGGCCGATGGCATCCTGGTGGTGCAGGCGGTGGATGGCGCCACCACCAGCCCCACCGCCTTCGCGCTGGGTGGCTCGGTATCGGCCGGCGCGTACGACTATTTTCTCTTCAAGGGGGGTGTGAACGCAGGTACCGGTGAGAGCTGGTACCTGCGTTCCACCATTGTTCCCGGGCCGGTGCCCGCGCCCGTGGTGGTGGCGACGCCCGGCGACCCCACACCGGCGCCGACGGTGAGCCCGCTGCTGGTGCCGCCGACGCCGAACGCGCGGCCCTCGGAGCTGGCGGTCATTCCCATCTACCGCGTGGAGACGCCGCCGTACGCGGTGGTGCCACCGCTGGTCCGCGAAGCGAGCCTGGCCAGCCTGGGCGCGTTCCATGAGCGGCAGGGCGAACAGCGCCTGCTGCGCGGCGAGGGAGGGTTCCGCACGGCCTGGGGCCGCATGATCGGCCAGAGCCACGAACAGCATTGGGAAGGCGATGCGCAGCCCGGCTTCGACGGCGATTTCGTGGGCGTGCAGGCCGGCGCAGATCTGTACGCGCATGCCGGCGACAGCCGCGACCAGATCGGCGTGTTCGTCGGCCGTACCCGCGCGCGCGGCAACGTCACCGGTTTCGCGCTGGGCTGGGAGAACGTCGCCGCCGGTCGCGCCAGCCTGGACGACAAGCACGTGGGCCTGTATTGGACCCGCGTGGGAGCCGCCAACGGGTATCTGGATGCGGTGCTGATGCGCAGCCGCTACGACGGCGACAGCGTGTCCAACCGCGGCATCGGTGTGGACCTCAAGGGCGACGGCACCACCGCGTCGCTGGAGATCGGCAAGCCGCTGCTGCGCCTTGGCCAGTCGAACTGGTGGCTGGAACCGCAGTTGCAGGTGATCTGGCAGCGCACCGCCATGGACGACACCGCCGACGCGGTATCCACATTGAAGATCGACACCGACACCGCCTGGACCGGCCGCGCCGGCCTGCGCCTGATGGGCGATTACCGCCTGGCCGACACCGGCTGGCAGCCATACCTCAAGCTCAACTACTGGCAGGCGCTGAGCGGCGAAGACCGCATCGACATCGGCGGCGACCCGCTGGTGAGCCAGCAGGCCTACCGTGCGCTGGAGGCCGGCGTGGGTGTGGTGGCGCGCTTCAATGCCAACGTCAGCGCATTTGCCGTGGCCGACTACACGCGCGACCTGGAAAGCAGCCGGCAGAAGGAGCGCACGGTGCTGGAGGGCAACATCGGGCTGCGGTTCGATTTCTAGCGCAGCGAGCCGTTGCTCCGGCACGGGTCATGCGTTACCGGACGTGGACACGGCGAGGGCGGTTGTTTGGGAACCAACCCTACCGGCAGGCCATCGTGTGACTCCGCACGGGCGGTTGTTCGGGATCCAACCCTACCGGCAGGCCATCGTGCGACTCCGCTTTGGTAGGGTCGCATCCCAATCGACTGCCGTGGAAGGGCCAACGTTCGGTGGTGGCATGACCGTTGGCGGAGACGCGCGTTCTGCTCCGCCACAGGTCATGCGTTACCGGACGTGGACCGGCGAACCGCTGCGATTGCCTGGATGCGCGCCCGTGCCAATGCATCGCCGACGGCCGGGCCCTTCAGGTGGGTCAGGTCCAGGTCGCGGGCCTGCACGGCCAGCGCCGCCTGGTGCACGCGCTTGAGTGTTTCGCCCTGCGGGTAGTCGCTGTCTTCGAAGCCGAGCCGGCCGCGCTTGTCCGCTTCGCAGCAGAGCGCGATACGGGCGATGCGTTCGGGGCGGCGGAAGCCGTCGAAGCGGCCCAGCAGTTCCAGCACGGTGGCATCGCGCAGCTCGTCGATGCGGTGCACGTTGAGGTGGTCGCGGCAGACGGCCTCGGCCAGCTGGCGATGTTCCAGCGGCACCTTCATGCGTTCGCACAGCGCCTGCAACGGTTCGAGACCGCGCTGTTCGTGCATGAGGTGGCGCGGCCATTCCGATTCGGGGGTGAGTCCCTTGCCCAGGTCGTGGGTGAGCGCGGCGAAGCCGACCAGGTCGTCGCCGGGGGCGAGCCGCGCGGCCATGTCGCTGACCATTTCCTGGTGCACGCCGGTATCCACCTCCGGATGGAACTCGGCGCGTTGCGGCACGCCGTACAGCGCCTCCAGTTCGGGCAGCACCGCGCGCAGCGCGCCGGCGTCATGCAAGGTGCGCAGGAACGCCGAGGGCTGCGCCGAACCCAGCGCACGGCGCAGTTCCTGCCACACGCGTTCGGGCACCAGCGCGTCCAGCTCGCCACTCTCGGCGATCTGCCGCATCAACTGCAGGGTCTCGGGTGCGACGGTAAAGCCGAGCGGCGCGAAGCGCGCCATGAAGCGTGCCGCGCGCAGCACCCGCAGGGGATCTTCAACGAAGGCCGGGCCGACGTGGCGCAGCACACGCTGCTCGATGTCGCGCACGCCGCCATACGGGTCCACCAGCGTGCCGGTGGCCTCGTCGCAGGCGATGGCATTGATGGTGAAGTCGCGGCGCAGCAGGTCCTGTTCCAAGGTCACCGACGGATCGGCATCGACCACGAAGCCGCGATAGCCGCGGCCGGACTTGCGTTCGGTGCGCGCCAGCGCGTATTCCTCGCCCGTGTCCGGGTGCAGGAACACCGGGAAGTCCTTGCCCACGGCTTTGTAGCCCAGGGCTTCCATTTCAGGCTGGGTGGCACCGACCACCACCCAGTCGTGGTCGCCGGGCGAGCGCTGCAGCAGGCGGTCGCGCACCGCGCCGCCAACGAGATAGATCTTCATGGGGTCAATCGCCGCCCTTGTCCGCGTCGGTCGGGCAGGTGAAGGATTTGCGCTTGGCCTGCAGCCGGCCGTTCATGCGGTCGGTGACCGGCAGCGCGTTGCCGTTCAAGCGCCAGTCGTAGATCACGCTGAAGGCCAGCACGCGCGCCACGTATTCGCGGGTTTCCTTGTAGCTGATGGTCTCGATCCAGATGTCCGGATCGAAGTTCGGGCGCTGCGACTGCCAGCGTGCGGTCGGGGTCGGGCCCGCGTTGTAGGCGGCGATCGTCACGTAGGGCAGGCTGTCGTACTTGTTCATCAGCTGGCGCAGGTAGGCGGTGCCGATGGCGATGTTGGTGTCGGCGTCGTACAGGCTGGCCGCACCGCCATAGTTGGTCAGCCCGACCGACTTGGCCACGCTCGCGCCGGTGGCCGGCAGCACCTGCATCAGGCCCATCGCATTGGCCGGCGAGCGCGCCTTCGGATTGAAGATGCTCTCGGCGCGGATCTCCGCCGCTACCCAGGCGGGATCGATCGCATTGCGTGCCGATTCGCGGCGGATCGCATCGTCGTGATGCAGCGGGAAACGCAGGCTGTACAGGCGCTGCTCGTCCGGGGTCTTGCCGAGCGAGAACACCGCGCGGTCGAACCAGCCGTTGTCGCGCGCCACTTCCACCGCGATGCGGCGCTGGGTGGTATCGAAACGGGTCAGCGCGTCGTTCCATTCGGCCACGGCCCAGCCGGCGCGTTCGATCTTGAACAGCTCCATCGCACGCACGATGGCCGGGTCACGCGCCACGGCGGCCTGCGCCTGCTTGCTGTCGTTGGGTTCCCACGGGCACAGCGTGTAGGTGCTCTGGCCCAGCTGGTCGGCGGCCAGGAAACCATGGAAGGTGGCCGCGCGCGCGGCCTCGCGGTACAGCGGCAGCGCTTCGCTGCGCTTGCCGGTCTTGTCGAGCATGCGCGCCTCGAAGTAGCGCCAGCGCGAGTCGCTGCGCTGGGTCGGGCCCATCTTGCGGATGGCGCTCAGCGTTGCCGGCCAGTCGCCGCGCGACATCGCCTCGCGCGCACGCCATTCGTGCAGGCGCTCGTCGTAGGCCGAGTCGGGCACGGCATTGAGCCGGCGCGCGGAGTCCGGGCCGTAGGAGGCCACCGTCCACAACGCGATCTGGTACAGCACATCGGCCTGCTGCGCGGCAGTCAGCTGCAGCGCGTTGGCGTACTGCGGCAACTGCTGCTCGGTGGCGTCCGGGTCGGCCTTGGCCAGCTTGGACAGGCCATCGGTCGCGATGCGCCGGCTGCGCTCGTTGCGCGGCCAGTTCAATGCGCCGGCATTTGGTTTGTCCACGAACGCGGCGTAGGTATTGGCCAGTGCCAGGTCCGCCGCGGGCAGGCCGCGGGCGGCGCTGCGCATCACGGCGGGCTGCTGGGCATCGGCGGCGGCATCGATGCGCGCCCAGCGCAGCTCGGCGCTCAGCCCGCCCTTGGCGTCCAGCACGGCAAAGACAGGATCGCAGGCGTCGGGCAACGACTTGCCGGTGCTGCGCCAGATCGCCTGGGCCTCGCTGATCCACTGCGCATCGGCCTTGCCGGTGGCCTGGCGGGCATTGAGCTGGGCGCAGCGCAGGCCGACATTGTCGGTGGGCGTCCAGTTGGCCAGCAGGGTCGGCCAGTCCTGGCGGCGCGCCACCGCCGGCAGCCACACGCTGCGGAAACTGCTGGCCACGGCCTGGCCGTTGTAGCGGGCAAGGAAGTCCTGGGCCTGCGCATTGCTGACGGTATCGATGCTGCGGCGCAGGTTGGCGTACTCCAGCCAGCCGTACAGCGGGTGCTTGCCCAGTGCCGCCGCCTGGCCAGGATCGAACTGGCCACGCTCGGCATTTTCGATGGCGGCTTTCATCTGCGCGCGCTGCGCGTCCAGGCTCTGGGCGCCGCTGTCGGCGACCACGGCGGTGCAGGCCAGCAGGGTGGCGGAACCGAGGATAAGCAGGGGGAGTCGTTTCATGCCGAAAGGATAGCGGGCGAGGGTGAAAGGGGGTGAGGGCAAGCCAACTCGATCATGAACGGCGGCCGTCGCCCTCCTGAACAGGCTCCTCGCCCAGGCGTACTGTCCGAGCTGCCGGCGCAATGGACCGCACCGTAGCGCCAGCCCATGGCTGGCTGCATTGCAGCAGCGAAGCGCCGGCCTCTGACCGGCTACCCGTGAACCAACGCCGTTCAACAAGGGGATCACCATGGCATTCAGTGCAGCAGGAACGTCCGGACCACTGGCCGACATCAACGTCACCCCGTTGGTGGATGTCATGCTGGTGTTGTTGATCATCTTCATCGTGACCGCCCCGATGGTGTCCATGCCCATCCCGGTCAATCTGCCGCAACCCACCACGGTGGTGCCGCCGACCGTGCCACCGCCGCCGATCGAGCTGCGCGTGGATGCCAGCAACCAGGTCAGCTGGAATGGCCAGGTGGTTGCCGTGGCCTCGCTCCAGCAACGCATGCAGGAGGCGGCGCAGGCCAACATCGGTAACGTGCCCGAACTGCGCATCGCCACCGACCCCAACGCCGAATACGACGTGATGGCCAAGGTGCTGGCGGCGGCGAACAACGCGGACATGGAAAAGATCGCGTTCGTGCAGCCGTAAACGCGCCGCGTACCCGGCCGGGGGAATCCCCCCGGCCGTAGAGCCACGCCATGCGTGGCTGTTTTTCGATGGGCACCGCGCAGCCACCCATCGGGTGGCTCTACCCTACGAGCGCAAGATCCGTCGCTTTTGCCTTCCGTTTGTCGGCTGAATACGCCGCCGATTGGCGTTTTCGTTAAGTGTGGGTGAAATAGGCATTTTCATCACACCTTCATCTTTACAGGTTGTTTACAAGGGAGACGCTGCCGCGTTTCAGGGGGAGACGAGGCGGTCCCAGACCAACATTCCTTTGGAGAGAGAAGCGAATGAACACCCTGCACCACCGCCCGCTGGCGGTTGCCGTAGCGTTGTGCCTGTTGGCCGTACCCGCGCTTGCAAGCGCCCAGGAAACTCCCCGTACCACCACCGAACTCGACCGGGTGGAAGTGACCGGCACCCGCATCAAGCGGGCTGAGGTCGAAGGCCAGGTGCCGATCCAGACCCTGACCCGCAGCGAGATCGAACGCACCGGCCTGAACTCCATCGGCGAGGTGCTGCAGCAGCTCACCGGCTCCGGTTCGGCCCTCAATGCCAAGTTCAATTCCTCCGGCAACTTCGGCTTCCCGCCCGACGGCAGCGGCGTGGGTGCCGGTTCGGCGCAGGTGGACCTGCGCCACCTAGGCGCCAAGCGCGTGCTGGTGCTGGTCGATGGCATCCGCTGGGTCAACGAGTCTTCCGCTTCCGGCGTAGGCGCGGCCACCGACCTCAACACCATTCCGCTGGCCATCGTCGAACGCATCGAAGTGCTCGAAGACGGCGCGTCGTCGCTGTACGGCTCGGACGCCATCGCCGGCGTGGTCAACATCATTACCCGCCGCGAGTTCGACGGCGGCCAGGTCACCGTGAACTACGGTGAATACAGCAATGGTGATGGCACCCAGAAGGGCGTGGACCTGGCCTGGGGCACCAGTGGTGACCGCTACAGCCTGTTCCTGGGCGCCAGCTGGACCAAGCAGGACCCGGTGTATGCCAACACGCGCGAACAGTCGCGTTACCCGATCCCCGGCACCGGCCTGTCATTCGGCAGCTCGGCCACGCCGACCGGCCGCTTCATGTTCACCGACCCGAACACCGGCATCGCCTACAACATCACGCCCAACAACGGCGCGACCAACCCCACCTTCAACGGCGTTGGCGGCTGCGCGCGCACCGACGACTACCACTGCTTCACCACGGCAGACCGCTTCAACTTCGCCGAATACAACCTGCTGTTCACCCCGTCCGAGCGCAAGGGCATCTTCGGCCAGTTCCGCTTCGACATCACCGACAACCTGCAGTGGTACATCAAGGCGCTGGGCAACCGCCGCGAATCCACCAACCAGGCCGGTCCCGAGCCGCTGTTCTTCGGCCCTGATGGCGCCACCGGCAATCCGCTCGCCGACAACATCGTCATCTCCGCGCTCAACCCCTACAACCCGTTCGGCTTCGACCTGGATTCGTCCAGCAACCTCAGCATGATCGGCCGCCGCCCGGTTGAAGGCGGACCGCGCATCTTCGAGCAGGAAGTGAACACCACGTACTTCGCCACCGGTCTGGTCGGCATGTTCCAGGCGGCCAACCGCAGCTGGTCGTGGGACGTCAACGGCATGTACAGCAAGAACAAGGCCGAGCAGACCAACTACGGCAGCTACAACATCTACAACGCCAACATCGCGCTGGGCGATCCGGCCATCTGCGCGGCCACGCCGGGCTGCGTGCCGCTGAACATCTTCGGCGGCCCGGGCACCATCACCCCGGCGATGCTCGGCTGGATCCAGCCGGTGGTGCACGACCGCAGCCAGAATGAGCTCAGCCTGTTCACCGCGAACCTGAGCAGCGACCTGTTCACGCTGCCGGCCGGCCCGGTGTCGTTCGCCACCGGGTACGAGTACCGCAAGTACGAGGGCGAGTACCAGCCGGATCCGATCACCGTGGCCGGGCACTACAACGGCGTGCCGTCGCTGCCCACCTCCGGGTCGTATGACGTCAACGAGATGTACCTGGAACTGGCGATTCCGATCTTCGCCAAGAGCGCGCTCGGCGACCGGCTCGACCTGAGCCTGGCCGGACGCTATTCCGATTACTCAACCTTCGGTGGCGAGTTCACCCCCAAGTACGGCCTGCGCTGGCAGGTGACCGACGACTTCGTGCTGCGCACCAGCTATGCCGAAGGCTTCCGTGCGCCGTCCATCGGTGAACTGTACGGCTCGGCCGCGCGTGCCGACCTGCAGCTGTTCGACCCGTGCTCGGTGGGCCTGGGCGGTACCCCGCCGCGCGGCAGTGCGGCCAACTGCGCCGCGCTCGGCGTGCCCACCGGCTTCCAGCAGGCCAACTCGCAGATCTCGGTCACCACCGGTGGCAATGACCAGCTGGATCCGGAAACCTCGCGCAGCTTCAGCGCCGGGTTCGTGTGGAGCCCGTGGTTCGGCAACAACGCCTCGTGGTCCGAGCGCTTCGACGTGGAGGTGACGTTCTACCGCCACAACATCGAAGGCGCCATCCAGGCCATCAACGCGCAGACCCAGCTCGACCTGTGCGTGGATACGCTCGACCCGCTGTACTGCGGCGGCATCACCCGTGCCTCCACCGGTGCGGTGAGCGGCTTCAACAACCGGCTCACCAACCTGGGTTCGATCAAGACCGACGGCTGGGACGTGGACCTGTTCTGGACGCTGCCGCAGAGCGACATTGGCCAGTTCAAGATCGGCTGGCAGAACACCTTCGTTGGCCGTTACGAGGCGGTGGGTGCGGCAGGCCAGCGGCAGCCGCAGGAACCGGGCGTGGAAGTCACCGACAGCTCGATTCCGGAATGGACCAGCAACGCTTCGCTGAGCTGGAACCTGGGCGCCTGGAATGCGTCGTGGACCGTGCGGCACATCTCCAAGCTCACCGAACAGTGCGGTGATGCCGCCGCGTTCCCGGTGTGCAGCGACCAGACGGCCGGCACCAACGAACTGGCGGCGACCACCTACAACGACTTCCAGGTGGGCTACAAGGTCGACTGGATGAAGGGCCTGCAGCTCAGCGCCGGCTTGAACAACGCGTTCGACAAGGATCCGCCGATCTGCCTGTCGTGCTCGCTGAACGGGTATGACGCGTCCACCTACGACATCCCGAAGGGGCGTTACTGGTACCTGCGCGCGGACCTGCGCTTCTAAGCTGGGGTGGATTCAAGGCTGTACCAACCGGGGCGCCTGCTGGGCGCCCCGGTTGTTTTTGGCGGCATCGCGGGCATGATGAGTGGCCGGGCAGCGCCCGGCGTTACCTTTTGGGCATTGTCATGAACCTGCATACCTGGTGGATCTTCGCCGTTACCGTGTTTGTCCTGTGCGGCACGCCGGGCCCGAACATGCTGCACGTGATGACGCGCAGCGTGCGCGTGGGCTTCCGCCGCAGCGTGGCGGCGATGGCCGGCTGCCTGACGGCGCTGGTACTGGCGCTGACGATTTCCGCGGCCGGGCTCGGCGCGGTGCTGAAGGCGTCTCCGCTGGTATTCGATGTGCTGCGCTATGCCGGCGTTGCGTATCTGGTCTACCTGGGCATCAAGGCCTGGCGCGGCGGCGATGCGCCGCTGGATGTGGGCAGTTCCGAGGCCGTGGTGACCCCGACCCTGCGCCGCGTGCTGTTCCGCGATGGCTTCATCATCGGCATCAGCAACCCGAAGCTGCTGCTGTTCGCATCCGCGTTCCTGCCGCAGTTCGTCGATCTTTCCCAGCCGCAGCTGCCGCAGTTCGTGGTGCTGGTGGCGACCTTCGCGCTGATGGAAGTGTTCTGGTACGCGGTGTATGCCGCCGGCGGCCACAGCCTGGCTGGCTACCTGTCGCGGCCGGGCCTGCGCAAGGTGTTCGACCGCGTGGTGGGCACGATCTTCATCGGTTTCGGCGTGTTGCTGCTGCGCGCGCGGGTGTGAGGGCGCTATGCCGGAATGAAGTGGATCTGCTGCAGGGAGTTGCTGTCCGCATTGAGCTTTGGATACTGACGGGCGTCCAGCACGTTGTTGGATCGCACCGAGCCGGGCGACTCCTCATAGGCGATCGCGTAGTGCGCGGCATCAAAGAATGCTCTGATGTGAAACCTGACCGCTTCCGAGCGGTGCTCGCTGCACACGACAACAAGTTGGATGAGGTCCAGTTGGTCGTTATCCCGGAACAGGTCAAGTGCGAATATGTTGCTGCGGGTAGGGACGCTGTGGAAGACGTGCGTGTGACCTACGAAGGTGGGGACGCCGCTGAAGTAATCGTCGTACAGCCGCCTGACATCAATCTGTAGCCCGAGCGTGGCAATCACCGCGTCCAGCGATGGATGCGCGACGTAATCGTCATCGCCCTCTCCAACATAGAGCACGAGGTCGGTCATGGAGACGCACAGGCAGAAGGTGTTGGGCTTGGGGTATGACATGGCCGCATCCTACCCTCGATTCGTGGGTGCCGAGAAGGGCGTGGTACGTGTGCACCGACGTGCTCTGGAAGGCAGAAAGCCGGGCATTGCCCGGCTTTCTGGTGGTGTTGTGTATTGCCGGGCAGAGCCCGGCATTACATCTTGCCGGGCAGAGCCCGGCGCTACGTCAGGGCGTGCGGTCGGTCAGAACTGCCAGGTGAAGGTGAGCGAGCCGTTGCGGCCGTCGCCGAAGGCACCGTAGCCGTTGATCTGCGAGAAGTACTTCTTGTCCAGCAGGTTGTTGAGGTTGGCCTGCACGCTGAACTCCGGCGAGATGCGGTAGCGCGCGAATGCGCTGACCAGCGCATAGCTGCCCTGTTCGATACGGCCGTAGGCCGGTACCGGGTAGTAGATGCCGTTCTGCCAGTTGGCGCCGCCACCAACGGTCAGCGCGTCCAGCGACCGCGGGGTGTAACTGGTGAACAGCTTGAGGGTGGTCTGCGGCAGGTTGGTGTTGATGTCGGCGCCATCCACGTCCTTGGCCACGTAGCGCGAGGCACCGAAGGTGGCGTTCCAGCCCGGGGCGAGCTCACCGTTCAACTCCAGCTCGAAGCCACGGCTTACGGTGCCGCGCGCGGCGATGTACGCGAACTCGTTGGGGCTGCCCTGCACCGGAATGGTGGTGGCCTGGCCGACGTTGTCCTGTTCGATGCGGAACACCGCCAGCGAGGCGTTGAGGCGGTTGTCGAACCAGGCCGCCTTGACGCCCACTTCGTAACTCTTGCCGTCCACCGGGTCCAGGTAGCTGCCGTCCTGCTGCTTGAGCGTCTGCGGCTGGAAGATCTCGGTGTAGGCGGCGTAGGTCGACCAGGTGTCGTTGAGGTCATAGACCAGGCCGGCGTACGGGGTGGTGACCTTGTGCGAACGGTCGGCGCCTTCGCCCTCGCTCTTCCAGTCGGTGTAGCGCGCGCCGAGGATCAGCTTCAGCGGGTCGGCCAGCGACAGGCGGGTCGCGGCATAGCCGGCCTTCTGGGTAATGGTGCCTTCGCTCTGCAGCGGCAGGGTGCCCAGCCAGTTGGGTTCCGGGAAGTCGGCAACGCCGTTGAGGTAGTTGTCGAGCGGCGCCCAGCCCCCCTGGTAATCGCCGTAGTTCGCGTACCGGCGCTTGTTGTAGCTCAGGCCGGCCATGACCTGGTGCTCGCGGCCGAACAGCTGGAACGGGCCTTCCACGTAGCCGTCCACCGCATCGACCTTGCGCTCGGTGTTGTAGAAGCCGGCCGACGGGGTGACGCCCGCGCCGGTGACCGGGTCGAGCAGCGAGGCGCCCGTGGTCCAGTCGTTGTAGGCCGGGTAGAACAGCTTGTCGTCGGCCTTGGTCTCGTCATGCGTGGCGCCGACGCGGACCTTCCAGTCGTTGGCGAAGCCGTGTTCGAGCGTGGCGAACAGGCGCTTGCTGGTGGTGTCCCAGTACGTCCAGCGCGGGTTGGCGCTGAAGGATTCGTCGAACGGGGTCGGGCTGCCATCGGAGAACAGCATCGGGAAGCCGCCCCAGGTCACGCCGTTGGCGCGCTTCTGCTGGTAGTCGTAGCCCACGCTCAGCTGGGTGTCCGGGGTCAGGTCGGCGTCGATCACCGCATAGCCCAGCGTCTTGTGCTGGTCGTAGCCGTCCATCTGCGATTCGGTATCGAGGTAGCTGCCGATCACGCGCGCGCGCACCGAGCCGCTGGCGTTCAGCGGCGTGGTCACATCCACGGTGCTGCGGGTACGGCCCCAGCTGCCGACGTTGACCGACACGCTGCCGGTGAGCTCGGCGCTGTCGGCGTGCTTGCGGATCAGGTTGACCGAGGCCGACGGGTTGCCCGCGCCGGTGAGCAGGCCGGTGGCGCCGCGCACTACTTCCACGCGGTCGTACAGGGCCAGGTCCAGGCCGGAATCGCCGTAGCTCCAGTTCTGCACCATCTGGGTGGGCAGGTTGTCGTACTGGTAGCTGTCGATGTAGAAGCCGCGCGAGAAGAACTCGGTGCGTTCGGTGTCGGACTGGGTGCTGCTGATGCCGGTGGTATTGGCCAGCACGTCGATGATGTCGTCGAGATTCTGGTCCTCGATGCGCTGGTGGCTGATGATGCTGATCGACTGCGGGATCTCGCGCGGGGCGAGGTCGAAGCGGGTGGCCGCCGAGGTCTTGCGGACCGAATAGCCCTCCGCGCGCTCGCCCTTCACCACGATCTTGTCGAGGGTGGTGGCGTCGGCGGTCGCATCCTGCGCGAAGGCCGGGGCGGCGGCCAGGGTGGCCAGCGCGATCAGCAGCGCCTGCGGCAGGCGGGCGTGGGGCAGGGTGCGGGACAGCACAGCGGAAGTACGGGTCATCGACGATTCCTGGGCGGCGGCGCGCACCAGGCGGGATCCTCGGATGCCGGGGCGCTGCGAACGGTGGGGGCAGTACGCGGCTGGCGGGTGCGATGACGCAGGCACGGGCTTCGGCTGACTGATCGCCGCTGCGCCTCCCTGGCGCGAACGGGATCCCATTATGGTAATGCGAATCACTCCTATCCGCAATGCGATCCATGGCCGCAACGACGTCACGGTCAACGGTCGTGACCCACCGGGCCTTAACGCTGGCGGGCCTACCGTGGGCGCACCCGGGCCGTGGCCCGTTCCCAAGGAACGACCGATGATCGCCAAGAACACGCTCTGCCTCTGGTACGACGGCACCGCCGAGGAAGCTTCCGCCTTTTACGCCGCGACCTTTCCCGACAGCGCGGTGCAGGCCGTGCATCGCGCCCCATCGGATTTCCCCGGGGGCAAGAAGGGGGATGTGCTGACGGTGGAATTCACCGTGGTCGGCATTCCCTGCATCGGCTTGAACGGCGGGCCGGTCTTCAAGCACAGCGAGGCGTTCTCGTTCCAGATCGCCACCGACGACCAGGCCGAGACCGACCGGTTGTGGAACGCCATCGTCGGCAACGGCGGCCAGGAGAGCGACTGTGGCTGGTGCAAGGACAAGTGGGGGCTGTCGTGGCAGATCACCCCACGGGTGCTGACTGCCGCCTTCAACAGCGCGGACCCGGCGGTGGCCCAGCGCGCCTTCGAGGCGATGATGACGATGCGCAAGATCGACGTGGCGAAGATCGAGGCGGCGGTGCGCGGCTGAGCCCGGCATCCCTTATGCTGGCGCGCATCGGGCCCGACGGAACCGGGCGGCACACGGCGAGGGGGGAACAGGGTGGATATCGGCACCGCAGTGATCGGATTGGTTTGCGGCCTCCTGCTTGTAAACGTGGTGCTGTACGGCAAACCGCGAATTGCGCCGAATCTGGGCCACCCGGTGCGCTGGCGGCGGTGGCTTCACCGTGCACTCGCCTATCCCTGCTGCCATTTCCTCAGCTTTGGGGTCGTCCTGCTGATTCTCGACGGTCTGTCCGACTATTTCCCCGCGTTGCACGTGTCGCACTGGGCGCGCACGTACTGGTCCGGAGCCGTGGCGCTGCTCCTGCCGGTGCCGGGGGCGCTGCTGCTGATGAAACTGGGCATCTGGTCGCAACGTGCACTGTTCGGATACGAACACTGGCCCCCTGCGGCGCCGGAGGCCCCGCTACCACCGGCCTGGGTGCCACCGCCGCCGCGGCGGAACGACTATTCCGGGCTGGACCTGCATGATCCGGAACTGGTGCGGGAGCTGGCGCGCTCACATTGGCGCGTTGTCCGCGAGGCCGTGGAGCAGGGCACGTCGATGGACGACGCCGAAGCGCTGCACCGGAGTTTCCTGCACGACTACCTGGGCACGGTAGAGCGCCCGCTCGCCCAGCAGGTCACAAGGATCTACGCCGAGGAAATGGCGGCCCAGGCGCAGGCCGCCCACGTGAATGCCGCGCGCATTGCAGCCCTGCGCGACCATCAGATCGCCGTCCTCAACGGTGAGGTCGACGTTCGCCGATAGCGTCATGCGGCGACAGTTGTTGAAGTGCGGGGCGGCGCTCGGCGTATGCTGCGCGGATGTCTACGTCACGCCTCTCCAGCCTGTTCCCCGTCCTGGCCGTACTCGGCTCGGTCACTTCGCTTGCCGTGGGTACCTCGTTCGCCAAGGATCTGTTCCCGGTGATCGGTGCGCAGGGCACCAGCGCGCTGCGCGTGGGCTTCTCCGCGCTGGTGCTGCTGGCGGTGTTCCGGCCGTGGCGCTGGACCACTACGCGGGCCGACGCCGGCGCGATCTTCCGCTACGGCATCACCCTGGGGGTGATGAACCTGCTGTTCTACATGGCGTTGCGCACGATCCCGTTCGGCATTGCGGTGGCGATCGAATTCTGCGGGCCACTGGCGGTGGCGATGTGGTCCTCGCGCCGCCCGATCGACTTCGTCTGGGTGGGGTGTGCGGCCGCCGGCCTGCTGCTGTTGCTGCCGCTGGGCCATGGCGAGTCGCTGGACCTGACCGGTGTGCTGTACGCGCTGGGCGCGGCGGTGTGCTGGGCGCTGTACATCATCTTCGGCAAGCGCGCCGGGCACCTGCCGGCCGGGCATACGGTCTCGCTGGGCATGTGCGCGGCGGCGCTGGTGGTGGTGCCGGTGGGCGTGGCCCATGCGGGCATGGCGCTGCTGGACCCGAAAATCCTGCTGTTCGGGCTGGGCGTGGCGGTGGTGTCGAGCGCGATTCCGATGTCGCTGGAGATGGCGGCGTTGAAGCGGTTGCCGAAGGAGACCTTCGGCATCCTCATCAGCATGGAACCGGCGGTGGCCGCCCTGCTGGCGATGGGGCTGCTGGCCGAGCACCTCACGCCGCTGCAGTGGGCGGCGATCGGCTGCACGGTGCTGGCGTCGGTGGGGAGCACGGTGACGGCGAAGCGGCGGGCGCCGGCGCTGCCGGACCCGGCGGGGTAATGCCGACGGCACCGCCGACCCAATCGGCCCGGTCGGCGTGGCCGTCGGACCCGCATTTGTGCATCAGCGCCGCACCGGCGCATCCCCTGCCACGTAATACGTCGCGGTGCTTCGCGGCAGCGGTGTCCGCCCGCGGATGCGGTCGGCGATCTTCTCGGCCATCATGATCGTGGTCGCGTTGAGGTTGCCGGTGATGATGCGCGGCATGATCGAGGCGTCCACCACGCGCAGGCCCTGCATGCCGTGCACGCGGCCCTGGCCATCCACCACGCTCATCGCGTCGGTACCCATCGCGCACGAACAGGACGGGTGGTACGCGGTCTCGGCGCGCGCGCGCACGAAGGCATCCAGCTCCGCATCGGTGCGGCAGTCGGCGCTGGGGCTGATCTCGCGGCCCCGGTACTCGTCCAGTGCCGGCTGGGCGATGATCTCGCGGGTGATCCGGATCGCATCGCGGAACTCCTGCCAGTCCTGGTCGGTGGACTGGTAGTTGAACAGGATCGACGGATGCGCGTGCGGGTCGAGCGAGCGCGCATGCACGCGCCCACGGCTGGGCGTGCGCATCGAGCCCACATGCGCCTGGAAGCCGTGCTCCTTCACCGCATTGGTGCCGTTGTAATTGATCGCCACCGGCAGGAAGTGGTACTGGATGTTGGGCCATGCGAAGTCGTCGCGGGTGCGGATGAAACCGCCCGCCTCGAACTGGTTGCTGGCGCCGATGCCGGTGCCGTTGAACAGCCACTCCGCGCCGATGCCCGGCTGGTTCCACCACTGCAGCGCCGGGTACAGCGATACCGGCTTGGTGCAGGCGTACTGCATGTACACCTCCAGGTGGTCCTGCAGATTCTCGCCCACGCCGGGCAGGTCGTGCACCAGCGGCACGCCGAGCGCGGCCAGCAACGCCGGCGCGCCGACACCGGAGCGCTGCAGGATCTGCGGCGAGGCGATGGCGCCGGCACACAGCAGCACTTCACGGCGCGCCTGCGCGTCGATCGGATCGGCGCTGCCGCCGGCCAGGTAGCGCACGCCTACCGCGCGCTTGCCATCGAACAGGATGCGGTCGGTAGTGGCGTGGGTGACGATTTCCAACCCTTGCCGACCCTTTGCCATGTCCAGGTAGCCACGCGCGGTGCTGGAGCGGCGGCCGCGCGGGGTCACCGTGCGGTCCATCGGGCCGAAGCCTTCCTGCTGGTAGCCATTGAGGTCGTCGGTGCGCGGGTAGCCCGCCTGCACGCCGGCCTCCACCATGGCGTGGAACAGCACGTTGTTGCCGTTCTTCGGCGTGGCCACGCTGACCGGGCCATCGCCGCCGTGATACTCATTGGCGCCGATGTCGCGGGTTTCGGCCTTGCGGAAGTACGGCAGCACGTCCAGGTAGCTCCAGTCGTCCAGCCCGTCGAACGTGGCCCATTGGTCGAAGTCCAGCGCGTTGCCGCGGATGTAGCACATGCCGTTGATGAGCGAGGAACCGCCCAGGCCCTTGCCGCGCCCGCATTCCATGCGCCGGTTGTCCATGTGCGGCTCCGGCTCGGTTTCATAGGCCCAGTTGTAGCGCCGGCCCTGCAGCGGGTAGGCCAGTGCGGCGGGCATCTGGGTGCGGAAATCCAGCCGGTAGTCCGGTCCGCCGGCTTCCAGCAGCAGCACGCTGATGCCGGCGTCTTCGGTCAGGCGCGCGGCCAGCGTGTTGCCGGCCGAACCGGCGCCGATGATGATGTAGTCGTACTCGCGCTTCATCGCGGTGTCTCCTGGTCAGGCCGGTTCAAAACACCGACGCGTAGCGGTCCAGCTCGATCTGGATGGATTTGGTGCGGGTGTAGGCACGCAGCGTGGCCAGGCCGTTTTCGCGGCCCACGCCGGACTGCTTGTAACCGCCCACCGGCATCGTCGCCGGCGATTCGCCCCAGCAGTTGACCCAGCAGATGCCGGCCTCCAGCTGGTGGATCAGCCGGTGCGCACGGCTCAGGTTCGCGGTCACCACGCCGGCCGCCAGCCCGTAGTCGGTGGCATTGGCACGGCGCACGGCCTCTGCTTCGTCCTCGTAGGACAGCAGGCTGAGCACCGGCCCGAAGATCTCTTCGCGCACGATCCGCATGTCGTCGCGGCAGTCGCTGAAGATGGTGGGGGCCACGTAGCAGCCCTTGCCCAGCGCGCCTTCGGTCAGGCGCTGGCCGCCGCAGACGAGGCGCGCGCCCTCCGCCTTGCCGCTCTCGATATGCTCCAGCACCCGGCGCATGTGCGCCGTACTGACCAGCGGGCCGAAGTTGGTGTTTTCGTCCAGCGGGTCGCCGATGCGGATGCGCGCCACGCGTTCGCGCAGCGCCAGTTCAAGATCGGCCATCAGGTAATGCGGCACGAACACGCGGGTGCCGTTGGTACACACCTGGCCGGAGCTGTAGAAGTTGGCCATCATCGCCACATCGGCGGCGAGCTCGATGTCGGCGTCGTCGCAGATGATCAACGGCGACTTGCCGCCCAGCTCCATCGTCACTTCTTTCAGCGTCGAGCTGGAGGCGCTGGCCATCACCTTGCGCCCGGTGGCGGTGCCGCCGGTGAAGGAGATCTTCTCGATACCGGGGTGCTCGGTGAGTGCCGTGCCCACGCCTGCACCGTCGCCGGGCAGCACGTTGAACACGCCGTCGGGCAGGCCCGCCTCGGTAAACAGCTCAGCCAGCTTCAGCGCGGTCAGCGGGGTGACCTCGCTGGGCTTGAAGATCATCGCGTTGCCGGCGGCCAATGCGGGGGCGGCCTTCCACAGCGCGATCTGGATCGGGTAGTTCCAGGCGCCGATCGCCCCGACCACGCCCAGCGGTTCCTGCCGCGTATAGAAGAAGCTGCCCTCGCGCAGCGGCACCTGGCTGCCTTCCAGCCCGTGCATCACCCCGGCGTAGTACTCCAGCACGTCGGCGCCGGTGACGATGTCCACGCTGCGGGTTTCGCTGAGCGGCTTGCCGGTGTTGCGGGTCTCCAGCTCGGCCAGCGCATCGTTGCGCTCGCGCAGCAGCGCCACCGCGCGCAGCAGGATGCGCGAACGCTCCACCGTGGTCAGTGCGGCCCACACCTTCTGCCCGGCCTGCGCGGCTTCCACCGCGGCGTCGAGGTCGTCGCTGTTGGCGCTGTGCACCTTGGCCAGCACCTCACCGGTGGCCGGGTTGACCACCTCGAAGGTGCGGTTGCCCTGCGAGGGCACGTAGCGGCCGCCGATGTACAGCAGCTGGTCGGGGAGGGTAGGCATGTCGATGACTCCTTTGCGGCGGGAGACCAGCGGGTTCAACGGGTCAGATGCAGGAACTGCAGGTGGCGCTCGTACTGGTCGATGATGTCGTTGATGATCTGCTGGCGGCTGTAGCCCACCAGCTCGTAATCCTGGCCACCCTCATACAGGTGGACCTCGGCGCGGTAGTAGCGCTGGTTGCGGAAGCGCTGGGCGGCGAAGGACGGGGTGAGGTAACCGCGCATCACCACCTGGTAGCGGAACACCTGCTGTTCGCCGTGGTCCACCACCAGCTCCATCTGCCCGGGCTCGAAGTGGGTACTCACGTCCAGCCCCTGCTCGCGCAACTGGGTGGCCACTGCTTCCATTGCGGGGCGCACGTCGGTGTCCATGAAGCGGTACACCTCGTCGCGGACCGGGAAGTGCACCGCCTGGGTAATGCGCTGGCGCCAGCCACGCTGGTGGCGCGACTGCCCGGCCAGCGGAATGGGCGAGTACTGCGAGGCCTTCCTGCGCTGCGATTCCTCGCCCAGCGCACGGGTCAGGCCCCACATCATCAACAGCAGCACCACCGAGAACGGCAGCGAGGCCAGTACCACCGCCGATTTGAGCGCGTCCATGCTGCCGGCCAGCAGCAGCCCGGCGGTGACCAGTGCGGTCATCACCCCCCAGAACACGCGCAGCCAGCGCGGGCCGTCGTCTTCGGGCGCGCCGCCATGCGAGGACAGCGTGGACAGCACCACCGTGCCGGAGTCGGCGGAGGTGACGAAGAAGATGAAGCTCACGATCACCGTGACCGTGATCAGCGTGCGACTCCACGGGTAGTTGTCCAGCAGCGCGTACAGCACGGTGGGCGGGTTATCCACGGCCATCTGCGCCAGATGTTCCTGGCCGTGGTGCAGCACTTGGTCCAGCGCGCTGTTGCCGAAGATCGACAGCCACGCCAGGGTGAAGCCGAGCGGAATCAGCAGCACGCCCAGCACGAACTCGCGGATGGTGCGGCCGCGCGAGATGCGCGCGATGAACAGGCCCACGAACGGTGCCCAGCCGATCCACCAGGCCCAGTAGAACACCGTCCAGTTGCCCAGCCAGTCCGCGCGGCCACCGTAGGCATACACGTCGAAACTCTTGCCGACCACGTTGCCCAGGTAGTCGCCCAGGTTCTGCATGAAGGTGCTGAGCAGGTACTGGGTGGGGCCGGCGAACAGCATGAACAGCAACAGCGCGATGGCCAGCAGCATGTTGATGTCCGACATCCAGCGCACGCCCTTTTCCACGCCCGACACCGCCACGGCGATCGCCGCGCCCATCATCAGCACGATCAGCGCCACCTGCACCCACGGCGCGTGCGGAATCGGCAGCAGGACATTCAGCCCGGCATTGAGGTGCAGCACGCCGAAGCCCATGTCCGCGCCGATGCCGAACACGGTGGCGACGATGCCCAGTGCATCGACGGTGTAGCCGATCGGCCCGTTGATGCGCTTGCCGATCAACGGGTACAGTGCCGACCGCAGCGCCAGCGGCAGGTTGTGGCGGTAGGCGAAGTAGGCCAGCGCCATCGCCGCCAGCGCGAACACACCCCAGCCATGCAGGCCCCAGTGCAGGAACAGCAGCTGCATGGCCTGGCGCGCGCTGGCCTCGCCGCCGCCCACGCCGCCCTGGGGCGGCATCAGGTAATGGGTGAGCGGTTCGGAGACGCAGAAGAAGAAGAGGGTGATGCTGATGCCGGCGGCGAACAGCATGCCGGCCCACGAGAGGTAACTGAATTCCGGCTCGTCATGGTCCGCGCCGAGCTTGACCTGGCCATAGCCGGACAGCGCTACACCGACCACGAACACCAGGTACAGCGTCATCGCCAGCAGGTAGTACCAGCCGACGTTGCGCGACGCCCAGGTCTGCGCCTCCAGCAGCAGCACGCCGGACGGAATGGGAAACGCGGTGACCAGAATGGCGAATGCCGCCACGACGGTGGCGGCAAGCAGGAAGACGGGTCGAAGCGTGCGCACCTCGCTGGGAGGCGTCTCCACGATGCTCATGGATGAAGGGGCTCACGGTGCCGTTGCCGGCAGACCCCACGCATTAGCGCACACGCGCCGTGGACAGGTTGTTTACAGCGTCACGAACGCAGCGCGTCGGTGGGCACGTCGATCGACATGGCCAATGCGAGGTGGTCGGAGAACGCCGCCGGCACCGCTTCGGCGCTGCGCTGCTGCAGGCCGTTGCTGAGCAGGATGTGGTCGATGGCACGATCCGGGCGCCAGCTCGGGAAGGTGGGCACCGCACAGCCAGGCGGCTGCAGGGTGGTCTTCTGGTACAGCACCTGCATTTCCGGCCGCTCTGCCAGGCAGTTGAAATCGCCCATCAGCACCGCGTTGGGGTGGTCGGTCAGCAGGTCGGCGATGAAGGCCAGCTGCGACATGCGCGAATTGGTGCCCAGCGACAGGTGCGCCACTGCCACGGCCAGGCCCTGCGTGCCGTCGCCGAACTTGGCCAGCAACACGCCGCGGCCGCCGATCCGGCCGGGCAGGGCATGGTCCTGGACTTCCACCGGTTCCAGCCGGCTCAACAGGCCGTTGGCACTGGAGGCCACCCCGCCCATGCGGCGGTTGGGCTGGTGGCTCCAGTAATTGAAGCCGGCGCGCTCGGCCAGATAGTGGGTCTGGTTGGTGAAGCCCGAGCGCAGACTGCCGGGGTCGGCCTCCTGCAGGCCGACGATGTCGTGACCCCGGGCCAGCTGGGCGATGGCGTCCAGGCTGGTCCGCTTGCGCCCCGCCGGCAGCGCATGTGACCAGCTGCGGGTCACATAGTCGCTGTAGCGGCGGGTGCTGGAGCCGGCCTGGATGTTGGCCGTCAGCAGGCGCAGGGTCCGCGTGTTGGGGGAAGTCACGACGGTAGCGGTCTCTTGGAAATCAGTTGCTCATGGCGGCGCGTTCGCGCGCGATCAGGTGATCGGCGATGCGCAGCATGTCGGGGAAGCTCTTGCCCTTGACCAGGTACTTGCCGTTGATGATCACCGACGGGGTGCCTTCGATCTTGCTGCGCAGGGCGAACTGCTTGGCGGAATTGGTCTTGGCGGTCACCGCGAAGCTCGACATGGTGCTGGCGAACTGCTTGGCATCGGCGCCGTGCTTGGCGTAGAAGGCTGCGATGTCCTCGACCGAATCACGGCCGCGCTCGCCCTTCAGTTCCTGGTCGACGTGGATGGCCTTGTACAGCGCCTCATGGGTCTTGTCTTCCAGGCCCAGTGCCTGCGCGGCGTAGAACGCCTTGGCGTAGTTGTCCCAGGTACCGCCGAACATGGCCGGCACGTACACGAAGTTCACGTCGCTCGGCAGGCCTGCCTTCCACGGCCCGATCAGCGGCTGGAACGCGGCGCAGGCCGGGCACACGAAGCCGAACACTTCGACCACTTCGACCTTGCCGGTTGCCGGCTGGAACGGCTTGCCGCCGGCGATCACGACGTAGTCGGTGCCTTCCACCGGGGCCGGGCCCACCGGCTGCGAGGAGGCCGGTGCCGGAGCCGGGGTGGTGGCTTCGGCGGCGGCGGTCTCGGCGGCGGCGGTCTCACCGCTGGCGGCCGGGGCGGCGTCGGTGGGGGCCGGGGCGGTGGGGGCAGCCGGTTCGGCGCTCGGGGTGGCCGGTTCGGTCGGGGCGGCGGTGTTGGCGGTGCCGTCCTGGGCCTTGCACGCGGCCAGGATCGGCAGCAGGGCCATCAGAATGAGGGCGAAACGGGTCTTCATCGAAGCGTCTCCAGCAGGTGGACATGGTTGGGCCGGCGCGTCGGGCGCCGGCCAGGGGGGCATGATGACACGCGGCCCCGGAGGCGCCGCGTGCAGGGGGCGTGACGGTTCAGCGAGCCTTCGCGGCGCGTTCGCGGGCGATCAGGGCGTCGGCGTTGCTGAGCATGTCCTCGAACGACGTGCCCTTGACCAGGTACTTGCCGTTGATCACCAGCGACGGGGTGCCCTGTACCTTGACGCGCTGGGCAAAGGTCTTGGCGACGGCGAGCTTCCGGGTCACGGCATCGCTCTCGAGCGCGGCGGTGTATTGCTCAGCGGTCACGCCGTAGTCCTTGTAGAAGCCGGCCAGTTCAGCAGGCGACACGTTCTGCATCGGCAGCGAGCGCGCTTCATGCAGCGCGTTGAACATCGCCGCATGGCTGCGCTTGGCCACGCCCAGCTGGTCGGCGGCGTAGTAGGCGCGGGCGTACGAATCCCAGTACCCCCCGAACACGGCGGGCACCGGCGTGAACCGCACATCCTTGGGCAGCTTCTTCGCCCAGGCATCCAGGATCGGCTCGAAGTGGGCGCAGTGTGGGCAGGTGTAGCCGAAGATCTCCGCCACTTCGATCTTGCCGGCCAGCGGCGCAAACGGGCCGGGGGCCTCGATCAGCTCGTAATCCTTGCCTTCCATCAGTGCGGCGGGGGCGGCGGGCGCGGCCAGCGCGGACAGGGGGCTCAGGGCCAGCAGCAACAGCATCAGGCGGGGCATCAACGTCATCTACATCCATCTCCATCGGAAAAAACAACGCCGGCCCAGTGCCGGCGTGGCGGTGAACATAACCCGCCGCTTGGGCGGGGCGCATCTGTTATCGGCGCGCGGTCGCCCTCAGGGAGCGGCCGGCCGCGCCGAGGGGGTGGCCGCGGCCACGTCGTCGGCGCGGTTGTGCAGGCCCTGCAGGTAGCTGCCCAGCGCCTGGATTTCCTGCTCGGTCAGCGACTTGGCAATGCTGGCCATGATCTGGAAGTGCGCCTTGTCGGTTTCCTGGGTGACCCCGGCCTGGTACTCCTGCAGCCGGCGCGACACATAGGACGCGTGCTGGCCCCCCACGTGCGGGTACGCCGGGCCCGGGTTGCCGGCGCCGGTGGGGCCGTGGCAGGCCATGCACGCCGGGATGCCGCGCTGGGCATCGCCGCCGCGATAGAGCTGCTGGCCGATCTCGAAGAACTTCTTGTCCTTGTAGGGACCCTCGCTGACCACGCTGTCGTCGGCAAGCCCGGCGCTGGCCTTCTGGGTGGCGAAGTACGCGCCGATGTCGCGCATGTCCTGCGGGGTGAGGTCCTGCACGAACGGCACCATCGCCGCCGACGCGCCGGAGGTGCGCTGCCCATTGGCGATCAAGGCCATCTGCTGGGCCACGTAGCGTTCGCTCTGCCCGGCGATGCTGGGGTACATCTCCACCGTGGCATTGCCATCGGCGGAATGGCAGGCCGCGCACGCGGCAGCCTTGGTCTGGCCCGCCTTCGCATCGCCCCAGGTGGTCTTGCTGAAGTCCACTTCGAGCGAGGCAGTCTTTATCGGCCCGGTATCCGGGAGCGGGGTGATCGACGTCTGGGCGACCGCAACGGCGGCCAGTAGCGATACAGCAACAGCGGAAACGGCAAGAACGCGAGCATGGCGCATGCGGAAGCTCCGTGTGGACCGGCCTGGCATGTGCAGGGTGCACACGCGGGGATCGCCCGATTATCCATGCCGTTTCACGCCGGGGTCAACGCGGCAGTGCGGCAAAACCCATCGCCGACAGCACGCCGCCGGCCCGGACATGCGATCCTATGCCCATGTCATTGCTCCTCGAACGCGCCCATTACCTGCTCTCGGCCCACAATACCCGGCAATTGCCGGACGACGTGGGGGCCGAAGTGGCCTTTGCCGGCCGCTCCAACGCCGGCAAATCCAGTGCCCTCAACGCCCTGACCCGCCAGAACAGCCTGGCCCGGGTCTCCAAGACCCCCGGCCGCACCCAGCAGCTGGTGTTCTTCGAAGTCACCCCCGACGCCAAGCTGGTCGATCTTCCCGGCTACGGCTACGCCAAGGTACCGCTGGACCTGCAGGCGCACTGGCAGGCCTTCATCGACCAGTACTTCCGCACCCGCGAGGCATTGCGGGGGCTGGTGGTGGTGATGGACATCCGCCACCCGCTCCGGGACTACGACCGGCAGATGCTGGCCTACGCCGTGCAGCGCGGGCTGCCCGCGCACGCGCTGCTCACCAAGGCCGACAAGCTCGGCCGTGGCCAGCAGGGCATTGCCCTGCAGAAGGTGCGCAAGGAGCTGCACTCCTCGTTCGGCGACACCGTGAGCGTGCAGACCTTCTCCGGCCCTGCCCGCCAGGGCGTGGACGAAGCACGCGGCATCATCGGCGGCTGGCTGGGCCTGAACAAACCGGTGCCCGAGGCGCCGTAACCGGCGCCCCGGATCTGCCACCCGACCAACGGTCGGGTGCTACCACCGACGATTACCGCGCCGGCAGCGGCGCGAATTCGCCCGGTACCCACGCGAAGGCGTCGCCTTCGCGCCGCACATGGCCCAGGCCCGGGAACGGCAGGTGTGCACCCGCCACCCACCAACCCCCATCGGCGGCCTGCGCCATCATCGCGCGGCGGCTGGCGATGGCGGCCGTGCGGTCGCTGTCGGCCTCGTACGCGGCCTGCGGCTGGGCGAACTGCACCGCATGGAAGTGCACGATGTCGCCCCAGACCAGCACGGCCTGCCCGTTACCGCCGTCCAGCTTCCAGGACACATGGCCCGGTGTATGCCCGTGGCTGTCCAGCGCGGTGACCCCGCCCGGCAGCGCCTGCCCGGGGCTGAAACGATGCAGTTTGCCTGCGGCCGCATACGGCGCCACGGCCTTGCGTGCCAGCGCGAACGCGAAGCGCACGCCCTGTGGGGCACCGGCCTCGCTGGCCGGGTCCAGCCAGTACGCGGCATCGGCGTCGGACAGCCACACGGTGGCATTGGGGTACGCAACCTGGTCCTGCGCGTCGAGCAGGCCACACAGATGGTCCGGGTGGGCATGGGTGAGCAGCAGGTCATCCACGTCGGCCGGGTCGTACCCCGCCTTGCGCAGGTTGCCCAGCACCTGGCCCAGGCCCGGGCCGAAGCAGCCGGCGGTGCCGGTGTCGACCAGGGTGAGGTGATCGCCGCGCTGGATCAGATAGGCATTGACCGCGGTCTGCAGGCCCTTGCCGTCTTCGGGCACGTAACGGTGGTCGAGCAGGCGGGTGACCGCGCCCGGCGCGATGCCGACCAGTTCGGTGCGGCCCAGTGCCACGGTGCCGTCGAACAGCGCGGTCACCTCCAGTTCGCCGATCTGCTGGTGGTAGACGCCCGGTACCTGCGCCTGCGGGTGGTGCGTGGTGGTGGCGAATGCCGGGGCGCTGGCAGCGGCCAGCAGCAGGGCGGTGGCGAGCAGGCGCACACGGGGGAAGGACATGGCAGTTTCCATACAAGGCGGCGGCGCCGCGGTGCACCCATGGTGCGCGCCGGGTTCGCCGCGTTCCGCTCAGAATGCGCCGCGTACCGCTCGCTGCGGTGTCAGCTGTTGCCGATCGCCGCCGGTTCCAGCCCGTAGCGTGCGGCGAAGCGCTTGCTGAAACTGCCCAGCGAGCGGTAGCCCACGCGTGCGGCCACGGTCTTCAGCGGCAGCTGTGTGGTGTACAGCAGGTTCATCGCATGGGCCAGGCGCGCGTCGGCGATCAGCTCGCGCACGCTGGCCTGTTCGTGGGCGAGGCGGCGGCGCAGGGTGGCGCCGCTCAACCCGAGCGTCGCTTCGAAATCACGCGATTGCCAGTCGCGCTCCGGTTGCGCGGCGATCAGGTCGCGGATGCGTTCGCCCAGGCTGGGTTCGGGCGGCACCAGCAGGCTGCCGTGGCCGCGCCGGCAGAACGCCAGCACCAGCGCGGCCAGCGCCAGCCGCGCTTCGGTGTACTGCGCATGTTCCAGCGCGTGCCGCCACTGCCGCAGCGTGTCGGCGTGATCGCCCAAGGCCAGCTTGGCCAATGCATCGCCGGCATCGGGCAGAGGCTCGTTCCACAGCGTGCGCGCCGCCGACAGCGCCTCGCTGCACAACGGCACGATCGCGCTGAGGTACAGCCCGGTCTGCGGGTCGGGCGTGTTGACCACGTCGATGCGGCAGCGCCGGGTGATCAGGAACAGGTCCCCGGGCACCAGCTGCAGTGTCTGATGCGCGCAGGAGACCTGCTTGCGCCCCTGCAGCAGGATGGCGAACTGGGGCTGTGGAATGTCCACCGACTGCGCGCCGTGTTCGCGGCGCGCGGTGATGCAGGCATAGCCGCCAGCGCGCTGGCAGTCGGCCAGGCTGGCCATCTCGGTCAACAGCGGATCGGGGTAGAGGCAGGCGTCCATTACGCGGCAGTATCGAACAACTGGCCGATCAATGCCGCCGCGCCCATCGCCAACGCGCCCCAGAACATCACCCGCAGCGCGCCGCGCAGGGGCGGTGCACCCCCGGCACGGGCGGCCATGGCCCCGGTCACGCCCAGGCCAACCAGAGTGGTGGCCGTGGTGATCTGCGCGACATGGGTGTGCGGCGCCAGCAGCGCGGCCAGCACCGGCAGCGCCGCGCCGCAGGTGAAGGCACCGGCGGAGGCGAGTGCGGCCTGCAGTGGGCGGGCGCGCAGTTCTTCGGTGATGCCCAGTTCGTCGCGTGCATGCGCGGCCAGCGCGTCATGTGCGGTCAGCTGCACGGCAACTTCGCGGGCCAGCGCCACGCTCAGGCCGCGATGGTGGTAGATGGCCACCAGCTCTTCCAGTTCGCTGTGCGGGTCTTCGTGCAGTTCGCGCTGCTCGACGGCCAGGTCGGCCCGCTCGGTGTCGGCCTGCGACTGCACCGACACATACTCGCCGGCGGCCATGGACATCGCACCGGCCACGGTGCCGGCGATGCCGGTGGCCAGTACGGTGGACGCGCTGGCGCCACTGGCGGCGATGCCGACCACCAGCCCGGCCACCGACACGATTCCGTCGTTGGCCCCCAGCACGGCGGCGCGCAGCCAGCCCACGCGGTCGGAACGGTGCACTTCGGGATGTCGGGATCGACTCATGCAGACAGTCTAGGCCGGGCTGCGGCCGGCTGCAGGAACGCGACGCAGCTGCGTTGCGGCGGGAAGAAGGTCGGCGTGGCGGGGCGCGGGCAGCGTCAAGGGGTTCCCAGTAGGATGCAGAAAACCGTCACGGTGGCACGACGGCCGGAACGGCCACGATATAGTGCGCCCTTGCGATGCAGGGCCGCCAACCCCACATCCCCGTCCAGTCCAGAATCCCTGTGAGCACTCCCTTGTCGAGCCCCAGCCACGTCGCCGAGACGCCAATCACCGACCGTAACGAACTGGTCGCCACGTTGGCCTCCGGCGAAAAGCCCAAGGCGCAGTGGCGCATCGGCACCGAGCACGAGAAGTTCGGCTTCCGCCTGGACGACCTGCGTCCGCCCACGTTCGAAGGCGAGCGCGGCATCGAAGCGCTGCTTACCGGGTTGACCCGCTTCGGCTGGGCGCCGGTGCAGGAGAACGGCAACACCATCGCGCTGCTGCGCGACAACGCCTCGGTGACGCTGGAGCCGGCCGGTCAACTGGAGCTCTCCGGCGCCGCGCTGGAGAGCATCCACGAGACGTGTGTGGAGACCGGTACCCACCTCAACGAAGTGGCCCAGGTGGCCGCCGAGCTGCAGCTGGGCTTCCTCGGCATGGGCTTCCAGCCCAAGTGGACGCGCGAAGAGATGCCGTGGATGCCCAAGGGCCGCTACCGCATCATGCGCGACTACATGCCCAAGGTCGGTTCGCTGGGCCTGGACATGATGACCCGCACCTGCACGGTGCAGGTCAACCTGGACTACGCCACCGAAGCGGACATGGTGAAGAAGTTCCGCGTGTCGCTGGCGCTGCAGCCGATCGCCACGGCGCTGTTCGCCGACTCGCCGTTTACCGAAGGCAAGCCGAACGGCTTCCTCAGCTACCGCTCGCACATCTGGACCGACACCGACGCCGACCGCACCGGCATGCTCGACTTCGTGTTCGAGGATGGCTTCGGCTACGAGCGCTATGTGGACTACCTGCTCGACGTGCCGATGTATTTCTCCTACCGCGACGGCGTGTACCACGATGCCAGCGGGCAGAGCTTCCGCGATTTCATGGTGGGCAAGCTGCCGGTGTTGCCGGGCCAGCTGCCGACGATGCGCGACTGGTCGGATCACATGACCACGGCGTTCCCGGAAGTGCGCTTGAAGAAGTACCTGGAAATGCGCGGCGCCGATGGCGGTCCGTGGAATCGCCTGTGCGCCTTGCCGGCGTTCTGGGTCGGCCTGCTGTACGACGATGCGGCACTGGACGCGGCCTGGGACCTGGTGCGCGACTTCAGCCTGGTCGAGCGGCATGCGCTGCGCGACGGCGTGCCCAGGCACGCGCTGAACCTGCCGTTCCGCGGCGGTACGGTGCGCGACCTGGCGCGCGAGGCGGTAAAGATTGCGGTGGCCGGCCTGCAGCGCCGCGCGGCGCGCAACGCCGATGGCCAGGACGAGAGCCATTTCCTGGACGTGCTGCAGGAAATCGTGGATTCGGGCATCACCCCGGCCGAGCGCAAGCTGGCGCTGTTCCACGGCGAGTGGAACCAGAGCGTGGACCCGGTGTTCAAGCAGTTCGCTTACTGAGGCGAAGAGCTGGCGTTTTGATTCGTACGGGTTGGGCGGCCGACGGGCAGCCCCCGTAGGGACACGCCGTAAACCCGTCCATGGGGGCTTGTTGAAAACATCCATGTTTTCAACAGTCCCTACGGGGGCTGCCCGCCGGCCGCCCCCGATGGATTGCGCAATGCGGATCGGAAATCAGCGACGCATGGCGTCGCTCTACGCGGTTACGCGGCCAACGTCGCCATGTCGATCACGAACCGGTAGCGCACATCGTTCCTGGCCATGCGCGCCCAGGCTTCGTTGACGGTCTTGATGTCGATCACTTCCACATCGCTGACGATGTTGTGCTCGGCACAGAAGTCCATCATTTCCTGGGTCTCGGCCATGCCGCCGATCGCCGAGCCGGTCACGTGCTTGCGGCCGAAGATGACGCTGGCGCCCATCAACGCCGGATCCAGGCCGGTGATCACGCCGACCAGGCACATGGTGCTGTCACGCTTGAGCAGCGACATGTACGGGTTGGTGTCATGGCTGACCGGGATGGTGTTGAGCAAGAAGTCGAAGCTGTTGGCGTGTGCCTTCATCTGCGCCGGATCGCGCGAGACCAGCACTTCGTCGGCGCCCAGGCGCTTGGCATCGGCACCCTTTTCCGGGGTGGTGGTGATCATCACCACGGTGGCGCCCATGGCCTTGGCGAACTTCACGCCCATGTGGCCCAGGCCACCCAGACCGATCACGCCGACCTTCTGGCCGGGGCCGACCTTGAAGTGGCGCAGCGGGGAGTAGGTGGTGATGCCGGCGCACAGCAGCGGGGCGGCGGCCTTGAGGTCCAGCGTTTCAGACACCTTCACCACGAAGCGCTGTTCGACCACGATGTGGTCGGAGTAGCCGCCGTAGGTCAGCTGGTCGCTGCCACGTTCGGTGCTGTTGTAGGTGTAGGTCGGACCCTTTTCGCAGTACTGCTCCAGGTCGTGGTCGCAGGCGTCGCAATGACGGCAGGAGTCGACCATGCAGCCCACGCCGGCGAAGTCGCCGACCTTGAAGCGGGTGACGTTGGCGCCGACTTCGGTGACCCGGCCGATGATCTCGTGGCCCGGCACCATCGGGAACTGCGCGCCACCCCAGTCGTCCCGGGCCTGGTGCAGGTCGGAGTGGCAGATGCCGCTGTAGAGGATCTGGATGCGCACGTCGTCAGGACCGGCCGCGCGGCGCTCGAAGGAGAACGGCACCAGCGGCGCGGTCTGGTCGTGGACGGCATAGCCGTGGGCGAGGGACATGGGGTTATCCTGGGATTTGTGGAAAGGCGCTTTACAATACGCCCGCAACCCGTGGGCATACAGTCAATATATCGGCATGATTCATCAAGGCAGACTGGATAATCGTGGCCACTGACAACCTCACCCACCTGGCGGCCTTCGCGGCCGTGGCCCGCCACCGCAGCTTCCGCCGGGCGGGGGCCGAGCTGGCGCTGTCCACCTCGGCCGTCAGCTATGCGATCCGCGCGCTGGAAGAGCGGCTGGGGGTGGGGCTGTTCCACCGGACCACCCGCAGCGTGGCGCTGACCGAGGCGGGGCAGCGCCTGCTCGAGCGCCTGCAGCCGGCGCTGGGCCAGGTGCATGACGCGCTGGAAGAGATGAACCACTTCCGCGCCGCGCCCGCCGGCCTGCTGCGCATCAACGCGACCCGCGCGGCGGTGCATACCCAGCTCGGCCCGCGCCTGGCGCGGTTCCTGCGCGCCCACCCGGACGTGCGGCTGGAGGTGGCGCAGGACGATGGCCTGGTGGACATCGTCGCCAAGGGCTACGACGCCGGCGTGCGCCTGCATGAGTTCGTGCCCGAAGACATGGTGGCGGTGCCGCTTGGCCCGCCGCTGCGCGGCCTGATCGTGGCGGCCCCGGCCTATCTGCGCGACCACCCCGTGCCGCTGCACCCGCGCGAGCTGGCCGGGCACGAATGCGTGCGCTTCCGGTTCGCCAGCGGCCACCTGTACAAGTGGCAGTTCGCGCGCGATGGCCAGGCGTTGGACATCGACGTACCGGGGCGCCTCACGCTGGGTGACCAGCACACCATCCTGCAGGCGGTGCTCGATGGGCTGGGCCTGGCCTACGTACTGGAGGATGCCGCGCGCCCCTACCTGGACGATGGCCGCCTGGTGGCGGTGCTGGAAGACTGGAGCGAGCCGTTTGCCGGCTGGGTGCTGTACTACCCGCAGCAGCGGCAGATGTCCTCGGCACTGCGTGCGTTCGTGGACATGCTGCGCGACACTCACAGCACGTAGAGCCGGCCTCTGGCCGTCTGCCATTACCTCCGGCCGGCTGCCGGTACATTTACGTTGGCCGATTCGACAGAGCGCAGGGACGCCGCCATGAAGCTGAAGCTGTCACTGGTATCTGGAGTGTTTCTGCTGGCAGGCTGCGTGCTGCTGGAACCCGCTGCGCACGGAACCTTCGACGTACCGGCCGGCACGCCTGTCAGCACGGTGTTCGCCTGCGTGGAAAACACCCTTCGCGCGCAGCAGGACGGCGGGCCGTGGAACAACGTCGTCACCCGCCGCGATGCGGTCGCTGGCGTGTTGGAGACCGGAGATTTCGCCCGGGCAAACATCATCGGCGTGCGGATCCGCCTGGAATACCAGGCCGCCACCGGCCACGGCACGCTCAGGGTAAAGGCAAGTGGGCCCTACTTCGCGGACCTTGGTGCAGTCCAGGCGTTGCAGCGGCTGCTGGCCGCGCCCTGCCTTGGCCCCGGCGCCGGCCGCGCGCGCGGCTAGAATCCGCAACGACGCCCGCTGCGCGTCGGCAATCGATTTGAATATACATGGAAATATTCGGACATCCCTCGGCTGCAGAAACGTCGACGACAATCCTTGGACATTCCTGCAAGTAGATTTACCGCCCTCGCGGCAGTGGAACTACCGATATATGCCTGCCACAGCGCGCCCACCATGGAAAGGGCGTACTTTCGTCATGTTTGCCGCATCTGGCCGTAATCGAACCTGCGCGGCAATGCGATTCCATCGTGAATGCCGACCCGGATTCTCTGGTCTTGGAAAAGCGGCGTCTACGTAAACTCCGCCAAAAAAAAATGTTGATCGAACGCCTCTTTGAGGCGCGATAGAGGCGGTATGCTCGCCGCCCGCATGCCGTCTACTTCGAGGTTACGTCCACCAAGATGGCGATACTGACGTTCAACGACTTTGAAGCGTATGCAGACGCTGTTGCCGGTGTGGATGGCCACATGCGGGTCACCGGGCGCGGTAATGGCGACTGGGCGCTCGAGCTTCTGGATGCAGGAGATGTCATCGCGATGCTCGGCCGGGACGGCGCGCCGATGCTGTACCGGGGCCTGAGCCATGCGGGCCGTTACCACGCCTACATCACGCTGCCCGGCAGCGATGCCTATATGCAGGGTCACCGGGCGACCGACGAGCTGTTCATCTGGTTCGCCCCGGGCACGGAGGTGCACGCGGTGACACGCGTCGCCTCGCGCTTCATCGCGCTGGACCTGTCTGCCACTGCAATACTTGCGCATGCCAGCGGGGTCGCTGGCCTGGTCGACGGGCGCCTGGATCGCACGCATCCGGTCATGGTCGGTCGCGAGCAGATCCATGAGTTGATCACGCTGATGATGCGCGCCTTCAAGATCAACCAGCGCCGGCCACAGCTGTTCGCGGTGCCGGCGGTGCGTCGTGCCTTCAGCGGCCGGGTAATACATGAGCTGTTGCGCTGCCTCGCGCTGGGCAGCCCCGACGCGGTGGGCCGCGCCAGGGGACGGCCGATCGTGTTCCAACGCAGCATCCGCGGCGAGGCCACCATCGGCGAACTGACGCTGAGCGCGCGCACCTCGCAGCGTTCGCTGAACCGGGCGTTCGATGAGATCTTCGGCATGGGCCCGCAGCAGTACTACATGCTGGAACGGTTGCATGTGATCCGGCGCGCGCTGCGCGAGGCCAGGCCCGGCGACACCGTGACCCTGATCTGCTCACGCTTCGGCGTATGGGACCTGGGGCGCTTCGCCGGCATGTACCGGAAGATATTCGGCATCCACCCGTCGATCGAGCTGGCGGCCGCGCTGGAGGCAGGCCGCAGCCGCGGCGCAGTGCGACGCGGGAGATAATGTCCCTGCGATGAGGTGCCGTGCAGCCCCCACCGCGGCGGCACCTCATCGCTGGGACCGCGCATTCTTGCGACACCGGCAATATGGGAGCTACGTAAACTCGGCCATAATCCGTAGCCATAAGTCATGCTCAAGATTATGCGGCCCGGGCCGCTACCTTGATCGCAATCGAATATGTTGCACCCCACGCAGGCGGCGTCACATACGTGACGATCCTCGTGAGTCCCCAAGCCAATCGAGTACTCCCCAAGGGCTTGCAGCCCGGCGGAGCCATTTCAGCTTGTCGGATTCGAGGATCGCATGATGCACATTTCATCGCTGCACACCGATGTGTCCGCTGCCGCCACCGGGATCGCCCGGCGCTCGCCGCTTCATCGTCTCGCCGCCCTTGTGCCCTTCCGCACCGCTCACGTGGCCGCGCAGGCCGCCGCGTCACGCCGCCAGGCGGATCTGGACGCGCAGATCGCCGCCCTGCACCGGGTGCAGGCGGTCATCGAATTCGACCTGCAGGGCACCATCCTGGCGGCCAACCCGAACTTCCTGCAGACCGTGGGCTACACGCTCGAGGAGGTTCGTGGCCGGCATCATTCGATGTTCGTCGCGCCCGAACAGGTGCGCACGCCGGAGTACCAGGCGTTCTGGGCCAAGCTGGCGCGCGGCGAGTTGGATGCAGGCCAGTACCGGCGGCTGGGCAAGGGCGGGCGCGAGGTCTGGATCCAGGCCTCCTACAACCCGGTCTTCGACGCCAACGGGCGGCCCTGCAAGGTCGTGAAGTTCGCTACCGACATCACCGAGGAAAAGCGCCAGGCGGCCGACTTCGCCGGGCAGCTGGCCGCCATCGACCTCTCGCAGGCGGTGATCGAATTCGACCTGGACGGGCGCATCCGCGGCGCCAACGAGAATTTCCTGGCGGCGGTCGGTTACACGCTGGAGGAAGTGCAGGGCAAGCACCATGGCATGTTCGCCGACCCCGTATATCGCCAGAGTGCGGAATATCGCGCGTTCTGGGAGAAACTCGGACGGGGCGAATATGACGCCGGCCAATACCGGCGGCTGGGCAAGGACGGCCGCGAGGTCTGGATCCAGGCGTCGTACAACCCGATCCGTGACATGAATGGGCGGCCGTTCAAGGTGGTCAAGTACGCCACCGACATCACCGCCCAGGTTCGCGCGGCGCAGGCGCTGCAGCACGCGGTGGAGCAGACCCGCGAGGTGGTGGCGGCCGCGCAGGGCGGCGACCTCACTGGCCGCATCGCCACGGCCGGCATGGGCGGCGACATCGCCGAGCTGTGCACCGGCATCAACGCGCTGGTGGATTCGATGGCGTCCATCATCGCGCGCATCAAGCGCGTGGCCGACAACGTGGCGCTCGGCGCGGGCGAGATCGCCGAAGGCAACAACGACCTCTCACAGCGCACCGAACAGCAGGCTGCCTCGCTGGAGGAAACGGCGGTGTCGCTGCAGGGGCTCACCGACCACGTGCGGCAGACCGCCGACAACGCGCGCCAGGCCAGCCAGCTGGCCGGCGGGGCGGTGGAGGTGGCGGCGCAGGGTGGCCAGGCGGTACAGGAGGTGGTCTCGACCATGTCGCTGATCGCCGCGTCCTCGCATCGCATCGTCGACATCATCGGCGTCATCGACGGCATCGCCTTCCAGACCAACATCCTGGCCTTGAATGCGGCGGTGGAGGCCGCCCGTGCGGGCGATCACGGGCGCGGGTTCGCCGTGGTCGCCTCGGAGATCCGCTCGTTGTCGCAGCGTTCGTCCACCGCAGCGCGCGAGATCAAGCAGCTGATCGGCGATTCGGTGGACAAGGTGGCAACCGGCAGCCGGCTTGCCGAAGGCGCCGGGCGCACCATGGACGAGATCGTGCAGGGCGTGAAGCGGGTCAGCGACCTGATCTCGGGCATCAGCGACGCGGCCCAGCAGCAGCGCGACAGCATCGTGCAGATCAACCAGGCGGTGGAGCACATCGACGGCAGCACCCAGCAGAACGCGGCGCTGGTCGAAGAGGCGTCGGCGGCCGCGCGCAGCATGGAAGAGCAGGCTACCCAGCTGCTGGGCACGGTAGCCGCGTTCCGGACCGAGGCGGCCGATGCGTCCCCGGCGTTCGCCGTGCATACGCTGCTCGGCAACGCCGGTACCGCGAAGGCCGCGCTCAGCGTGGTTCGGCAAGCGCCGCGCGGCGCGACCTGAACACTTCCGGCGTCTGCGGCTTGATGAACAGCGCCACCAGTTCCGGGTAGTCCCGCTTGACCGCCGTTTCGATCCGGGTGATGCAGGCCTCGATCTGCGGGGTGGTGCGGTCATCCTCGAATTCGGCGCTCAGCATCGCCACCACCTGCTCGGGGCCCATCTGCATGGTGGTGACCCCGTTGGCGGTGCGCAGGTCGGGGTCCGTGTTGGCCACCGCCAGGATGTGCCGGGCCACGTCGGGGTGGGCCGGCTCGCCCACCAGCAGGCCCTTGGTCTCGCGCGCCAGCAGGAAGGCGGTGACCGCCAGCACCCCGGCGATGCACAGCGAGGCCACGCCATCGAGCACCGGCATGTCCAGCAGCTGGGCGGCGGCCAGCCCGATCGCCGCGAAGGCGAGCCCGAGCAGGGCCGCGCTGTCTTCCAGCAGCACGGTGAATGTGGACGGGTCCTTGCTGTGCCGGAACGCCTCGAAGTAGCCCATGTTGCCCTTGGTGGCGCGGAACTCGCGCAGCGCCACCCACCAGGAAGCCCCTTCAAACACGAAGGAAATGCCCAGCACCGCATAGCTCAGCGCGTGGTTGGTGGCCGGCTCGGGCCGGCGGATGTGCTGGAAGCCCTCGTAGGCCGAGACCCCGGCGCCGGCGGCGAACACCAGCAGGGCCACGATGAAGCTCCAGAAGTACAGTTCCCGCCCGTAGCCGAAGGGGTGGGCGCTGTCCGGCGCCTTGTCGGCGCGGTGCAGGCCGTACAGCAGCAACAGTTCGTTGATGGTATCGACCAGCGAATGCACGCCCTCGCTGAGCATCGCCGAGCTGCCGGAAATGCCGGCGGCGACGAACTTGGCGACGGCGATGCACAGGTTGCCGACCAGCGCGGCATAGACAACAAGACGGGAGCCGGACGGCGTGGCCATGGTCTTCGCAGGGGAGGGGGGAGGGTCATGATCCGGGAGCTGGCGTCCCGGTGGCGTGCACGGCGCGGGGTGCCGACTGCCGGCGCGCCGGCCTGCCACGGATGTGCCATGCTGGCGCCCTACCAACCGCGAGCGCACGACCATGGCCAAGAGTATGGACAGCAAGAAAGAGCAGAAGAAGAAGCCTGCAAAGACGGCCAAGGAAAAGAAGGCCGAGAAGAACGAGAAGAAGACCGCGCGCGGTTTCGCGCCGACCTGAGCGGCCGGCAGCGCGGGCGCGTGCAGGCTTCACTCCAGCCGGGTGGAGCCAGCCCCCACGGTGGCGTCATGTACGGACACCGCTGTCCGCGCCGGCGAAGACTTACTGAGACGTTCTAAGTAGAAACACGCTGGCCGCCACCGGCGCAAGCGTTGACCATCTGGGCCTCATGTCCCCTTGGAGCAACGCATGGCCAGCGCATCCGGAAAACCCAACATACTGGTGATCTGGGGGGATGACATCGGCATCTCCAACCTCAGTTGCTATACGCATGGCCTGATGGGTTACCAGACCCCGAACATCGACCGCCTCGCCAACGAAGGGGTGCGCTTCACCGACTCCTACGGCGAGCAGTCCTGCACCGCCGGCCGCTCCTCGTTCATCACCGGGCAGAGCGTGCTGCGCACCGGCCTGTCGAAGGTCGGCATTCCCGGCGCGCCGGTGGGCATGAGCGACAAGATCGTCACCATCGCGGCGTTGTTGAAGAACGAGGGCTATACCACCGGCCAGTTCGGCAAGAACCACCTCGGCGACCTCAACAAAATGCTGCCCACCAACCATGGGTTCGATGAGTTCTTCGGCAATCTCTACCACCTCAATGCCGAGGAGGAGCCGGAGATGTACGACTACTTCCCCGAGGAAGAGTTCGGCGACTTCATCCAGACCATCAAGCCGCGCGGGGTGATCCACAGCTTCGCCACCGACACCGACGACAGCACCGAACAGCCGCGCTGGGGCCGGGTGGGCAAGCAGAAGATCGAAGACACCGGCCCGCTCGACCGCAAGCGCATGCTGACCTGCGACGACGAGTTCGCCGAACGCGCGAAGGACTTCATCAAAAAGGCCACCGACGACGACGCGCCGTTCTTCGTCTGGGTCAACTTCACCCACATGCACCTGTATACCCATACCAAGGAAGAGAGCCTGGGCCAGGCCGGTCGCTGGCAGTCGCCGTACCACGACACCATGATCGACCATGACCGCAACGTTGGCTCGCTGCTCGACTACCTGGACGAGCTGGGCATCGCCGACAACACCCTGGTGGTGTATTCCACCGACAACGGCCCGCACCGCAATTCGTGGCCGGATGGCGGCACCACGCCGTTCCGCAGCGAGAAGGACACCAACTGGGAAGGCGCGTTCCGCATCCCGCTGGTGGCGCGTTACCCGGGCAAAATCAAGCCGGGCACGGTCTCCAATGAAATCGTCCAGCACCATGACTGGCTGCCCACGTTCCTGGAACTGGCTGGCAACACCAGTGTGGTCGATGACCTCAAGAAGGGAGTCAAGGCGCTGGGGCGCACCTACAAGAACCACATCGACGGCGTGAGCCTGCTGCCCATGCTGACCGGCAAGGTGGACAAGTCCCCGCGCAAGCTGTTCGTCTACATCTCCGACGACGGCGACATCCTGGGCATCCGCTACGACAACTGGAAGGTCACCTTCATCGAGCAGCGCTGCAAGGGCACCATGCAGATCTGGGGCGAACCGTTCACGGCCATGCGCATTCCCAAGATCTACAACCTGCGCACCGACCCGTACGAGTTCGCCGACGTCACCTCCAACACCTACTGGGACTGGTACATCAACCACGTGTACATCGTGTATGGCGCGATCGCGCTGCTGACCAAGTTCAACGAGACCTTCGTGGAATTCCCGAAGATCCAGAAGCCGAACACCTTCACCGCCGACCAGGCGATCGAAAAGCTGCAGGACGCGGTGGCCGGCAAATAGCTGGCCTCCCACAGGCTTCGGGTGGCGCCCTCGCGCGCCCCCGGGGCGCTGCGGCGTGACGTGGGCGGGCCGGTGTGTATACTATCCCCCAGTATAGTTCTCTGGGTCCGCCTGGCATGCCGCATTCCCCCGACGAAAAGAAGAAGGTACTGGCCCGCGTGCGCCGCATCCGCGGCCAGTGCGATGCGCTGGACCGTGCGCTGGAGGCGGGGGCCGAGTGCGGGCCGGTGCTGCAGCAGATCGCCGCCATCCGTGGCGCCGTCAACGGGCTGATGTCCGAAGTGATGGAAGCGCACCTGCGCGAAGAATTCGGCCAGCCTGCCCAGTCCGATGCGCAGCGCGCCGAGCGCGTGCGCGACATGAGCGCCCTGATCCGTTCCTACCTGAAATAAGCGTGCGGGAAACCGCGCGCTGTCCTGTTCTGTTCCTTGTCCTGGAGTATTCCCGATGAAATCCCGTGCTGCTGTTGCCTTCGCCGCTGGCGAGCCGCTGAAGATCGTCGAGATCGACGTCGCCCCGCCGCAGAAGGGCGAAGTGCTGGTCCGGATCACCCATACCGGTGTCTGCCATACCGATGCGTTCACCCTGTCCGGCGACGATCCGGAAGGCCTGTTCCCGGCGGTGCTGGGCCATGAGGGCGCCGGCATCGTGGTCGAAGTGGGCGAGGGCGTCACCAGCGTGAAGCCGGGCGACCACGTCATTCCGCTGTACACCGCCGAGTGCGGCGAGTGCCTGTTCTGTACCTCGGGCAAGACTAACCTGTGCGTGGCCGTGCGCGCCACCCAGGGCAAGGGCGTGATGCCCGACGGCACCACCCGCTTCAGCTACAACGGCGAGCCGATCTACCACTACATGGGCTGCTCGACCTTCAGCGAATACACCGTGGTGGCCGAAGTCTCGCTGGCCAAGATCAACCCGGACGCCAACCCGGAACACGTGTGCCTGCTCGGCTGCGGCGTCACCACCGGCATCGGCGCGGTGCACAACACCGCCAAGGTGCAGGAAGGCGATTCGGTGGCCGTGTTCGGGCTGGGCGGCATCGGCCTTGCGGTGATCCAGGGCGCGCGCCAGGCCAAGGCCGGCCGCATCTTCGCCATCGACACCAACCCGTCCAAGTTCGAACTGGCCAAGCAGTTCGGTGCCACCGACTGCATCAATCCGAAGGACTTCGACAAGCCGATCCAGCAGGTCATCGTTGAAATGACCACCTGGGGCGTGGACCACACCTTCGAGTGCATCGGCAACGTCAACGTCATGCGTGCGGCGCTGGAATGCGCGCACCGTGGCTGGGGTCAGTCGGTCATCATCGGCGTGGCCGGTTCGGGCCAGGAGATCTCCACGCGTCCGTTCCAGCTGGTCACCGGCCGTTCCTGGAAGGGCACCGCGTTCGGTGGCGTGAAGGGCCGCAGCCAGCTGCCGGGCATGGTCGAGGACGCGATGAAGGGCGAGATCGAGCTGGCGCCGTTCGTGACCCACACCATGGACCTGGAGCAGATCAACGAGGCCTTCGACCTGATGCACGAAGGCAAGTCGATCCGTTCGGTCGTCCACTACTGATCACGGCGGGCACCCCATGGAACGCATCGAACATCGCGCCGCCTTCGGCGGTTGGCAGGACGTCTACCAGCACCGTTCGCAGGTGCTGGGCTGCGACATGAAGGTGGCGGTCTATCTGCCACCGCAGGCGGCCACGCAGAAGCTGCCGGTGCTGTACTGGCTGAGCGGGCTGACCTGCACCGAGCAGAACTTCATCACCAAGGCCGGTGCGCAGCGTTACGCCGCCGAACATGGCGTGATCCTGGTGGCGCCCGATACCAGCCCGCGCGGCGACGATGTCGCCGACGCGGAGGGCTACGACCTGGGCAAGGGGGCGGGGTTCTACCTCAACGCCACCGAGCAGCCGTGGGCGAAGCACTACCGCATGTACGACTATGTGGTGGAGGAGTTGCCGGCGTTGGTCGAGGCGCACCTGCCGGCCAGCGATGCGCGCGCCATTAGTGGGCATTCGATGGGCGGGCACGGCGCGCTGGTGATCGCGTTGCGCAATCCCGGGCGCTACCGCAGCGTGTCGGCGTTCTCGCCGATCGTCGCGCCCACCCGGGTGCCGTGGGGGCAGATGGCGTTTGCGGCCTACCTCGGTGAGGACCGTGCGGCGTGGTCGGCGTGGGATGCCAGCGAGCTGGTGGCCACGGCGACCGAGCGGTTGCCGTTGCTGATCGACCAGGGCGGCGGCGATGAGTTCCTGGACAGCCAGCTGCAGCCGCAGTGGCTGCAGGCCGCGTGCACCGCAGCGGAGCATCCGCTGCAGCTGCGCCTGCAGCCGGGGTACGACCACAGCTACTACTTCATCGCCAGCTTCATCGGCGAGCACATCGCGTATCACGCCAAGGCGATGGCAGCGTAAACCGCGTAGAGCCACCCCATGGG
>NZ_JBOHXV010000011.1:0-71126 GCF_050737075.1 Stenotrophomonas sp.
TCATCAATGATGGCGCCGCTGTCACCAGCACCACGGGCAGCCTTGGCGCCGGTACGGGCGCAACGGGCAACGCGACGATCAGCGGCACCGGTTCCAGCTGGAAGACCACCAGTGGCACCTTCAATGTCGGTGGTACCGGCACGGGCCACCTGCTCATCGAAGACGGCGGCTTGCTGCAGAACACCGGCGCACCGGCCGATCCCAGTGCATTCGGTTACTCGGTCATCGGCAGTACGGATTCCAGCGGCGCCACCAGCACCGCCACGGTGACCGGCGCAGGGTCCACGTGGTCGACCGACGGCATCATGACGGTCGGCTATATGGCCGCGGGCGACCTGCAGGTGCTAGATGGGGGCACGGTGACCACCAAGGGCGTGGAAATGGCGCGCAACGCCAGGGGTAGCGGCAACGTCACGGTGGCCGGTGCGAACTCACTGCTGAGCAGCGACGGCGGTTTCTTCCGCGTCGGCTCCTTCGGCACCGCCGATCTCACCATTACCGATGGCGGCCGTGTCGAAGTGCGCGGCGGCAAGAGCACTATCGGCAACAATGCCACCGCCGTGGGCACCGCGACGGTCAGCAATGGCGGTTCCTGGGCAACGCTGGACGACGCGTTGTATGTGGGCATGCTGGGAACCGGTACGCTGACCGTGTCCGATGGCGGCATCGTGGAAAGCAAGGGCGGCATCCTGGGTGACAGCACCGGCACCGGTACGGTCACGGTTACCGGTGATGGCAGCCAGTGGACCAATGGCGGCTACACGCTCGAAATCGGCGCCGGTGGTTCGTCGGGCAACGGTACCGGCAGCGTCACCATCGCCGATGGCGGCCTGGTCCAGAACAAGATGGGCCGCCTGGGCAGGTACGCTGGCGCCACCGGTACGCTCACCATCAGCGATGCAAACTCGGTGTGGCAGAACGATGGCCAGCTGGTGGTCGGCGATGCCGGCACCGGCACGCTCAGCATCGCATCCGGCGCCACGGTTACCAGTGTCGGTGCGGCCATCGCCAATGAAGCCGGCGCTGCAGGCACCGTCACTGTGGACGGAGAAGGCTCGCAGTTGAACATCGACGGCGCACTGGTTGTCGGCAACGCGGGCACCGCAACCTTGACGATCACCGACCAGGCCGCCGTGCGGGCCGGTGCGGTTTCTCTCGCCAGCAGCGCCGACGCAGTGGCAACGCTCAACATCGGCACCGGCGCGTTGGCCGGCACGCTGGAAGCGGACAGCATCACCGGCGGTGCAGGCACTGCCACCATCAACCTCGACCATACCGACACGATTGAACTCGCCGGGATGAGCGGCAACCTGACCGTCAACAAGACCAACACGGGCACGGTTCGCCTGCTCGGCGCCAGCGATTACGCGGGTACCACGACCGTTGACGGCGGCATGCTGCAGGCCGGCATTGCCAATGCCTTCAGCAGCAACGCCGACTACGCGCTTGCATCCACCGCCGTCCTGGACATGGGCGGCTTCGACCAGGGCATGGCCAGCCTGGCCAACGCCGGCGTGGTGGCCTTCGCGGGCACCTCGGCAGCCGCGCCGGTCGCCGGCGCCACCCTGACCGTGGCGGGCGACTATGTCGGCAACGGCGGCACCCTGTTGATGAACAGCGTGCTGGGCGGCGACGATTCGGTCACCGACAAGCTGGTGGTTGGCGGCAGCACCAGCGGCGAGACGTTCGTGCAGGTGCAGAACGTGGGCGGTGCCGGTGCGGTCACCGACAACGGCATCCAGCTGGTCAGCGTGGCCGGCGCCTCCGACGGTGTGTTCGAACTGCAGGGCCGCGCGGTCGGTGGCCTGTACGACTATGCGTTGCAGAAGGGTGGCAGGAACACGCCGGACGATGGTGGCTGGTACCTGCGTTCGGAAGCACTGCCGACGCCGCCCGTCGTGGACGTACCGACCCCGGTCGCCCCGGAGGTGCCGGTGATCGACCCGCCGGCTCCGACGCCGGTGCTGCGCCCGGAACCGGCGGCCTACCTGGGCAACCAGACCGCCGCGCTGCGCATGTTCCAGGGCACGATGCATGACCGTGTCGGCGAGCCGGGCCTGACCGCACGCAATGATGCCGGGCAGGGCTATGCGGCGTGGGTGCGCGTGCAGAGCGGCAACTTGGATGCGGGCACCGTCGGCGGCCAGATCGACATCGACAGCAACGCCAACGTGATGCAGATGGGTGTGGAGAAGCAGTTCGCAGTGGGCGAAGGTCGCGTGCATGCCGGCTTGATGGGCGGTTACGGCCGTGCAACCACCAACGGCAGCTCCGAGTTCACCGACTACAGGGCGCGTGGCGAAGTGAGCGGCAAGAACATCGGCCTCTACGGAACCTGGTTCCAGAATGCCGACGGTCCGGAAGGCCTGTACGTGGACGGTGCGGCGCAGTACGGCACGTTCGACAACACGGTGAAGGGTGATTACCTGAGCCGCGAGCGGTACGACTCGAAGGTCTGGTCGGCCTCGGTCGAAGCCGGTTACGCCTTCAACGTGCACAGCGGCGAGCGTTACGGCGTCTACGTGGAGCCGCAGGCCCAGGTGATCTACAGCAACTTCAGCAGCGACGATGTGGTCGAGTCCAATGGCACCGTGGTGCAGACCCGCAACGCCGGCGGTACCACCACCCGATTGGGCGCGCGTGTGTACGGCCGACCGACCTCCGCGCAGTTCAACCGCGTGCAGCCGTTCGTGGCGGTGAACTGGTGGAGCGGTGGCAACGATTCGACGATCGCCATGGATGGCGAACGACTGAGCCGCGATCTGTCGAACAACACCTATGAGGCCAAGGTCGGCGCGCAGCTGGAACTGGGCCACGGCTGGAGCGGGTGGGGCCAGATGGGCTACCAGGAAGGAAGCAACGGCTACCGCGACGTCAACGGCCAGATCGGCGTGAAGCTGAGCTGGTAAGCCACCGCGTAGCAGTGTGAGACGGCAGGCCGTGTGTTCGCACACGGCCTGTCTGCGTTTGCGCACGGCGGGTGTCGTGTGCATCGTTCACTGGGCGGCGGCCGGTAGAAGTACTGAAGCAGAGGGCGGGGCCATCGGCCATCCTCGAACGTACCCCCGCGTACCGCTGGTGATGGCCCATGAACGTGCCTGAAAGCGCTTTCGACCTGCCGCTGTGGCTGCTTACCATGGTCTTCTTTCTGGCATTGATCGCGGCCCGGGAGTTTGGGGTGTTCCTGCGAACCCGCCGCAACCTGCGCCGGTCGCGAACACCTGCGGCTGCCGGTGCCGAAGAGACAGACGCGTTCTCGACCAACACCGTTCTTGGGCTGTTGGCCCTGCTCATCGGCTTCACCTTTTCCCTCGCGCTTGGCCGGTACGACGAACGCAGGACGCTGGTGGTAAGCGAGGCAAATGCCCTGGGTACTACCTGGCTGCGCACAGACCTTCTGGATGCGCCCGACGCCGAACGGGTGCGCGCTGTGCTGCGCCGCTATATCGACGCTCGCGTGGACTTTGCCAATGCCAAAGGCGCACGCCAGGAAGTGGAGCAGTACGCGCGGACCACCGTCCTTCAGGGTGAGCTGTGGGCAGCGGTGATGTCGGCGACTGCCTCATTCCGTGACACGCCGCGTGCAGGCCTGATGGTCACCACCACCAATGAATCCATCGACCTGGCCGGCGAGCGGTTCGCGGCACGGCAGGACCACATTCCCCACCGCATCCTAAGGATGCTGTTCCTGTTCGCGCTGTTTGCCGCCGGGTTGCTGGGTTACGAACGGGTGCGCCAGCGTACCTCCACCACCTTGCTGATATTGCTGTTTTCGCTGGCCGTTGGACTCGTGCTGGATCTGGATCTGCCCAGCAACGGTGGCATCCATGTGCCGCAAGACCCCATGCTCGATCTCCAGCGCGCAGTGGGTCAGCTTCCCGGCGATGGCGATGGCGCTGGCGCAAGATCCACCAGCAGCGTGGGAATCAGTTCGGAAACCGTGGGGTGGATCGGCACGGCCCAGCGCAGCTCGTCCAGGGGGCGGTCGGCGCTGATCATGTCAAGGATGCCGTGGATGGCCTCGTCACCGCCCGTGCCGAGGATCGCCGCGCCGAGGATCCGACGTGTTTCGGCGTCGGCAACCACCTTCATGAAGCCCTTGGATTCGCCTTTCTCCACGGCACGGCCAACCCGGGTCATCTCGCGCTTGGCGAAGAGCAGGGGGCGACCGGTCTTTGCGGCCTCGGTTTCGGACATGCCGGCCCGCCCCAGCGGTGGATCGATGTACAGCGCGTAGCCAGGCACCCGGCTGCTGACTCGACGGTCCTCGCCATCGAGCAGGTTGGCCGCCACGATCTCGAAGTCGTTGTAGGCGGTATGGGTGAAGGCGCCACGTCCGTTGCAGTCGCCCAGCGCCCAGATGCCCGGCACGGAGGTCTGCAGGTGGTCGTCCACCGTGATGTAGCCCCGGGCGTCGCGCTCGATTCCTGCGCTGTCCAGGCCCAGGTCGTCGGTATTGGGGCGGCGCCCGATCGCGATGAGGACATGGCTTCCGACCACCTCGGTTTCACCGTCGCGGGTCTTGAAGCTCACGCCGACGCCACCCTCCACGCGCTTGAACGCCATCTGGTCCGCGCCCGTGTGCACTTGAATGCCCTCATCTTCCAGAATGCCGCGTACCGCGTCGGAGATGTCGGGGTCCTCGCGGGAGATCAGCCGGTCCGACCGCTCGAGAATCGTCACCTCTGCGCCGAAGCGTCGGTACATCTGCGCGAATTCCAGCCCGATGTAGCTGCCGCCGACGACCACCAGGTGGCGGGGCAGGGTAGTGAGCTCGACGATGCTGCTGTTGGTCAGGTATGGCACGTCGGCAAGGCCGGGCATGTCCGGCACCGACGCCCGCCCACCCACGTTGATGAAGATGCGCGGCGCCGCGAGTCGCTCGCCGTTGACCGCGACCACGCCAGGCCCCTCGAAGCGGGCGTGGCCACGGATCAGTTCCACGCCGGCCATGCCGGCCAACCAGTCCTCGTTGCCTTTGCGCGAATCGAGAATGACCTTGCGGGCACGCGCCTCCACCACCTGCATGTCAACGCTGACCGGGCCGGCGGAGAAGCCGTAGTCGGCACCGCGCCGGGCCATCTGCGCGGCATAGGCGCTGGCCACCAAGGTCTTGGTCGGCTTGCAGCCGGTATTCACGCAGGTGCCGCCGACCAGGTGACGTTCGATGATCGCCACGCGCATGCCCGCCGCGTCGAGCCGGCCTGCCAATGACGGACCGGCCTGGCCGGTGCCGATGATGATGGCGTCGAAGGGGCGGGCAGGCCCGGTGGCGTCCTTCGACGGGGTGTTGGTTGGCATTGGCGACTCCCTCATGTGGTCCCGACGTGGCAGGGTGCGCCGGTGTGGCACCCAGTATCGGGGAGGGCGTGCGTGGAAGAGGTCAAGGCGGGGTCATTGGCCCCCACAGGGCCAATGCCGGTTCACTTGATGCCGAAGCGTTAGAGCCGGAGCCCTTCAAAGATGTTCCAGCCATCCGAGCCCTTCACTTCCTTCAGGTAGTAGGCGTAGTTGGCGGTGGTCGTGTAGATCAATGTCAGGGCAAGGCCGAGCACGCGCGATACAACATTGGCAATGCCGCTGTCGGCACCCAGGAAAGTGTAGAGCAGCGCGGCAACGACGATCATGCCCAGCGTAAGCGCCAGCCCAACCAATGCCTTGCGCCAAAGACCCAGGATGAAGAAGTAGATGGGGCCGAACAGGAAGGCGAGAATGCTGCTCTGGATCTTGATCCGCCCCAGGAAGGGCAGTGCCTTGAAGGCAGCCTTGTAAGACGGGGAGTTGGGTGCGCCGTGGGCGTCGAAGAACTGGAATCGCTCGCGCCACTTTTCGGGATAGTTGTTGTACAACGGGGTTTCCACTGCGTACCGCTCCTTTGTGTTTGATCAAGGGGCGGAATCTTGACTCCCAAGATGCATTCGCGATATCAGTCACGTCCTAGAATGATGCCGTGGCGAGGTCGCCGGCGCTGACGATGAGATCGAATGCACGAACGATCGAACACGAAAAAGTGTGCTGGCCGAAGCCAGCACACCCAACCAGCAATCCATGCTTGTTCGTTCTGGGCGGTGCGATTCGATATCATCGCGGTAATGAAGCCGGTCGCAGCGCCCGCAGCAATGATGCATCAGCGGGTGTCGGCACTGAATCAGACGGATCCGATTTTCAGGGAGCGCGCGTTGAAAAATCTGTTGTGGGGTACTGTTCTTCTTTTGTTTCTTTCCGGTTGTTCCAGCGCTACCGAAGCGAATCCAGCCGCACCCGCGCGTGATGCAGCGGCTGCCGTCGGGCACGCTCCGGCCCAAGCCTCCGCCCTGGGCGGGCAACGGGGCGATGGGATGCCCTACGAAGTGGTCGGCAGCGAAGTATGGAACGTTCCGGACCCTGTCTCCGGGCGCACCTACCAGGTGTTTGTCGCGCTTCCGCCCTCCTATGCGGAATCTCCTGGGCGCAGGTACCCCGTCCTGTATGTCACCGATGCCGATTACGCGTTCCCGTTGGCAAGGCAGATCGGGCGGCGGTTGAACGTGGAGGGGCCGAAGCTGGAGGAGTTCATCCTGGTGGGCCTGTCATACGCGGTAGGCGACGATGGCATGACCAGCCGACGCCGTGACTACACACCCACCGCCAATGGCCCCAGCAGTGCGCCGGCAGATGCCGTTCATGGCGGCGCAGGTGCCTACATCACCTACCTGAAGAACGAGGCGCTGCCGTTCGTGGCCAGCCACTACCGCACCAATGAAGCCCGGCGCCTGCTGCTGGGCCACTCGTATGGTGCCTTGCTGGGCACGCAGATCCTGTTCACCGACCCCGGCATGTTCTCCGGCTACATCGTGGGCAGCCCGTCATTCTGGTACGACCGCAACGTCATGGCACGGTTCGAGAAGGACTACGCGCGTGGGCATGGCGACCTGGCCGCGTCGGTCTACATGTATGTTGGCGAGTATGAGGCGCCGGCCTTCGGCAACGACGCGGACATGGTGGCCGATGCAAAGCAGATCGACGCGGCCCTGCGGGCACGCCGGTACCCGTCGCTGCGCCTGAAGCTGGACGTGCTCAACGACGAAGACCACCTGAGCGTGGCGCCACGCGGGCTCACGCATGGGCTGAAGTACCTGCTTGGCAAGACACCGGGATCAGGCGGTTAGTGCAGCGCGGCCCCTTACTCGCGGCGCAGCTTGATATCCACGTCGCGTGCGGTGTTGCCGATGAGCTGCAGCCCGAAGTCGCCCGTGCCGTGCCGGGCCTTCACCAGCACATCCTCGCCGTCGTCGACTTCCACATGGAAGCCTTTTCCGAGTGCGACCCGCAGCGCGTCACGGGCCGATTGGGCAATGTGGTTCTCCGACTGGCCGTCGATCACGGCCACGTCGACCTGCAGTGGCGCGCCATCCTTGGGCCATATCCGGAAGCTGATGGTGCCATCGGACTTGGCGCGCTCGTCGAACACGATCCGCCACTTGTTCGATGCGCGCGGGCGCTCGGCCTGGGGCGCGGCCGCCTTCGCGGGTGCGCCAGCCGGTGATTGGCCGGTGGCGGGGGAGGAAAGGCCCAGTGCCGAACTGGCCACCGCCAGCAGCAGGGCGGTGCGATGAAGAGTGAGGTTCATTGCAGGCTCCAGGGAAGTGAATAGGCGTGCTGCCCATAGCCAGGATTCTGCTGCCTGCGCGCCTTGGGTGCATGCGTGTCAATGCGGAGCGCCGCCCAGTAAATCTACGGTTCGCCCAGACAAGGCCCAACGGTGGACCTCACCGTCCCGCTAGGCGATGCCGTTGTTCATAAGGGCGTACACAGGGCCGAGCGTATAGTCGATCCACACCACGTTTCCCCATGGCACCGAACTCCCCGGAGTTCATCACCGCAAGGATCGACGCAATGCCCAAGGGCTCAGACCTGCTGGTCGCCGCACTCGAAAACGAGGGCGTAGACCGCATCTTCGGCGTACCGGGCGAGGAAAACCTCGACTTCCTGGAATCGCTGCGAAACTCACGCATCGAACTGGTGCTCACTCGGCACGAACAAGCCGCCGCCTTCATGGCGGCCACCCACGGCCGCCTGACCGGCAGGCCCGGTGTCTGCCTGGCCACGCTCGGCCCCGGCGCCCTGAACTTCTCCACCGGTGCCGCCTATGCGCACCTGGGGGCGTGGCCGATGATTCTCATCACCGGCCAGAAGGCCGTAATGAGCGCCAAGCAGGCGCGCTTCCAGATCGTGGATATCGTGGCGTCGATGAAGCCGCTCACGAAAATGACCCGGCAGATCGTCAGCGCCGCCGCCATTCCCTCCACCGTGCGTGATGCCTTCCGCGTTACCATGGAGGAGCGGCCGGGCCCGGTGCATCTGGAACTGCCAGAGGACATCGCCGGCGAGGACGTGGACGATGTACCGGTGATTCCGGTTCACCCACTGGAGCGCCCCGTCGCCCATGCTGCCGCGCTCGATCGGGCAGAAGCGGCGATCCTGGCCGCCAAGCGACCGCTGGTGATGATCGGCGCCGCCGCCAGCCGGCCGTGGCTGACCGAGTCGCTTTCCGCGTTCGTCGGGCGCACCCGCCTGCCGTTCTTCAACACCCAGATGGGCAAGGGCGCCGTAACCGGCGGTTCCAACCTGTACATGGGCACCGCCGCGCTCTCCGAGGGCGACTACGTCCACGAGGCCGTCGCGCGCGCGGACCTGATCATCGCCATCGGCCATGACACCGTCGAGAAGCCGCCATTCCTGATGAAGAGCAGCGGCGGCCCCAAGGTCGTGCATATCGGCTTCCAGTCCGCCACGGTCGAACAGGTCTACCACCCCGATATCGAAGTGATCGGCGACATCGGCGCCACCGTCGATGCCCTTGCCGGGCGGCTGGAAGGCAAGCTGGCAGAAGACCCGGGCATGGTGGAACTGCGGCAGAAGATCCTGGCCCGCCTCAACGACCGTTCCGAGGAGGACCGCTTCCCGGTTACCCCGCAGCGGCTGGTGCATGACGTGCGCCAGGCCATGCCGGAAGACGGCATCGTCTGCCTCGACAACGGCATGTACAAGATCTGGTTCGCCCGCAACTACCGCACCCATGTGGCCAACACCCTGCTGCTGGACAACGCGCTGGCCACCATGGGCGCCGGCCTGCCGTCGGCCATGATGGCCTCGATGCTGTACCCCACGCGCCGCGTGCTGGCGGTCTGCGGCGATGGCGGCTTCATGATGAACTCGCAGGAGATGGAAACCGCCGTGCGGCTGGGCCTCAACCTGGTGGTGATCATCCTCAACGACAGCGCCTACGGCATGATCCGCTGGAAGCAGGCCGTGGATGGCTTCGAGGACTTCGGCATGCGCTTCGGCAATCCCGATTTCGTCCGCTACGCCGAGGCCTATGGCGCGAAGGGCAGCCGGGTCACTGCGGTAGAGGAGCTGGTTCCCATGATCGAGGCCGCGTTCGCCGGCGGCGGCGTGCACCTGCTGGATGTACCCATCGATTATTCCGAGAACACGCGGGTGCTGGTGAACGAACTGCGCAACCGCACGCCTGACGTAGGCTGCGCGTAAGCGGCCGCCTCATTGCCCCACACAAGGAATTCATGATGTTGACCGTTGTACAAGCCTTCGACCGCGCGCCCATCGCAGAGATTCCGTTCGACGATGCCGCCGCGCTGGAGCGCAAGCTCAGCGCCGCCGAACGGGTATTCAAGGATCGCGACGGCTGGCTCGCGCCGCACCAGCGCATCACGATTCTGCGCAGGCTGGCCGCATTGATGGACGCCAAGCGCGACCACCTGGCCCTGCAGATCGCGCGCGAAGGCGGCAAGCCGCTGCCCGACGCCATCGTCGAGACCACCCGGGCCATCGACGGCGTGCACAACGCGGCCGACGAACTGCGTAATTTTGCCGGCCGCGAGATTCCGATGGGCCTGTCAGCCGCGGCCGAGAACCGCTGGGCGTTCACCACCCGCGAACCCATCGGCATTGTGGCGGCGATCTCGGCGTTCAATCACCCGCTGAACCTGATCGTGCACCAGGTCGCACCGGCCATCGCCGTGGGCTGCCCGGTCATCATCAAGCCGGCCTCCACCACGCCGCTGTCCTGTCTTGAGCTTGTAGCGATGGTCCACGAGGCCGGCCTGCCGGAGCCGTGGTGCCAGACCTTCGTGCCGGACGGCAACGAACTGGCCGAGGCGCTGGTGACCGACAAGCGCGTCGCCTTCCTCAGCTTCATCGGCTCGGCAAAGGTGGGCTGGTCGCTGCACGCCAAGCTGGCCCACGGCGCGCGTTCGGCGTTGGAACATGGCGGCGTGGCGCCGGCCATCGTCGACCGCAGCGCAGACCTGGGCAAGATCATCGAGCCCATCGTCAAGGGCGGCTACTACCACGCAGGGCAGGTGTGCGTTTCCACCCAACGTATCTTCGTGCACAACGCCATCGCCGACGACTTCACCCAGGCGCTGATCGCCCGGGTCGAGAAACTGCGTACCGGCGACCCCACCTTCAAAGACACCGAAGTCGGCCCGCTGATCCAGCCGCGCGAGGCCGACCGGGTGGCTGAATGGATCGACGAGGCAGTGCGGGGCGGCGCCCAGCTCGCGACGGGGGGCAAGCGCCTCTCCGAAACGACGCTGCAGCCCACGGTCCTGCTCAATCCGGCGAATGACGCACGGGTGACCACGCAGGAGGTCTTCGGCCCGGTGGTGGCGGTGTATCGTTATGAAGAGCTCGACGACGCCATCGCGCGCGCCAACGCGCTGCCCACCGCGTTCCAGGCAAGCGTCTTCGCCCAGGACATCGACATCGCCATGCGCGCGGCCAACCGGCTCGATGCCTCCGCCGTGATGATCAACGACCCCACCGCGTTCCGCACCGACTGGATGCCCTTCGCGGGCCGCCGGGAATCGGGCTACGGCACCGGCGGCATTCCGTACACCATGCGGGACATGTCGCAGGAGAAGATGATCCTCATGCGCAGGAGCTGAGGCACGTAGGGTGAGGGCAGGGCTGGTAACTTTTCTGGGCGCGGCACAGTAGTAGTACGGGCGCGCCGGGGCAGGGCAGCTGATGCAATGAGCGCATCTGCCGCTGCCCCGTTCTGGAGATTTCCATGCGCCTTCTTGCCTTGTCGTCATTCGTCACGCTCGTTGTTGTCGCGCTCGCCACCGGTGGGTGCCAGAGCACGCCCCCGGCGGCGGAGGCCGCGCCACCCGCGCCCCGGTCCATGCCCGGCCCGATGACGGCCGCTTCTGCCGGAATCACCCTGCAGGGGCGGATCACCGCCATTGATGCCCGCACCCGCGTGGTGACGGTCGCGGGAGCCGACGGCAGCAGCGTGGATGTCCTGGCGGGCGCCGACGTGCGCAACTTCAGCCAGCTGAAGGTAGGCGACAGCGTGACCCTCGAATACACGGCCGCCGTCGCCCTGGATCTGCAGCCGGCGGGCAGTGCCGCAGTAGGCGTGACCAAGTCGCAGGCCGGCACGGTGCCGATCCGGGGCGCCACCCCCGGCGGGGCACGCTCCAGCACCATCGAGATCGTCACCGAGGTGGCGGCGGTGGACCCGGTGGCCAACACCATTGCCCTGCGGGGACCGCGCGGCAATACGCAGCTCATCGCCGTCGAGCGCCCCGACCTGCGGGCGAAGCTGCCCAGTGTGAAGCGGGGCGATCTGCTGAAGATTTCCTATACCGAAGCCGTGGCGCTGGGCATTCGCCGCGACAGTCCCTGAATAACGGCGGGGGAGGCCCGGGGCAGGGTGGGTCTACCCCTGCCCCGGTTGGGCGCTTGACGGGCCACTGCACTGCCTTGAAGATCGGCGTATTCAGCTTGCCGCTCAAGGATTGACCATGTCTGGCCTCATTGGTGACCTGTTGGAAGGCGTCGTCGATTTCGTGACCGACATATGGGTGGTGCGCCGGAAGCGCGCTGCGAACGGCCGCCCGGCGAATTCCTGGGGTCGGGACGCAGCGGACACAGTGGTATTCGACGCCTGGGTGATCGGGCTGTCGATGCTGGCCCTGACCATCGGCGCGCTCATGATGTTCATGTTGAAGCTCCCGCTCTGGCTGAGCCTGGCACCATTGGCCGCCGTCATTGTCTACACCTGCTACCGCTGGATCGCACTGACGCGCGCGTAGAGAAGCAAAACCCCAACGGGAAACAAAACCCCGCCGCGTCGACTGCCCGACACCCCGGCTGCCCGACACCCCGACTGCCTCACCCCCCGACTGCCTCACACCCCGACTGCCTCACACCCCGACGGGGTAGAGCGGACTGTTAGTCCGCTGCTGTTGGAGACGTTCGCGCATCCAACGCCGAATGCGTCACACCATCTCAAGTTCGCGATTCGCCGACTGAGACGAGGTCACCATCCAATGCGTGATCCCCTCCCGCCAATAATGCGCGGCACCACACGGATTTCTCTGCAAATGGCGTAAACGGACGCCCGCATAGACGGCCTCCATCAGAAGACTGCGATCAGATGATCCAGCCAACTTCCGTTATTCTCACGCCCGCGACACGGTTGCACTTCGGAGCTTAAGAACTCCAACGAGATGTACGAAGTTGAACTCCCCGCGTCGGGAGGGTGGCGAAATAAAACACCCCCGTGGAAATACGTCGCGCCGGTCTCGTTACGGTTCTTAACCTCCCGACTCCCTCGCCATCCCGGCGAGGGATGCTTCCTGAAGGAGGTCACCATGTCCAACCATTTCACTACCGCATCCACCAACGAAGCAGCCCGTCAAAAGCTCTGGTGGCGCAAGCCCAAGAGCATCATGACCAACGCGCTGCATCACGACGGTCTCGAAACCTATCCGGGTTGCCCGCCCATCCCGTGCCTGAAACTCCGCGGCCTGTGGATTCATGCCCTTGGCATCGAGCCCGGCATGCGCCTGTATGTGGAAACCAAGCCAGGCGCCATCCTGCTGACGGTGGATGAGCCGGTGGCCGCCGATGTCGCGACGGTCGCCTACCGCAGATCTGCGAGGACGCGCGTGGCACTCGACAAACAGTAAGCGCCAGTACTTTTACTGAGCGCCCATAGGTGGCATTTCGCTTGTTGCCCCACACCGTGCCCGCGATGCTGGGTGTCATGTCTTCTCCTGTGCAACACGCGACCTTCGGAGCACCAGCATGGCCAGCACCCGGAATCCCGGCGGCACGTCGGCATCGCATCCCGCCCAGGTAGCGGCGTTCTCACCCGCGCACCCGGACCTCGCCAACGGCGCTGCCGTGCCGGCGCGCGTAGCCAGCCACCACTATGCCGAAGCGTTGGCGCGCGTGATCTACATATGGGGCCACCCCCTGGTCAACACCTTCCGCCGCACCAGCACCTGGGAACTGATGAAAGGCCATGGGCCGGGCATGGCCATGGGCCTGTTCCCGGGCTCGCCCAAGAACCACATGGGCTATGTGGACGACTACCTGCCGGCTGCACAACGCAAGATCGTGACGCCCAACAACGACACCATCTACGGCGCCTGTTTTGCTGACTTGGGCGAGGAACCCATCGTGGTGCAGACGCCCCACGATGTGCCGCCGGGTCACTACTGGACCATCCAGATCGTCGACGCCTTTACGACCGTCACCCATCAGCTGGGCTCCGCATCCGCGACCCCTGCCGGCAAGTACCTGCTGGTTGGACCGGGTTGGCAGGGTGAAGCACCGGTGGGTTTCGCCGGCGTACTGCGCTCGCCCACCGATGTTGCGGTGGTAATGGCACGCAGCTTCGCGGCCCGCACCCCCGAGGGCAAGGCACAGGCCCGCGCCGTGCTGAACCAGTTGGGCGCGACCCCGTTGAGCGAGGATCGCCCTGGCCTGCGCAAGTTCGACTGCGAGGCGAGCGCGCGCAACAAGGTGTACCCGCCGGATCTCAACGCGGAGATCCTCGCGGCCGATCCGGACATCCTGCGCACGCGCCCCGTCCACGGTGAGACCTTCTGGGACGACCTGAAACGGGCGCTGGATGCCAACCCGCAGGTGAGTCCGGATGATGCACCCATGGCCGAGCAGGCGCGCACGCTGCTCGCCCTGCGCGACAGCACGCCGGCATGGAAGGCGCTGCTGGACCGCGCCGCCCTGGTGGCCGACAACGAGCTGTTCGCTGGGGCGCGCTACGAACAGGTGGGCACGCCGGTGGGCAATGGCTGGCAGCGCCAGACCAATGGCGGGCGCTGGGGGAGCGACTGGTTGAGCCGGGCACAGGCGGCAGTGATCTACATCTACGTCAACGACTTCACCGAAGCGGCGTACCTCATTCGGGGTACCGACGCGCAGGGCGCGCTGCTCAACGGCCGCTACCGCTACACGATGCGTTTCGAGAAAGATGCGCTGCCTCCGGTAGACCGGGCACGCGGCGGTTTCTGGTCGCTCACCATGTACGACAAGGACTACTACATGCTGGCGGAGAGCCCCAACGGCCGGCACAACATCGGCACCGTCAACCTCGACGCCAATGAACTTCAGTTCGCTGATGACGGCTCACTAACGCTCGTGCTCGCCAGTGACGAGCCGACGAGCGCGGCGGAGAAAGCCAACTGGCTGCCCGCACCGCGCGATGCCTTCGCGCTGATCGTGCGCGCGTATGTTCCAGAGGCGTCGATACTCGACAGCAGCTACGCACTGCCAGACGTGGTGCGCCAGCGCTGATTTGTGGGCCACACCCCACGACGCTATGCTGCCGTAGGAATCGTGGCGGGAGCGGTGCGTGCGTAATGGATTTGTGCGGTGTGGTCTGCTGGCATTACTGTGCATTGTGGGTGCCACCCACGCGGCTGAGCCGGACCGGCGCATCGCGCTGACCATCGACGATCTCCCCTGGCAGCGGTTGGGCGAACGCGCCGAGCCCGAACTGGCGGCCCAACATGCGCAGTTGATCGCCGCCTTGAAGCGGGCGGAGGTGCCAGTGGTGGGCTTCGTCAACGAGGCCAAGCTCGAGGTCGACGGCCAGGTGCAGCCTGCACGGGTGCAGATGCTGCGCGACTGGCGCGATGCCGGGTTCGAGCTGGGCAACCACACCTTCGGCCACGTGGACCTGCGCGCGATGACGCTGGAGGCTTACGAGCAGGACATCCTGCGCGGCGAAGCCACCCTGCGCCCGCTGCTGGCCGAGACCGGGCAGGTGCCGCGCTGGTTCCGGCCCCCGTACCTGCATGCCGGGCAGTCGCCGCAAACCCGCGCCGCGCTGTCCACGTTCCTGCAGCAGCATGGGTATCAGATCGCCCCGGTCACCATCGACAACAGCGAGTGGATCTGGGCCTTCGCCTATGACCATGTGCGCGATACCGAGACCGACCCCGCCAAGCGCGACGCCCTGCTGCGGCAGCTTCGCCGTGGCTACGTGCCGTACATGCTCAACAAGCTGGACTATTACGAACAACGTTCGCAGCAGCTGCTCGGCCGGCTGCCGGCACAGGTGTGGCTGATGCACGCCAACGCGCTCAACGCCGATTGCGTTGAGGAACTGGTAGCCGCTACCCAGCGGCGCGGCTACCACTTCATCTCGCTGGAAACCGCGCTGCAGGACCCGGCGTACCAATACGAAGACGGCTACAACGGGGGCGCCGGCATGGGCTGGATCCAGCGCTGGGCCATGGCTGAAAAGGTGCCCAAGGCGTTCTATGCGGACGAACCCATGGTGCCCGGCTGGGTGATGGCCCTTGCCGGGCGGGAAGGGGAGTAACCGCCCCGGCTACTCGGCGTCCAGCTGCTTGACGATCGCCGCCACCACGCCGGGGGTGGATTCCCAGTTCATGCCGGTTACCAGCCGGCCATCGGCCTCCACATGCGCCGTGCCGCGGGCGCCATGGGCGAAGCGGCCCTTACCCTGCCGCAGCCGCTGCTCGATCGAGAACGGGAAGGTCTTGTAGTAGGGCGCGCCCATGTCCTCGAACGCATCGGGATAGCCGGTGACCCGCTTGCCCGCCACCAGCGCGGAGCCATCCGACAGGGTCAGGTTCACCAGCCCCGCGCTGCCGTGGCACACGGCCGCGACGATGCCACCCTGCTGCTCGTAGATGCGCACCGCCAGCGCCTGCAGCCCCGGGTGCTCGGCCACGCCGTACATCGCCGCACTGCCGCCGATGTACATCAGCGCGGCGTACTCGGCGGGATTCAACTCGTCCGGCCGCTGTGTGTTGGCCAGCGCCCACATCATGTCCGCATCGTAGACGCCGGCCTTGTGCTCCGGGTTGCGGGTATCGATGTAGGCCAGCGGCACGGCGCCGCCCTGTGGGCTGACGAACTGCACGCTGTAACCAGCTTCGCGGAACCCGGCATAGGCGTGGATCAGTTCCGAGAAGCTGTTGCCGGCCGAAAGGCGAGTACCGGGCATGGTGTCTACATTGGAAACCACCAGCACCACCTGGCGGCCATGGGCGGGCGTCGATTCGCGGGTGGCGGTCTTGCTGATGATCTGCCAGCGGCCCTCCAGCTTCTTCAGCAGGAACAGGTCGACAAAGCGCGCCTGTGCCTTGGCGATCAGAATCTCGGCCTTGGCGGTGGCGATGTTGCCCTCGACCTGGACGCCCAGCAGGCGGCCGACGCGGCCGTTGAACTGCCCCGGGTTGCTGGCGAAGCCGTTGGCGTAGTCGGTGATGCTTACCTCGCGCATGCCGTCGGTTCCCTGGCTCAGGTACAGCCGCGCATCGGGGTAGAAGGCGCGCCGGAGCTGATCGGGCTGGTTGTAGGAACTGCCGTGCAGGTAGTCCTGGATGACCGCGGCGACCTCCCGGCTGTCCGTGTCCGGATCGGCGTGCGCGCGGGGGGAGAACAGCAGCGTGAGGCAGCCGACCGCGATGACGAGCCAGGCGGCGACGCGTGCCGGCAGGGAGATGAAACCGGCGGTTACCGGCAGGGAAGGGGATACAGACATGCAGCAGACTCCGCTCGAAAGGTGCCTGGAAGTCTGGCGGAAACCCTTATGAATCAATCTCCTCAAGCGTAATTGCGGAATCCTGGAACGCGTTTCAGGAAGCCGCTTCCGCGCGAAGCTGGGCCTGCCGCCAGGCGCCGGGCGGGGTTCCCTCCAGCTTGTTGAAGCTGCTGTAGAAGCTGGAGAGGGACAGGAAGCCGGACGCCTCCGCCACCTGGTCTATCGGCACCGCAGCCTGTGTGCGGAGCAGTTGCTTGGCCGCCTCCACCCGGATCCGCGCCAGGTAGGGCTTGAACGCGCTGCCGTGGTTGTCGTTGAGCAGCTGCGACAGGCGTGCCGGGGGGATGCTGAGGCGCCGGGCGAGCTTGGGCAGGGTCAGCCGGGCATCCTTGTACAGGCCCTCCTCGACCATCAGAACGTGCAGGGAGCGCAGGGTCGCCTCGGCGTCAGCCGGCGCGATCTTGCGGTCCCGATAGGGCTCGGCGGCGGGGGACGGCGCGGCAACCGCGCGAGGTCTGCGCCGGGCCATCGCCACGGTGATGCTCAGGTAGAGCACGAGCGAGAAGGACAGCGCGCCGAGGATGTACGACGTCATTCCGGCGGTGGCATACGCCAGCCAGATCACCGCCACGCCCGCGATGACCGAGGCCACCAGGGCGCGATCAGGTGCACCGGACGCGCCGGCGGCGCTGCCCGGCCGTGGGGCGCGCAGGAACAGCCCGGCGGACACCAGCAAACACGCCAGCCAGATCGCCTGGATGGACGCCCAGACCGGACCCGCCCACAGGCGCACATGCTGGGTATAGGGGTAGGCGAGGCCAAAGGCGGCGGCGAGCACCAGCAGGCCCAGCGCGACCGCCACATCATGCCGGGTGCGCCTGCGCTCGGGGTCGAGCCAGGCGCGCACGAAACCGATCAGGCAGATGCCGATGAAGAAACAGGCGGTCAGCCCCACCTGCAGCACCAGCTTGGAGATGTCGGGCCAGAAATAGAACAGCACGGACTTTCCCGTGCGCAGGCTCAGCATCAGCACCAGCGCGGCCAGCCAGTAGTGCACAGGCCGGACCGGCTGCCGGCAAAGCAGATAGAGCGCGAGTGCCACGCCGTTGAAGGTGCCCAGGCCGGCGAAGAAGAAGAGCAGGTAGGACGCTGGCATGCTGGCCTGATTACCCCGTTTGGTGCTGTCGAGTATGCCCTCCCGGGCAGCAACGAAAAACCCCGCCACGGGGCGGGGTCCTGGATCACGTTCCGGTCTTGCTGTCGCTCAATCCCAGAGGTTGACGCCCTTTTCCTTCGGCTTGGACGCTTCGGCCTTTTCGCGGTCGGCATCTTCCTGTGCGTAGCACGCGGAAACAGCGTCCATCATCTTGTTCTGCTCCGCGGCCGTCATGTTCGGACGCGTCATCCTGGCGCTTACTGCATCGCAGCTTTCGGCCTTTGCGGGAGCGGCGGCGTCCGCCGTGGTGGCGAGCTGGGCCTGGCTGACGATACCGGAAAGCGAAAGTGCAAGAACTGCAGACACGAGCATGTATGAACTCCCTGTAGTGGACTCCAAATCCTGAAGAATCCTCTCGCGGTCGTCAATATCAACGATGCGCCATATTATTGACGTCGCATCCGATCTGTTGGTTGGCGTGGACACCGCCATGCCGATATATCATCCTCGCTGCCCAGTGGCTGGAAAAGTCCGGAGCCGCGGGCCAGATCAAGGCGAGAAAATGAGAACACTCTTTCCGTTGATCCTGATTGCTGTGGCGACTGCCCTCGCAGCTGCACTTGTCTGGGTGCTCTTTCCCACCGGTCTTGAGTCCAAACTTTCCACGTTCAGGACCTTGACCGTGGAAGAGTACAAAGTGATTCGCGACGACGCGTCAGCCTTTTCAAAAACGGTTGAATCGAAAGGAATCAGGGTGCATCTCGGGCCTGATCGAGGTGCCTCCTTCGAATTCACCTGCAAGGGTGTGCCTCTGCTGTTGATCGACAATGGCCCGATATTGCTCACTGCCCACTCGTTTGGAAACGTCGATCAACGTGCGCCCGGTCTTCGGGCGTTTCGAGAGCATCTGTACGCCCAACTTACCCCTGAGGGTCGACCTGCGGTATCGGAGTTGATCCATGGCGAGCCGACGGGACTGGAGGCCTTCATCCTGAAGCATCGGGACGGCATCGATATTGCCGAACAGTGCAGGTGAACTGGCAGCATTCCGGCCGCACAGACACGCCAGCCAGATCAACTGGATGGACACCCAGACCGGACCCGCCCACAGGCGCACATGCTGGGTATAGAGTCAGGCGAGGACGAGGCGATGGCGAGCGCCAGCATGCCCAGCGCGATCGCAGGAGTATGCCCGCTTGCGGGCTGCGTTCTATAATGGCCGCCACTTCCGCGAAAAACGACGGCCTGCACGTCTGGCGCCCTTGGTGCCACACCCTCGCCGTCGCGCACACGTGATACCTGCGGCCACTGCAGGTCTCGAGCGGTTCCTGGGGATCTTCCCCGCCATGACAGTCCTTGGCGTTCAAGCGCACACGGGCCTGTATTGAATGGAACTTGCCATGACGTCATCCCATTGCACCCCCGCGCCGCCTGCAGCTTCCCGCATCGCCATCGTGGGTGCCGGGCTGGGCGGTTTGACCCTCGCGCGCGTGCTGCATGTTCACGGTATCGAGGCCACCGTCTATGAAGCCGAGCCATCACCGTACTCGCGCCCCCAGGGCGGCCTGCTCGATCTCCACACACACAGCGGCCAGCGGGGTTTGAAGGCTGCCGGTCTATACCAGGAATTCCTCGCCCTGGTGCTGCCTGGCGAGGATGCGAAGCGCATCGTCGACAGCAGCAACACGATCCTGTTGGACAAGCCAGCAACCGGCGACGCCGCTCGACCTGAAGTGGATCGTGGCCAACTGCGCCAACTGCTCATCGACTCGCTTCCGCCTGGGGTCATTCGCTGGGGCCACAAGGTCGGGCAGGCCGTGCGCACCGAGGGTGGGGTGCACGAGATCATGTTCGCCGACGGGACGCGCGCGACCACCGACCTGTTGGTTGGCGCCGATGGCGCGTGGTCTCGCATTCGGCCGCCGCTTTCCGATGCAGTGCCCATTTACAGCGGAACGACCTTCGTGGAACTGCGCCTTCGTGAGGGCGACACCACGCACAGGGCGCTGGCTGAGGCAATCGGACGTGGCACGCTGATGGCGGTGGCGCCGGGCAAAGGCATTTTCGCGCACCGCCATGCCGACGGATCGCTGCAGACCTATGTTGCCTTGAACAGACCACAGGAGTGGTTTGGATCGGTCGATATCCATCGCACTGCCGCAGCGCTTGAATGCGTTGCCGCTGCTTTTGAAGGGTGGGCTGCCCCGCTGCTGGCGCTGGCGAGTCGCAGTGATGTCGATCCTGTAGTCCGGGCGATTCATGCCCTGCCTGTCGACCACCGGTGGACGCGAACAAGTGGTGTCACGCTGCTTGGCGATGCCGCCCACCTGATGTCCCCATTCGCAGGGGAGGGCGCCAACCTCGCCATTCTGGATGGCGCCGAGCTGGGGCTGGCCATCGCCGGAAATCCTGCCGACCTGGCGGCTGCTCTTGAGCAGTACGAGGGTGCATTGTTCCCGCGGAGCACGGCAGCGGCGCAGCAGGCCGCCCTCAACCATGTGAGTTTTTTCGGCCACAACGCACCGCAAAGCGTTGTGAGCCTGTTCGGCGGGCCCTGAGGCCTGCCAGGCGCTAGCGGCCCAATTCGCTGCGGGACTGGCGTATGGTGTCCAAAATATTGGACATACAATTGGGGGCCAAGATGATTACTCACCTCGCTCAAATAGGCGGCTCCATCAAGGCACGGCGGTCCCAATTGGGGCTCTCGCAGTCTCTGCTTGCCAAGCTGTCCGGCCTGACAAGGCAGACCATCAGCGGCCTTGAAAGCGGTAGCCTCAACGATCTTGGCTTCAACCGTCTTTGCCAGGTAATGAACGTGCTTGGCCTGACGCCGGGAACCCCGTCTCTCTGCCCTCGCAATGACAAGAGGGCGCTATGGATGGCAGCCAACACCGCAAATGTGAGCTACAAGACCCCGCTCAGCCCCGGGGATTTGGGCCAGGTACTAGCAAGCGGCGATCTTCCTCAGCAGTTCGTACCTCAAGTGGCCAAATTCCTTGAGGAGGCGCCTATTCCATTGTTGGTAGTGGCGGTGGAAGAAGCGGCCAGCGAGGGGCGCGTGGCTCCGCAGCTCGTCTGGAAGAACATTGCGGCACTAGGCAATAGGTTCGGTTTGGTTCGCGAAGGCTTGTTTCAATGACGCAGCCGAAAAGCCGGCTGAATCGGGCTTCAGGGTCTTCACAGTCCATGTACGCCTTGCAGCGCCATCATCTCGCTGCATGGGGGGCGCAATTTACCTGAACCCGAGAAGGAGTACTGGAATGATGATGACCAAGAAGAATGTGGTGCTGGGCGTGGCCCTTGTTGCCACCTTGGGCCTTGGCGGCTGCGCCACCTATAAGGAAGAGTTCGCGACGATCAACTCGCGCCTCGACTCGCTGGACACCAAGGTCCAGGGCGCAGCCCAGAGTGCCGAATCGGCGAACCAGTCGGCACAGCAGGCCAACCAGCGTCTGGACCAGATCGAGAGCCGCGTGCAGCGTCTCGAACAGGTCCCGCCGAAGCGCCAGCCGCGCGGTTGATCGCTGTTTGCGTGTGATGTAACGAACGTATGAAACCGGAGACCCGGTGGCCTGTACTGGCCACCGGCATCTTTGCTTTACCCTGTAGTGGCTCCAAGGAATTCCCCCATCAACATGTCCCATTACCCCGCACTCCGAGCTACCTGTGGCGCTCTGGCGCTGGCCTTGGCATTGGCGTTGGCCGGCCCCGCCGTGGCCCGTACCCAGGAGCCGACCGAACCGGCGGCAACCGCCGCAGCGCCCTCGAACGATCAGCTTCCGCCCGACCAGCCCGTGTCCGACACGGTCATCCAGCTTGCCGGCTGGATCAAGGCAAGCCGGGACACCGAAGGCTATCCCTTCGCGGTGATGGACAAGGGCGCTGCACAGATCTTCGTCTTCGACGGTAACGGCAAGCTGCTGGGCGCCACGCCGGGGCTGTTCGGCTCCGCGGTCGGCGATCATACGGCGCCGGGCGTCACCGGTTATGCGCTCAAGGAAATTCCGGGCCAGGACCGTACCACCCCGGCAGGCCGCTTCATTGGCGGGTACGGGCCCTCGCTCGACGCCGGGCGCGTGCTGTGGGTGGACTACGACAGTGCGATTTCGATGCATCCCACCGCGATGGGCGTTGCGGCCGAGCGGCGTGTCGAACGCCTCGAGTCGCCGTCGCCGGACGACAACCGTGTCACGCACGGCTGCATCAACGTCAACCCGGACTTCTACGCGCGCGTCATCCAGCCGACGTTCGAGAAGGGTGGCGTGTTCTACATCCTGCCGGACACGCAGTCGCTTGCGGAAACCTTCCCGGACTTCGCGAAGAGCCGCGCGACCGCGCAGAATGACGGCGGCAACAGTGCCGGCGCGGGCAAGTAACCCGCGACCGACCCACCCAATGCTGCGTCGCTTCAACGCCCTACGGGCGTGACACCGAATCGCGCACGATCAATTCGTGCGCGAGCACCTGGTTCACGGTAAGGCGCGGCGAGGCAGGGGAACGCCGCACTTCGCGCAGCAGGATATCGATGGCGGCGTCCGCCATCTCCGCCACCGGCTGATGGATGGTGGTCAGTTCCGGCCACACCATCGTTGAGGCCGAGGTGTCATCGAAACCCACCACGGAAAGATCGCCTGGCACCTCCAGGCCGCGACGGTGCGCCACGGAAACCACGGCGGACGCCATGTCGTCGTTGCTGGCGAAAATCGCACTCGGTGGCTGGGGAAGCGTCAACAGCGTTTCGGCAGCGTCCAATCCAGAGCGATAGGTGAAGTAGCCCGGCTGGACGAGCGCCGCGTCGTAGCCGATGCCGGCGGCGGCCAGCGCATCGCGGTAGCCCTGGGAGCGATGCGCGCTGGCGGTCTGGTTCGGGTCACCGGTGATATAGCCGATGCGGGTATGCCCGTGGGCAATCAGGTGCGCCACCATCTCCTGGCTCGCCATGCGGTCATCGATGCGTACGCAGGAAATGCGATCGCTGAAGTGGCTGGACGCAATCGAGACCACGGGAATGCCGGCGGTGACGAATGCGTCCACAATCTCCTTCGATTCGCACAGCGGCGGCGGCAGAATCACACCCGCCACGCTGCTGCACAGTTGCCGTGCCGCCTCGCGGCGTGCCTTCGGACCCAATCCATCCCAGGTGACGATCACCATCTGCGCTGCCGCCCGTGTAGACCCGCGCATCGCACCCACCAGCAGTTCGCGCAGGTAACTGGAGCTGGGATTGGTGTAGATCAACGCGATGCAGGTGTGTTGCGCCGCGGCCAACGCGCTTGCAGCCAGGTTGGGCCGATAGTCCAGTTCGAGCACGCTGCGCATGACCCGTTCGCGGTTGTCCTCGCGCACGCTGGAGTGCCCATTGATTACACGCGAAACCGTCATGGCCGACACGCCCGCGTGCGCTGCGACTTCATCGATAGTGATTGCACTGCCTTTCCGACGCACCACTTTCTGGCTGTTTTTCAAGGAATCGATTCCTTTGCTGCGCTGCATGATGACAGGGCTGTCATCGAGTGATTAGTCTGCGCCCTGACGCGATGGTAGCGCTACCACTGAGCCGGGGTAAGGCTCAGCGTGTACCCCCCCTTTACCGCGCGGTTGTTCTGGCAAGCCTGTAAGCGAGGTTGACTCGCAGTGCGCTCAACACGCGCGCCGCGAGGTTCGGTGTGGAAGACGGGCGTCGCCCGTACGTGCCCCAGCAAGGGGTGATGCATCCATTCGATCGTATGTCAGAGGGGAGAGTCATGAGCGCTTGTGCTTTCCGTCGTATCCCAGACCTGAGGGCTCATTCATGAGCAGGAAGCTGGCGAAGTTCACATCCAGGGCCATGTTTACCTTCGTGGGCGGTGTCCTGGTCATCAATCCCGCATTCGCGCAGGACGCACCGGCCACGGCGCCCGCTGCCACGCAGCAGTCGCAGGCCAGCCCGACACAGCTGGACACCGTGCAGGTGACCGGCATCCGCAACAGCCTCAGCCAGGCGATGGACATCAAGCGCGACTCGGCCGGCGTGGTGGATGCGATCAGTGCCGAAGACATCGGCAAATTCCCCGATACCAACCTGGCCGAATCCCTGCAGCGCATTACCGGCATCTCGATCGAGCGCCGTGATGGTGAAGGCGCGCAGGTTACCGCGCGTGGTTTCGGCCCGCAGTTCAACATGGTCACCCTCAACGGCCGCCAGATGCCCGGTGCCGACGCGTTCGGCGCGGCGGGGCAGGTCGCCATCGGCGGTGTGGACGGCGGTACCCGCGCCTTCAACTTCGCGCAGCTGGCGGCCGAAGCGGTCAATGGCATCGAGGTCTACAAGACCAGCCAGGCCAACGTGCCCAGCGGTGGTATCGGCGCCACCATCAACATCCTCACCGCGCGTCCGTTCGACCATGAGGGCACCGTTGCCAGTGCCGGGGCCAAGGTCGTCTCCGACCAGAGCCAGCCGTTCGACAACGACCTGACCCCTGAACTTTCCGGCATCTTCAGCTACACCAACCCGGACAAGACCTGGGGCGTGGGCGTAAGCGCGAGCTACCAGAAGCGCAAGGGTGGCTCGGTGCAGGCCACCAACAATTACTGGAACATCCAGCCGTGGACCGGGACCATGCCCGGCAACCCGACGGTGACCAATGCACCGGCGATCGGCGCGCTGTACGGGCGCCCGAACGACCTGCGCTATGCATTCGCCGAATTCGAGCGCGAGCGCATCAATGGCCAGGCGGTGCTGCAGTTCGCACCGACCGACGCGGTGACCCTGACCCTGGACTACACCTATTCGACCAACGAGATCGAAGAGAATCGTGGCGAGCAGGGCATGTGGCTGCAGAACAGCAACTACACCGATGTGACCTTCGACACCAGCGGTGCGGTGGCCACGCCGATCTACATCCGCGAAATCGCCGGCACCAAGGACTTCGGGCTCGAACAGCAGCGCAGCATGCAGAAGTACAAGCTGGGTTCGCTCGGCTTCAATGCCACCTGGAACATCACCGACCGCTTCAAGCTGAGCTTCGACGGCCACGACTCGAAGAACGAGAGCCGGCCGAACGATCCGCTCACCGGCGGTGGCTCGATCTTCTCCAGTATCGCCGGCACCAACAACTGCACCACCGGCCCGCAGTGCGGTGGCACGTACGTGCAGGAAATGGTGTGGAACAACGGCCTGCCGGTGGGCACCCAGGTCTGGTACCCGTCCGCTGCCGATGCCATCGCCAAGACCAATGGCATCGTCAACGGCGGTTTCGTGCCGGGCGAGATCGGCTCGCAGGTGCTGCGCATCAATTCGCAGACCCAGATCAGCGAGATCAAGCAGGGTCGCATCGACGGCGAGTGGGCCTTCGACCAGGGCCGCTTCCAGTTCGGCGTGGACTCCAGCAAGCAGACCACCCACCGCATCCAGGCCGCGGAGAACTACAACACCCTGGGCGACTGGGGCGTGGCCAATGTCAACGGGGATGTGGCCAATGGCTTGATGGACCTGTTGCAGCCGGTGAACATCGTCGGCCTGTTCAACGACTTCAACGTCAACAGCTTCAGCGCCTGGCGCGGTGACGCGGGCCGGCTGGCGCAGTGGGCAGGGCAGTACTACGGCGCCAACCTGGGCGTGAGCCCGCAGAACGCCGCCGACAACCGGGTCGAAGAGAAGACCAACTCGGCCTATGTGCAGATCGAGCTGGACGGCGATCTGGGCGGCCACCGCACCAATACGCGCCTGGGCGTCCGCTACGAAACCACCGATGTCGTGTCGACCTCGATCATCGCCACGCCCGAATCCATCCAGTGGCAGGCCAACAACGACTTCCGCGTGCTGCTGTCCGATGACAAGCAACCCTTCACCGAGAAGACCAGTTACAGCTACATCCTGCCCAACCTGGACTTCAGCATCGACCTGTTGGACGACCTGAAGGGCCGCATCTCGTTCGGCAAGAGCATCGCACGGGCACCGATCGGCAACCTGTATGCCGGCCCGACCGCACAGCAGCCGTTCGGCTCGGTGCTGATCGATCCGTCCTCGCGGGCCAGTGGCACGGCGCAGAACCCGGCCCTGAAGCCGCTGGAGTCGGACAACCTCGATCTGGCACTGGAATGGTACTTCGCCGATGCCAGCTACCTGTCGGTGACCTACTGGAACAAGCGGGTCGACAACTTCGTCGGCAACACCGTCGTGCGGGAAAACCTGTACGGCCTGCGCGACCCGACCTCCGGTCCGGACGCACAGACGGCGCTGGGCTTCCTGACCAGTGGAGCCTGCCTCGCCCAGGTGGGCCCGGCCAACGCGGCGGCCTGTTCGGCCAATGACACCTCGCTGTTCACCGCGCTGGCGCTGCTGCGCAACAACCCGGCCGGGCTGGGCGCCTACAACGGCACCGACGCACAGGTGCTGGCCACCGAGGCGGCGTACGACCTGTATGGCACGGCGGCCGACCCGCTGTACCAGTTCGACGTCAACCGCCCCATCAACCAGAACCAGTCCACGCTGCATGGCTGGGAACTGGGCGGGCAGTACTTCTTCGGCGACACCGGGTTCGGCGTGCTGGCCAACTACACCGTCGTCAATGGTGACGTGGGCTTCAATGACGGCGGGGATCCGAACGTTGACCAGTTCTCGCTCACCGGCCTCAGCGACACCGCCAACGCCATGCTGATGTACGAAAAGTATGGCTGGTCGGTCCGCCTGGCCTGGAACTGGCGCGACAAGTATCTGATCCTGGCCAACCAGGGCTCCAGCCGAAACCCGTACTATGTGGAAGCGTACGACCAGTGGGACCTCAGCGTGGGTTACACGTTGAATGACAACTGGTCCTTCAGCCTGGAAGCGATCAACCTCACCGGTGAGGACGTGCGTTGGCGTTCGCGCACCTCGCAGATGATGGTGAAGCTGGCCGACCAGGATCCGCGTTACATGCTTGGCGTTCGTTACAGGTTCTGAACAGGCCACGGGTGCCGCTGTTTCGGCAGCGGCACCCGTGCAGGCTCCTGCAGGGATTGGACTACACATGCCGCGTTACGAAATGCTCAACAACATCGCCCACCGGGAGCTGCGTGTAGCAACCGGGTTCGGGCCCGAATTTGGCGACGCGGTCGGCATGGTGCCCGCCTACCCGAGCGAGTACGCCGAGCTGCAGCGGGAATACCCGATCTTCCTGCGCAGGGACGCCGCCACGGGGGAGTGGCAGTCGGTGGTCCTGCTGGGGTTCGAGCAGCACGAGAACCTGTATCTGCAGGAAGGGCGCTGGAACGCGTCCTATCTGCCCGGGGCGGCGGCCAAGGGGCCGTTCCTCATCGGGTTCCAGGAAAATCGCATTGATGGCGCGCTCACACAGGAAGCGGTGCTGCATGTTGACCTCGACCACCCGCGCGTAAATACGGCGCAGGGTGAGCCGGTGTTCCTGCCGCAGGGCGGCAACAGCGCTTACCTGGACCATATCGCAACCGTGTTGCGTGGGATCCACGACGGCCATGCCTTTGGCGCCGAGATGTTTGCCATGCTCGACACGAAAGGACTGATTCAACCGGTCACGCTCGACGTGCAGCTCGACCCGCAGAACCGGGTCAACGTCAACGGCCTGCATGCGATCGACCGTGATCGACTGGCCCAGCTGGACGGTACCGCGCTGGCCGAACTCAACCGCGCCGGCTACCTGGAAGGGGCGTACCTGATGCTGGCCTCGCTGCACAACATGCGGCGGCTGATTGCCGAGAAACAGCGTCGGCTGCGCACGCAGGATGCCGCCATGGCCGCAGGCAGGAACTGAGCGATGCTCGACGGCGTTGCCATGCGCACCCTGGAAGGCCTGCAGCCCGATGCGCTGCCGCTGGAGGCGCTGGTCGCCGCCGGCGAGCCGGTGGTGCTGCGCGGCATCGCGCGCGACTGGGCGCTGGTACAGGCCGGGTTGCGCTCCACGGAAGAGGCACTGGGCTACCTGCGCGGCTTCGATGCCGGCGTGCCGGTGCAGTATTCCTTCGGTGGCCCGGAGATCGCCGGGCGCCCGTTCTACAACGATGACTTCACCCAGTTGAATTTCGAGGTGCGGCGCGGGCTGCTGAGCCAGGTGCTGGACGAGATTAGCGACACCCTCGAAGTCGCGCAGCCGCCCACCTACTATGTCGCTTCGCTGCTGATCGAGCGTGCGTTGCCCGGCTTTGCGCAGGCCAACGACGCCGGGCTGGCGGGGCAGAGCATCGATGCCTCGGCCAGCATCTGGATCGGCAACCGCGTCACCGCCTCCTGCCATTACGACACCCCGGACAACCTGGCGTGCTGCGCCGTGGGCCGGCGGAAGTTCACCCTGTTTCCGCCGGAGCAGATCGACAACCTCTACCCGGGGCCGCTGGAACCCACCCCGGGCGGGCAGGTGGTCAGCGTGGTGGACTTCGATCATCCTGATTTCGACCGCCATCCGCGGTTCCGTGACGCGCTGGCCAGCGCGCAGACCGCGGTGCTGGAGCCCGGCGACGCCATCTTCATTCCCAGCATGTGGTGGCACCACGTACGCAGCCTGGAACCGTTCAACGTGCTGGTGAACTACTGGTGGCGCAGTGTGCCCAGCTTCCTGTCCTCACCACTGCCGGCACTGCAGCATGCGATGTGGGCGCTGCGCGATCTGCCCGCGCGCGAGAAGCAGGCCTGGGCAAAGATCTTCGAGTACTACGTGTTCGGTCCCGGGGAGCGCGCAGGGCAGCACCTGCCCGATGCCGCCCGGGGTGAGCTTGCACCGTTCGACGAGACGCAGGCGCGCCGCACCCGCGCGCAGCTGCTCAGTCGACTCAACCGCTGATGGGGGCCTCGCTTTGAACGCTGCGAACACGACAGAAGGGCGGATCCGCAAAGTGGTCATCGCCGGCGGTGGCACCGCAGGGTGGCTGGCCGGCTGCGCGCTGTCGCACCAGTTCCGCGACCAGCTGGATATCACGCTGGTGGAATCCGAGCAGATCGGCACCGTCGGTGTGGGCGAGTCCACCGTGCCGCCCATCCGCACCTTCCACCGCTTCCTGCAGATCGATGAGCAGGAGTTCATGCAGGCCGTGGCCGGCACGTTCAAGCTCTCGATCTCGTTCGAAAACTGGCGCCGCCCGGGCGATCGCTTCATCCATCCCTTCGGCACCATCGGGCAGAACACCTGGGCCACGCCGTTCCATCATTTCTGGCTGGACAGCCTGCGCCGTGGCATGCCCTCGGACCTGGGCGACTTCTGCCTGGAAAGCGTGGCCTCGCGCGGCGACCAGTTCTCGCTGCACACCCAGCCGCAGGTCAACTACGCCTACCACTTCGACGCCAGTCTCTACGCGAAGTTCCTGCGCCGCCGCGCCGAAGCGCAGGGCCTGCGCCGGGTGGAAGGCAAGATCCGCGAAGTACGGCAACACGCGCATGACGGCTCGGTTTCTGCATTGGTGCTGGAAGACGGCCAGGTGCTCGACGGGGACCTGTTCATCGACTGCACCGGCTTCCGCGGGCTGTTGACCGAGCAGACCCTGCACACCGGCTACGAAGGCTGGAACGAATGGCTGCCCAGCGACCGCGCGGTTGCCGTGCAGACCGAATCGGTCAAGCCGCCGGTGCCGTACACCCGTGCCATCGCGCATGAGGCCGGGTGGCGCTGGCACATCGCGCTGCAGCACCGGGTCGGCTGTGGGCTGGTGTTCTCCAGCCGGCACATGTCCGACGACGAGGCGCAGGCCAAGCTGCTGCGCGATGTCGAGGGCGAGCCGCTGCGCGATCCGTGGCTGGTGCCGTTCCGCAGCGGCCGCCGGTTGAAGGCCTGGAACAAGAACGTGGTGGCGCTCGGCCTGGCCAGTGGCTTCATCGAGCCGCTGGAGTCGACCAGCATCCACCTCACGATCAGCGCCGTGGTGCGCCTGATCCAGCTGTTCCCGTTCGACGGCATCAGCCCGACGCTGGTGGACCTGTACAACGATGTTGGCCGCCAGGAAATGGAGCACGTGCGTGACTTCATCATCCTGCATTACCACGCCACCCAGCGCGACGAGCCGATGTGGAAGGCCTGCCGCGAGATGGAACTGCCCGAGTCGCTGGCCGTGCGACTGCGCGCCTGGCGCGAACGCGCGCATGCCTGGCAGGACCCGGGCGAGCTGTTCCGCGTGGATTCCTGGACCAGCGTGCTGATGGGGCAGGGTATTCAACCGGGGCCGCCACACCCGCTGGCACGCGCCATCAGCGATGCGGACCTGCGCACGCTGCTGGCGCGGATCCAACAGCCGGTGCAGCAGGCGGTGGCGACCATGCCGTCGCAGGCGGACTTCATCGCGCGCTACTGCAAGGCCGCACCCGAGGTGTGGCAACGGGGCGTGGCTGTCGCATAGCGGGAAACCGCTTTGCCGCCCGAAATTGGTAGCGCTACCTTTCAGAAACTACGGGGTGTATGGGATGGAGCTGGTTGCCGGAATCGATGCAGGTACACAAAGCCTGAAAGTGCTGGTCTACGACCCGGCCAAGCGCAGCGTGGTGGCCAGCAGCAGCGCGCCGCTCGAACTGGACAGCGGCGCCGATGGCAGCCGTGAACAACGCCCGGCCGATTGGGTGGCGGCGCTGCACGCGTGCTTCGCGGCAATTCCGGCCAACGTGCGTTCGCGGATCGCCTCGCTGGCGGTCTCGGGGCAGCAGCATGGCTTCGTACCCGTGGATGCAGCAGGGGACGTGCTGGCACCGGCCAAACTGTGGTGCGACACCAGCACCTCGGCCGAATGCGTGCAGATCATGGACGCGGCAGGCGGCCCGGCGCAGACCATTGCGCTGGCCGGCAACCCGATCCTGGCCGGCTATACCGCCTCCAAACTGCCGTGGACGAAGACACACCGGCCGGATGCCTACGCACGTCTCGCCACCATCCTGCTGCCGCACGACTACCTCAACTTCGTGCTCACCGGCGAACGGTTCTGCGAATACGGTGATGCCTCCGGCACGGGCTGGCTCGACGTGCGTTCCCGCACCTGGTCGCCGGAGCTGCTGCGCGCGACCGACCCGGACCGCGACCTTGCCGCCTGCCTGCCGCCCATCGCAGCGCCCGAGGCCTTGTTCGACATCGCCCCTGCTGCGGCGAAGGCGTTCGGGCTGCCGGCGAGCGTCAAGGTGGCCGTCGGTGGCGGCGACAACATGATGGCGGCCATCGGCACCGGCTGCGTGGCACCGGGGCGGCTGGCGATGAGCCTGGGCACCTCGGGCACGCTGTTCGCCTATTCCGATACACCCGTGGTCGACCCGGACGGCGCGTGGGCCGCCTTCTGCTCGTCCACCGGCGGCTGGCTGCCGCTGATCTGCACCATGAACTGCACCGTGGTGACCGAACAGGTGGCCGACGCCTTCGACTTCAGTACCCGTTTCGGCGATGGGCACCTGCGCACCACGCCGCCTGGCGCGGATGGCCTGGTGATGCTGCCGTTCCTCAACGGCGAACGCACGCCCGACCTGCCGCACGGCAAAGGCGTGCTGGCCGGGTTGGACACCACCAACATGACCCCGGCGCACTTGTACCGCGCGGCCATGGAGGGGGCCACCTACAGCCTGAAATACGGCTACGACGCCTTCGTCCGTGCCGGCATGCAGTTCGACCGCATCGTGCTCACCGGCGGCGGCAGCAACAGTGGCGCGTGGCGCCAGCTGGTCGCGGACGTGTTCGGGCTGCCGGTGGACGTGCCGACCCAGTCCGAAGGCGCCGCATTCGGTGCGGCGCTGCAGGCACTGTGGGCGCTCGGCCACGCCCGCGGCGATGCCGCCAGCATCGCCGACATCGCCAACCGCCACGTGGCGCTCGACCCGCAGCTGTCGGCACGCCCGGATCCGACGCGCACTGCGGCTTATGCCGAAGCCTACGCGCGCTACCTGCGCTATCTCGACGCCATCACGCCGCTGCAGCGCGGCTGATTCCCTCTACGCGACACCCCGCACAACGAAAGGAACACGCACCATGAGCACGCAACCCTTCATCGGCGCCAAGGAATTCTTCCCCGGTATCGGCCGCATCCCCTTCGAAGGCCGGGGTTCGGACAATCCGCTCGCGTTCAAGGTGTATGACGCGAACAAGGTCATCGGCGGCAAGACCATGCAGGAGCACATGCGCTTCGCGGTCTGTTACTGGCACACCTTCTGCAATGCCGGGCACGACCCGTTCGGCCCGGGCACCCGCCACTTCCCGTGGGAAGCCGGATCGCCAATGGCCACGGCCGAAGCCAAGGTGGACGCCGCGTTCGAGTTCTTCACCAAGCTGGGCGTGCCGTACTGGTGCTTCCACGACATCGACCTGGCGCCGGATGCCGACGACGTCGGCGTGTACGAAAAGAACCTCAAGCACATGGTCGGACTGGCCAAGGAGCGCCAGGACGCCACCGGCATGAAGCTGTTGTGGGGCACGGCCAACCTTTTCTCGCACCCGCGCTACATGAACGGTGCGTCCACCAATCCCGATTTCGCCGTGGTGGCGCGCGCCGCCGTGCAGGTCAAGGCGGCACTGGAGGCCACGGTGGAACTGGGCGGCGAACATTACGTGTTCTGGGGCGGCCGCGAAGGCTACGCTTCGCTGGTGAACACCCAGATGAAGCGCGAGATCGACCATTTCGCGCGCTTCCTCACCATGGCGCGCGACTACGGCCGCAGCATCGGCCTGAAGGGCAACTTCCTGATCGAGCCCAAGCCGATGGAGCCGATGAAGCACCAGTACGACTTCGACAGCGCCACGGTGGCCGGCTTCCTGAAAGAGCAGGGGCTGGACAAGGACTTCAAGCTCAACATCGAGGCGAACCACGCCACGCTTGCCGGCCACACCTTCGAACACGACCTGCAGGTCGCCTCCGACCACGGCCTGCTGGGCAGCATCGACGCCAACCGCGGCAATGCCGAGAACGGCTGGGACACCGACCAGTTCCCGACCGACCTGTACGACACCGTGGGCGCCATGCTGGTGGTGCTGCGCCAGGGCGGACTCGAGGGCGGCCTGAACTTCGACGCCAAGGTGCGCCGCGAATCCACCGACCTGGACGACCTGTTCATTGCCCACATCGGCGGCATGGACGCCTTCGCCCGCGGCCTGGAAGTGGCCCACGGCCTGCTCAACGAATCGCCGTGGGAACAGTGGCGCAAGGAGCGCTACGCCAGCTTCGACAGCGGTGCGGGCAAGGACTTCGAACAGGGCGCACTGAGCCTGAGCGAGCTGGCCGCACTCGGCGCCAAGGGCGGCGAACCGAAGCAGATCAGCGGCAAGCAGGAGCGTTACGAAAACCTGATCAACCAGTACCTGCTGCGTTGAGCCCACCGGCAAGGATGAGCACCATGACGAACCACACCGCCACGCGTCGCACCGGGTATCTGCTGGCCGCGCTCCTGCTTGCGCTCGCCGCCTGCAAGGGCGACGACAAGCCGGCCGCACCAGCCGCGGCCCAGCCTCAGGCAGACGCCAACCCCTGGCCCCAGGTGACCTGGCCGTTGCCCGACGATCCGGCGCTGGAAAAGCGCATCACCGACCTGATGGCCACCATGACGGTGGAAGAGAAGGTCGGCCAGCTGGTGCAGGGCGACATCGCCAGCATCACGCCGGACGACGTGCGCAAGTATCGGCTGGGCTCCATCCTTGCCGGCGGCAACTCCGACCCGGGCGGCCGCTACGACGCCGCGCCGGCCAAATGGCTGGCGCTGGCCGATGCGTTCTACGAAGCGTCCATGGACACCTCGCAGGGCGGCAAGGCGATCCCGGTGCTGTTCGGTATCGACGCGGTGCACGGGCAGAGCAACATCGTCGGCGCCACGCTGTTCCCGCACAACATCGGGCTGGGCGCGGCACGCAACCCGGACCTGGTGCGACGGATCGGGGAGATCACCGCGCTGGAAACCCGCGCCACCGGCATGGAGTGGGCATTCGCGCCCACCGTGGCGGTACCGCAGGACGACCGCTGGGGGCGCACCTACGAGGGCTATTCCGAATCGCCCGAGGTGGTGGCCAGCTACGCCGGCGCGGTGGTGGAAGGCCTGCAGGGCAAGGTGGGCTCGTCCACCTTCCTCGACGGCCGCCATGTGATCGCCTCGGTGAAGCACTTCCTGGGCGATGGCGGCACCCATGACGGCAAGGACCAGGGCGATACCCGCATCAGCGAAGCCGAGCTCGTGCGCATCCATGCGGCCGGCTACCCGACGGCCATTGCTGCGGGCGCGCAGACCGTCATGGCGTCGTTCAACAGCGTCAACGGCGAGAAGATGCACGGCCACAAGGCCTACCTGACCGACGCGCTGAAGGGCCGCATGAACTTCGGCGGCTTCGTGGTGGGTGACTGGAACGGCCACGGCCAGGTCAAGGGCTGCACCACCACCGATTGCCCGGCCACCATCAACGCCGGGCTGGACATGGCGATGGCCTCGGACAGCTGGAAGGGCTTCTACGAAACCACGCTGGCCGCGGCGAAGGCCGGCACCATCTCCCAGGAGCGCCTGGACGATGCGGTGCGCCGGATCCTGCGGGTCAAGATGCGGCTGAATCTGTTCGAGGCGGGCAAGCCGTCGTCGCGCGCGGTCGGTGGGCAGTTCGCCCTGATCGGCGCACCGGAGCATCGCGCCGTGGCACGCCAGGCCGTACGCGAATCGCTGGTGCTGCTGAAGAACCAGGGCGGTGTGCTGCCGCTGGCGCCGAAGCAGCGCATCCTGGTGGCCGGTGATGGGGCGAACGATGTCGGCAAGCAGGCCGGCGGCTGGACGCTGAACTGGCAGGGCACCGGCACCACCCGCAAGGACTTCCCAAACGCGGACACCATCTTCGAAGGCTTCGCGCAGCAGGCCAAGGCCGCGGGCGGTGAAGCGGTGTTGGCGGTGGATGGCAAGTACACCACCAAGCCGGATGTGGCCGTGGTGGTGTTCGGCGAGAATCCGTATGCCGAGTTCCAGGGCGACTTGGCGACCTTGGCCTACAAGCCGGGCGACGAGTCCGATCTTGCGTTGATCAAGCGGCTGAAGGCCGACGGCATTCCCGTGGTTGCCGTGTTCCTGAGCGGCCGGCCGCTGTGGGTGAACCGCGAGATCAATGCCGCCGATGCCTTCGTGGCCGCATGGCTGCCGGGCTCGGAGGGCGGCGGCATCGCCGACGTGCTGCTGCGCAAGGCCGACGGCAGCGTGCAGCACGACTTCAAGGGGAAACTGAGTTTCAGCTGGCCGCGCACGGCGGTGCAGTACGCCAACAACGTGGGCCAGAAGGACTACGACCCGCAGTTCGCGTTCGGCTTCGGCCTGACCTACGCCGACAACGGCGACCTGGCCGCACTGCCGGAAGTCTCGGGCGTAACCGGCAACGAAGGCGCGGCCGGTGTGTTCTTCGCACGCGGCGATGCCGGCTCCGGCATGGCGCTGCGCCTGGAAGATGCCACGGGTCAGGGCGTGACCGTCACCAAAGTGCCGGAGGCGCTCAACGGCGACCTGCTGAAGGTCACCGGCGTGGACCACCTGGTGCAGGAAGACGCGCGCCGGCTGGCCTGGTCGGGCAAGGGTGAGGCCACCGTTGCGGTGCAGTCGCACGTGCCGCTGGACCTGCAGCGCGAGAGCAATGGTGACCTGATGGTGTTGACCACGCTGCGGGTGGATGCAGCACCGCAGGGTGAGGCATGGCTGGCCGTGGGCTGCGGCACCGGCTGCACCGCCCGCGTTCCGGTGGGGCCTGCACTGGCCAAGCTGCCGGTCGGTCAGTGGAAGCGTATGGGCGTGCCGTTGAAGTGCCTGGCAGCGGCAGGCGCCGATGTCGGCAAGCTGGACCGCCCCTGGTCGCTCGGTACCGCAGGCGCGATGATGGTCTCAGTGTCACGCGTCGCGCTGGGTGCCTTGAACGAAGCGGAAGTCACCGTCGCGTGCCCCGGCAAGTGACGATGCCTGCTGCGCCATCACCGCCTGGGCGGGTGCGCGACCGAGTCGCGCATCACCAGCCCATGCGGCAGCACGTGGTCCGTCAGGACGCGCGCGTCGTCGCTTCTGTGGCGGATGGTACGCAGCAGGATATCGATGGCCGCATCCGCCATCTCGGCGATCGGCTGGTGCAGCGTGGTGAGCTCGGGCCAGACGGTGGTGGCGGCGGAGGTGTCATCGAAGCCCACCACCGACAGGTCGCGGGGAACGTCGAGGCCGCGTCGGTGTGCGACGGAGATCGCCGCGGCCGCCATGTCGTCGTTGCTGGCGAAGATCGCGGTCGGCGGCCGGGGGTGGGCGAGCAGCAGCTCGGCCGCCGCCAGCCCCGAGCGGTAGGTGTAGTCGCCCTGCTGGACCAGGCCGGGTTCGACCTCCAGCCCGGCGTCGTGCAGGGCGGTGACAAAGCCGTCGTAGCGGCGCGCGCTCGCACTGAGATCGTTGCGCCCGCGGATGAAGCCGATACGGGTGTGACCCTGCTGGATCAGGTGTTCGGTCATCTCCTTGCCGGCATGGAAGTCGTCGATGCGCACGCAGGAGATGTCGTCGCGCAGGTGGCCGGACGCGATGGCAACCACGGGGATGCCCGCCTTGACCAGCTCGGTCACGGCCACTGGGGACTCGCACAGCGGCGGCGGCAGAATGACGCCGTCCACGCGGCCGTTCAACGCACGTGCGGCCTTGCGCTCGGCCGCCGGGTCCAGGTTGTCCCAGTAGTGGATGACCAGCTGGATGGCCGCATTGGACGCGCCGCGCAGCAGGCCGACCAGCAGCTCGCGAAGGTACGCGCCGCTGGGATTGGTGTAGATCAGTGCAATGCGCGTGTGCTGCGCGGCAGCCAGCGTGCTTGCGGCCAGGTTGGGCGTGTAGCCCAGCGCCTGCACCGCGCGCATCACGCGCTCGCGGGTGTCATCGCGCACCTTGCCCTGGTTGATCGCCCGCGACACGGTCATCGGCGATACGCCGGCCAGCGCCGCCACCTCGTCGATCGTCACGCCACTGGTTTTGCGGCGGACCGATTTCTTCGGTTTGTCCAATACGCGCTCCCGTTCTTCGTCGTGACGCTGCTGCATCCAGCGCACCGCCCGAGCTTACAAGGTTTGCGGCCAACGCTGCGGATGCGTCCGGGTGTCGAGCGGTGTCATTGGATGTTGGCGGCTGCGTTGGCCTTGATGGCCTGTGCGCCGAGCGTGCGCGCGGAGGACGGATATGCGCTGTGGATGCGCTACGTCCCGCTCGAACCTGCGCTCGCGGCGGACTACCGGATGCGATTGGGCGACGTGGTAGCGCCAGACAAGACGCCCGTACAACGAGTTGCACGCGACGAGCTTGCGCGTGGCCTGGCCGGGCTGCTCGGCCGCGCGCCGCTGCTGCACGCTGCGGCGGCCGGTGAGCACGCCGTGGTGGTGGGCACCCCGCAGTCGTCAGCGTTGATCGCGCCGTTCCGTGGCGAGGTCGAATCGCTCGGCGACGAGGGCTACCTGCTCAAGGTGACCCAGATCGGCGGGCGAGACGTTCTGTTGGTGGCTGCACGCCACGACATCGGCGTGCTGTACGGCGTGTTCCATCTGCTGCGCCTGTTGCAGACGGGCGCATCGCTGGACGGCCTTGCCGTGCGTGAGTCGCCGACGCTGCGGCTGCGCGTGCTCGATCACTGGGACAACCTGGACGGCTATGTGGAGCGCGGCTACGCGGGCCGCTCACTATGGGATTGGCAGACGCTGCCGGACTGGCGCGACCCGCGCTACACGGACTACGCCCGCGCCAACGCCTCGCTGAGCATCAACGGCACCGTGCTGAACAACGTCAATGCCAGCGCGCAGAGCTTGGCGCCGGCGTACCTGGAGAAGGCGGCCGCGCTGGCGGATATCTTCCGACCGTACGGCATCCGCGTGTACCTGAGTGCGCGCTTCAGCGCGCCCATCGAACTGGGCGGGTTTAAGACCGCCGATCCGCTCGACCCGAACGTACAGCGCTGGTGGCGCGACAAGGCCGACGAGATCTACGCGCGCATTCCGGATTTCGGTGGCTTCCTGGTCAAGGCCAATTCGGAAGGCCAGCCCGGCCCGCAGGATTACGGCCGTACCCATGCCGACGGCGCCAACCTGCTGGCCGATGCGCTGGCACCACACGGCGGGGTGGTGATGTGGCGCGCGTTCGTCTACGCGCACGACGTGCCCGCCGATCGGGCCACGCAGGCGTACACCGAGTTCGTCGGCCTGGACGGCGCCTTCCGCCAAAACGTCATTCTGCAGGTGAAGAACGGGCCCATCGACTTCCAGCCGCGCGAGCCGTTCCACCCGTTGTTCGGAGCCATGCCGCGCACGCCGCTGATGATGGAAGTGCAGATCACCAAGGAGTATCTCGGCTTCGCCACGCATCTGGTCTACCTGGGGCCGCTGTACGAAGAGGTGCTGCGGGCCACTACCCAGCGTCCCCACGGCGCCACCGTGGCGCAGTCGCTGACCGGCATGGCGGGCGTCGCCAACATCGGCACCGACCGCACCTGGAGCGGCTCGCACTTCGATCAGGCCAACTGGTACGCCTTCGGGCGCCTGGCATGGAATCCATCGCAATCGGCCCGCGACATCGCGGCGGACTGGGCGGCGATGACCTTCTCGCCGGACCCCGCCGTGGTGCAGCCCATCGTCGGCATGATGATGGCCTCGCGCGAGTCGGCGGTGAACTACATGACCCCGCTGGGCCTGCATCACCTCATGGCGCGCGGGCATCACTACGGGCCCGGGCCGTGGGTCGACGGCGGCCCGCGCGCGGACTGGACGGCGGTGTACTACCACCGCGCCGACCGCAACGGCATCGGCTTCGACCGCACCGCGCAGGGCAGCAACGCCGTCGCCCAGTACGCCCCTGAAGTGGCCGCCCAGTATGGCGACCTGTCACAGGTGCCGGAGCCGCTGCTGCTGTGGTTCCACCACGTGCCCTGGGACCACCGCATGGCCTCCGGGCGCCCCCTGTGGGACGAACTGATAAGCCGCTATTCGCAAGGCGTGCGCGAAGTGGAAGCAATGCAAGCCACCTGGGCAACCCTGTCCCCAACGGCGCCCGCTGCACCCGTTTCACCCGCGCCACCCACCGCCGTAGAGCGGGGCTCTGCCCCGCTGCGCAATCCCGCCGCACCCGTAGCACCCACCGCCGTAGAGCGGGGCTTTGCCCCGCTGCGCAATCCCGCCGCACCCGTAGCACCCACCGCCGTAGAGCGGGGCTCTGCCCCGCTGCCGCACACCGTGGACGCCCAACGCCACGAACAAATTGCGGCCTTCCTCAACATCCAACTGCGCGAAGCGCAATGGTGGCGCGACGCCAGCGTCGCGTACTTCCAATCCATAAGCGGCCGCCCATTACCGCCGGGCGAAGCCGCGCCCCCGCACCCGCTGTCGTACTACGAGGCACTTCAATTCCCTTCCGCACCAGGAGACGGGCGGTGAGCAGATCAGGCTGGATATTGGCAGCGGTTCTACTGGGCTGTGTCTCGCCGTCACTGGCCCAGCAATCCGTGACGCCCCTGTTGCACCCCCTGTTCCAGGACCACGCCGTCCTGCAGCGCGACCAACCGATCCCGGTCTGGGGCGATGCGCCACCCGGCGCCACCGTCTCTGTAACCTTCGCGCGCCAGACCGTCACCACCGAGGCGGATGCAGAAGGCCACTGGCGCACAACCCTGCAGCCCATCGCGGCGGGTGGCCCTTACGTCCTGAACGTGCAGGCAGGCCAGGCCACCCAGACCGTGCAGGACGTGCAGGTGGGCGACGTGTGGCTGTGCGCCGGCCAATCGAACATGGAACTGCCGGTACGCCGCGCGCTCGACGCCGACAGCGAAATCGCATCGGCCACACATCCGGACATCCGCCTGCTCACCGTGCCCAAGGCCGCGGCAGTCGCGTCACAGAACGGTTTCTCCGGGCCCGTTGCATGGAACCCTGCGTCACCGGACACCGTGCGCGACTTCTCCGCCGCCTGTTACTACTTCGCGCGGGAGCTGCAGAAGACCGTCAACGTGCCGATGGGACTCATCCAGTCGGCATGGGGCGGCTCGCGGATAGAGGCATGGACCAGCGCCGATGCGCTGCGTGCGCAGGGCGGCATGGACGAGGCGCTGGACGTATTGGCGCTTTATTCCAGCGATCCTGCGGCGGCAAATGCGCAATGGGGGAAGCACTGGGAACAGTGGTGGATGCAGCGCGAAGGGGCAACACCGGGCGATGCACCCTGGCAGCCCGGCCCAGACCACGCAGGATGGCAGGCAGCACCGGCCCAGCTCGGCGCATGGGAGCGTTGGGGCGTACCGGCGCTGTCGGCGTACAACGGCATGGTCTGGTACCGCACGCAGGTGACGCTCACCGCCGCACAGGCAGGGCAGGGCGCACGCCTTGAGCTGGGGCCTGCCGATGAAACCGACGTGACCTGGGTCAATGGCGTAGCCGTGGGCAGCCAGAACGCCCCGGGAGATGCGCGATCCTATCCGCTGCCGCCCGGCCTGCTGAAGGCCGGCACCAACACCGTGGTCGTCAATGTGCTGGACACCTGGGGCGACGGCGGACTGGCAGGCCCCGCAAGTGCGCACGCCGTGCAACTGGATGATGGCACGCGGATCGTTCTGGACACGCCATGGCAGTACCGGGCAGCGCCCGGTGACCAGGCACCGCCGCTGGCGCCGTGGCAGTCGGCGACGGGGCTGTCGACCCTGTACAACGGCATGATCGCGCCGCTCGGGAACTATGGCCTGCGCGGCATGCTCTGGTACCAGGGCGAGTCCAACACCGGGGACGGCTCGGCGTACGCGGCAAAGCTGCGCAGCCTGCGTGATGACTGGCGCAGCCGGTTCGGCGCGCAGATGCCGCTGCTGGTCGTGCAGCTCGCCGCCTACGGCCAGCCACCCGTAGCGCCGGTGGAAAGTGGTTGGGCGCAGGTGCGCGAGGCGCAGCGACGCGTTGCGGCGGAAGACCCGCACACCGGTCTGGCGCTGGCGATCGACATCGGCGATGCCTACGACATCCATCCGCCGAACAAGCAGGAACTGGGCCGGCGTCTGGCACGGGTGGCGCGGCAGGTGGTGTATGGCGAACAGGCACTCGCCGCCTCCGGCCCGACCCCCGGCAGCGTATCCCGCACGTCGGTTGAGGTGCGGATCGCGTTCGACGGCGTCACTGGTGCGTTGGTCGCGACAGGTGCGAACGGTCCTATCGGCTTTGAGCTGTGCGATGCCGAGGCGAAGCACTGCGCCTACGCCGACGCCACGCTGGATGGCCATGCGGTAGTGCTGAACAGCCTGCGGGCCGCAACGGCCGCGCGCGTCCGCTACTGCTGGGCGGATGGCCCGGTCTGCACGCTGCGGGACAGCAGCGGGGCACCTGCGGGACCGTTCGAGCTCTCCCTCACCGATGCAGGAGCTCCGTGATGCGACTGCTGCTTGCCACGTTACTGCTGTTGTCCGCCGCCCTGCAGGTGAAAGGGGCCACTCCCGCGCCGCCGGTGTACTTCGACTGGTTCGAATACGCCGGGAACGATGCAGCGTTTGACGCTGCCCTGCCTGCAGGGCACTACCGTAACCCTGTATTGGCCGGTTTCCACGCGGACCCCAGCATCACCAGCGCCAACGGCAAGTTCTACCTGGTCAACTCCAGCTTCACCTACTTCCCGGGCATCCCGGTGTTCGAGAGCGTGGACCTGGTGCACTGGAAGCAGATCGGCAACGTGATCGACCGGCCCACGCAGCTGGACTTCGACGGCCTCAGCGTGTCACGCGGCATCTTCGCCCCGGCCATCTCGTATCACGAGGGAACGTTCTACGTGGTCACCACGGCGGTCGACAGTGGCGGCAACTTCATTGCCACCGCACGCGATCCAGCGGGTCCGTGGTCCGACCCTCATTGGCTGCCCGGCATCGAGGGTATCGACCCGTCGCTATTCTTCGATACCGACGGCCGCGTGTACCTGCTCAACAACGATGTGCCGCCGGGCCCGCCACGCTACGAGGGGCACCGCGCGATCTGGATGCAGCAGATCGATCTGGCGGCATTCAAGCCGGTAGGCCAGCGCAAAGTGCTGATCGATGGGGGCGTGGAACCGGCCAAGAACCCGATCTGGATCGAGGGACCACACCTCTACCAGCGCGATGGCTGGTACTACCTTTCTGACGCCGAGGGTGGCACCGGGCCGCAACATTCCCAGGTGGTCCTGCGCAGCCGCGACGTCTGGGGGCCGTACATCCCGTATGCGGGCAATCCGATTCTCACCCAGCGCGACCTGCCCAATGACAGGCCGTTGCCGATCACCAATGCCGGCCACGCCGACCTGGTGGAAGGCCCGGACGGCTCGTGGTGGGCGGTATTCCTGGCCAGCCGCAACTACGACACGCGGCACTACAACACCGGGCGGGAAACCTACCTGTTGCCGGTGGAGTGGCGCGATGGCTGGCCGGTGATCCTGCCGGCCGGTCAGACCATTCCGTATGTAGCCAAGGCGCCATCCTGGATGCAGGGCGATGCGGCGCAGGCACCGTCTACCGGCAATTTCGTCACGCGCGATGAGTTCGATGCGCCGGCGCTAGGCAACGAATGGCTGCGTGTGCGCGTCCCGAAACAGCCGTGGGCGGATCTTCGCGAGCGTCCGGGCTCCCTGGCGGTGCATCCGCTGCCGGAGAACCTGGACACGCTGCGCAACCCCGCCTTCCTCGGCCGGCGCCAACAGCACCTGCACTTCGAGGCCAGCACGCAGATGACGCGTCCGGCGGCGGGGGTAGCGGCAGGGCTGGCGGCGTTCCAGAACGAGGCCTATTGGTACTTCCTGGGCGTGCGCAGCATCGGGAAGAATCGCGTGGCGGTATTTCTCGAAGCGCGCGACGGCAGCGGCGAGCAGAAAGTGCTGGCCACCAAGGAGCTGGACGCATCCGCGTCGCTACGCCTGAAGATCACCGGCGACGAGGGCCGCTATGCATTCGCGTTCGACACGGGCGACGGGCACAGCTGGCAGACCCTCGCCGACGACGTGGATGGAACCGTGTTGAGTACCGATCGTGCAGGCGGCTTCGTGGGCGCTCTGCTGGGACCATTTGCGCGCGATGAGCGTGCCTTGAGGAGCAACTGATGACGCGCAGGCCCCGGCTCTCCAGCCCGATGTTCCGCACGCTGGCGCTCTGCGCCGCGATCACCCTGGCGACCGTCGGCCATGCCGCCGAGCCGCAGCCGTGGCTGGACACCTCGGCCAGCTTTGAAACGCGGGCGGCGGCGCTGGTCGCTCAGATGACGCTGGAGGAGAAGGCCGCGCAGATGCAGAACGCCGCACCCGCCATCGAGCGCCTGGGCGTTCCCGCCTACGACTGGTGGAACGAAGGCCTGCATGGCGTCGCGCGGGCAGGGCAGGCCACCGTGTTCCCGCAGGCCATCGGCCTGGCCGCCACCTTCGACGTGCCGTTGATGGGGCAGGTGGCCACCACCATCAGCGACGAGGCGCGTGCCAAGCACCACCAGTTCCTGCGCGAGGGCTCGCATGAGCGCTATCAGGGGCTGACCTTCTGGTCGCCCAACATCAACATCTTCCGCGACCCGCGCTGGGGCCGGGGCCAGGAAACCTACGGCGAGGACCCGTACCTCACCTCCCGCATGGGCGTGGCCTTCGTGCACGGCCTGCAGGGCGACGACCCGGTGTACCGCAAGCTGGACGCCACCGCCAAGCACCTGGCCGTGCACAGCGGCCCGGAGGCCGACCGCCACCACTTCGATGCACGGCCCAGCAAGCGCGATCTGTACGACACCTACCTGCCGGCGTTCGAGGCGCTGGTGAAGGAAGGCCAGGTGGATGCGGTGATGGGCGCCTACAACCGGGTGTATGGCGAGTCCGCCAGCGCCAGCCAGTTCCTGCTGCGCGACGTGCTGCGCCGTGAGTGGGGCTTCAAGGGCTACGTCGTGTCCGACTGCTGGGCCATCGTCGATATCTGGAAGAATCACAAGATCGTGCCTACCCGCGAAGCCGCCGCCGCACTCGCGGTCAAGAACGGCACCGAACTGGAATGCGGCCAGGAATACGCCACGCTGCCCGCAGCGGTGAAGCAGGGGTTGATCAGTGAAGCGGAGATCGACGACGCGGTCACGCGCCTGTTTACCGCACGCATGCGGTTGGGCATGTTCGACCCACCCGAGCGCGTGAAGTGGGCGCGGATACCGGCGTCAGTGAACCAGGCGCCGGCGCACGACGCGCTGGCCCTGAAGGCCGCGCAGGAATCGCTGGTGCTGCTGAAGAACGATGGCGTGCTGCCGCTGTCACGCAGCCTCAAGCGCATCGCGGTGGTCGGACCGACCGCCGACGACACCATGGCGCTGCTCGGCAACTACTTCGGCACCCCGGCGGCGCCGGTGACGATCCTGCAGGGCATCCGCGACGCGGCCAAGGGCGTGGAGGTGCGCTATGCACGCGGAGTGGACCTGGTGGAAGGGCGCGACGATCCCAGCGCGACCCCGCTGATCGAACCGACCTACCTGCGTCCTTCGGCCGATTCCCCGGAGCGCGGCCTGCGCGGCGAGTACTTCCGCACGGCCGATCTTTCCGGCACGCCGGCGCTGGTGCGCACCGACGCCCAGATCGGTTTCCGCTGGGACCGGGGCTCCCCCACCGACAACCTGTTGGCACGTGGCGAGGCGGCACCGGGGCAGGGCATTCCCGCCGATGGGTTCAGCATCCGCTGGAGTGGCCAGCTGCTGCCGCCGGTATCGGGCCGCTACCGCATCGAGGCCGCCGCCGACGATGGCTTCCGCCTCTACGTGGATGGCAAGCGCGTGCTGGACCAGTGGGCCAACGCCGACCGGCTGCACGGCGATGGCGTGGAGCTGGACCTGCAGGCAGGCCGTGCCTACGACATCAAACTCGAGTACTACGACGCCGAGCGCGACGCAGGCGTGCGGCTGGGCTGGCGCATGCCCGGTGCCAAGCCGCCGTTCGAGGAGGCGCTCGATGCCGCCCGCAGTGCGGACGTGGTGGTGTTCGTCGGCGGGCTCACCGGCGATGTCGAAGGCGAAGAGATGAAGGTCAACTACCCCGGCTTTGCCGGCGGCGACCGCACCGACCTGCGCCTGCCGGCCCCGCAGCGGGCGCTGCTGGAAGCGCTGCACGCCACCGGCAAGCCGGTGGTGATGGTGCTCACCGGCGGCTCGGCACTGGCCGTGGAATGGGCCGAGGACAAGCTGCCTGCGATCCTGATGAGCTGGTACCCCGGGCAACGCGGCGGCACCGCCGTGGGCCAAGCGCTGTTTGGCGACACCACTCCCGGCGGACGGCTGCCGGTCACGTTCTACAAAGCAGACCAGACAATGCCGGCATTCGACGACTACACGATGGAAGGCCGCACCTACCGCTACTTCCGGGGGAAGCCGCTGTATCCGTTCGGGCACGGGCTGTCGTACACGACATTCGACTACGGCAAGCTCTGCCTCAATGCGCCGCGCATCGCCGCAGACGGGCGCCTCAAGGCAACGGTGGACGTGGCCAACACCGGCAAACGCGCAGGCGACGAAGTGGTGCAACTGTACGTGCGCCGGCTGGACGCCGCGCCGGGTGAAGCACTCCAGGCGCTGCACGGTTTCCAGCGTATCCACCTGGCCCCCGGCGAGCGGCGCAGCGTTGCCTTCGATCTGGACGCACACCAGGCCCTGCGCCAGTACGATGAAGCGCGGGGGGCGTATGTCGTGCCGCCGGGGGCGTACGAAGTGAGGGTAGGGAGCTCCAGCGCGGATCTGCGCGCGACGGCCGGGTTCACCGTGGAGGCTGCCCGTGACTGATTCCCGCCGCATGGAAAGCACCGAGCACACGTTGTCGGTACGCGAAAAACTGGGCTACAGCCTCGGCGACCTGGCCGCGAACCTGATCTTCCAGACGTTGATCACCTACCTGGCGTTCTTCTACACCGATGTGTACCGGCTACCGCCGGCCACGGCAGCGACGATCATCTTCGTGGTCGGCCTGCTGGGGGCGTTCGTGTTCACCCCGCTGATCGGCATCGCCGCCGACCGCACCGCCACGCGCTGGGGCAAGTTCCGGCCGTGGATCCTGTGGACGGCGATTCCGTTCGGCGTGCTGTCCTTGCTTGCCTTCAGCACACCTGATCTGGGCGCCCGCGGCAAGATCGTCTACGCCCTGGGCACCTACGGCCTGCTCATGCTGGTGTACGCGGCCAACAACCTGCCGTACTCCGCGCTCAGCGGCGTACTCACCGGCAGCATGGCCCAGCGCAACAGCCTCTCGGCCTACCGTTTCGTGGCGGTGATGATCGCGCAGTTCATCATCCAGGTCCTGCTGTTGCCGCTGGTGCTGATCCTGGGCGACGGCGACCGCGTGCTGGGCTTCGAGCGGGTGATGACGGTATTCGCGGTCGTGGGTACGGTGTTCTTCCTGATCACCTTCGCCACCACGCGCGAGCGCATCGTGCCGGCCAAGGAACAGACCGGCGGGGTGCTGCAGGACCTGTCCGATCTGGTGCGGAACCGGCCGTGGAAGGTGATGCTGGCGCTGACGATCCTGGTCTTCATCAACCTGGCCCTGAAGGGCGGCACCTACATCTACTACTTCCAGTACTACATGAGCGAGGCCGCCTTGGCGGGCTTCCTCGACCGCTCCGGCTTCAACCACTTCATCGGGGGATTGAATGCCGTACTGAGCGGATGGGGCCTGTCGGGGTTCACCTGGCCGGAGGATCCGGCGACGTCGGCGTTCAGCCTGTTCAATGCGTGCGGCATCCTCTGCATGATCCTCGGCATCGGCGTGTCCCGTCGCCTGGCCGACCGCTTCGGCAAGCGCGATGTGTTTGGCGGTGCGCTGCTGGTGTCCACCGTGTTCCTGCTGGTCTTCTACTTCTTCCCGCCCACCGCCGTGGCCGTGGCGTTTGTTTCCTTCATGCTGCACGGCTTCTTCTACGGCATCACCATCCCGTTGCTGTGGGCGATGATCGCCGACGTTGCCGACTACTCCGAATGGAAGAACAACCGCCGTGCCACCGCCATCATCTTCTCCGCCATGCTGTGCGGCCTGAAGATCGGGCTCAGCGTCGGCGGCGCGCTGGTCGCCGGCATCCTGGCGTACTACGGCTATCAGGCCGGCGCGGACCAACAGCCGGAGGGCGTGGTCAACGGCATCCGGCTGACGGTGAGCCTGTACTGTTCCATCCCGTTTCTGGTGGCCGTTGCGATGCTGTTCCTCTACGAGATCGACAAGCGCATGGAAACCCGCATCGAGCAGGAGCTGCGGCAGCGTCGCCAAGGCAATGACATGGGCCATCTCGCCGCACACGCCATCTCCCCGCCGCTGGTGACCCACATCTTCACCGCCGATCCTTCGGCCCATGTGTTCGAAGGAAAGCTGTACATCTATCCCTCGCACGACATCGATGCCGGCGCGCCGTTCGACGATGAGGGCGGGCACTTCGGCATGGAGGACTATCACGTATTGCGCATGGACCGCCCCGACGGCGAGGCCGCCGACTGTGGCATGGCGCTGCATGTGCGCGATGTGCCGTGGGCTGCCAAACAGATGTGGGCGCCGGACGCGGCCAGCCGCGACGGCCGCTACTACCTGTATTTCCCGGCCAAGGACGCGCAGGGCATATTCCGCATTGGCGTCGCCGTCGCCGATCGCCCCGAGGGTCCGTTCACCGCCGAAGCCGAGCCGATGGATGGCACCTACTCGATCGACCCGGCCGTGCTCGAGGACGACGACGGCGCGCATTACCTCTACTTCGGCGGCATCTGGGGCGGCCAGCTGCAGAAGTACCGTGACAACCGCTACGACGCGGCGCACGAGGAACCCACCGGGGTTGAACCTGCATTGGGGCCGCGCGTCGGGCGGCTGGACGTGGGGATGACCCGGTTGGCCGAGCCCACACGCGAAGTCGTCATCCTGGACGAGCACGGGCAGCCGCTGCGCGCCGACGACCATGAGCGCCGGTTCTTCGAGGGACCGTGGCTGCACAAGTATCAGGGCCGGTATTACCTGTCGTACTCCACCGGCAACACGCACCTGCTGTGCTACGCCATCGGCGACAACCCGTATGGCCCGTTCACCTATGCGGGTGTGATTCTCAAGCCGGTGGTGGGCTGGACCACGCACCACTCCATCTGCGCGTTCGCGGGGCAGTGGTATCTGTTCTATCACGACGCCTTGTTGTCGGGCGGGGTTACCCACCTGCGCTCGGTGAAGTGCACCCCGCTGCACATCGACGCCAACGGCAGCATCCAGACCATCGATCCGTATGGCAACTGAGCACGTGCTGCCCATCGATGATGCGCAGGCACCGCTGCCAGCCGGCCGCCTGTACTGGCTGCGCGCGGGCAAACTGGAGGTCGCGCTCGCTCCAGCCGCTGGGGGACGTATTGCCCAGATCCGCTACGACGGCGTGGATTGGCTGGCGGACGAACAGCAGGGTGGGGCCGCCACCATCGCGTGGGGTTGCTACCCAATGGTGCCGTGGGCTGGGCGAATTCGGCAGGGGTGCTTCAACTTCGATGGCGAGGCGTACGCGCTGCCGACGAACTTCGGTGCGCACGCCATCCACGGGGTAGGGTTCTCACGGCCGTGGCGTATCGACAGCATCGATACGGATGCCGCCGCACTGTCGTTGGTGCTTCCCGAGGACGCCTACTGGCCCTTCGGCGGCGTGGCGACGCAGACCGTCCGTGTAGGCCCAGATCGGTTGGAGCTGCATCTTGCGGTGCAGGCCGGCGAGCGCGCCATGCCGGCCGTGCTCGGTTGGCATCCCTGGTTCCGCAAGCCGGATGAGTTGCTGTTCGCTCCGAATGCCATGTATCCCCGGGACGGGGAGGGCATCGCCACGCTTCCGCTCGCAAGCCCGTCGCCCGGCCCATGGGACGACTGCTTCATCAACTCTGCGGAGGTGACGCTCCTGTCAGCCGGCCAGCGCCTGCAGCTGCGCGCCGACACCGATCACTGGGTGGTCTACGACGGCGCCCCGCACGCCACCTGCGTGGAACCGCAGACCGGACCGCCCGACGGTTTTACGCTGGCACGGAACCGGCTGGAGCCCGGCCAACGGCTGGCGCTGCACTTCGACATGCAGTGGCAGCCTTAATCGGCCGCCACGGCGGCTGAGGAGCCGCCCACTGGAAGCTGCATGCAGTAGCGCCGCACGGCCTTCATGCTCATGGGGATGTCGTACAGCTGCAGCATGTGCCGCCGCACTGTCACGTCTGCCGAATGGACGTTCGGCAGCTCGGTACCGCGCCGCGCCAGCATGGCCGTGTACTGCTCATGCAGGGGCGAGCGGTAGCCGTCGACCGGGACGACGGCGCAGAACTCGGCCCCCGAGGTGGTTGAGAGATCGTCGAGCAATTGGGCGAAATCCGGGGCATTGGCAGGCGTATCGTCGACGGTCACCGGCTCGGCCTTCGGATCTGACAGACGCAGGTACTGCAACTTCCCTTCGGTGAACAGGAAGGCGACATAGTCCTGCCCGTGCCTCGGCCAGTCCGCACGGGTCTTGATGTCCGGTGCCATGCAGCCCATCCGGGCCGGAAACACGGGCGCCTTCTCTGTGCGGTTCTGGGCAATGACGCGGCTACCTTCGACGCTGCAGAAGCCCCACGAGGTCGTCATCTGGAATTCGTAGTCCTGGCCAGCCACGGGCACGAAGCGAACTGCCGGATTCGGCTCACACTGAATCTCGTCATGCGGAACGTTGCCACTGACGATGATCGGCTTGCCTGCGTCCACCACGATCTCGGTATACATCGGCTTCCAAGCCAGCCCATCCCGGCCCATGTACGTACGCAGGGTCTTCGTTTCCGGAATTCCGAGCGAGGTGTTCACGAGTCCGAGCTGCTCGGCCCGCGCGCGGCTGGTGAACGTGCCAACCTCCTCGGGCTGCCGCACCACGATCTTTCCCTCGAACTCGTCATCGCACGGTGCGTTGGTCAGCACCGTAAGCATATGGTCGCGCATCGCGTATAGGCGGACGCGCGCCTTCCCGCCGGCCACCACATCCTGTGCAGGCACGGGCGTCGGCTCGGCGGCGAACGCAGGGGTTGTAGCGAGTAGAAGCAGCAGGAGGGATTTCATCGCGCGTTCGCCACGCGCTTTGCCCGATCAAGCCAGGCCGCATTGTGGCTCCGCGCAAACCGCGACCAGCGCTTCGAGTCTTCAATGATCCCGGAAAAGAGCAGGCGAGCCTGCTGCTGGTCGTTGGGATCCGACTGGGAAAGCAGCCATTCGCCGTATCGGCACCGCGCAGCTGCCTCGTTGCCGCACTCGATGGCGCGCTCGAATGCCGCGCGCGTTTCGGGCGAATTGGCCGCCGCCAACGCCTCCGCATAGAGCAGCGTGTGCTCCGACTTGCGCCGAGTGTCCGGGTGGCGCGCGAACATGCCGTCCAGGGTTTCCACCGCAAGCAGGGCGTCTCCCGATTCAAGGCGCGCACGGGCGAGCCCGGCCAGGATGTGCGGCTCATCGCCCAGCGGCGAGTTGGCCGCCTGCTCGAAGAGCGGGCGCGCTTCCTGCACGTGGCCGGCGTCCAGCAGCACCGTCGCGAGCCGGAGCCGGTTCTGCAGGGTGGGGGTATGCGCAAGTTCAGCCCGGGCGTTGCGCAGCTCCTGCCCGGGGTTGATCAACTGGTTCGCCGCGCGCAGGGTCTGGCGAGCGCCGCGCGAATGGCGGATCTCGGGAAAATAGATCGCCAGGAAGTAGACAACGCTGCCGAGCAGCGGGAACGAGAAAAGCAGGATGAGCCAGTACAAGCTTTGGCCAGAGCGGATGGCATGCACGGCAAAGAAGATGGCGGCAAGTACATGGAGTCCGATTCCGATGAAAGGCATTTCAGTCCGCCGTGTCCGTTGAAGAGCCGAACTATAAGGTCTCTTCACGCCCCGGGAAACACCCGCGCCCCGGCCCCGGTCGCAATGGACCCCGCCGGTAGGGTCGGTTCCCAAATGACTGCCGATAACGGCGATCGGCACGGTGACGCATGATCACAGATCGACAGCGCGCCGCCTGCGTTCAAGGTCATGCCCCAAAGGGGTAATCACCACCCCGGCGGTTGATTGGGATGCAACCCTACCGGTGCCCGGACAGTGTCCGGAAGCCGGCTGGCACCGCCGAAGGCACGGTAGGGTCGGTTCCCAAACGACTGCCGATAACGGCGATCGGCACGGTGACGCATGACGCCAAATCGAAAGCTCGACGCCTGCGTTCGAGATCATGCCCTAAAGAGGTAATCACCACCCCGGCGGTTGATTGGGATGCAACCCTACCGGTGCCCGGACAATGTCCGGAAGCCGGCTGGCACCGCCGAAGGCACGGTAGGGTCGGTTCCCAAACGACTGCCGATAACAGCGATCGGCACGGTGGCGCATGACCCCAAATCGAAAGCGCGCCGCCTGCGTTCAAGGTCATGCCCCAAAGGGGTAATCACCACCCCGGCGGTTGATTGGGATGCAACCCTACCGGTGCCCGGACAATGTCCGGAAGCTGGCAGGCACCGCCGAAGGCACGGTAGGGTCGATTCCCAAACGACTGCCGATAACGGTGATCGGCACGGTGGCGCATGATCCCAGATCGACAGCGCGCCGCCTGCGTTCAAGGTCATGCCACAAAGGGGTAATCACTACCCCGGCGGTTGATTGGGATGCAACCCTACCGGTGCCCGGACAATGTCCGGAAGCCGGCTGGCACCGCCGAAGGCACGGCAGGGTCGGTTCCCAAACGACTGCCGATAACGGCGATCGGCACGGTGACGCATGGTCACAGATCGACAGCGCGCCACCTGCGTTCAAGGTCATGCCCCAAAAGGGTAATCACCACCCCGGCGGTTGATTGGGATGCAACCCTACCGTCGGCCGGCACACAGCAGTCCCGTCGGCATACAGCACCCCGGCCGGCAGGCATCAGCCCGGCAGATACACCCGTCCCGGATCCGGCCATCCAGCTCAGCCCGTTACCTGCACGTCATTGTCCGGCGTTGCACGGCGCCACGCGGCCAGGTAGCGGAGGTACTTGCCGATGAAGATGCCGGTGAACCCACCCGACAGCAGCAGATAGGCCGCGCGGAAGCCAACATCCCCCGCAAGCGTAGGCGACATCGCAAGCGCCGATTCAAACCCGTACTTCACCGCGAACGTCACCAGCAACAGCGGCAGCAAGCTGTAGTCCGCGTCGCGCCACAGCTTCCCGGTTGCCCGGTTCGCGGTCAGCGTCGAACGGCGCAGCAGCATCCAGCCGATGCCCGCCCCCACGGCGATCCCGACCAGCCAGGTCGCCCACGCTTGCCAGGAGGCGCCGTAGCGGGCACTGATCGAATACAGGCCCCACACGGTGAACAGGGCAGGCACGATGGCCAGCCTCCCAAGCGAGACTTCACCCGGCTTCATGGCAGCCACACCGCGCGTGATCAGGAAGGCCAGAAGCGCCCAGACCCAGAGGGGAGTATGCGAAACGAAGAGCTGCAGCATGTTCATGGAACGTCCTTGGCTTGGGTGGGTGCCGGCCGTGCAGGGCCGTGCGGGAATGGGGTAATTCTCGCGTTGCGGCGGAACGGAACAAGTGACAGCTGTCAGCCATCAGGGAGTACAGGTTGGCGGCTACCATAGGCTCCTTTCAGTACGCTCAAGACCGACGGATGACGAAGCACGACACGGACGCCATGCAGCACTTCGACCCCCTGGGTGTCGGCCGCGCGAAACGCCTGCATCGCACGACCCGGCCGGTGCTCCTGGCGCTCGCGCTCGGCATCGCGCCGGCGTGGGCGGAGGCACCCCAGACATTCGTCCTGCAGGCCAGCGGGTTCGACACCGCCCTGGTGGCCAACGACCAAGGCCGCCTGATACAGGAGTGGCCGGGGCGACCCCAGCAGATCGCGCCCAATCGCTGGCTTGCCGTGGATTTCGAGACAAGCCGCAGCGTGTGGTTCGATGACACGGGACGGGTATCCCTGCGGGGCCCGTATGTCGAGCTCCGATCCGACGCGCCGTTCGAGCGGCACCCGGAAGACCCGGACCCAATCCCGCTGTTCACCACATGGTCCGAGGCGGGGACCGGCCTGATGCGGGCCGATGGAAGCAGCTTCGTGGACTGGCAGCCCGGGAGCGGCGAGTGGGCCACCACGCCGCATCCCCAGCGCTACAGCTGGCGTTCGCGCGAAGCTGGCGAACGCATCTTCGATGCGCGTGGGCAGCTGCGCATGCAGCTCGCCAAGGGTGAACTCCGGGCAGCCGGCCCGTTCCCGGACCGCGCGCAGTATCTGGTCTGCGATCTCGAACCGGGCACACCCTGCGCGCTGCGTGATGAGGCAGGCAACACGCTGTGGACCGAGCGCATCGACAATCTGCTGCCGCTCGACAACGGCGGCTGGCTTGGGCTGCAGGGCAGGGCGTGGCGCAGACTGGATGCGCGCGGGCAACTGACCGGTGATCGCACGCTGATTTACCTGGTGGGCTACTCATCGCCGCGATCGCGCACCCTCGCGTCTGAAGACCTGGGAAGCTGGCCGCGCTGGGCGACGGAATATCGTGTCATCCGTGAAGATGCCGAGGGCATCTTCGCAAGCGAAGCCGACGCCGTGCACGGCCTCATGTACCCGGATGGGCGCTTCCTGGCGATCGCGGGGGCAACCAAAGGCGAGGAGGTCTGCCCAGGTGTCTGGCGCACCACCATGGGCGAAGCGGGTGACAAGCTGGTCGATGCAGACAGCCACGTACTGGGGCCATTCGCGGCCTACGCCTGGAAAGAGGTCGATGGCCGTCCCGAGATAAGGCAGGCGATAGCGGAGGACGGGCAGGAGACCTTGGTGGACTGCAGAGGAAAGCTGCTGGTTCAAACACCGCCACTGAGCCGCCTGTCGGCGGAGGCAACGGGCTTCTTCGGCACGCTGGCCGACGAATCACAGCCACGGCTGTGGCTCGACGCCGGGCTGGGCCAACACCTTCTTCCAAAGGGCACCTGGATCGAACAGGTCAGCGCTGATGGCGCATTGCTCCTTGTGCGCAGCGACGCAGAGGGAGTTCGCCTGTATGACGTAGAACGCCAACGCTTCGTGGGCGAGCCCATCAGGTATGCGGAGGCGCTGCTGCCAGGCGGCGTCGTGTTCCTGCGCGATGGGTACTACGGCTTCATGGATGCGGATGGGGTCGAGCGGCTGCCGCCTCGCTACACCGCAATCACCCCTTGGGGCGAGGATCGCCTGTGGACGTCGCGCTACCTCGACAACGACGCACCGGGCAGGATGACAACCTTGCGTCGCATGGATGGCTCGGTCATCGCCAGCTGGCTCAACGCCTCCATGAACGACAGCCCCATGCTGCGCAACCTGCCCAATCAAGGGACGCTGACGGAGCTGATCGGCCCCACCTTCGAGCGGGCGGACGGGGAGTACTTCGGCCAGCAATGGGTAGACCGCAACGGCCGAACCCTGTTCCTGGCAATGCACTGCAAACCCGGAACAAGCGAGGCCGAAGGCGGCGTGATTGAACCGCTCACTGGGCCCGCACGACGCCGAGGCGCCGATTGCATAATCCCGGACGACATCAGAGCCGCAATGGCCGCGACCACCCACGACTGATCGGCAACGCGGCGGGGCGATGGGATGGCCTCGCCCTCGCACAAGCGTCTGGCGCGGTAGGGTCGGTTCCCAAACGACCGCCGATAACGGTGATCGGCGCGGTTACGCATGATCTCAAACTAAAACGCGCTGTCTGCGTTCGAGGTCATGCCCCAAAGGGGCAATCACCACCCTGGCGGTTGATTGGGATGCAACCCTACCGGGGAATGTTCCATTACCCATCCCCGCTCCGCGGGCAGATGCGCGGCGCCTCAACAACGTGCACAATCGCCCCGGGACCGGGCATGACGCCGGGTAAACTCCGTGCCATGCCCGGGGGGTCAGCACGGAGCAGGACAACAGGGGGATGTACATAATGGATTCGCTCTATCCGGCGGGGCCTTCGGCCGTGCCTGCGCAACTCACCGCACCCAGCTCCGCCTATCGCCGCCATGCATGGCTGGCCGTGGCCGGCCTGCTTACGTTCGCCTTTGCCTACTTCGCCCTGATGGGCTGGTTTGGCTGGACCGCCTACCGAGTGTTCCGCACGATGCTGGCCGGGGAAGGCGGCAACACATTTGCCAATCTCCTCGTTGGCGGGTTCTCCGTGTTCCTGGTCGCGTTCATGGCCAAGGGACTGGTGTTCCTGAAGCGTGGCCAGACCTCCAAGGACATGGAACTCAAGCCGGCCGACCAGCCCGAGCTGTTCGCGTTCCTGCACCGCCTGGCCGACGAGGCCGGCGCGCCCCGCCCGAAGCGCGTGTACCTGTCGCCGCGGGTCAACGCCGGCGTCTTCTACGATCTCTCACTGGTCAACCTGCTGCTGCCCTCGCGCAAGAACCTGGACATCGGCCTGCCGCTGGTGAATGCGCTGAACCTGGGCGAATTCAAGGCCGTGCTGGCCCACGAATTCGGCCACTTCGCCCAGCGCACCATGGCGGTGGGGCGGTGGGTGTACGTTGCCCATCAGATCGCCAGCCAGCTGGTGGCCCGGCGCGACGCGCTCGACACCATTCTGGCCACCGTTGCGCGGCTGGACTTCCGCATCGCCTGGATTGGCTGGTCCTTGTCGCTGATCGTCTGGGCGATCCGCTCGCTGGTGGATACCGCCTTCAGCGTGGTCGCGCTGTCCGAGCGCGCCCTGTCGCGCGAAATGGAGTACCAGGCCGACCTGGTGGCCGCCTCGCTGGCCGGCAGCGATGCCCTGGTGCATGCCTTGCACCGTTTGGGCGCCGCCGACGATGCCTGGGGCAGGACGCTCAGCTTCGCCTCGCGCGAATTCGCCGCTGGCCATGCCGTGGCCGACCTGTTCGCCGTGCAGACGCGCATGCTGGCCAACCTGCGCCGGGTGTCTCCCGACCCCCTGTATGCCGAACCGCCGCAGCTGCCCGAGCGTGAGCGCGAGCAGCACCGTGTGTTCCGCCAGGCCATGGTGCGTGCGCCGGAGATGTGGTCCACGCACCCGGCCAACGTCGACCGCGAGAACAACCTGAAGCGGCGCTACGTGGAAGCGGTCATCGACGAACGCCCGGCCATGCTGCTGTTCCGCGACGCCGACGCGCTCAAGCACCAGCTCACCCGCGAGATGCTGCGCGAAACCCCGCCGGCGTTCGCCGACGGCGACGAATCGCTGCGCCGGCTCGATGCCGAGTTCGATATCCGCGCCCTGCAGCAGCGCTACCAGGGCACCTACCTGCGGCGGTCCTTCGTGCGTGGCGTGGCCACGCCGGCCGAGCTGTTCCTCGGCCCGCTCGAGCCGCTGAACAATGACCAGCTGCGCGAACGCATCGCTACCCTGTACGCGCCGGCACATGGCAAGGCACTGCAGCAGCTGCAGCTGCTGGAGGATGAGCGCGCCACGCTGGAGGCCGCCCGCGCGGGGCACCTGCGCGCATCGGGCAACCGCGTGCATTGGCGTGACCAGGTGCTGGACACCTCGCGCCTCGGCCCGGTCATCACCACGCTGGATGCGGAGATCGCGCCACTCCGTCAGGCAGTGACCCAGCACGACCAGGAATGCCGCACCCTGCACCGGCTGGCCGCGCGCCGCAGCGGGGCAGGGTGGGAGGCGCTGCTCGAAGCGCAGGTGGCCGTGCTTCACTTCTGTGAGCACACCGAGGCCGACCTGCGTGACGGGTACGGGCTCTTCGTCAACGTGCTGCAGGTAGTGACCGCTGACAAGCGCGTTTCCGAAAACGAGCTGCACCGACTCATCGTGGCCGCCAGCCGCGTGCAGCAGGCCCTTGTCTTCATCTACGACACCGCCGGCAGCTGCGTGATCGATGAGACCGTGAGCGCCCACGGCGGCAAGCCGTTGGCGGAATCGCTGGGCAAGCTGGGCCTGAGCGCGCCCGTACAGGGCAACATGGACAACTGGGTCCGCAATGCAGGTGACTGGGTCAACCACACCTGCGGCGCGCTGTCTCAGCTGCGCGCCGCAACGCTGGAGGCAATGCTGGCCAACGAAGACGCCGTGGTGGAGCGCCTGGATTCGACCGAGCTGGCGCCCGCTGCGCCGGCCCCGTCGCAGGTCCCCAAGGGTTACCCGCTGCTGCTGCCCGGCCAGGAGCGCAAGCTGCAGACCAAGCTGGGCTGGTGGGACAGGTTCCAGACCGCCGATGGCTGGGCTGCCGGCGCCGCCCGCGCAACCGCCGCGGCGGCGATCGTCGTGGGCGTGCTGGTGTTCGGCATGCTGACCGGTACCGCTACGGTCTCGCTCTACAACGGCTTGGCCATTCCGGTGCGGGTCACCATCGACGGCAACACCGTCAACCTGGAGCCGCTGCAGAGCGCCAGCATCGACGTGGAGCCCGGCATCGCTCACAAGGTGGTCACCCATACCGCGGACGGGGAGCTGATCGAGTCTTTCGACAGTGAGCGCATGACCGGCCGTTCGCACTTCACCTACAACGTGGCCAGTGCAGCGCCCTTGATCCAGTGGTGGGCGGAATATGGCGGCGCAAAGGGCGACCCGGACCGCATGCTGGGTACCCAGCGCTGGTCGGCCACCGACGCCGACTTCGTTCTGCAGGAACCGCCAAGCACCATCCAGACCAAGAGCCACCAGAATGGCGGTTTGCGCTCGGTAGTGACGGCAATGGGCGATCGGGCGCCGCGGCGGCAGATCGAGCTGGTGGGCGACGACGAGCAGGTGAGGGCCATGATCCTGGCCCATGCGCGCTGGGATGCACCGGGCTCGCGCAACCTGACCACGTGGCTCGCCATGGCGGGGCGGGCCCCGGACATCCTGCCAAGCGTCATCGCGGAGCGGCTGAAGCGCTATCCCGAAGACGTTGCTGCGCTGCGCATGGAGCAGGACCTGCATATCGGCCAGAGCGCTGGCGCGGCGTGCGAACGCCAGACGCAGATGGCGGCGAGCAAGCCCGAATCGTCGTCGCTGGCCTATCTGGCCGTGCGCTGCATGGCCGACGGCCCGGAACAGGACGAGGCATTCCTGGCCGGACAGCGTCGCTGGCCGCAGGAGCCCTGGTTTGCCCATGCCGCCGGCTACGTGCTGGCCGCGCGGAGCGATTGGACTGCCGCCAACGAAGCCTGGTCGCGAGCGGCGACGTCGCCGGCGACGTCGGAGTTCGCGGCGCTGGAGCTGGCACGCGTCAAGCGCATGCTGGGTGCCAACAATGCGGAGCTCAAGTCGCTGGCGGGCCAGTCTTCAATTCTGACCAACATGCTGGCCATCGACAGCGAGGAAGCCGTGGGTTCGCCCTACGAAGCCTATCTGAAGCTCGGCCAAGGCGAGTACGAGCTAGCGCTGAAGCTGGCACAGCCTGATGCCGATCTGCTGCCGCGTATGATTCGCATGGTTGCCGCGTCCGACGGCGCGCCGAGCGAGTACGTCGAAAAGGCGATGGCCATGACGGCAGAGCAGGGGGTCGATGCGGATTCGGTGTGGGCCACCTGGGCGCTGGCGCTGCGGCACGGCGGCGACGAGTCCGCCTGGCGCAAGGCCGTGCTGGCTACGGATCCCGAGGAAGCGGCACGCATGGTGGCGTTCGTTGATGCCGTGCGGGCGAACGCGAGCGTGCAGCAGGCAGAGGCAGTGCTGGGCAAGGTCAGCCCGGGCAATCGCGGCTACGCCTATTCCGTTGCGGCAGTGCTGCGCGGCAAATCGTGCCCGGAGGTCTGGCGCGAGGGAGCCAAGCGGCTGCTGTTTGACAGCGAACGCCCGCACTTCATCTGACGTACTGGTCACGGCGGGAGCGAATCCCGCCGTGCCAAAGCGTCACGCAGACAACGGTAGGGTCGGTCCCCAGACGACTGCCCTCAGACGATCAACGCTCGGTAACGCATGACCCAAAACGAAGCGCTGCATGAACCCGCCCACCTTCAAGGACTCTGCAAGCAATGTCGCCCTTGGGAGTAGTAGCAATCATCCAGATCGGAGCTGGCCTGCTCGGATGCATCGTGTGCGTGCAAAACAGCAGAGGCACGTTGCCTGAGGCCTGCATCGACGATCCCAGCAGAGGCTGGCGTGTCTTCTACCGCACCATGCTGTTCCTCATGTGCAACATGTTTTCCTTGTTCGCCACGGCAATGCTGCTCGAAAGCCTGCTGCACGACCCGGCGAAGCGCATGTTGGCGTTCGGCCCGGACTGGGTGGATGCACTGTTGATGCTGGTCGTGCCGCTTCCGGTCGCCTGGCTGTTCTACCTTGCCTGTGCGGGCCTCAGCCGTTGGTGGAACAGAGAATGATCAAGCAAGTTGACCGCTGAAAACGTAACGACGGTGCTGCAGCCGAAAAGGGGGGTTACATGCTCATCCGAAAATTGTTGATGGCGCCATTGATAGCCAGTGCAGCCGCAGGTTGTCAGAGCGCCGCTGCAAAGCAAGCCGATAGCCCAGCGGAAGCGCTGATGGAGGTCAGGGGCGTGGTTGAAATCCATTCCGGCGGGCATGGCCTGGGCTACGTCACATTGGATGATGGCAAATGCTATGACCTCGCACTACCTGCCAACGTATTGAAGAACACCAGGCGCTGGGATACGAAACGGGTTGTCATCACCGGCTCACTTCAGTTCCGCCCCCGAATCGACGAAATGATGTGGTTCGACATCAAGGATAGAAAGATCGAAGGGTTCGGCTGTTCTGAAGATGTGATCTACGTGGAATCCATCAAGCTGCTATAGCCAACGCACTACCCAATGCTTGCTGTTCGCTAAAGACCGGCCGGACCCGATCCAAAGTAGCCGGCACGGCGAGTCAACGGCAATGAACGGCAATGAACGGCAATGAACGGCAACCAACGGTAGGGTCGGTCCCCAGACGACTGCCCTCAGACGATCAACACTCGGTAGCGCATGACCTCAAACGAAGAGCTGCGCGCCCAACCCCGATCTGGAAGAAACCTACACCCAATGCTCCAGACAGGCCAGGAAGGCTCTGTTTAAGGGTCATGCGTTACCGGGCGTTGGCGGTTTCAGGGCAGTCGTTTGGGAACCGACCCTACCAGGGGCGTTGTTCCCCGCAGCGAGGCGACATGTGGGCGAGTGGCCAACGCAGTGAATCCCACGTGATGCACGCCACTCAAGACTTCACTACATGGGAACCGTGACGGTGCAACTCTCATCCGTCCCATTCTTCCCCCATGAAGTGCAGCCTCTCCATGACCAAGAAGCAGCTCACCACGATCAATCCGCTGACCGAAGAAGTGCTCGCCACCTATTCGTACATGTCAGACGAAGAAGCCGCAGCCGTAGTCCAATCCAGCCACAGCGCCTACCTCCAATGGCGCCTGCGCTCCTTGGACGAGCGGGCAAAGGTAGTCTCCGCCATCGCAAAAGCACTCCGCGATCGCAAAGAAGAATTCGCCCAGCTCATGACCCGCGAGGTCGGCAAGCTCATCGAAGACAGCCGCGCCGAAGTAGAACTGTGCGCCGCCATCTGTGACTACACCGCCAAGCAAGGCCCTGTAGCGTTGGCGGACGAAGAGCGCGAGGTAGAAGGCGCCACCGGCATCGTCACCCATTCGCCCATCGGCGTCGTCTACGGCATCCAGCCCTGGAACTTCCCGGCCTACCAGGCCATCCGCTATTCCATCGCCAGCCTGATGGCAGGCAACGGCGTCCTGCTCAAGCATGCAGAGAGCTGCACCGGCAGCGGCTTGCTGCTCCGTGACATCTACGAAAGTGCCGGCCTGCCCAAGGGCCTGTTCGGCGTGCTGTTGATCAGCCATGACCAATCCAACGACATCGTGGAGAACGATCTGGTCCGGGCCGTGACCTTGACCGGCAGCGAGGCCGCAGGGCGCACCGTGGCAGCCAAGGCGGGCGCAGCACTCAAGAAGACGGTGCTGGAGCTGGGCTCCAACGACGCCTACCTCGTCCTTGACGATGCCGACCTGGATCTGGCTGTCGAGACCTGCGTCAAAGGACGTCTGTTCAACAATGGGCAGACCTGCGTCAACGCCAAGCGCTTCATCGTGACGCAGAAAAATTACGATGCCTTCGTCAGCGCCTACGCCAGCAAGTTCGAGGCGATCAAGATGGGCGACCCGAACGCCGCCGATACCCAGCTGGGCCCGCTGGTCTCCGAAGCCCAGCGTGACAAACTCCACGAACAGGTCACAAAGAGTGTCTCGCAAGGCGCCCGCCTGCTGGTGGGCGGTGAAGTGCCAGACCGCACCGGCTGGTTCTACCCGGCCACCGTGCTGGCCGACGTGGCACCGGGGCAGGTGGCCTATGAGGATGAGCTGTTCGGCCCCGCAGCGGCCATCATCCGCGCCAAGGACGATGAAGATGCCCTGCGCATTGCCAATGACAGCCGCTATGGCCTGGGCGGCGGCATCTTCAGTCGCGACGTGAAGCGCGCCCGCGAGCTGGCCACCAAGTACTTCGATACCGGCATGATCTTCATCAACACCTTCGACGTTGCCTCCCCGTCGCTGCCCTTTGGCGGGGTGAAGGCCTCCGGCTACGGCCGCGAGCACGGCCCCGAAGGCCTCAAGGAATTCGTTAACATAAAGTCCATCAAGATCCCCGCGTCCCCCTGACTCGCGGGCTTGCCACCCCCTTCAGCGAGTTACGAAATGCAGTGGATCGATCTGCGCAGCGACACCGTCACCCAACCCACCCCCGCGATGCGCCAAGCCATGGCCACCGCGGAAGTGGGGGATGACGTCTACCAGGACGACCCCACCGTCATCCAGCTTGAGCGCCTCGCCGCCGACATGCTGGGAAAGGATGACGCCCTGTTCGTTCCGACGGGGGTATTCGGCAATCAGCTCGCTGTGTTCACCCATTGCCGCCGTGGCGACGAAGTAATCGCGGGCGACGACTCGCATCTGGTCTGGCATGAAAATGGTGCTGCGGCGGTGATCAGTGGCGTCCAGCTGCGCACCATCGCCAGCAACAAGGGCCTGTTGGAGCCCAGCGAGATCGCGGCCCGCATCCGGGTGGGGGAGGACATCCACATCCCCCGCACCGGGCTGATCTGCCTGGAGAACGCACACGGCAACGGCCGCGTGATCCCGCTGGCAACCATGGAAGCCACCGCCGCCATCGCCCGCGAACACCGCGTTCCCATCCACTTGGACGGCGCACGCGTGTTCAATGCCGCCACCTACCTGGGATGCGACGTAAAGGCGCTTACCCAGCATGTGGACACGGTGATGTGCTGCCTCTCCAAGGGCCTGGCCGCGCCGGTAGGCTCGATCCTCGCGGGGCCGGCGGCCTTCATCAAGCGCGCCCGTTACAACCGCAAGCTGCTGGGAGGAGGGTGGCGGCAGGCCGGTGTGATTGCTGCGCCCGGCATTCTTGCCCTCACCGAAATGACGCAACGGCTGGATGTGGACCATGACAATGCAAGGTACCTGGCGCAGCAATTGGCCAACGTGCCAGGCATTGACGTGGACATGGACGACGTCCACATCAACATGGTGTGGTTCGCGCTGCCTGAAGGGGCAGACATGCCTCAGCTGATGGACGCCCTGGAAGCGGCCGGCATCCGTGCCAACGGTGCGTACGGCGGCAAGATGCGCCTCGTGACCCATTGGCAGATCGACCGGGACGCCATCGACAGGACCGTCTCGGTGATCCGGAGCGTGGTGGCTGGGTGATCAGGTCGGCCGGCGCGCAACCCAGCCCCGGAAACTGAGGGCGGCGTAGAACAGCTCCACGTCCGTGAAGCCGGCCGCCTGCAGCAACGCAACCTCGTCGGCGGCGGAGATGGCCGGAAGCTTCTCTGCCATGACCGCAATCGACGCTTCGGCCTGCTCGTCCACAACACCGTCTACCGACGCAAACGCCGCCGAGCGCCGCAACCAGCGCATGCGGGCTTCAGGCGCATAGCTGTGGTGGGCGACCACGAGCACACCGCCAGGCCGCAGCCGCTGGAACAACTCCCGCAGGGTCTTCAGCCGCGCATCGGGGTCGAGGAAGTGCAGGGTGAGCAGGCAGGTAGCGCCGTCGAACTCGCGCTCCGGCGCATCCTCGATCAGCCCCTCCACCAGCACAGCACGCGAGGCGTTCGCGCCCAGGGTCTCCCGTGCAAGCTCCAACATCGGAAGGGAAGGGTCCACGCCGACAAATCGCCAATTCGGCTGTGCCTGGGCAAAGGCGTTGAGCTCCAGCCCGCCCCCGGCACCCAGCACCAGCACCTCGCCCGTTGGCGGAACGGATTCCGCCAGCAGGATGTGGGTCATGCGATGGAGCGCCGCCATGCCAGGCACCTTGGCTTGGGCGGTTTGCTGATAGCTGCTGACTGCGGAGGGGTCCTTGAACGTCGTCATGGCTGCTCAGCCCGTGCGGGCGCTTTTATATGTAACCGCAATTGTTACATACGATGGGCGCGCAATGCTGACCTTGGATGCAGCACCGCAGTACCCCATGCCTCAACGCCCGAACCCAACAGGCACTCGATGTAAGGAGAACCCTGATTTTCCACGCCCAGCCCAGCGACTACCATCGACCATCGCCAAACGATTCACGGAATCGGGGCAATAGTTGAGAATTGTCGAGCATGCCCGATCCATTCGATTCAACATTGCAGTACGTCTGTCTTGTACTTGCTGTGACGCTTTCATGCATGGGACTCGACTTCCTCCATCGCAAGAACGTCCACCGTCTCCGGCTCAGGCCGCTGCCGTCGCTATGGATGATGGAGCTTAGCTTTGCGCTAACTGTGGCATTGATCGCATGCGCAGTGGCACTCTACGCATGCCAAATGACAGGCTATTTCTACGCCAGCTCCATCCTTCTACACCAGGTGTTCCCGGTGCTCGCCCTGACGTTCACCGCGTCCATTTCTCTTGTTGTTCTCCGCGAATTTGATAGAGCTCTCATCACCGCGAGGCATACACCTGACGTCACTCGCTCCCGCAAGCATCGCTACGTCTACATACTTCGAAGAGAATGGCAGGGGGAGTTCAGCTTCCATGTCAGAAAGGCAGAGTTCTACGACTTCGCAACCTCCGACATAAGCTTTGCTCAATACACACCAGCTATTCTGGACATGGTCTATGAACGTCTAAAGCCTGGCGACAACCTGGTACTGGCAACGCCCAATGATCGGATCCGTTCCAGCCTGACCAAGCGCATCAAGAAGTACTTCGCCACCAAGGGGGCTTCGATCGAAGAGGGCTGGACACAGCCTGTTCCCCCGGCACAAGGCATCTGGATGAACCTCCGTCATGGCTGGGGCTATCCCTTGTTGTCCCGAATCACGATGAGAGGAGCCAGGATCTCCCTGCCATATCCGGACGCAACCGTTGATGGCACAGATTCCCCCCTGGCACAGCAGGGGAGAGCAACGACAGCGGTAGGGTCGGTCACCGGACGACTGCCCTGAGCCCACCAACACCCGGTAACGCATGAACCAAAACGAAGACCTGTGCGGCGCCCTCGCACGACCTTCCGTGCCGGCACTTGGCTGAACGATTCTCAGGATGAGGGCGCAGTCACGCTCCTTAGAGATGGCAGTCCTTACCGGAAGGAAGGGCCTTGAAATCCCCGGTGCACGTGACACTGATCTGCGCACCGACCTTGAGTGCGCTGGCTTTGGCCTCGTCGCTCTTGACGAACCGCAGCGTCACGTAAGTATCCGTAGGATCGCTGCCCACCAGAAGCAGGGGCTCGCCGTTCCCGTTTTCGTCATGCTTCTGGACCGTTCCGCTGATAGCGATGGACTTGCCTTCATACGCGCCTGCAACAGCGGCCTTGCTGGCGAAAAATGCATTCGCCAGTTGAGCGGCGTCAACAGGTTCACTCGCTGCCGCCATCGCGGGCACGGCCAGGGCGAGCAGCATCGCAAAGGTAGTCTTCATAGACACGGGGAGGATCTCCGAAAAAGTGGCCGCGAGTATGCATTGGCGCCAAACGCAGGTAACTCAGACGCGACTTAAATTCTGATTACCGCACCGGCAGGGCAGGGAATGCGGGCAGGAGGAGGCACCGGCTCCACCGGGCAGCCCAGGCAGCAGACGCAGGCCTGCCGGTTGAGGTAGCATTTCTCGCGCCGCGCACGCGGTTAACAGGGATCGCAAGGATGCGCAGGACACGGGTTGAGTGGGTGCTTCTGATCGTAGGGTTTCTGGGCCTGATCGGATTCTCGTACTCGGACTTTCAACCCAGCACGGGATTGATGTACTCCGCCTGCGTCATCGCGGTGGCATTGGCTTTCTGGGCCATAAGGGCGCAGCCCGTACCCAAAGAGGCCTACTCGCCACTTCAAGGCAGGCGTCGAAAAGCGCGTTCGCCGTATTCCCCGCTCTGGGTGGTATTCCCGTTGGCATTGGTGGCCGGATGGTTGTTCACGGTCTATGGGGCAGGCATGACCCTGGCCGCTGCCGCAGGTACCCAGCACACCCGTAGCGGAACCGTGGTGTATAGCTCCAAACATAAGTCATCCGGACGCTCGCGCCGACCTACCTGCACGCTCCTCTCTGTCGTATTGAGGACTGAGCGCGGACCGGTGCACGTCCACCACTGCGACGTGTCTCTGGGCGGCACTACGATCACGGGCATGGACGTAACGTACCGCACACGCGAATCGGCGCTTGGGCTGTTCATCGATCGGAAGCCCGGCTTGCCGCAGGTTGATGAGGCGCTGTAGATGGCCAGAGTCTCAGAGCAGCAGGCGGCCGAAGCCATTGAGCAGGCGGCGCGTGCCGACGGACGACGCTAGGCGTTCTGGCATTCCGATGAAGGGCATTTCAATCCGCCGTGTCCGCTCTCCCACCAGGTTGAGATGAGGCTCGTGCCCTGCGGCCAGCCGCGGCTTGCGGAGGTATAACAGTGCTGTTATATATGTACCATGCGACCCGTCAACCGCCTCGGCACGCTGCTTCGTAATCTCATCGACCGGCTCGATGCCGATGTCGAGCAGCGTTACATCGACGACGGGCTGGACTACCGCCCACGGTTCACGCCGGTGGTCCGCGCACTCGATGCGCTTGGCCCGGCCTCCATCGCTGTGCTGGCCCGACATCAGGGAATGCGCCATTCGGCCTTCAGCCAGACCGTGGCCCAGATGGGGCGGTTGGGCCTGGTAAGGCAGGTGGCGGGCAAGGACGGCCGCGAGCGCATCGTCGCGCCTACCCGCAAGCTCACCGCCATGCTCCCCCGGATCCGACGTCACTGGCAGGCAACCAATGCCGCCGCCGCGGACCTGGACGCCTCTCTGCAACACCGATTGGCCACCACCGTGCGCGCAGCGCTGGATGCGCTGGACGAGCGGTCGTTCGCCGAACGGGCCCGCCACCACTTCAATGCCGGAGATGTGGATGATGATTCGCCGACTACGTAACCTTGCCTTGGCCGTGCTGTGCGCGTTCGCGCCTCATGCGCTCGCACAATCGCATAACGCGTCGAGCACCGGCGCCTCAGGCACCACCCATCGTCAAATAGCGACCCGGGCCGCTGATCTGCTGGAAGACGGTTATCTCGACCCAGCCTCGGGCCGTGCCTATGCCGAACGCCTCCGCCATCAGGTCTCCGCAGGGGCTTACGACGCGCTGGCCGGGCAGGCGCTCGCTGACCAGATCACCGCCGACTTGCAGGGGCTCAAACAGGATCGACATTTAAGGGTGAGCGTGGGCGAACCGCCGGGGGGCGGCATGAGGGGGCCGGTCATGATCGGCGGACCGACGAGTGCCGGTCCGCCCCCCGGCGGTGCGCCACCACCAACAGGCATTCCGATGCGGCATCGGGGACCTGCTATCGAGCAGGCCGGCTGGATCACGCCGAGCATCGCCTACATCCGCTTCAACGCGTTCCCCTACGACGAAGACGTCACGCGTCAGACCCGCGAGTTTCTGGACGAACATGCACAAGCCAAGACCATCATCTTCGACCTGCGTACCAACCGCGGCGGCGGCCCCGCGCAGATGGATGTGATCTTCCCCGAGCTCTTCAGCCAGGCGCAGGCGCTGGCAGGGGTGGAAAGCCGACAGGCTGACAGCCCGGCGCTCGCTGGCCCCGGCCTGCGTCCATCGCGCGACAACAGCGGCAACATCAAGGAGTACTGGGTCGAACCCGCGTTGGGCAGCACGCTGGCGAAGGCGCATGTCTACGTATTGACCTCCAATGCCACAGGCTCAGCCGGCGAAATGTTCGCAGCGTCACTGAAGTGGTCCGGGCGGGGGACGCTCGTAGGCGCAACGACTGCCGGTGCCAACCATCTCGGCGGCATGAGGCCGTTGGGCGGCGGACTGATGATGTTCCTGCCCGATGGCCGGACCTTCAACCTGAAAGATAAGAAGGACTGGGAAGGCGAGGGCATCGCGCCCGATATCGACGTGGCGCCCGAGCGCGCATTGTCCACGACCCTGCAGCGCGAAGGCCTCTCGAAGACCGAAGCAGATGCCATGGAGGCGCGATATCTTCCGCAGTTGCCAATGGTCCGCCCCCAGATGCCGGGCGTGCCCTAATTATTGCAACGGTGAGCAGAAACACCCGTAACCGCGTAGAGCCGGGCTCTGCCCGGCTGAGCGGACGACCTCAAACCCGCCGCGAATTCCGCAGCCCACTCGTCCGTCTTGCCTCGAAGCGAAGCGGCCGAAGCCGTGGAGCAGGCGGCTCGTGTCGAGGGACGCCGCTAGGCGCTCTGGCATTTCGTGTACCTAACGAAGGGCGGAATCAAACAGCACCCGGGCCTGCTGGATCGCTGCCTGATGCGTAGCTGACTTGTCAGCCGCCACCTGGCATAGCGAGCCAACCCGCTCACGGCCCAGCGCCGTGCAATCGGCCAGGAAGTCGTAGTGGCCCACCAAGGGCAACACCTGCAGGCGCGCCTTGCCATTCGCTTCGGCAATGACCTTGCTGTTGGTGGCGGGCGAAGCAACCTTATCGGCCTCACCCACAACCACCGACAGCGGCACCTCCAGGCGCCCCAGCTCACCCGGTTCGAACGCCTGAACAATCGCCGGCGCCATCAGGAACACCGCGCGAACGTTGGGAATGCGGCGATCCTCAGTTGCCTTGGCCACCCAAGGTGCCAGTTCTGGTGTAGCGGCCGCCGCCATGCGCCGCTCAAGGGTCAGCTCGGGATTCTCGGCCTGGGGCATGCAGACGCCATCCTTCGGGGAGGACTGGCAGAAGGCGATCAACCTGGACATGTCCGGGCGCGCACCGGCAGCCACCAGCGCCGTGAAGCCCCCGGCCGAATAGCCCACCAGGCCCAGCCGGCCCGCATCCACATGCGGAGACAGCACGGGGTCGGCCTGCACCGACGCCAGCGCGGCGGCAATGTCATCGGCCCGGTTCCACATCAGGATGCTGCCCGCGTCCGTCATCGGGTCTACGCCGTTGTTGCCGGGATGGTCCACCGCCACCACCACATACCCCGCGCGTGCCAGGGCAGTACCGAACCAGCCCATCATGCGGGCACTGCCGCCGTTGCCATGCGACATGAGCAGCAGCGGCCAGCGGCCGGGCGCAACCGGCGCCTCCACCGCAGACGACCCCTCCTCGAAGAGCGGCGCACCCGGCGGCCCTATCGCGAGCGGCTGCTCTTTCGCACGGGGCTGCGCCGGGTACCACGCCGTATAGCGCACGCGGTCGCTGCGCCCGGCATCACGCACCGCTGCGCTGGCTGTGTGCGCCACGCCATGGGTTTCGCCAACGGCGGGGGAGGGCTGAGCCGCCCCTGCCAGCGACGCGAACAGGCACGACAGCAGAACGAAAGCGTGTGGCATTACTCGCACGGATGAATCTCCTTGGCTCAACTCAGGGTGGACAGCGGCAGCCAGATCTCCACGCCACCGTGTCCGGTGCGGTCGTCGAAACGGGCGTCATAGCGTTCAAAGTCGGGGGCGTCGGCGAGGGTCAGCCCGGAGTGGGGCAGGTAGTCGTTCAACAGCCAGAACCACGTGGATCGGATCGTAGAAATGTGGCCCGCATGCCACGCCACCAGATAGTCCCCGGCAGGGATGGAAACCGTATGCCAGGCCGACGGCACGGCGGCGGTGGCGCCAATCTCCATGCCGGCGATGTAGTCAAACGCCCCCTCGCCATCGCGATTGCAACAGACCCCGAACGCGATGTCCTTGCCCAGCTCCCGGGTCAGCGCCAACTGCTGCCACTGCGAGGGAATGGACGCCACCGTGGCAGCGGTATGGCGGGCACGGATGCCCGCCACACGCAGTGGGCCCAGCCGGCGGCGTACGGGCGCCACTGCGCAGGGCAGGGGTGGGGCGTCGAGCTTGACGGCCTCCACCAGCGCCAGTGCCCCCAGACCTTCTCGCCGCACGTGTTCTGGCGACTGCTTGAACTGCTCGGTAAAGGCATGGGTGAAGGCTGCATGTGAGGCATAACCAGCAGCCAGGGCGACATCCAGAATGGGCACATTGCCGCCGGCCAAGGTGCGTGCGGCCTCGGTCAGGCGACGCGCACGAAGGTAGCGCGCCATCGAGGTGCCGGTGCTGACCTGGAACAGGCACGAGAGGTGGAACGGCGAGAGCTGGACCGCCTCGGCGATCTGGGCCAGCGACGGATTCTCGGCGAAGTGGCTTTCGATGTACCACACCGCCTTGCGTGCCGCACCCATGACGCCTTCTCCGTGCCAGTGACTGGGTGGGAGCGTACCGCAGGGTGGGGGAGGGCGTTTGCGGGATCTTGCTGTTGGTGCGCGGTATGGGTTGGGAGCGACAGTGTTGCAGGTGGTTCGGCGAACGTTTTTGCTGGCGACCGGATGGGCTGGAAGTGCGACCTGCTGCCTTGGTAAATGCGTGCCGGCACACGGATTCTCACGAAATGATTTGCTCGCGAAATGCCGTCTCGCAACCCCATTGATGCCGTGAACCGTGACCGGACCACGCCAAGTTCCAGTACTCTCGCGTCTGTCGCATGGTGTGCCTTGGGTGTCAGAACCCGAAATGTACATTGCCAGCTGCACGTCTTGTGTCGGGAGGGTGACGGAATACAACACCCTCGCGGAAACACGTCGCACCGTTTTGTCCATTTCACGGTTCTGAACCTCCCGACTCCCTCGCCATCCCGGCGAGGGAGAACACAGAGGAGAATCATCATGCACGACAACTGGACGAACATGACCCCCGCGCAACGCGCCCGTCTCAGGGGCTTCTGGCGCGCGCCGAAGAGCGTAATGATCAATGCGCTTCATCACGAAGGCCTCGAAACTTATCCCGGCTGCCCAACCATTCCGTGCCTGAAGGCGAGGGGGCTGTGGATGCGTGGGCTGGGCATTGAGCCGGGGACGCGGATGTACCTGGGCGTCGGGCGTGAGCTGTTTGTCCTGGCGGCAGACCCGTCGCCGGAGGCCTTGTCCAAGGCGATTGTGCGATTTGAGAAGACCGGGGGCAGTTGGAAGCTGGGGCCGGTTGGCTAGGTCAGGCAAAGACCAGGGCAGCCGCAACGCGGCCTCATTGCGTGTATATCCTGCGTCTCAGCCGCAGCTGCTGAGACGCCGGGTCCATAGTCTTAAAGCCACCGACGCTCTGTGACGGGGGCATACTGGGACATTGGCTCGTCATACCCTAGACTTGGCATGGGATAGCACTGCGAGCTTCTTTAGATGACGATCCTCAAGGGACAGCACGAAACCTTCGCCAGGTTCTTTACTGCGCCGACCCGGGAGGCGCTGCGTGACCTTCTTCGTCACAACATTGGTGAAACCGACTACCTAGACTTCAAAGCAGATTGGCCGGCGCTTCCGAAGCTCGCACGCCATATTTTGGCCTTGGCAAATTCAGGTGGTGGCGCACTAGTCGTGGGTGTATCGCAACAAGCCGACGGCAGTCTAATTCCAAGTGGCTTGTCGAGCATCAAGGATAAGGCGCAATTGATGCCTCCGCTGAGCAGCTATCTGCCCAAGCCCCTGGAGTACCAAGTTCTCGACTTTACCTTTAGCGCTGCCGAGTACGAAATTCTAATTGGCAAGTCATTTCAAGTCTTGTTGGTGGAGGACAATCCTAAGCTGATGCCATTTCTGTCCTTAAGGGACGGGGAGGGCGTGCGAACCACTGTGACTTACGTTCGCGATGGAACGACCTCCACCGAGGCAGGTCATGTGCAGCTTCAGGCAGTACTCAATCGGCGCATCGAGTCGGGACACTCCAGCCGGCCTCTACTGGATCTCGATGGCCATCTCGCCCAACTGCGTCACTTGGATGAACAACGGGAAGCAAATGATAGTTGGAGTGAATCGCCCAGGGTTCCGTAGACACCTCGCGGCCATAAACTATGGCTTAGGCGGAGGTGGTTATGAGTACGAAGCGGTACACCGATGAGTTCAAGATCGAGGC
>NZ_JBOHXV010000012.1:0-70108 GCF_050737075.1 Stenotrophomonas sp.
CGGGTTGCCTGGGCCGGCCAACGGCCGGCGCTACCGGAGGCGTGCCAACCCGATAGCGTGGCGTCCGGCTACACCAGGGCCTTGAGCCGGTACAGCGCCTCCAGCGCCTGCTTCGGGGTCAGCTCATCCGGGTCAATCGCGGCCAGCGCCTCCTGCGCTTTGCTCGACGGCGCTGTAAACAGCCCGAACTGCTGCGGCGCGTCCAGCGCCTGCGGCGCCATGGTGGCGGCCACGGTCTCGCCGCCGCGCTGCTCCAGTTCGGCCAGCCGGCGCCGCGCCTGTGCCACGGTCGACTTCGGCAGGCCGGCCAGCGCAGCCACCTGCAGGCCGAAGCTGCGGTTGGCCGGGCCGTCCTTCACGGCGTGCATGAACACCAGCGCCTCGCCATGTTCCACCGCGTCCAGGTGCACGTTGGCGATGCCGCTGCTGCCGCCTTCGTGCTGCTCGTCGGCCAGCGTGGTCAGTTCGAAATAGTGCGTGGCAAACAGCGTGTAGCAGCGGTTCTCGTACGCGAGGTGGCGCGCCACCGCGTCGGCCAGGGCAAGGCCGTCGTAGGTGGACGTGCCACGACCGATCTCGTCCATCAGCACCAGCGAGTGCGCGGTGGCGTGATGCAGGATGTAGCTGGTTTCGCTCATTTCGACCATGAAGGTCGACTGCCCGCGCGCCAGATCATCACCCGCGCCGATGCGGGTGAGGATGCGGTCGATCGGGCCGATCACCGCACGGCTGGCCGGCACGAAGCTGCCGATGTGGGCCAGCAGCACGATCAACGCGTTCTGGCGCATGTAGGTGGATTTACCGCCCATGTTCGGACCGGTGATGACCAGCATGCGGCGGTCCGGGTGCAGGTCCAGGTCGTTGGGCTCGAACGCCTGCTCGCGCACGGCTTCCACCACCGGGTGGCGGCCGCGTTCGATGCGCAGGCACGGGGCGGTGTCCAGCTCCGGTCGGGCCCAGTCCAGCGCCTGCGCGCGTTCGGCAAACCCGGCCAGCACGTCCAGTTCGCTGAGCGCGGCGGCGCACTGCTTGAGCGGTTCCAGCCCGCCGCCCAGCGTATCGAGCAGCTGCTCGTACAGCAGCTTCTCGCGCGACAGCGAGCGCTCGCGCGCGGACAGCACCTTGTCCTCGAACGACTTCAGTTCTTCGGTGATGTAGCGCTCGGCATTGGTCAGGGTCTGGCGGCGCGTGTAATGCACCGGCGCCTTGTCGGCCTGGCCCTTGCTGATCTCAATGTAGTAGCCATGCACGCGGTTGTAGCCGACCTTGAGCGTGGCAATGCCACTGCTGGCGCGTTCGCGCTGCTCCAGGTCGATCAGGAACTGGTCCGCATGCGTGGACAGCCGGCGCAGCTCATCCAGCTCGGCGTCGAAGCCTTCCGCGATCACGCCGCCGTCGCTGAGCTTCATCGGCGGGGTAGGGGCGATGGCCGACGCCAGCAGGTGCGCGCACTCATCATGCGAACCCAGTGCGTCGTGCAGCGCGACCAGGCGCGGCGAATCCAGCGGCGCCAGTACCGCGCGCACCTCGGGCAGCAGCCCCAGGCCATCGCGCAGCGTGGAGAAGTCGCGCGGGCGCGCCGAGCGCAGCGCCACGCGGGTAAGAATGCGTTCCAGGTCGCCCAGCGCCCGGAACGCCTCGCGCACGTCGCGGTCGGCGCCGCGGTCGATCAGCGTCGCCACCGCATCGTGGCGCTGCACCAGTACGTCGCGCAGGCGCAGCGGGCGGTGCAACCAGCGGCGCAGCAGGCGCCCGCCCATCGGCGTCACCGTGGTATCCAGCACGCCCAGCAGGGTATTGCGGGTGTCGCCGTCCACGCGCGTATCCAGCTCCAGGTGGCGGCGCGTGGCGGCGTTCATCGCGATCGCCTCGCTCGCCGACTCCGTGGCGATCGCGGTCAGGTGCGGCAGGCGCTGCTTCTGGGTCTCTTCGACATAGCCGAGCAGGGCACCGGCAGCCGCCGTGGCACGCGGCTTGTCGTCGATGCCGAAGCCGCTGAGGTCATGCAGCTTGAAGAACGCCAGCAGTTGGCGGCGGCCGCTGTCGGCGTCGAACAGCCACGGCGCACGGCGGCGGATGCCGCTGCGGTGCCTGAGGAATTCGGGCCAGTTTTCTTCGTCCGGCATCAGCAGTTCGGCCGGCTCCAATCGGGCCAGTTCGGCCTCCAGCGCATCGTCGGAATCGACCTCGTTGACCAGGAAGCGGCCGCCGGCCAGGTCGGCCCAGGCCAGCCCGTAGCCGTGCTTGCCGCGCGACAGCGCCATCAGCAGCGTGTCGCGGCGTTCGTCCAGCAGCGCCTCGTCGGTGACCGTGCCGGGGGTGACGATGCGCACCACCTTGCGTTCGACCAGGCCCTTGGCCAGCGCGGGGTCGCCGATCTGCTCGCAGATGGCTACCGATTCGCCCAGTGCCACCAGCCGTGCCAGATAGCCTTCATAGGCATGCACCGGCACGCCCGCCATCGGGATCGGCGCGCCGCCCGAGCTGCCGCGCTGGGTCAGGGTGATGTCCAGCAGCCGCGCCGCCTTGCGGGCGTCGTCGTAGAACAGCTCGTAGAAGTCGCCCATGCGGAAGAACAGCAGCAGGTCCGGAAATTCGGACTTGGCGGCAAAGAACTGCTTCATCAGCGGGGTGTGTTCGGCGGGCTTCTGGGTCACGCGGGGTCCATCGGTGGCAAGGCCCTGGGCAGGCCGGACTCCACATTGTAGGGGAGGGTCGGACCTGTGGCTGCGGCCTGAGCATCTGAACGGTTGGCCGACTGAATGGTAGGGTCGGTCGCAAGACGACTGCCGACGGCGGATCCACGCCCGATAACGCATGATCTTGAATGGAAACGTTGCTCCGGTAGCCCCCATGCGTCACCGGGCGTTGCTCGTCTACGTGCAGTCGTTTGGGAATCGACCCTACCAGGCAAGCAACCGCGGCCCGATGGCCATGGGGTCAGCGACTTTCCAGGTGGATCCGGGGATGGGCCGCGAAGATCTCCATGACGATCTGAAAGTAGGTCTGGCCTTCGCCAGCCTCCAGCGCCTGCAGTTGAGCAGCGAGGGCGGGCACGTTGAACGCACCGTTTCCATCCAGCTTGGCCTTCAGCCATGCGCGGGTAGTTTCCTCGCCGAGCGCGCTGCGGGTCTGCTCGATGTCCAGCCAGATCAACGTCGTGTTTTCGTGCCCGGCCAACACGCCATAGCCGCCATACAGCATGTCATCCAGCGCATCCAGGCTGTGCCCGAGCTGCCAGCCCTCGTGGGCCATGAAGACGCGGTTGACCTCGGCATAGAAGCTTGGGATGTCGTTGATCGCGCTGCCGGCCAGCACGAGCACGAGTGAGTCATCGGTAGTCATGCCTGTGTGTCTCCATGCACGTTACCAGCGGGACAAGAGCGGCGCTGTTCGATGAGTGCCGATGACGCATCCATCCCAGTTGCACGACCGAAAAGCGCGAAATTCATACGCGAGCCGTGAACGCGGTCGCAGGATGGAGACCAACCTGCTCACGCCCCTCTTTTGGCTCGTAGACTCGAAAAGCAGGCAAAAAAAACCCCGGAACCCGTCACTCACGTACAGCATGTGAGGAGAGGAGCCGGCCCGGGGTGTGTGCCGGCAATATAGAGGATGCAGAACCGGTGTTCAACAACCCTGAGTGGGCGGCGCTTATAGATGTGAAGACGGCAGGTGGGGTGGCTTCCGCACTGTCGCATGCCCGGCTGGGCGCCTTCGGGTTGGAGCAGCATCACGTGGTGGGCGACGCAGCGGTGCATTCCACTGCGAATCTCGTGGGGGCAGTGTCCAGGCACGGAATCAACATGGTGCTGTGTGAGGCGCTCTATACTGTCATGCATATGCTGGAGCTGGTGTTACGCAATCGCGTACACGAAGCATTTTCCACTCACTTCAGTTCCTCCCGGTGGTTTGAGGATGCATGGCTCAAAGCATCGCATCAGCGGTTGATTGAGGAGGCCAAGACAGAGCTTCGGCAGCGCGGTGTTGCGCAAGACGCCAATCGGGTCATTGCCGAGCTCAGCTTTGGGTTCTGGTGCGGCATGTTTCATGCTGGCTACGAGCGGGGAGAAGGACCGTGGCCGGCATTGTTGCGTTCGGTGTTCCCGAGGGTGCCCAAGTCATGGGCAACCCGCGAGAAGATCCGGGTTCGACTGGAATCGGCGCGCCTGTTGCGCAATCGCGCTTTTCATCACCACCCGATATTCCAGTTCCAGGACCTGCACGCCAGGCACCGGGCGCTGGTCGAGCTCCTGGGGTGGATGTCTCCCGATGCCAGAGCCCACGTTGAGTCGATATGCCGTTTTAGTAAAGTGCATGCCAACCGCCTTCAGTTGGCGGTTTAGTGGCCTGCTTCGGAATCGCCGAGCGGCTGCTATATGGGAATTGCCAACGGTTATTTAAATGCGGCGAAGCGACATGAAAGAGTGGGGTTCTGTTCACGATCCCATTCGGAGGCCGTCCGCCCATGTCCATCGCCCGCTATACGTCGCCGCTCAAGATTGTCGGTGCCACCGCGCTGTCCGCCATGCTTCTGTTGGCACCGCTCTTCGCCTCTGCCGAGGACCAGGCTTCGCCGCTGCACACCTATCTGGCCGCCAAGCGCGAGGCCATCCAGGCCCAGTCGGCGAAGCCCGCTACGCCCACCGCAATCCACGCGAAGGTCACCGCGGAAAGCCGTTCCGGCGTGCGGCGCCTTCGCATCGGGCAGACCGGCGAATTCCAGTACATCAGCGACAGCGGGCGGAACTACGCCGGCTACAACCTCGGCGCCGGCTCGTGGGATTCGCTGGTGGGCACGCTGGCCAGCGCCGTGGCCGACGAGTACATCGTGCAGGCGGCCGTGCAGAATGTGCCGCTGGATGGCCTGGACGTGGTGTTCACCAGTATTCCCGAACGCAAGAGCGAGAGCCTGGCGTACCCGAACAACCTTTCCTATGTGGCTTACGTTGATTCGCCCGCCACCGACACGCAGCTGCAGGCGCTCAAGCGGGCGGTGCATGAGAACTCCTCAGCCATCGACCTGGTCACCCGGCCACAGCAGGTCAGCCATGCCGATGTGGAATACATCCACAGCGCGGCCGAGCGCGATCCGAAGTTGCCGCCGGGCCTGCGTGACTTCATCACCGAGGAGAAGCGCCCGGCGGTGCTCGCCCGGCAGGTGAAGCCGGGCGCCAAGGCAAAACCGGCCGAGCCGGAAACCCTGGTCGCGCGCGCCCACGTCGAGCCGCGTACCGGCCTGCGTCGCGTGTTCCTGGGCAGGGATGGCTACCACCAGCAGCTGCACGACAGCGCGCCGGAGCTGCTGGGCTATGGCTTGGCCCCTACGGTGGAGGAACACCTGCTGGGTGTGACCGGTACCTGCCTGACCCACATCTTCGAGGTGCAGGCGGCGTCGCGCAACGTGCTGCTGGATTCGCTGGAGCTGACCGTCGATGGGCAGGTGGGGCCGCGCTTCGGCAGCAACGTGCACTCGCCTGCGCGGTACAGCGACATCCGCTACAAGGTGCGGATCGAATCGCCGGCCTCGGAGCAGGAGATCGATGCGCTGCGTCAGTCGGTGGAGGCGACGTGCCCGCTCTACAACCTGGTCAAGGACGAGCAGAAGCTGGAAGGCAGCATCGTGCGAGGCGCGTATGCCGAAGCCGCACGCTAAGCGCGAGCCTGCACGTCACGCCCGGCACGGCCTGCCATGGCGCCGCAGTCATCTGGCGCTTGCCCTGTGCACGCTGCTTGCGCCGGCCGGGGAGGCTGCAGAGGCCGCCGAGCCTGTCGAGACTGCGGAGGAGGCCGCTGCGACGGCGTCGCAGGCATCCGGTTCCAACGCACGGACGTTGGACAAGGTCTCGGTGCTCGGCTCGCAGATCGCCGGTGGCGGGGCGCAGGCCGCGCTGCCGGTGGTGGCGGTGGATCGCGAGCAGATCGATGCCACCCTGGCCACCAACGGCAACGAGCTGTTCCGCAGCCTGCCGCAGTTCGGTGATGTGGCCGTGACTGAAAAGGGCACCACCAACGCAGGGCGGAATTCCAACGTCGCACGCGGTGACGTGGGCTCCATCAACCTGCGCAACCTGGGCTCGAAGTACACGCTGCTGCTGGTCAATGGCCGCCGCACCGTGCAGCACCCGATCAGCAACAGCGGCGACGACACGACCTACAACGCCAACGCCATTCCGGTCTTCGGCCTGGAGCGCGTCAACCTGCTGCTGGACGGCGCGGCCTCCATCTACGGTTCCGATGCGGTGGCCGGCGTGGTCGACCTGGTGATGCCGAGCAACCTCGCCGATGGCGGCGGCGTCCGCCTGAACTACGGCAAGGTGGCCGATGGCCACCGCGAAGAGGTATCGCTGGACGGGTACTTCGGCAGCGACTTCAGCGAGGGGCGTGGCAACCTCTCGGTGCTCTATGGGTTCTCCAGGCGCACGGCGCAGCTCAACTCCGATGCCTGGTTCACCGCCACCGATGGCCGCCGTCCGCTGGGCGACGGCACCAGCGTGCCGGACCCGAACGGCACCTCCGGGTTCAGCACCAGAACGCCGTGGGGCCATTTCGATACCTATACCGGCAGCCGCCGCACCGGCAGCTGGTACGTCAATCCCAGCACGGGTGCGTTGACCTCCGGCACGGTGCCCACGCGCTATCACTACGATTCGGCCGCCGAGCCGGGCATCACCTCGTCACCGTCGATCCGCAAGGGCAACGTGTTTGCCACTGGCCGCTTCGACGTCAACGACACCCTGCAGCTGTTCGGCGAGCTGGGCTACTACCGTGCCACCTCCGAATCCTGGGTGAGCAGCGAGTCGGGCTTCGGTGGTGACGGCTTCCTGCTGCATATCCGCCCGGATGCCTATTGGGTTCCGCAGGCATTGCGTGGTGCCGATGCGATCCGGCTGCTCAATTACCAGTTCGCAGACTCTGGGATCCGCCGGGTGAAGGTGGACAACGATCAGTCGCGGGTGCTGCTGGGGGGGCGCGGCTGGACCGAAGGCGGCTGGAACTGGGAAACCGCGCTGCTGTACTCGCGTGCGCGCAGTACCGACACGCAGCAGGGCGGGCTGACCGATGCCTTCATCGACGCGGTGAACCGCACCGACGCCAGCGCCTACAACCCGTTCAGTGGCGGCGACCCCGCCAGCATCCGGGTGGGGGATGCCACGCCCTACGACACGTCGTCATTCATCGGCGAGGCAACCCGCGAAGGCACGACCGAACTGGCGCTGTGGGACTTCAAGGTGAACCGCTCCGACCTGCTGACCTGGTACGCCGGTGACATCGGCATGGCGGCAGGGGTGGAGTACCGCTATGAAAGCCGCACGGATGATCGCGACGAGAACATTGATGGCAGCAACCCCTATACCGACTGGTATACCGGCACGGTTGCAGCCAGCAACTTCTTTACCCACAGCCCGCGGCCGGACGTGCACGGGAGCCGCAACGTCAAATCGGCGTTGATCGAATTCGCGGTGCCACTGGTGTCTCCGGCACAGGGTATTCCGCTGGTGCAGTCGCTGGACCTGCAGATTGCGGGGCGCTGGGAGGATTACAGCGATGCCGGCAAGGTGGGCAAGCCGAAACTGGCGGCCGCCTGGAAGGTGGTGGACAGCCTGCTGCTGCGCGGCTCGGTGAGCGGCGGCTTCCGTGCGCCCGGCCTGGAGCTGGTGAACTCACCGCCGACCTATGGCTTCGGCTTCAACAACGACGCGATCCGCTGCCATGCGTTGGTCAGCAAGGGCGCGCAGCCCGATTACAGCGCCTGCTTGAATGCCTTCAGCAGCGGTTCGTCGGTGAAGCCGTCGGTGAGCGCTCTGACTTCGTACGGCGACGACGTCAAACCGGAAACCACCCGGCAGTCGTCGTGGGGCGTGGTGTTCGAGCCGCAGTTCCTGCCCGAACGGCTGGGGGCGGTCAGCCTGAGCGTGGATACGTGGCGGGTGAAAGTGGAGAACCCCATCAGCACCCTGGGCGAGGAGCTGCTGTATGACGCCTACCTGCGCGTAGTGGAAGGCAGCAGCAACCCGAACGTGGTACGGGCGGCGGTGACGGCGGAGGACATCGCGCAGTTTGAAGGGTCCGGCCTGGCACCGGCGGGCGTGGTGACGCACATCTACAACCGCTACCAGAACCGCCGGCCGCTCACGGCCTCGGGCGTGGACTACAACCTCGGCTGGCGCCTGCCGGACACGACGTGGGGCAACTTCTCGCTCCTCGTCAGTGCCAGCCAGCTCAAGGAATACACGCGGCAGAAGCCTGCCGAAGTGCAGCAGGTGGCTGCGGCGATCGCCAGCGGGCAGTTGAACATCATCGCGCCCGACCTCGGGGCGGCCAACGAGGTGGGCATCAACGGCGCGAAGCCCGAATGGCGCGCCAGCGCCACGTTGATCTGGAATCTGCAGGACTGGACGGTGCGGCTACGCGACGACTACATCGGCAGCGTGACGGCGGGCGCTTATTCCGACCGGCGGCCGTTCGTGGTGGGGTCCACGCAGCGCTGGGCATTGTCGGTGAAGAAGGAATTCAACCGGGGGCGGCTCAGTGGAACCGCAGTGGAAGTGGGGGCGCGCAACCTGTTCGACTAAGCGCCGCCGCTCAACGCCAGCGGCAACTACCTGAGCGCGCTGCACGAGTCCTACGGACGTTACCTCCACCTCGGCATTTCCAAGAACTGGTGAGCACCATGAAGACGCACGCATTCGTTTCGCTGTTCGCGGTCACGCTGTTTCTGGCCGCCTGCAGTCCGCAGGACAGGGCATCGGTTGTACCGTCCGCGGCCGCGTCCGCAGCGCTGGATTTTCAGGACGAACACACGCAGTGGGTGCGTCAACGCAGCGCGGACCTGAGCAAACCGGATGGCTGGACCAGCCTGATCGGGTTGCACTGGATCGAAGCAGGCAAGCGCAGCGTGGGCGGCGGCGCGGACAACGCCATCCGCCTGTCCATCGCGCCGGATCGACTGGGTGAGGTGGAGCAGCGTGCCGATGGCCTGTACTTCCAGGTCGCCGCAGGCGTTCCGGTCACCGTTGACGGCAAGCCGGTACAGGGCGAAGTACGCCTGGATCCAGAGGGGGCGGACGGTGGAACGAAGCTGGGCTATGACCAGGGCAAGGGCCAGATCACCGCGATCAAACGCAGTCAGCGCCTTGCCCTGCGGGTGCGCCACGCGGATGCGCCGGCGCGCCGTGATTTCGCGGGTCTGAGCTTCTTCCCGGCCGATGAACGCTGGCGCGTGCAGGCGCGCTTCGTGCCGCACCCGGCCGGCAGGACGCTCCCCATCGTCAACGTGCTCGGTGAGGTCGCCGACAACCCCAATCCCGGCTATGTGGTGTTCGAGAAAGAAGGGCATGAGTGGCGGCTGGAGGCGCTGGGTGACCCGGCCAAAGGCTTGAACCTCATGTTCCAGGACCAGACCACGGGTCGGCTCACCTACGGGGTGGGGCGCTACCTGCGCACCGATCCGGTCGCGGCAGACGGATCGGTGGTGGTGGACTTCAACCGTGCCCACAACCCGCCCTGCGCCTACACGGAATTCGCCACCTGCCCGCTGCCGCCACCGGAAAACCGTCTGGCCCTGCAGGACGCCAACGGGCAACGCACGCGATTGGCGGTGCTTGCCGGCGAGAAGAAATATGCCGGGGCGAACCACTGATCGACGTACCGGATCCGCTCCCATGGCTGCCGACTGAACAGGCATTACGGCGTTGACGCGACGTCGACGCCATTTCACGGGAGTTTCCATGGTGGGCGCAGACACTGGCTGCACGTGATGAAGCGAGGAGCCGACCATGAATCTTTCCACCCGCAACCTGCTGTGCGCGGCCGCCCTGATGGCATCGGCGTTCAGCGCCAGCGCCCAGACCTACGGGCCGAAGGACGAAGGACGCCGTTTCAATGACGGCACCAAGGTGGTCTGCAAGAACGTTGAGGTGCAGCGCAACAGCAAGGACCCGAATCGCATCGCGGGTACCGCCACCGGCGCTATCGTCGGCGGCCTGCTGGGCAACCAGGTCGGCGGCGGCAACGGCAAGAAGGTGGCCACCGTGGCCGGCGCGGTCGCCGGCGGCGCAGCCGGTCGCCATATCCAGGGCAACTCGCAGAGCAAGAACGGCGACCGTGTCGTCGAACGCCAGTGCTATCGCCGCTGATGCGACGGTATTGAATCCGCAGTAAGCAATACGAAAGGGCTGGCCATGGGCCGGCCCTTTCTCTTGGTTGGGTCGGCGGACTGGGCGCTCAGCGTCGGGGTTGCCGGCCCCCCGAAGTCACCTCAACAGCTTGATCTTCTTCGCGGTAGGAGAAAGGAAGCTCCTCTCTTTCGGCCTTCGGGTTATAGGCAACGATGGGCACTGTAGATCCCATGGCGTTGAGCAGGTCCCGCTGGATGAACCGCGCGCCTTCCAGCCCGCCTTCCATATCGTTCCGGTAGAAGAGGGCTTCCAGCGGCAACCGCTGTGGAATGTTCTGGGGCCATGTACCCACAATTGCTTCGTTGAAGGCGTGAGGCTGGGTCGAGGACGGCCTGACATCGATGCTCAACTGGAATTGCTCAGGTGCGCTGGTGAATGCGCAACTGTTGAGGTGTACGTTCACAAACTCCAGCCACGCATCAACAGTGGTCACGCCTTCCATTACGCACACTTTTCTAAATGTACACGGGCTTTTTTCGTTGGCCGTACCGGCGTCCTTTGGATAGATGCAGCGAAGTATCAGCGGGTACTCGTCCGGCGTGAGCATGCCCAGTGGCCTGAAGATGATGCCTTGAGCACGAAAGAGGAATCGGCTGCGTACGTCGAAGCGGAGATAGGAGAAGGCGGTTGCGCCGTTTGCAACGGAATGTGCACTGGGATTCCATGCATGGTGGCTCTCGCTGGCTTCCGTTCCGCGGACAAGGATGCCGTTGCAGTGGTACGCAGCTTCTCCGTTCGTGCACGCAGTGCGCGTGTCGAAGTAGCGTGCGTTCAAGCGCTCGGCCAGTTGTGTTCCGGCCGATGTGGATGATGTGGATGGCGTCGGAGGACGTTCGGCAACCCCCCGGCATCCGACTGCGGACATACCCAAGGCGGCAGCGAGAATGAAAATGGAGGAGCGTGCGCTCATCATGGCGGGCCTCATCTACATGTCTGTTGATGAAATCCCCCGATTTCGGCCCTGATCCTATTCGGCCAAGAGTTTCTTGTGCGTGATGGGCGCCGGGGTGCCCCAGCGCGCCCCGGGCACGTGGAGCCATCAACGCGTCGGCGGATATCCCGCAATCGTCCGTGCGCCGGTAATGATCATCCGCAGCATCTGGGCGGTCTGTTCGATCATCTCCGGGTCGCGCTCGGGCGGCTGGTCCAGTGCGGTGCCGCCCATGGCGAACACCAGCCGGGTGATCGCCTTGGCCACCAGGTGCGGCTCATGCAGCACGGCGCCATTGTCTGCGTGGGCCAGGCGGATCAGGTCGACGCAGAGCTCTTCTTCGAAGTAGTTCAGTTCGCGCTCGACAGCCTGCTTGAAGGCGTCCGAGCCGGCACTGCCTTCGCGCAGCAGCACGTGCAGCAGGCGGTCGTCGGCACGCAGCTGCTCGAAAAACGTTTCCACCGACAGGCGAATGACGCTGCGGTCCGACGATGCGGCGCGCTGCCGTGATTCGCCGATGATGGTGCGCAGCGAACGGCCGGCCAGGTCGATCAGGGCCACGGTCAGTTCGTCCATGTCGCGGAACTGGCGATAGAACGAGTTCGGGGCGATGCCGGCTTCGCGTGCGACCTCGCGCAGGCTCAGGGTCGACACGCTGCGGTGCGGGCCGATCAGGGTCAGGGCAGCGGCCAGCAGATCCTCGCGTGAAATCGAGGCTTTGCGGGCCGGCAGGGCGTCGTCGGGGACGGTCAGGTGCGAATCGGGCGGGGTCATCCAGAGGCCAGACAGTCAAGTCCCTGAATCATAGCCGGTCTGGGCAATATACAAGTGTATACACATATGTATGCTCGGCCGTATAGTGGCGGCATGAGCGCACTCCCTCGTCCCGCCGCCCGCCGTTCGTCCCTCTCGCCCCGCCAGTGGGTGTCAGAGGAGCTTTTCGACTTCTGGGCCGGCCGGGTGCACCCGCTGTGGACCCTGCGCCGCGCCCGCGCGCGGCTGGTGTCCCGCCACGCTGCCAGTGCGGACGCGGTGACCCTGGTGCTGCGCCCGAACCGGCATTTCCGGGGCGTGGCGCCGGGCCAGCACGTGAACCTGGGGGTGGAGGTCGATGGGCGCCGCCTGTCGCGCAGCTACAGCCCGACGCTGCTGGATGACGGCTGCCTGGCGATCACCGTCAAGACGGTCGCCAGCGGCAAGGTCAGCCAGTACCTGGCGCAGCACGCCCGGGTGGGCGAGGTGTTCGAGCTGGGCCAGGCCTTCGGTGAGATGACTCTGCCGGCGGCGCCCGCCGCGCGCGTGTTGCTGCTTGCCGCTGGCAGCGGCATTACCCCGATGCGCGCGCTGGTGCGCCAGATGGAGAGCGCCGGCATGCCGGTGCAGGTCGACCTGGTGTACTGGGCGCAGCAGCGCGACGCGCTGTGCTTTGCCGAGGAACTGGCCGACATCGCCGCGCGCCATCCCGGGTTCCGCGTGCACCTGGCGCTGACCCGCGATCCGGCCGCGCCGGCCGCACGCGTGGGCAGCTATGACTTCAGCGCGCTGGGCGACCTCGCCGGCGCACACGCGATGGTCTGCGGCCCGGGCGGGTTCGTCGAAGCCGCGCAGGCGCGCCTGCATGGCCAGGTGGCCCTGCTGCAGTCCGAAGCATTTACCCCGCCGGTGCTGCCGGATGCGGAAACCGGCTCGGTGCGGGTAGAGCTGCGCCGCAGCGGCCGCACGCTGGAACTGCCGCGCGGCACCTCGCTGCTGCAGGCGCTGGAGGCCGAAGGGCTGCGCCCGGCCAGCGGCTGCCGCATGGGCATCTGCAATACCTGCGTATGCGGCAAGGCCAGTGGCGTAACCCGCCACACCCTGACCGGCGAATACGCGGCCGAACCGGCCACGCAAGTGAAGCTGTGCGTGAACAGCGCCAGCACCGACCTGATCCTGGAGCTCTGAGCATGCCTGCCGTGCAGAACCGCGTGTTGTCCGCCGCCGAACTGGAGTCGTTCGGCAATGAACTCGACGCCGTGCGCGCGCGTCACCTGGAAACGCTGGGTGCGGCCGATGCGCGCTACATCCGCCGCGTGGTTGCCGGTGTGCGCTGGACCGGCGTGGCCGGTCGCGCGCTGCTGTTCCTGGGCGCGTTCGTGCACAGCGTGCTGATTCCGGCGTGGATCGCCGGCGTGGTACTGCTGGCGCTGTCCAAGATCCTGGAAAACATGGAGCTGGCGCACAACGTCATCCATGGCCAGTACGACTGGATGGGCGATCCGCAGCTGCAGGGCAGCACCTACGAATGGGACATCGCCGGCACCGCCGACAACTGGCGCAAGACCCACAACTTCCGCCACCACACCTACACCAACGTGCGCGGGCTGGACGACGATATCGGCTACGGCCTGCTGCGGATCTTCCCCGAGCAGCGCTGGCGTCCGTTCTACCTGATGCAGCCGGTGGTGGCGGTGGTATTCGCGTTGCTGTTCGAATGGGGCATCGCCATCCAGGACCTGCGCGTGGGCCGTCTGTTCGCCGGAAAGATCACGCTCCGGCAGCTGCTGGCGCAGGCGCGCCCGGTGGGTCGCAAGATGGGTACGCAGGTGTTCAAGGACTACCTGCTGTTCCCGGCACTGGCCGGCCCGTTCTTCCTGCCGGTGCTGCTGGGCAACGTGGTGGCCAACCTGATCCGCAACGTGTGGACCTATGTGGTGATCTTCTGCGGCCACTTCACCGCCGATGCGGAAACCTTCCCGAAGGACTGCGTGCGCGATGAGACGCGTGGCCACTGGTACCTGCGCCAGCTGCGCGGCTCGTCGAACATTGCCGGCGGCAAGGTGATGAACCTGATGACCGGCAACCTGAGCCACCAGATCGAACACCATTTCTTCCCGGACGTGCCGGCCAACCGCTACGCGGCGATCGCCGTGGACGTGAAGGACATCTGTGCGCGCTACGGCCAGCACTACAACAACGGCTCGCTGCCGAAGCAGTTCGGCCAGGTGATGTGGCGGATCGTGCGCCACGCCTTCCCGAGCCGCCCGGCACGGGTGAAGCCGCTGGTGACCGCCGAACAGGGCGCGTAACGGCTCGCCGCCCGCATTGACGACGATCAACCGCCTTCACGGGTGGGGTGGGTACCATGCTGAAGCAGCGTAGGTCCCATCCCCACGAAGGAGTGTTGATATGGCTGTCGAGAAAAACGGCGCGCGGCGCGCACCCGTCATCGAGAAAGAGCCCGATGCCACGGCCGGCTACTGGTCCAACCGGCCGCTGAATACGCTGCCACCGCCCGATACCATGGGCGCCTACATGCGCAACCGCCCGCTGGCCCCCGACGGCATCGCCACGCGCAAGGCGTGGATCATCGGCACCGGCATCGCCGGCTTGGCCGCCGCCTTCTACCTGATCCGCGACGGCGGCATGCCGGCCGCGAACATCACCCTGATCGACAGCCTGGACATCGAAGGCGGCTCGCTCGACGGTGCGGGCAACCCGGAGCAGGGCTACCTGATCCGCGGCGGCCGCGAGATGAACTGGAACTACGACAACTTCTGGGACATGTTCCAGGACGTGCCCGCGCTGGAATTGCCCGAGGGCTACAGCGTGCTCGACGAGTACCGGGCGGTGAACGACGCCGACCCCAACTTCTCCAAGGCCCGGCTGATGCACCAGCAGGGGAAGATCAAGGACTTCTCCAGCTTCGGCCTGAGCAAGCCGCAGCAGTGGGAGCTGGTGAAGCTGCTGCTCAAGCGCAAGGAAGACCTGGATGATGTGACCATCGAGGACTACTTCAGCAAGGGCTTCCTGCAGAGCAACTTCTGGTTCTTCTGGCGTTCGATGTTCGCCTTCGAGAACTGGCAGAGCCTGCTGGAGATGAAGCTGTACATGCATCGCTTCCTGGACGCGCTGGATGGCTTCAACGACATGTCCGCGCTGGTCTTCCCGAAGTACAACCAGTACGAGAGCTTCGTCAAACCGCTGGTGAACATGCTGCGTGGGCAGGGCGTGCAGGTGACCTTCGGAACGCGCGTGGTCGACATGGAGATGCGCGTGGAGGGTGAATCGCGCACCGTCACCGGGCTGCGCTGTCGCGTCGGCGGCAAGGACACGCTGCTGCCGGTCGCCGAGGGTGACCTGGTGTTCGCGCTGACCGGGTCCATCACCGAAGGCACCGCCTACGGTGATCTCGACACGGCACCGGTGCTGCAGCGCGGGCCCAGCACCCCGGGCGAGGACAGCGACTGGACGCTGTGGCGCAACCTTGCCGCGCAGTCGCCGGTCTTCGGCAAGCCGGAGAAGTTCTACAGCAACGTGGACGGCTCGATGTGGGAGTCGGCCACGCTGACCTGCCGCCCATCGCCGCTGACGGACAAGATCCGGGAACTGTCGGTCAATGATCCGTATTCGGGCAAGACGGCCACCGGCGGCGTGATCACCTTCACCGACTCCAACTGGGTGTTGAGTTTTACCGTCAACCGCCAGCCGCACTTCATCGGCCAGCCCGGGGATGTGCTGGTGGTGTGGGTCTACGCGCTGCTGATGGACCAGAACGGCAACCACGTGGCCAAGCCGATGCCGGCCTGTACCGGCCGCGAGATCCTCGCCGAGCTCTGCTACCACCTGGGCATCGCCGACCAGCTCGACGCGATCGCGGCCAACACCAAGGTGCGCACCGCGTTGATGCCCTATATCACCGCGCAGTTCATGCCGCGCGCGGCAGGCGACCGCCCGCATGTGGTGCCGACGGGCTGCACCAACCTGGGCCTGCTCGGCCAGTTCGTGGAAACCCGCAACGATGTGGTGTTCACCATGGAGAGCTCGGTGCGCACCGCGCGGGTGGCGGTGTACACGCTGCTGGACCTGGCCAAGCAGGTGCCCGACCTGAGCCCGGTGCAGTACGACGTGCGCAACCTGATCCGCGCGGCACGTGCACTCAACAATGGTGAGCCCTTCCCGGGCGAGCGGCTGCTGCACCGGGTACTGGACAAGACCTACTTCGCGCACATCCTGCCGCCGCTGCCCGACAACGAGCGGAATCTGGGCGCGGTGCTGGAAGATGAAGCGTCGTGGCTGGTGGGCAAGGGCAGCAGCGCGTTGAAGGACCTGCAGGGCCGGCTTGAAGCCCTGCGCGAGAACCTGGCCAAGCGCAGCAGATAGAACGCTCGACTGACCGGTCCGCGACGGCCGGTCAGTCCTCCAGGCCCATCTGGCCCTCGGCCAGCGGCACGCGCGAGCCATCCAGCAGGCCACGGCTGACCGCGCCGTCTTCGATGAACAGCAGTTCGGCGTTTTCGCCATTCTTGATGCTGCTGTCGATGGCGATGATCCGGTCGCCATGGAAGCTGCTCACGTGCGGCATCGAGGTGTGGCCAACCACGATGCGCTTGAGCGCCAGTTGCTTGAGCAGCGCATCGACCTGGTCGGTATCCATCTGCCCGTCGAAGTAGCCACGGAACCAGATCGGGCTGGTCTTGCCGTCGAACAGGCGGGCGGTATCCGGTGCGGCCTTGACCTGGTCGCGGGGCAGGCCGACCGAGGCCTGGTACAGGGCATTGGTGGCCTCCAGGTTGCGCACCAGGTCCAAATTCTCGGGTGCGATGCCGCCATGCAGGAAGAGAGTATCGCCGATCTGCAGCATCACCGGGCGGGTACGCAGCCACTGGCCCACCACCGAATCAGCACCGTACAGCGCCGGATAGCTGCGGCCGAGCAGTTCCGCGCTCTTGAGATATTTCGGGTTGACGTAGCGCAGGTCGTCGTACAGCACCATGGTCTCGTGGTTGCCCAGCACGAAGTGCACCGCGCCACCGGCCGCGGCAGCCTGCTGCTGCAGGCTGTAGAGCAACCAGAACGCCTCGGTCACCTGTGGGCCACGGTCGAACACATCGCCGGCCACCACCAGCGTGGCGGTGCCCAGTGACCACTGGTCATCGTTGTCGATCACCTGATGCGCGCGCAGCAGCTTGACCAGAAGCCCGTACTGGCCGTGGATGTCCGACACCGCCACGATGCGCGGCGCGGCCGGGTAGCGTGCGGCGGTGGGTTGCTGCGGCGCGGCCACGGTCAGCGGATGCGGGTAGCCGCATTCGGGCAGCACCACGGTGCTGTCGCCGCGTGCGGGTAGGTCGCGTTCCACCACGTGGTCATTGCAGATCCACTGCGCCTGGTGGCCCTTGCTGGTCATGAACACGTAGGGGCCGTCGGCATCCACATGCTCGGCCGGCGGCGGAACCTCGCGGGCGGCGGCAAGCAGGGGAACCAGAACGAGCCCGGCCAGAATCAGGCGGGCGGGAGCGGAACGAAGGCGTGGCGGCATCGGGAACTTCCAGCGGAACGGGGCAGGCGGCAATGCACCGCCCGCCCGATGCTACCCGCCGGCTCCGGCCGCGGGTATGCCCCATTGGTCAGCCCACGTTGCCGGATGTGGCACGGACTGCAATGTTATAAACAGCGTAATAGTCTCCCCTGCGCCGCCGCAGTAGGCTTTGTCCCATTGCACAGGAGCCGTTTCCATGGGTCACGACCACGATCACCTGCCCAGCGAAATTCGCCATGAAAAACCCTTGTGGTGGGCGCTGGGCCTGACGACCACCTTCCTCGTCGTCGAGGTGTTGGGTGCTTTCTGGACCAACAGCCTGGCGCTGCTGTCGGACGCGGCGCACATGGCCACCGACACGCTGGCGCTGATGATCGCGCTGGTGGCGGTACGCCTGAGCCGGCGCCCGCCCGACGCGCGGCGCACGTATGGCTACGCGCGCCTGGAAGCGCTGGGCGCGATGATCAATGGCGGCATGCTGTTCGTGGTGGCGGCCTACATTCTTTGGGAGGCGGTCGCGCGGTTCCGCCAGCCGCAGGAGATCGCCTCCACCGGCATGCTGATGATCGCCGCGTTCGGGCTGGTGATCAATCTGATCTCGATGCGGCTGCTGCGGGCCGGCAGCGGCGAGAGCCTCAACGTCAAGGGCGCCTATCTCGAGGTGTGGGCCGACATGCTCGGCTCGGTGGCGGTGATCACCGGCGCGCTGCTGATCCGCTGGACCGGCTGGAAGCCGATCGACCCGATCCTGGCGGTGCTGATCGGGCTGTGGGTGCTGCCGCGCACGTGGGTGCTGATGCGTGAGGCGATCAATGTGCTGCTGGAGGGCGTGCCCAAGGGCATCCAGGTGGACGCAGTACGCGCGCGCCTGTGTGCGCACGATGGCGTGCTCGACGTGCATGACCTGCACGTGTGGGCACTGGCTTCAAGCACGCCAGCGCTGACCGCACACGTCGTGATTGCCGAGGGCATGGATCCGGACGTGCTGCGCCGGCGGCTGGGGTCTGCATTGCATGAGGACTTCGGTATCGACCACGTGACGTTGCAGATCGAAGCCGATCACTGCGGCGATGATTGTGGCGATGGAACGCCTGCGGCGCCTTCGCGGCAGGCCGAGGATGACCATGACCATGCGGCACATGCCGGGCACGCGCATGGGCACGTACACGAGCCGCGCCGCAGCAGTCCCGATGCGCAGGGCCACCACGGCCATCCGCATCCCTGAATCGGCGGCCGTGGGCAGGCAGGGCAGCGGCGGCAGGGTTGCCGCTACAATGGCAGTCTGCCTTGCCATCCCCTCGGAGAAACCGCAGTGACCCGGAAACTCGTACTGTTGCGCCACGGCCAGAGCCAGTGGAACCTGGACAACCGCTTCACCGGTTGGGTGGACGTGGAACTGACCGAGCAGGGCCGTCGCGAGGCTGCCGCTGCTGGCCGCCTGATGCGCGAGGAGGGGCTGCAGTTCGATGTGGCGCACACCTCGGTGCTCAAGCGCGCCATTCACACGCTGCAGGGCGCGCTGGCCGAGCTGGACCAGGACTGGCTGCCGGTAAGCAAGAGCTGGCGCCTGAACGAGCGTCACTACGGCGGGCTGCAGGGCCTGGACAAGGCCGAAACGGCTGCCAAGCACGGCGAGGACCAGGTGAAGATCTGGCGCCGTTCCTACGACATCCCGCCGCCGGCGATGGACCGCGAAGATCCGGGCCACCCGATCCACGACCGCCGCTACGCGACGCTGGACCGCAATGCGCTGCCGGGCACGGAGTCGCTGGCGACCACGCTGGAACGCGTGCTGCCGTACTGGTTCGATGCGATCGCGCCGCAGCTGAAGGACGGCAAGACGGTGCTGGTCACCGCGCACGGCAATTCGCTGCGCGCGCTGTACAAGTACCTCAACAACGTCTCGCAGGAAGCGATCCTGGAGCTCAACATCCCGACCGGCATCCCGCTGCTGTTCGAACTCAACGATGACCTGACGGTGCAGTCGTTCCGTTACCTGGGCGACCCGGAAGCGGCGCGCAAGGCCGCCGAGGCCGTGGCGAACCAGGGCAAGGCGCGGTAAATACCCACCGTTGGTAGGTATTGCTCAATGGTCGTCTGATTGCACGACGCCGTAGCGCCGGGCTCTGCCCGGCCGCGGTTGGGTGTCGCAAACAGCCCTGGGCTCGGCAGGATTGCGTACGCGTGCAAGGTTTTGCATTTCCACGCCTTCTGCGCACATCCAGAACTCCCCTGTGACCTTTGGCGGGTCCCGAGCCCGCCCTCCCGCGCTACGCTCACAGATTGCCCGCATTCCGGGCGATGCACCCTTCTGTAGCCGGAGAGTCGAATGAAGTTGTCCAAGCTGGCCCCGCTGGGCCTGACCGTTGCCATCGCCGCGTCGCTGGCGGCCTGTGGCAAGACCGAGACCGCGCCTGCGGCCACCACCGCCGAGGCCAAGCCGGCGTTCGATCTGTCGCAGATCAAGACCCCGCTGATCGCGCTCAACAGCGCCGACCTGGATCCGTCCATCGCGGCATGCAAGGACCTCAACGGCTACGTCAACAGCAGCTGGCTGAAGGCCAACCCGGTGCCGAACGACCAGACCACCTGGGGCAGTTTCGAGATCCTGCGCGAGCGCTCGCTGGAAGTGCAGCACGCGCTGGTGAAACAGGCGGCCGCCAGCCAGGCCAAGGCCGGCTCGGTGGAAGCGAAGATCGGCGATATCTGGAAGACCGGTTCGGATGAGGCCAAGATCGAAGCGGCCGGCATCGCGCCGCTGCAGCCGCAGCTGGACAAGATCGCCGCGTTGAACGACACCGCCGCCATTACCCATTACCTGCGCGACAGCCAGGCGCAGGGCCAGGGCGTGCTGTTCTCGCTGTTCGCCAATGCCGATTACAAGGACTCGGGCAACGTCATCGCCTACGTCGGCCAGGGTGGCCTGGGCCTGCCGGAGAAGGGTTACTACTTCGACGCATCGCAGGCGAAGATCCGCGAGGCCTATGTGGCCTATATCGCGCAGGCGCTGACGCTGTCGGGCGTGGACGCCGCGCAGGCCAAGACCCAGGCGCAGGCGGTGATGGACTTCGAGACCCGCCTGGCCAAGGCCTCGCTGTCGCGCATCGAACTGCGCGACCCGGCCAAGCGCTACAACCCGGTCAGCGCCGCCGAAGCGGACAAGCTGACCCCGAACTTCAGCTGGACCGCGCTGTTCGACACCCTGAAGGTGCCGGCAGCTGAGAAGTTCTCGCTGGCCCAGCCCGCGTTCTTCAGCGAAGTGAACACGATGCTGACCGAGGTGCCGGCCTCGACCTGGCAGGCCTACCTGCGCTTCCACACCGTGGACGACGCGGCGCCGTACCTGAGCAGCGCGTTCGAGAAGGCCAACTTCGACTTCTACGGCAGCACGCTGCGCGGCCAGAAGGAAATGCAGCCGCGCTGGAAGCGGGTGCTGGAATCGGTCAACAGCTCCATCGGCGAAGGCCTGGGGCAGCTGTACGTGGACGCGGTGTTCCCGGCCGAATCCAAGGTGCAGATGCAGCACCTGGTGGAGAACCTCTCGGTTGCGCTGAAGGCGCGCCTGGAAAAGCTGGAGTGGATGAGCGAAGACACCCGCAAGAAGGCGCTGGAGAAGTGGGCCAGCTTCACCCCCAAGATCGGCTACCCGGACAAGTGGCGTGACTGGTCGGGCTTGGAGACCAATGCCGACAGCTACCTGGGCAACATGCAGGCGGCGCGTGCATTCAACTACCGCTACATGCTCGACAAGGTCGGCAAGCCGGTGGACAAGACCGAGTGGGGCATGACCCCGCAGACGGTCAATGCGTATTACAACGCGACCAAGAACGAGATCGTGTTCCCGGCCGCGATCCTGCAGGCACCGTTCTTCGACGCAAAGGCAGACCCGGCGCTGAACTACGGCGGCATCGGCGCGGTGATCGGCCACGAGATGATGCACGGCTACGACGATTCCGGTAGCCAGTTCGCCGCCAACGGCAACTTCGACAACTGGTGGACCGACAGCGACCGCAAGGCCTTCACCGGCCGCACCGACCAGTTGGTGGCACAGTTCGACGGCTATGAATCGCTGCCGGGCGTGAACGTCAAGGGCAAGCTGACCCTGGGCGAGAACATCGGCGACCTGGGCGGCCTGACCGTGGCCTACGACGCGCTGCAGATGGCGCTGAAGGAGAACCCGAAGGCCAATGTGGCGGTGGACGGCCACAGCCAGGACCAGCGCTTCTTCATGAACTGGGCCACCGTGTGGCGCCGCAACTTCACCGATGGCGAGCTGCGCGTGCGCCTGAACACCGACCCGCACGCACCGGCGAACTTCCGTGCCAACGGCGCGCCGTCGAACATGCCGGCGTTCGCGCAGGCGTTCGAATGCAAGCCGGGCGACGCGATGGTGCGTGCCGACGACAAGCGCGTGGTGATCTGGTAACTCAGCGCAACCGATGGAACTGAAAGGCCCGGCAATTGCCGGGCCTTTTCGTTACCACCTCAGGCAGGACACTTCAGGTACTGCGTCAGTGTGGTCTTCCATGCTTCGGCCGGCTTGAAGTCCGGCACCAGCCCGCCACCCGTGCCGGTGAAGTTCGACATGCCGTGCGACAGCATGTAGGTGGGCGTGTACGTCGGCGGACCAAGACGCTTGACGTCGGTGCAGATGCCCGCGACGTAGGCCGGTGCTTTGTCCGGCGCAAGTTGTGCTTTCAGCGCGGTATCGAAGCGGGCCAGTGTCTCTTCATCCATGGCACTGCCAGCGGCCATCTTCATCGCCTGGTAGGCGCCATGCGCGGACTGGTCGGCCACGCGCTGGCGATCGAAGTGGGCGAATACCCCGGAGATGTTGTACAGGTCGATGGCGTCCTGGGTACGACCCTCCTGCACGCAGCGGGGAAGGGCGGCCATCATCGCCGCAGGCGTGACGGCTGCGGTGATCTCGGCGCGGGACAGACAGGCGGGTGGGGCCTTCATGCTGTCCTGGCGGGCGTGAGCGACGGTGGTCAGGCTGAGCAGCAGCAGCCCGAGCGGGGCCGCATGGCAAAGACGTCCTTTCATGGGTAAATCTCCTGGGAGGCGGTGATGGCCATAGGGGCCGGCGACTAGAATCCCGGGATTGGCGCGGCGGCGCAAGCGCAGGTGACGTTTCCAGTTTCACCGGTGCTGTCCGTTCCGCCCCAGCATTGCCTCGAAGGCACCCAGCACCACCGGGTCGAACAACGTGCCGGCCTGCGACTGGAGCTGTCGCAGTACCGCTTCATGTTCCATCGGACCGCGGTATGGGCGGGTGGTTGTCATCGCGTCGTAGACATCGGCCACCGCGACGATGCGCGCGCCGAGGGGAATCGCGTCGCCACGCAGTCCGTCCGGGTAGCCGCTACCGTCGAAGGCTTCATGGTGGGCACGGATGATGCGCGCCACAGCGGCGGCATCGCTGCGACCCGTGGCGAGGAAGATGTGCTCGCCACGTGTCGAATGCTCGCGCATGATCGCGCGCTGGTCATCGTCCAGGTGCGCTTCACTGAGCAACACCGCGTCGGGAATGCCGATCTTGCCGATGTCATGGAAGCGCGCGGCGAGCGCTACTTCCTCGCATGCGGCGGTATCCAGCCCGCACTGCACGGCAACCTGACGGGCGAGCAGCGCGACCCGGTCGCAGTGGTGGCGGGTATAGGCGTCGCGCATCTGCAACGTGAGCGATAGCGCGTCGATAAGGCAGGCCTGCGCGTGCAGCAGGTCGGGAGCGGGTACGGCGTCGGGCAAGATGGTAGTCCGACCGCGCCGGGGGGCGGCGCGGGGTGATTGCGGGGGTCAGCCCGGGGCCAGCGTGGCAAGCAGGGCCTTGGCCGCGTTGAAGCGGTCTTCCGGCAGCGGCAGCGGCACCTTGATGCGCAGCTTGTCCGGGCCGTCCATGGTGTACAGCTTGGGCTGCTTCTGGATCATCTGGATGACCGACATCGGGTCGATACGCGGCTTGGCCTCGAACACGATGCGACCGCCATTCTCACCCAGCTCCAGCTTGCGGATGCCCAGTTCATTGGCCCGCAGCTTGAGTTCGGCCACCGCGAACAGGTGCTTGGCCGGATCGGGCAGCAGCCCGAAGCGGTCGATCATTTCCACCTGCAGTTCGCGCAGCTGCTCGTTGTCGCGCGCGCTGCTGATCCGCTTGTACAGGGTCAGGCGCGTGTGCACGTCCGGCAGGTAGTCATCGGGGATCAGCGCGGGCACATGCAGTTCCACTTCGGCGCCGCGCGCCTCTTCGCCGGCGTCCAGGTCGGGCAGGTTGCCCAGCCGGATGCTGCGCACCGCACGTTCGAGCAGTTCGGTGTACAGGCTGAAGCCCACTTCGGCCATCTGGCCACTCTGGTCTTCGCCCAGCAGCTCGCCGGCACCGCGGATCTCCAGATCGTGCGTGGCCAGCGTGAAGCCGGCGCCGAGCTCGTCCATCGAGGCGATCGCTTCCAGACGCTTCTCCGCGTCAGGGGTCATGGAGCGCTTGTCCGGCACCACCAGGTAGGCATACGCGCGATGGTGCGAGCGGCCGACGCGGCCACGCAACTGGTGCAGCTGGGCGAGGCCGAAGCGGTCGGCGCGATTGATGATGATGGTATTGGCGTTCGGGATGTCGATACCCGACTCGATGATCGTGGTCGACAGCAGTACGTTGTAGCGCTGCTTCTGGAAGTCGAGCATCACCCGTTCCAGTTCGCGCTCGGGCATCTGCCCGTGGGCGATGCCGATGCGCGCTTCGGGCACCAGCTCGGCCAGGTCGCGCTGCATGCGCCCGATGCTTTCCACATCGTTGTGCAGGAAATACAGCTGGCCACCACGGGCCAGTTCGCGCTGGAACGCCTCGCGCAGCAGCGCGTTGTCCCAGGCGGTGATGAAGGTCTGCACCGCCAGCCGGTTCGGCGGCGGCGTGGCGATGATCGACAGGTCGCGCAGGCCGGCCATGGCCATGTTGAGCGTGCGCGGGATCGGCGTGGCGGTCAGGGTCAGCAGGTGCACGTTGGCGCGCATCGCCTTCAGCGCCTCCTTCTGGCGCACGCCGAAGCGCTGCTCTTCGTCCACCACCACCAGGCCGAGGTCCTTGAACTTCACGTCCGGCTGCAGCAGCCGGTGGGTGCCGATGATGACGTCGATGGTGCCGGCGGCGACCTTCTCGAGCTCGGCCTTGATCTCCTTGGTGGTCTTGAAGCGCGACAGCACTTCCACCCGGAGCGGCCAGTCGGCGAAGCGGTCGCGGAAGTTGCGGTAATGCTGTTCGGCCAGCAGCGTGGTCGGCACCAGCACGGCGACCTGCTTGCCGGCGCTGGCGGCCGCGAACGCGGCGCGGACGGCGACTTCGGTCTTGCCGAAGCCGACGTCACCGCAGACCACGCGGTCCATCGGCTGGCTGCTGGCCAGGTCGCGCAGGGTGGCATCGATCGCGGCGAGCTGGTCGGGGGTTTCCTCGAACGGGAAGCCGGCCGCGAAGGGCTCGTACATCGCCCGGTCCACATGCAGCGCCAGACCGGCACGTGCGCGGCGTCGCGCCTGGATCTCCAGCAGTTCAGCCGCCACGTCGCGGACCTTTTCGGCAGCGCGGCGCTTGGCCTTGGTCCATTGCTCGCCCCCCAGCGAATGCAGCGGCGCGGTTTCGGCCGAGGCGCCGGAGTAACGGCTGATCAGGTGCAGCTGGGCTACCGGCACATACAGCCGGTCGCCCTTGGCATATTCGATTTCCAGGAACTCGCCGGGCATGCCGCCCGCGTCCAGCACGATAAGCCCGCGGTAGCGGCCCACGCCGTGGTCTTCGTGGACGATCGGCGAGCCTTCATTGAGCTCGCCGAGGTCGCGGATGATCGCTTCCGGCTCGCGGCCAACGCGGCGGCTGCGGCGGGTCTGGCCGGCACGCTCGGGGAACAGCTGGCGTTCGGTGAGCACCGCCAGCGCCGGCGTGTCCAAGGCGAAGCCGTCTTCCAGCGGCGCGACGGTGATCGCGAAGCGCAGGGCGGGGTCGGCCAGGAAGGCGGGCAGGTCGGCGACCACCGGTGGCTTCAGCTCTGCCGCAAGCAGCACTTCGAGCAGGGCCTCGCGGCGGCCGGGCGAATCGGCGGCGATCAGCACCCGGCCCGGGTAGTGGCCGATGAAGGATTTGAGCGCTTCACCGGCCGGCGCGTCGCGCGCGGCCACCGGCAGCGGCGGCAACGGCTGGTCGCCCAGCGGCTGCGCCTCGGCGATGCGCGGGTGGTCCGCGTTCCAGACCTCGATCCGCGGCAACGCGTTCAAGCGCGTGTTCAACGCTTCCGGGCTGAGGTAGAGCTCGGACGGTGCCAGCAGCGGGCGCTCCACATCGTGGCGGCGCTGCTCGTAGCGGTTCTGGGTCTGCGCCCAGAAGGCCGCTGCGGCTTCGCCGACGCCTGCCGCGACCACCGGCAGCGCATTGGGCTGCAGGTAGTCGAACAGGGTAGCGGTCTGGTCGAAGAACAGCGGCAGGTAGTACTCGACACCGGCCGGCGCGAGCCCGGACTTGAGGTCCTGGTACAGCGCGCTGCGGCGGGTGTCCACATCGAAGCGCTCGCGCAGGATGGCCAACACCCGCGATACGCTCAGTTCGTCCAGCGGCACTTCGCGGCCGGGCAGCATGCGCACCGCGTCGACCTTGTCCAGCGAGCGCTGGCTTTCCGGGTCGAACGCGCGGATCGAGTCGATGTCCTCGTCCAGCAGCTCCACGCGCAGCGGTGCATCGGCGCCCATCGGGAACACGTCGAGCAGGCCGCCGCGCACGGCGAAGTCGCCCGGGTCCATCACCTGCGGCACGTTGCGGTACGCGGCGGCTTCAAGACGGCGCTTCTCGGCGTCCAGGTCCAGGCGCTGGCCGACCTTCAGGTCGAAGCTGCCACCGATGATGTACTTGAGGGGCGCCAGCTGCTGCAGCAGGGTCTGTACCGGCACCACCACGATGCCGCGCTTGAGCGTCGGCAACCGGTGCAGCGCGGCCAGGCGCTGCGAAATGATGTCGGGATGCGGGCTGAAGGCGTCGTAGGGCAGGGTTTCCCAGTCCGGGAACGCGACCACCGGCAGGTCTGCATCGGCACCCAGCAGCGTGCGCAGATCGGTCTCGACCTGGTTGGCACCGTGGTTGTCGCGGGCGATGACCAGCAACGGCCCGTCATGGGCCTGCGCGGCGCGCGCGACATACCAGGCCAGCGCCGTGGCCGATGCGGGAGCGCGCCACCAGGCGCGGAGCTGGCCGGAACGCGGCAGCGGCGGAGCAGGGAATGAAGAAAGTGCCATGAACCGCCAATTGTAGTGCCGGGCTCTGCCCGGCAACAACGCGTACCGCAACCGCGGCGGGTAGCCCCGGCCGTTGGCCGGAAACATTGCAACCCGCCGGGCAGAGCCCGGCGCTACGAAACCGGCGCTACGAATCCAGTTCCAGCACCATGCGCACCAGGCCCGGCGTACCCTGCGGATGCGCGATGGGCTTGAACCCCAGCGATGCAGCGAGCTGCTTCATCGGCTCGTTCTCTTCGGCAACGTCACCATAGAGGCGATCCAGATACTTGCCACGCGCCCACTTGACCAGCTTGCGCATCAGCTGGCGACCCAGGCCCTGGCCAACCAGGAAACGGCTGACCAGGATGGCGTACTCGGCTTCGCGGGTGCCCTGGATGATGGACGCACGCGCCACCGCCCCGACCACGGCTTCGCCGGCCGGCAGCGACTCGGCTGCGACCAGCGTGATCTCGCTCTTGGGGTTGGGGTGGGTCAGGCGCTGCGCGGTTTCTGCCGACAGCTCCGTCACCGACTGCAGGAAGCGGTCGCGGATTTCTTCCGGGCCGAACAGGCTGAAGGCCGCCTTCAGCGGCTCGCTGTCTTCCGGACGGATCGGGCGGATCAGCAGTTCATGACCGCTGGGTGCCTTGAAATTTTCGTGCCAGGGCGGCATGCGGTTACGGGTAGCCATACCGGTGATTCCTTGGTGGTCTTTGGATTCTCGCATCCCCGGGTGCGTGTTCCGTGAACGAAACACTCACACCGATCCGCCGTGCCGGGACGCGGCGGCCGGCGGCGGGGTCCATCCCCGGGTACGCGGCTTACTCGGCCTGCTTCAGCCACTGCAGGCGGGTGCTGGCGCCAGTTTCGCCCAGATGCTGCTTCAGTACCGGCATGGCCGGTGCCAGCACCTGGTCGAACTGCCACGGCGGGTTGAGCAGCAGCATGCCACTGCCGTTGAGGCGCAGCGGTGAATCGTCCGGTCGAACCAGTAGTTCTACTGTAAGCACCGACTTGACCGGCAACGCGCAGGCCTTGCGCAGGAAGTGCAGGATGGTGCGGCGCTGCTTGATCGGGAACCAGATGGCGAAGCTGGCCTGTGGCCAGCGCGCCAGGATCTCGGTGACCGAGGCGAGGATGCGCTGGTACTCGGCATCCTGGCCCTCGTAGGGCGGGTCGATGAGGACCAGCCCGCGGCCGATCTTCACCCCGTTGGCCTTCGGCGGCAGCAGCGCCTTGTTCTGGGCGTAGCCGTCGGCGTGAAGGACCGCCACCCGGCTGTCATGGGCGAACAGTGCCTTGAGCGAGGCCGCCTCGGCGTCCTGCAGCTCGCACACCGCCATGCGGTCCTGCTCGCGCAGGGTCTGGGCGCTGAGCAGCGGCGAACCGGGGTAGCTGATCATGGCCCCGACCGGGTTGTCGGCCTGCACCGCCTTCAGGTAGCGCTCGACCACGGCCGGCAGCTGCGGCTGCGCCATCAGGCGCATCACGCCGTCTTCGGCCTCCAGGGTCTTGCGGCTTTCCTCGCTGGCCAGCAGGTAGCGGCCGGCGCCGCCGTGGGTATCCAGCACGAAGAACGGGCTGTCCTTGCGCTTGAAGGTGTCGAGCAGGGCAAGCTGCACGATGTGCTTGAGCACATCGGCATGGTTGCCGGCGTGGAAGGCGTGGCGGTAATTCATCGGCGCAGTGTACGGGGCGGCGGGCCCAGCGGCTATGCTGCGCGCATGAACCGCCCCCTGCACAACGTCCTGGTCGTCGAAGACGAAGCCGCCATCGCCGATACCGTCCTGTATGCGCTGCGCAGCGAGGGCTATGGCGCCCGCCACTGCCTGCTCGGTGGGCAGGCACTGCAGGCGCTGCGGCAGGAGCCCTTCGACGTGGTGGTGCTGGACGTGGGCCTGCCCGACATGAGCGGGTTCGAGGTGTGCCGCACGCTGCGGACCTTCAGCGAGGTGCCGGTGATCTTCCTGACCGCACGCAATGACGAGTTCGACCGCGTGCTGGGGCTGGAGCTGGGCGCCGATGACTACATGGCCAAGCCGTTCTCGCCGCGCGAGCTGGTGGCGCGGGTGCGCGCCCGCCTGCGCCGCGCGACCGCGCCGGTGGCGGCCGGGCAGGACGGCTGGCAGCAGCAGGGGCGCTTCGCGATCGACCGCGACGGCCGCCGCATCCGCTTCGGCGACCAGCTGCTGGAGCTGACCCGATACGAGTACGCGCTGATGGCAGCGCTGCTGCAGCGCCCCGGCGCGATCCTCAGCCGCGCCCAGCTGATGGACCGCGGCTGGGACATCACCGCCGAAAGCGCCGACCGTACCGTGGACACCCACGTCAAGACGCTGCGCGCCAAGCTGCGCGCCGCCGGCGCCGAACCCGACCCGATCCGCACCCATCGCGGTGTTGGCTACGCCCTGGAGGTGTGAGCGTGCGCCTGGGCCTGAAGTTGTTCCTCGGCGTGTTCCTGATCGTCGGCATTGCCGCATTCTTCGTGATGCGCGTCTTCGTCAACGAAGTGAAGCCAGGCGTACGCCAGGCGATGGAGTCGACGCTGGTGGATGCGGCCAACGTGCTGGCGGAGATGGCCGCCGCCGACCTCAAGGCGGGGCACATCCGCGATGGCCAGTTCGTGGCCAACCTGGCCCGCGCGCAGCGCCGCGACCCCAAGGCGATGGTATGGCGTTTCCCCAAGCGCACGCTGGACTACCAGGTCACCATCACCGATGCGCGCGGCATCGTGGTGTACGACTCCAGCGGGCAGGCGCTTGGCCGCGACAATTCGCGCTGGAACGATGTCTACCGCACGCTGCGCGGCGAATACGGCGCGCGCTCCAGCCCGGAAACGCCGGGTGACGAGGTCCACTCGGTCATGCACGTGGCCGCGCCGATCCATGATCCGGCCGACCCCAAGCGGCTGATCGGGGTGCTCAGCCTGGCCCAGCCCAACCGCAGCATCGATCCGTTCATCGCCGCCAGCCAGCGCGCCATCCTGCAGCGCGGGGCGTGGCTGATCGGCCTGTCGGCGCTGGTCGGGTTGCTGATGACCGGCTGGCTGATGCACGGGGTCAACCGGCTCAACCGCTACGCCAAGGCAGTGAGTGCCGGTGAACCGGTGCCGCCGCCGAAGCCGCGCCGCGACGAGATCGGCGACCTCGGCAGGCACTGGAGACCATGCGCCGCAAGCTGGAGGGCAAGGCCTACGTGGAGCAGTACGTGCAGTCGCTGACCCATGAGATGAAGAGCCCGCTGGCCGCCATCCGCGGCGCGGCCGAACTGCTGCAGGAGCCGCTGCCCGATGCCGATCGCGTGCATTTCGCCCGCAGCATCCAGGGCCAGGAGCAGCGCCTGACCGAGACCATCGACAAGCTGCTGGCGCTGGCCGAAGTGGAACAGCACGGTTGGCTGCAGAAGCGCGAACGGATCGTGCTGGCGCCGCTGCTGCAGGGCGCCGCCGACGCCGTCGCGGTGCGTGCACAGGCAGCGGGTATTTCCCTGCAGGTCGAGGTCGCGCCGGACCTGGAGGTGCTGGGCGATGGCTATCTGCTGCGGCAGGCGCTGAACAACCTGCTGGAGAACGCGCTCGCCTTCTCCGGTGCCGGCAGCCGGATCGAGCTGGGCGCCGTGGCCGACAGCGAGGGCGTGGTGCTGCAGGTGGCCGACCGCGGCAGCGGCGTTCCCGACTACGCGCTGGAGCGGGTGTTCGAGCGCTTCTATTCGCTGGCGCGGCCCGCCACCGGCCTGCGCAGCTCGGGGTTGGGCTTGTCGTTCGTGCGTGAGGTGGCCCGCTTGCATGGCGGGCGGGTCGCGTTGACCAATCGTGAGGGCGGTGGGGCCGTCGCGTCGCTTCACATTCACTTCAAATAGAACACAAACCCTGCTCACCGACAGGCGCGACGCTGGCACCCTTCCCAAACCGAGGACGGGTGATGAAATCCCTGAAGATGCTGTTGCGGTTCGCCATCGTTGGCGGGCTGATCCTGCTGCTGCTGATTCCGTTGATGATGATCAAGGGCGTGATCAGCGAGCGCGAGGCGTACCGCGACCAGGCCTATCTGCGTGTCGCGCAGAGCCGCGCCGGGGCACAGACCCTGACCGGTCCGATCCGGGTGGTGCCGTGGACCGAGACCCGCCAGGTCGAAGTGGTGGACGCGGCGGGCACCAAGAAGATCGAGACGCATGTGGAGCAGAGCTATTGGCTGCAGATGCCGTCGCGGCTGGTGGTGGACGGCGGCATGACACCCGACGAGCGCAAGGTCGGCCTGTTCCGCGTGCCGGTCTACACCTGGAAGGCCAAGGTCACCGCCGAGTTCAGCGATGACGACTATCCGGTCAAGGCCGGCCGCCTGTATGGCACGCCCTACCTGGCGGTGGGTATCGCCGATGTGCGCGGGCTGGTCGGTTCCCCGGACCTCAAGGTCGACGGCCAGGCGCTGACCCTGCAGCCGGGCATCGGCGATGTGACCGGCATCGGCAAGGGCCTGCATGTGCCCCTGCGTGATTTCGATGACAGGGCCGGTGGGCAGCTCAAGGCCAGCAAGGTCGAGCTGGGCCTGGTGCTGGACGGCACCCGCTCGCTGGCGGTGGTGCCGGTGGGCGATGACAGTCGCATCGCCATCCGCTCGCCGTGGCCGCATCCGTTGTTCGGTGGCAGCTTCCTGCCCAACGAGCGCAAGGTGGGCGAAAGCGGCTTCAATGCGGAGTGGGCAGTGTCCTCGCTGGCCTCCGAGGCACAGCGCCAGCTGCGCAGCGACCGCGACGTGGAACCGGAAACCGTGAGCGTGGAGCTGGTCAATCCGGTCGACATCTACACCCAGGCCGATCGCGCCAGCAAGTACGGCATCCTCTTCATCCTGCTTACGTTCGTCGGTTTCATCCTGTTCGAACTGATCAAGCGCCTGCGCATCCATCCCCTGCAGTACCTGATGGTCGGCCTGGCGCTGGCGATCTTCTTCCTGCTGCTGCTCAGCCTGTCCGAACACATTCCGTTCTGGGTCGCCTACGTGGTCTCCGCAGTGGCCTGCATCGGGCTGCAGGCGGTGTACCTGTCCGGGGTGTTGCGCAGCTGGGTACGCGGGTTGGGCTTTGCCGGCATGCTGACCGTGCTCTACGGCGCGCTCTACGGTCTGCTGGTATCGGAGAACAATGCGTTGCTGATGGGCTCGCTGCTGCTGTTCGCGGTGCTGGCTGCGGCGATGTGGATCACCCGCCGTATCGACTGGTACGAGCTCGGCGCGAGCCTGAAGTAAGACTGCGGTAACGGAGGGGCGGCATCGCCTGCCCAAACGCGCCAGCCGGGTCCATGCGGTCCGGTTGGCGCGCTGCATGGTGCTGGCTGTCGCATCAATCGGAGCCAGCATTCTTGATTCGCGGCGCAAATGATAGGAGGACGTCAACGCTCTGGGCCTGACGCATGCAGCGCGTTACGGGGTACGAGAATTCTGATGCTGCACGCACCGCACAGATGTTCGCAGGCGGCGCTGGCTACGCTTCGCCCCCCCCTTACGTGCGACGCCCCCATGTCTCCGATTCCCCCGTTGTCACCGTCTCCTCCGCGTGCTGCCGCGGGCAGCGCGGCGCCCCCCCGTACAACAACCTCGAGCGCCGCTCGCAGCGTGCCACAGTCGGTGGACAATGCCCTGAAGCCGGCGCCGGCACGCGTGCTGCAGCTGTCCCATGTTCCGCAGAGTGAACTCGACGCCCTGGCGCGTGCACTGGCAGAGGGTCCGGTGGACGGGCCCTTTCTCATGGCGCTGCAGGGAAGGTTCGCGCACACGGCACTGGCTGCGCCGATGGCCGAAGGGCTGGTCAACGACGGACTGGCGACGCTGCTGCCGCCCGGACTGGATAGCGCCGAGCGCGACGCATGGCAGCAGACCGTTGCCTCCCTGCTGATCTGCTCGCGGGCCGGCTGGGAAGTGGCATGCCTGCCGTTGCGCGCGTCCTTGAGCGCAGAAGTCGCGTGGAGCTCGCGCACGCTGCAGGCGATCCGCGATGCGTTGTACCGGCCGTTCGACCTGCCCAGTGCGATGTGGCTGGCGCTGTTGTCCGAACAGCGCGCGCGCGGTGTGGCCGATTGCCGCGTGATTGCGCGCACACTGCACGCGCCCGGCACGGATGCCGACCCGGTCGCAGCCGAGGAATGGTTGCGTACCGCCTTGCGCGGTGTGGCACCTCTGCTGCACGACCCGGCAGCGGTGACGCAGGAGGTGGCGCGGGCCGCGCGCGAGGACGGCCTTGTGGATCCCCGTCATGTGCTGGCGGAGCTGTTCGATCGGGTCGACGCGGACCATCGGCCTGCGGTCAGCGACACTCAACGCGGGCACGTCCTGTACGCGCTGGCAGAGCTGGAGTGCCCGGGGCGCAACGGGCAGGGCAGCCCGCTGCTGGCGGTTGCGGGCTCGGACGGCTCCCGGCTCGGCCATCGCCTGCTGGACATCGCCAGCCGCGCAGCGCTGGATCCTGCCGCAACCCAGCAGCAGGCAGGCGGGCGTGCCGCGGTGGTCCTGGCTACGCTGGAGGCCGCAACGCACTGGCTGGGATGGCTGGGCGCGCGTACAGCGGGGGCGCAGCCCACACGCCCTGACGCGACGCTGACGCCCGCCGGCACCGGGCCACAGGCACAGGCACAGAGGGCCGCGACCGCCAGCGCCGCCGTACCCGTTCGCGACGATGCCTGGCGTGACGCCCCCTTGCCGGTTGCCGCGTCGGCGGGACGCTGCAGTGACGGGGCGCTGTTGGGCGTCGCCGCCGGTGCATTGGTCAGCGGTGTGTCCCTGATGCGGCTGGGCTGGTCCTGGGCGTTCCCCAATGGTCCGGAAGGCGACGGCGCGCGCGACGTCGAGTCGCACGCCACGACCGATGCGCTGGTAACCCTGCTCGACCATGTCATGGACGTGCAGGGACGCGACACGGTCTGGAATGACATCCGCTCGCGGGTACAGGCCGCAGACGACGCCACAGGCAGCGACGACCTGGTGGCCGAGGTCGAGGCGCTGCTGCTGGCCAACGGCGTGGCCGACCGGTTGCTGGCCGCGCGGGATGCCAACGCGTCTGTCGCCCCACACGCCGCTGCCGACCGGCACATCCGCGCGCGGCGCAACGCCCATGACCTGAATCCCGTCGCAGCGCCGGCGGCCCGGGTCAAACAGGAGGTGGCCGACGAGGCGCGCCTTGCCGACGTGAGCCGGCGCCTGATCGAGGCGGCCAAGCAGAACCAGCCTGCGGTGAACGTCCCCGGTGCCATCCACTTCCAGCCGGGCGATGGGCTTCCCGACGCGGAGGCGTCGGGCATGATCAGCTTCTGGGGAAACAGCCTCGACGCACCGCTGGACGCCCGCGAGGCCATGGTGGAGGCGCTGAACGAGTTGGCCGATTCGGAGGTGGTCCTGGCGCAGGCGCTCGCAGGGCTGCCGCATCTGGACGACCACATCGCGGCGATGCTGTCGGCCACGTTCAATGCCACGCTGGGCGAGCGCGTGGATCCGCGCCAGATTTACCGCAACACCTTCCAGCGCAGCGAGGTCTGGGAGCGCTGGGAATCCTCGCACCCTCGGCCACCTTCGTTGCGGGAACAGCCCGGCAACCGGCCGCGGGCCAGGCCTGGCCAGCGCGTGCGCAGCGGGCTGACCAGTTCCTACACCCTGGTGGAGGCGGCCGTGCTGCCGCCGGAACGCGACAGCGACCGCACCGCGCTGTACTTCCGCAGTGGGCAGAGCAGCTACTTCCCCAACCAGGAATGCCAGCGTCCCACATTGGCGCAGTTCAACGCCGCGATTGCCGGGCGCAGGTTCATCGAGGAGTTCGCCCACCTGCATGGTCGTTACGTGGCGGGCGCCAACGACACCGGGCGCGATCATGACCGGTCGCTGTTCTGCCGGGGCACCACCATGCGGCTGATTGGCGCAAGCATTTTGATGATTGCCGGCGGCCGGCTGAGCCCGGCGGGGGCCTGGCTGGTCAGCACGATGCTGCTGCATCCGGCCCAGTTCGATGATCGCGCACCGGAGAACGGGCGCGCGCTGAAGCTGCCCGGCAAGGTGCTGCATGCGTATTCGCTGCAGGCCACGCCTGCGGGCGGTCCGGCGCAGCCCCTGCACGGGGTGCTGCTGCTTGCCGACGTGATCGAAGGCGGCGGCGCCACCGTGGTCGTCAGTACCTCGCGCACGCCGGCCGTGGAGGAGTTTGAGTCGATGGACGAGGCACTCGCCCAGCTGGAAGTGGAGCTGCCGCGACGCCTGGAGCGCTGGGTGGCCATGCAGCACCATCACCACTGGCAGCAGAACCGGACTGCGGCGGTGAGCACCGCGGCGCCGCTGCGCGGCGACTTCATGGAGCGCTTGTTCCAGCAGGAGCTGGATCTACGGCAGCAGCAGTTGCAGCACCTGCTGCGCGGCCCGGCCGCCGTGGCCCGGCGCGACTTCAATGCGCTGGACCAGCAGATGTCGCGGCAGCCCACTGCGGTGGCATTGCCGATCCTGAAGGCCGCGGCGCAGGTCGCCGCCGCCACGCCGGTGCACTGGCTGGCGGATGTCGGCGCCGGCAACGGCACGGGCGCGGCGTTGCGCAACATCGATTTCGACGGCGTGCGCGCGCTGTATGACCTCAACGCGTCGCGCAGCCTGCTGGAGCGCGAATACCCGTTGCTGCCCCGGTTCGTCGAGAAGGCGCTCGACGATGCCGTTCTCGCCCGCCATGGCGTGGCCTTCGACAGCAGCCGCTACTCCATCGTCACCTTCTCAGGCGGCACGCGCAGCAACGAGGCGCGCAGTGGCTGGGTACACAACGCCGCCCAGCGCACCGGCGCGCAATCGCTGGTGGAGTGCGCGCTCAGCAAGGCCGAAGGCTTTCCGGAGGGCGATGGCATGCTGGAATCCTGTGGCCTGTATCTCGCCGCAGAGCAGGAGGTGTATGACCAGAAGACCGAGGCCACCGAGATCGGTCCGGACCAGTTTCTTACCATCGCCCGCGAACTGGACCTGCAGGGCACGTACCTGGCCGCGCTGGCGGACTTCTGGACGCAGCAGCGCCGCGAGGTGGAGCACGCGGTGCGCGGCTCCTACCTGTTCTCGGCCTGGCAGCAGTACGGCGACGGCTCGCTCTCCGACCGGGGTCTGCAACTTGCGCTGATGGCGGGGGGCGATACGGTCAATGCAACCGGCGGCCATGGCGATGATCCCGCGATGGGGCCGGGCATCCGTGCCGGATGGCTGGAGGTGTACGGCATCGCCTCCACCATCCTCCAGATCCAGGACACGCAGGGGCCGGAGACCATTCTCTACTACCCCAACGAGCAGAACCGCTTCTACGAGTTCGCCCATCCGCAGGAGATGGTCACCTGGTTGCGCGGCCAGACGGCCACCGATGCGGGCTGCGCCTGGATCGAGCCTGCCTTCGACCTTGCCGACCTGCAGGATGGCTGGTTCTACAGCGGCGTGCAGAGCGTGTTGGGGCTGGCCCATGGCGAGCAGTTTCCGGTGGAGGGGACATCGCGGCCGATCGAGGGCAACCGGTTGGTGTCGGCGCTGGTGACGCGGCTGCAGGCGCGTACCGAAAGCGATGCCCGGGTGCTGATGACGTCCAACTGGCAGTCGTTCCGGCACCACTGGCTGGCGCGCATGCAGCGCTTCAACGTCGTGGCGGGGCTGGCCAGCGTCGTGCTGCCGCCGCTGCTGCCGGTGGTGGCCGTGGGCACGGTGGCCGAGCTGGGGTTGGGCGCGGAGCAGGCCATCGACGGCCGCACCGAGGCCGAACGCAGCGCCGGTGCGCGTTCGGTCGCCGGCGCGGCGATCGGGCTGGCCCCGCTCGCGGTATCGCGCCTGGTCAACCTGGCGGCGGCCGATGGTGCGCGCGTGGAATGGACCGCGCAGGTGGTGATCGACGACGCCGCGGTGGACCCGCTGCGGGGAATGGCCGAGCGCTACGCGCTGCCGGGGCGCATCGACGGCGTGCGGCCGGCGGAGAACGGCGTCTACCACTACGCGGGAAAGCAGTACATCCGCCAGGCCGAGCACACCTACGAGGTGTTCTTCGACGATGCCGCGCATACCTGGCGGCTGCGTCAACCCGCTGCGGGGCTGCACTACGAGCAGCCGGTCCGGCTCAACGCGGAAGGGGCCTGGGAAGTGAATCCGGACGTGGGGCTGCGCGGCGGTGGTCGCGCGCCGGAGGTCTCCCGCAGCGTGTCCATCGAAAGCAGCTACCGTGGCGCGCTGAACGCCCACCTGGCCAAGGTCCGCGAGGGCGCCACGGATGCGGCCACCGCGGACTTCAGGTGGGGCATGGTGAACTGGCGCCGGGTGCGGCTCTCCAATGGCGAGATGTCGGTGGCGGACCTGAAGCGCCAGTTCCTCGAGGGCGGGCTGGACATGGTGCAGAAGGGGGCGATGTCCGAGATCATCGCGCGGCTCGAAGCGCTGCAGCGCAACGGCTGGTACGCCCGGCTCAGCTTCAGCATCGACAAGCTGGTGCATCGCGCGGGCGGCGGTTTCATGCCGGTGTCGCAGGGGCTGCTGTTCGAGGACCTCCCGGTCGGTGGCGCCGGCGTGTGTACCGGCCTGTCGCGGATCATGGCGGTGGCACTCGGCGAGGACGCGCAGGTGCAGCTGGTGCGCAATCTGCGCGCGGCCATCAGCCGCCCGGGTTCCACGCTTGCCACGACCGTGCGCGAGATGGCGCTCGATGCGCAGGGGGCGGCGCTGCCGCGCTACGCGTTGTCGGCCTCCGAGCGGGTCGACGCCGCCGAACTGGCGCAGTTGCTGGGCGGGGTGGGCGAGAGCAGCCAGTTCGTCCTGTCCGGCGCGTCCCACAGCATGGCCTGTGCGGTGAAGGTCGCCAGCAACGGTCGCCGCACCTACAGCCTCTACGACCCCAACTTCGGCCTGGTCGAGTTCACCAGTTTCGCCGAGTTCGAGCGCTGGCTGCCGGCATACTTCGAGCTGCGCCCGGTCACCCAGATACCGGGTTCTGCCGCCACGCGGCCGTTGAGCCTGGGCGACCTCTACGGCGCCTACCCCGTGTCGGAACGCGGCGAGGTGCAGTTCGGGCTGCGCCAGGTCGGCACCGACGTGCTGCGCCAGCAGGCCGTGCAGCGCCGCTGGAACCAGCTCCTGTACCGGATTTCCAGTCCATGAACGCACCGGCGGCCACCATCGACGCCGGGGCAGGTAAAATTGCCCCATTCCCGTTTCCCGCTCCGAGCCTTCCATGACCTGCCGCACCCGCTTTGCCCCCAGCCCGACCGGCTACCTGCACATCGGCGGTGCCCGCACCGCGCTGTACTGCTGGCTGGAGGCGAGCCATCGTGGCGGCGAGTTCGTGCTGCGCATCGAGGACACCGACCGCGAGCGCAGCACCCAGGGCGCGATCGACGCCATCCTGGAGGCGATGGACTGGCTGGGGCTGGGCTACGACGAGGGTCCGTTCTACCAGACCCAGCGCGTGGCCCGTTACAAGGAAGTGGCCGAACAGCTGATCGCCGACGGCAAGGCCTACTACGCCTACGAGACCCGCGAGGAGCTCGACGCGATGCGTGAGGCCGCCATGGCCAAGCAGGAAAAGCCGCGTTACAACGGCGCCGCGCGCGAGCAGGGCCTGCCGTACCGTGACGATCCCAACCGCGTCATCCGCTTCAAGAACCCGCTCGAGGGCACGGTGGTGTTCGACGACCTGATCAAGGGCCGCATCGAAATCGCCAACAGCGAGCTGGACGACATGGTGATCTTCCGCCCGGACGGCTTCCCCACCTACAACTTCGCGGTGGTGGTGGACGATTGGGACATGAAGATCTCCGAGGTCATCCGCGGCGACGACCACATCAACAACACCCCGCGCCAGATCAACCTGTACGAGGGCATCGGCGCGCCGGTGCCGAAGTTCGGCCACATGCCGATGATCCTGGACGAGCAGGGCGCCAAGCTCTCCAAGCGCACCGGCGCGGCCGATGTGATGCAGTACAAGGACGCCGGCTACCTGCCCGACGCGCTGCTGAGCTACCTGGCCCGCCTGGGCTGGTCGCACGGCGACCAGGAGCTGTTCAGCCGGCAGGAGCTGATCGACCTGTTCGACGTCACCCACTGCAATTCCAAGGCCTCGCGGCTGGATATGGCGAAGCTGGGCTGGGTGAACCAGCACTTCCTGAAGACCGAAGACCCGGCCGGCATCGCGCCGCACCTGGTCTACCAGCTGAACAAGCTGGGCCTGGACCTGGCCGCAGGCCCGGCGCCCGCCGACGTGGTGGTGGCCCTGCGCGACCGCGTGCAGACGCTGAAGGAAATGGCCGAAAAGGCGGTGGTCTGGTACCAGCCGCTGGTTGAATACGACGAGGCCGCCGTGGCCAAGCACTTCAAGCCCGGCGCGGAACTGGCGCTGGGCAAGGCCCGCGAGCTGCTGGCGGCGGCCAGCGTCTGGACCGTGGAAAGCGTGTCGGCCGCGCTTCACGATGTCGCCGCGGCCTTGGAAATCGGGATGGGCAAGGTGGCGCAGCCGCTGCGCGTGGCGATCACCGGCACCCAGGTGAGCCCGGATATTTCGCAGACCGTGTACCTGGCCGGGCGTGAAGAGGCCTTGAAACGCATCGATGTCGCACTCACTAAGGTACCGTCGGCCTGACCCCTGGAGACCGCGCATGTCCGCTAAAGCCGCTTGTACCGCCCCGCACCACCATGTTCACGACGCCTCCGACTTCGTGAAGGTGGTCGAACGGGTGTGCACGGAACGCGGACTGCGGCTGACGCCGATCCGCGCCAACGTACTGCGCCTGATCGCCGAGGCCGGCAAGCCGGTCAAGGCGTACGAGCTGCTCGAGTGGGTACGCAACGGCAAGGGCGTGGGCGCCGATGCACCGCCCACGGTGTACCGCGCGCTGGACTTCCTGATGGCGAACGGTTTTGTGCACAAGCTCGAATCGGTGAACGCCTTCGTGGCCTGCCACCATCCGAGCAGCGCGCAGCATTCGGTGCCGTTCCTGATCTGCAACAGCTGCCACAGCGCCGTGGAGCTGGAAGACCGCGAGATCGTCAGCCAGCTCGAGAAGCGCGCCAAGGAACTGGGTTTCCAGCCGCAGGCGCAGACGCTGGAAGTGCACGGGTTGTGCGCCCGCTGCGCGGGGTAAGTTACCGCGCGGCGGTATCCACCCGTACCACCACCGACATGCCGGGGCGCAGCCGCGGCGCCAGTTCCTGATCCGGATCGATCGCGATCCGCACCGGCAGCCGTTGCACCACCTTGGTGAAGTTGCCGCTGGCATTGTCGGGGCGCAGCACGCTGAACTCCGAACCGGTGGCCGGGGCGATCTGCTCGATGTGGCCCGTGAGGCGTTCACCGTCGAAGGCATCCACCGCGAACGAGGCCGGTTGGCCGATGCGCATGCGCCAGGTCTGGCCTTCCTTGAAATTGGCCACTACCCACAGCGTGTCCGGCACCAGGAACAGCAGCTGCGAGCCGGCGGTGACGTACTGGCCCAGCCGCACCGAGGCCTCGCTGACCTGGCCGTCGCGCGGGGCATGGATGACCGTGTTGGCCAGGTCGATGCGCGCCAGCTCCAGCGCCGCCTTGGCGGTTTCCACGCCTGCCTCCAGGCTCTTGCGCGCGACCTGGGTGGAGGTAAGCGTCTCTTCCGCGATGCGGATCTGCGCCTGCGACTCCAGCACCGAGGACTGCGCCGCCTGTGTGCTCGCGCGGAACTTGTCGCGGTCGTTGATGGCCACCAGTTGCTGTGCGGCCAGTTCCTCGTAGCGCTTCAGTTCCCCCTGCGAACGCGACAGTTCGGACTTCCCGGCCGACAGCGTGGCCTGCGCGGCGGCGATCTGGGCGCGGTTCTGCGCCTGCGCCTGATCGGAGTTGGCCAGCGAGGCGATGGCGCTGTCCAGGTTGGCCTGCGCCTGCGCGACCTTTTCCTTGTAGATGCGGTCGTCGATACGCACCAGCGGCGCGCCCTGTTTCACGTGCTGGAAGTCCTTGACCAGCACCTCGGTCACGTAGCCGTTGACCTGCGGCGCCAGCACGGTGATCTGCCCGCGCACGTACGCGTTGTCGGTGCTCACCCAGCTGCTGTTGAACGGCCACAGCGCCCAGGCACGCAGGATCAGCGCGATGCCGATCAGGGCGATGGCGATCATGATCACCACGGCACGCGTGCTGGGCTTGAGGTACTTCGGCACCCCGCTGGGCGCGGCCGCCGCAGCGGCGGGCGCGGCAGTCGGCGCCGGCGCGGCGTCGGTGGGCGGAGCGGGGTTGACGTCGTCGGGGGCGTCGTCGCGCGGCGGGGTAGTGGGCATGTCGGGACTCATCGGGGCGTGACGCCGGCGGGCGTGACGGGGGGAACGGCGGGCGCGCGCGGATGGCGCTTGCGCCATTGCTTGAGGACGGCGGTGCGGATCGACAACAGCAGCAGCCAGCACAGGAAGCCGAGTGCAACCCGGCCGCTCAGCGAGAACACATCGTTGAAGCCGCGCACGTTGGCCTCGCGGCGGGTGATCTGGGCCAGCTGCGCGGTGCCCTGGGCACTGCGCTGCACCGGGTCGGTGATCAGCGGGGTGTACAGCTGCTGCTGCAGTTTCAGGCGCTGCGCGACCACGCCGTCGGACGGATCGAGCTGGCTCACCAGCGCGCTGGAATAGACCTGCTCGCGATGCAGTTGGTAGGTGCCCAGCACCGCCGAGCCGGCCAGCCCGCCCAGGGTCTGGGTGATCGAGAGGGTGACCAGGAAGGTGATCATGTGGTCGGTGCCCTGCTTCAGCGCCTCGGTAATGCCCAGCATGATCAACGGGCCCATGAACATGCCGGCGCCCATCGAGGCCAGGAACTGGCTGACGAAGAAGTCGTGCGGGCGATCCTGGCTGGTGCGGCTCTGGTCGAGCAGCGCCGCGGTACCCAGCAGCAGGATGGCCATCAGCAGCTGCGCGATGATGCGCTTGGGCCCGAAGGTCAGCGAGCTGGTGGCAATACCGGTGATCACACCGGCCAGGATCACCGCGAACAGCGGCCGCATCTGGTCCGGCCCCATGCCCAGCTGGCGCATCAGGCCGATGACGCCATACGACTGCTCGGTGGTGAGGAAGCGCAGCAGGAACGCACCGACAATGAAGTGCAGGGTGGCCGGGCTCGCCAGCCAGCGGGTCTGCAGCAGCGGGTTGCGCCGGTAGTGTTCGACGACGAAGCCGGTGGTTCCCAGCGCGATCGAGGCGATCAGTGCCCAGCCCAGCCACGGGGTGTCCAGCCACCAGCGCAGATAGCCCTGGGCCAGCACCACCACCAGCAGCCCCACCGCGGGGGCGAGCAGCGCGAAGCTCAGGAAGTCCATCGGCTCGAAGACTTTGATCTGCGCGCCCGGCGGCAGCTTGAGCACCACCACGGCCGCGAACGCGCACAGCGCCAGCCCGGCCTCGAACAGATACAGGTTGTGCCACTGGCCGGTGTCGACCAGCTCCGGTGAGACCAGCCACGCGATCGGCAGGGCCATCTGCGAAATGCCCACGCCGATCACCAGCAGGTTGCCGGTGAAGCGCCGTGGCAGCGACTGCAGCATGTACAGGGTGCCCAGCGTGCTGCAGGCGGCACCGGCAAAGCCGCTGGCCGCGCGCATCAGCAGGGTGGTCTCGAAGCTGCCGACGAACAGGTGCAGCACCGCCAGGCCGGCATACAGGCCCAGGCCGATCTCGGCGAACAGGCGGATGCCGTACTGCTGGCGGAACTTGAAGGCAATCAGGTTGGCGGTGACATTGACCATCGCGTAGGCGGCCACCAGCCAGCTGCCCTGGGTAGGGGTGAGGCCCAGTTGCCCTTGCAGGAACGGCAGGTTGGCGGTGACCAGTGCATTGCCCAGCCCGCCCGTGATGCCCACCAGCAGCGCGACCAGCGCGTAGGCCAGCCGGCGATGCGGCGGATGCCACGGCATGGACGCCGAGCCGGGCAGGGTGGGCTTTTCGTGCTCCTCCCAGTCGGGAACGGGCTTGAGGTACTCGGCCATCAGCCGGCCCCGTCGGCGTTTCCGCGCAGGCCCTCGCGCAGCAGCTGCAGGGCGCGGGTGGCCAGGCGGGCGCGTTCATCGCGGGTCTTGCCGCGCAGCGCGGCACCGAGCATGCCGGAAATCAGGGTGATGTCGCCCACCTGCAGGTCGGCGCGGCACAGGCCAGCGTCGATCGCGCGCTGGATCGGGGCCTTGAGCAGGGCATGGATGGTCTGGCGGGCGGCCTTGATGCTGGGTTCGTCGGGATCCACGGCGCGCCAGTAGTCGGCCAGCGCGGGCGACTGCACGATGCGCGAGGCCATGCCCTGCAGGACTTCAAACAGGGCATCGTCGCGGTCGCCCAGGGTTTCCACCTGCCGGCGGATGCGCGCGACGGTGCGCTCGAGCAGGGCTTCGACGAGCGCGGTACGGTCGGGGAAATTCCGGTACAGGGTGGCGCGGCCCACCTGGGCGCGTTCCACCACCAGGTCCAGGGGCGCGGTGACGCCATGCTGGCCGAACACGGCGTCGGCGGCATCGAGAATCAGGGCGCGGCGGGCGGCCGCATCGGCACGTTGACTGGGCATGGATCATTTTCGGACAAAAATGTCCGCACCGGAAGCCGTCGAGGGGTTCCCGGTATGAAGCCGCTGTGGTTGGTCAACGAGGCGTGAAGCCGCTCCAAAAAAACGGGGGCCTTGCGGCCCCCGAAGGTGAAACGATCGACCCCGGCGGGGATCAGAAGAACGCGCGGATGCCAAACGCCACGCCACGGCCCGGCAGCGGCGAGTAATCGCGCAGCAGCGAGGTGTGCGGGCGTGCCTCGCGGTTGGTCAGGTTGCTGCCGTCCAGGAACACCTCGTAGCTGTTGCTGTCGGTGCGGTCCCAGCGGTAGGCGAAGTGCGCGTCCACCAGGGTGTAGCCGTTGCTCGGCTCCTCGTTCTGCGCGGTGTCCTTCTGGCTGCTGTAACGCACTGCGCCGACGGAGGCGCGCCAGCCATCGCGCGACCAGCGCAGGTCGGCACCCACGCGCGCCGGCGAGATGCGCGGCAGGTAGCCGCTGTTGGCGATGTCCACGGTGTAGTTGTGGTCGTGGTCGCCATGCGGCACCGCGATGTCCACGCTGCGGCTGCCGCTGCCATCGAGCTCGGCCTTCACGTAGTCGCCGAACACGCGCAGATCCCAGTCGCCGCTGCCGCCTTCGAACAGGTGGACCAGGGCTTCGGCCTCGGCGCCCTTGAACGTGGCGTCCTGCTGGGTCCACAGGCGCACGGGCAGGTCTTCGACCACGCCGGTGTCGGCCAGGTAGATGAAGTTCTTGAACTTCGTCTGGTAGATCGAGGCGGAGAAGTCGAGGCGGTCGCTGTGCGTATGGATGCCCAGCTCGACGCGCTGGCCGCGCTCGGTCTGCAGGTTGGCGTCGCCGATCTCCAGCGAGCGGGTGGCGATATGCGCACCGGCCGCGTACAGCTCTTCGGTGGTCGGGGCGCGCTCGGAGCCGTCCACGCCGAAGCGCAGGTCGACCGCATCGTTGAGCTTCCAGATGCCGGCGGCGGACAGGTTGGTGGCATCGAAGGTGCGCGCGCGGTAATCACCGGTCGGGTCCAGCTTGACCTGGTCGTGGCGACCGCCCAATTCCAGCTTGAACGGGCCGAACTGCTTTTCCTGCAGCACGAACAGGCCGATGTTGCGCGTACCGGTATTGGGCACGAAGGCCTCTTCGCCCTTCGCACCGAAGTCGCTGTTGCCGAACTGCAGGCCGAACGCGCCGTCCCAGCCACCGATCTGCTGCTGCACGGCTTCCAGGCGACCTTCGATGCCGCGGTTGGTGAAGCGGGTGGAGGGCGTACCCGATTCGAGTTCGGTGTGCTCGTAATCGGTGTAGGCGGTGCGCAGGTTGACGTTCTTCAGGAACGAGACCGGGTTGTAGATGCCGCCCTTGGCCTCGAAGCGGTTCTGCACCATGTCGATGCGGACATCGTGCTCGCCTTCTTCCTCTTCTTCATCGCCATGGTCGTGGTCATGGTCGTCGTCGGCATGCACGTGGGCGCCGTTGGGGATACCGTAGTTGGTGCGGTAGGTACTCGCCGAGGCGCCGAAGAAGCCGCCTTCACCGAGCCAGGTCGCGCCGACGCCGCCGGCGCGGGTGCGCACGGAGCTGTTGTCGAGCGTGCCACGACGCGGTTCGTCGGTGTCGCCCGCGTCATGGTCGTGGCCGCTGTGGTCTTCCAGGCCATCGATGACGGCGTAGCCGGGAATGCGGTAGTCGTCGCCGTTGCGAACCAGGCCATCAACATGCAGCACCCAGTTGCCGTTGACGCCGTCGAGCCGGAACATGCCGCTGCGCTCGTCATTGACGGAGTTGCCGCGCAGTTCCGCACGGCCGCTGAGGGGGCGGTCGGGCAGGTCGCGCGCGATGCGGCCGTCGACGACGTTGACGGCGCCACCGATGGCGCCGCTGCCGAACAGCAGGGTGGCCGGACCCTTCAGGACTTCGATCTGATCGGCCAGGAACGGTTCGATGCTGGTGGCGTGGTCGGCGCTGACGGTGGACGCATCCATGTTGCCCATGCCGTTGGACAGCACGGCGACGCGCGGGCCTTCCTGGCCGCGGATGATCGGGCGGCCTACGCCCGGGCCGAAGAAGGTGCTCTGCACGCCGGGCAGTTTGGCCACGGTGTCGCCCAGGGTGCCGGCCTTCTGTTCGTCCAGGCGCTCACCGGCCAGGACGTCGACCGGGCGGGCGAGCGATTCGGCGTCGCCCTGCAGGGGAGAGGCGGTGACCTTCACGGTGGACAGTTCGGTGAGATGACCGTCGCGGTGGCTGGCGTCGTCATCGGCGGCGTGGGCCATCGAGGGAATCAGGACCACGGCGAGGGCCAGGGACAGGGCGTGCGGCGTGAGCAGGGGGCGGGGAGAGCGCATGGGCAATAGGTCCGTCAGTCGAATTGTTACAATATATCAATGGTGGGGCGCGCGAATCCCATCGGAACGGGGTGTTGCCAGGGCGGAACGGGGGGAGGGGAGTGCGCGTCGGGATTGATGTTATATTATTCCATAACGATTGAACGACCCTGCTGGAAGTCATGCCCGTATTTGCCCGCCTCCGTCATCTGCTGGATCGCTTCGGTGCCACCGGTTCGCTGCTGTGCGCGGTGCATTGCGCGGTGCTGCCCGTGCTGCTGGCGGCGGCGCCCTCACTGGGCCTGTCGGTGTGGCTGGGCGACGGGGTTGAGCTGGCGCTGGTCAGTTTCGTCACGCTGCTGGGCCTGTTCAGCCTGGTCTGGGGTTACCGCCGGCACGGCGCGTTGCGCGCGCTGGGGTTCCTGGTGCCGGGCCTGGCAGCGCTGTGGGCAGGGCTGCTGTACGCGCCGCTGCACCATTCGCCGGTGCCGCACGCGGTGGTGATGACGCTGGGCGGCGTGCTGGTGGGCGTTGCCCACCTGGTGAACCTGCGCCTGAACCACGGCCATATCCATGACGCGAGCTGTGCGCACTGAGGCGCTGTGGTAGGCTTCTTGATCGTGCGCGGGGGCGTTTGCAAAGACGGCCCCGCCGAACCCGTGTCAGTACGGGGTAATCAGAATTCAGACTAAGGAGTTGACGACATGGGTAAGGGTGACCGCAGGACCGCCAAGGGCAAGCGTTTCAATGCCAGCTACGGCAATTCGCGCCTGCACGTGGTGAGCAAGGTGGCCGTGGGCGCAGCTGCGCCGGTCGCCAAGAAGACCGTGGCCAAGGCCCCGGCAAAGAAGGCTGTGGCCAAGAAGGCCGTCGCCAAGGCCAGCTGATTTCTCAGCCAGCCTGACGAAAAAACGCGGCGCTTGCGCCGCGTTTTTTTTTGCCTGCAATCAACGTGTTGGATTGCATGGGTTGCATGGGCTGACGTTGCGCCGGGCTTTGCCCGGCTTCATGAATTTGGGCGGACAGCCGATGGCCAGCGGTTTCTCTGATTTGGCGGGACGGTGCCGGTTTGCGGGGGACGCCGTGAACCCATCCATGGGGGCTCAGTCGCCGCATCCATGCGGCTCATGCCCCCGCAAACCCACCCCGACCCGCCTTTGACAGTGCGCTGGTGGCCAAGAGAAAAGCGGGGCGACCGCACGCGCCATTGACCGCGCGCACTGTCCCACTGTCGGTAGGGTTGGTCGCAAGACAACTGCCGTGAACCGAGCAACGTCCGGTGACGCGTGTGATTTGGCGAGACCACGAGAGCCGGCCAACGGCCGGCGCTACCGCTTGTCCCATGGCAACGGCACACTGTCAAAGGCGGGTCGGGGCCGGTTTGCGGGGGCATGAGCCGCATGGATGCGGCGACTGAGCCCCCATGGATGGGTTCACGGCGTCCCCCGCAAACCGGCACCGTCCCGCCAAACCAGTGGAATCATTGGCCACCGGCTGTCCGCCCAAATGCATGAAGCCGGGCAAAGCCCGGCACCACCAGATTGCGTGCAATCAGACACAGGAATGCAGGAAACAGCGCGGCCTTACCGCAGCGCGGGCAGCAAGGTTTCGGGGTTGCCGTCGTTCGGTGCGGCGGGAACGCCGAGCAGGCGGGTCATGAGGGGGTAGACGTCTACGTTGTCGAACCCTGGCAGCGTGGCGCCCTGCTTGAAGGAGGGGCCGCGGGCGATGAACACCGCGCGCATCGAGGGCAGGGCGTTGTCGTAGCCGTGCGAGCCGCGGTCGCCGGGCTCCTGCTTGGACAGGCGCTCGCGGGTGAACGCGTTCCAGCCTTCGTGCATCTGGCACACGATCGGCGGGATGCGCGGGTTGGAGCCGTATTCCCAACGCGCCGGCAGCGTCTGCCGCGTCCAGCAGTCGTAGTTGGCGTGCGCGCCCAGCAGGACCTTTTCGGCCGCTTGTTGTTTGCCCGGCAACGGCGCGAAACCGATCGACTGGCCCGTCGAGACGTTGCTGGCGAGGGTGGGATCGACCATGTCTTCGACCGCGATCGCGTGGCCCTCGGGTACCGTCGCCATGCCGTGGTCGGAGACCACGATGACATTGGTGCTGGCGGCGAGGCCGCGGGCCGTGAGGCCATCCAGCAAGCGGCCGATTGCGACATCGGCCTGTGCGATCGCGGCGGCATACTCGGGCGAATCGGGGCCGAAGTGGTGGCCGGCCTTGTCCACCTGCTCCATGTACAGCGTTACCAGCCGTGGTGCGTCCGCATCGGTCTGGCCGACCCAGTCCAGCACCGTGTCAACGCGATCCGACAGCGCGACCGCCTCGTCGTAGATGCGCCACTGGCTCGGGCGGACGCCCTGGATGGCCGCTTCGCTGCCGGGCCAGGACCACGTTGCACTGTGCACGCCGGCCTTTTCCGCGCTGACCCAGATCGGTTCGCCACCCCACCAGCGCGAGTCCGTCACCGCGTCGCGCAGATTGAGCTGGAACCGGCCGAGCGACTCTTCCTGCATGCTGTTGTGGATGATGCCGTGGTGGTTCGGGCGCAGCCCGGTCACGATCGTGTAGTGGTTGGGAAACGTCAGCGACGGGTAGGACGGCGTCATCCACCGCGCGCGTACGCCCTCATGAGCGATGCGCGATAGGTTCGGCGTAATGCCACGATCGAGCGCATCCGCGCGCAGTCCGTCGATCGACACCAGCAGCAGCTTGGGTGCGCTGACCGCCGCGGTCGGCGCGACACCGGCGGCCGGCGAGGTGGAGGGGGCGCTGGCACAGCTGGTCAGCGTGAGGGCGGCGGCAAGCGCCAGCGAAAAGCGGACGGAAATCATCCGGTCATCATAGTTCGCCGCAGTGACGCAGCGAAGACAACCAATGGCACGGTCAGGCGAACAGCGAATGCCCGCGCGCTTCCAGGCTCAGCAACGCCGCCTTGGTTTCCAGCCCGCCACCGAAACCGGTGAGTGCACCGCTGCTGCCGATCACGCGGTGGCACGGCAGCACGATCGGCAGCGGATTGCGCCCGTTCGCCGCACCGACCGCGCGGCTCGCGCTGGGCTGGCCGATGTGCCGCGCCAGCTGCACGTAACTCCAGGTTTCCCCGAATGGAATATCGGCCAGGGCCTTCCACACGCGCAGCTGGAACTCCGTGCCGTGCGGCGCCAGTGGCAGTTCGAAGCCGGTGCGGTCGCCGTGCAGGAACTGCAGCAGCTGCGTGCGCGCATCGCGCAGCGCGTCGGCGTCACGCTGCCAGTGCTCGCGACCCTTGGCGTCGTAGCGGTTGTTCTCGAACAGGATGTGGTGGATGCCCTGGCTGTTGCCAGCCACGGTGAGTGCCCCGATCGGGCTGTCGAAGGTGTCGTAGAGCAGGTTCATGCGGTGGACTCCGAAGCGGACGTGGCCAGATGCCACAGGTGCAGCACGGCGTAGGCACGCCAGGGTCGCCAGGCCTGCGAGCGGGCCTCGGTGGCGCGTTCGCTCAGGCGGCTGTCGCCGCCCAGGACCTGCTGCAGTACCAGGTCGCCGGCAGGGAAGGCGTCGGGCAAGGCCAGGGCACGCAGTGCGATGTAGTGGGCCGTCCAGGGCCCGATCCCGGGCAGCGCCACGCAACGTTCAATGAAGCTGTCCAGGCGTTGCCCGGCGTTGAAGTCCAGGCGGCCGTCGGCGACCGCCGCCGCCACCGCGCGCACCGTCGCCGCCCGCGTGCGCGGCAGGCCGATGCCTTCCAGTGGCGCGTCGGCCAGCTGTTCGGGACTTGGGAACTGGCGGTCCAGGCCTTCGGGCATGCCCTCCAGCGGCGTGCCGAACCGGTCGACCGCGCGGCGCGCCAGGGTGATGGCGGCCGCCACGCTGACCTGCTGGCCCAGCACCGCGCGCACCGCCACCTCGAATCCGTCCCAGCCGCCGGGCACGCGCAGGCCGGGGCGTTCTGCGATGCTGCGCGCCAGCACCGGCTCCTGCGCCAGCGTGGCGTGGACGATGCGCAGGTCCGCGTCCAGGTCGAAGATGCGCCGCACCCGGCGCACGATGCCGGGGATCGCGCGCGGGTCGACCTGGCCCAGCTGCAGCAGCAGCTCCGGGCGGCGCGGATCGGCCGTGACCCGGATGATCGACGGCCGTTCGGCCGGCCCGATCACGCGCTGGTAGCTGTGCCCGTCGATCTGCTCGATGCCGGGAATGCAGCGGCGGCGCAGGAAGCCCAGCATCGCCTCGAAATCCAGCGGCGGCCGGTAGCCGAGCCGCAGCGTCAGGGCGCCCTCGGCCAGCACGCCGCGCTGGCGGCGGATGGCGGTGGGCGGCATGCCGCAGCCGTCCAGGAAGGCGGCGTTGAAGCGGCGCAGGCTGTTGTAGCCGGCCGCCATGGCCACGTCGGTCACCGGCAGCGCGGTTTCGGTCAGCAGCTGCTTGGCCAGCAGCAGGCGGCGGGTGGCGTGGATCTGCGCGGGGGCGGCGCCCAGCCGCGCGACGAACAGGCGCTGCAGCTGGCGGGCGCTCAGGCCGACGTGCGCGGCCAGCGCGCCCACCGCCTCGTCCTGCAGGAAGCCGTCGTGGATCAGCGCGAGCGCGCGCTGCAGCGTTTCGTCGCTCAGCGCGTCCTGCGCCTCCGGGGCCAGTTCGGGACGGCAGCGCAGGCAGGGGCGGAACCCGGCCGCCGCCGCGGCCGCTGCCGTGGGGTAGTAGTCCACGTTGGCCGGCTTCGGCGCCGGCGCCGGGCACACGGGGCGGCAGTAGATGCCGGTGCTGCGCACGGCGGTGAAGAACACCCCGTCGAAGCGCGCATCGCGGGCCAGGCGGGCTTGTTCGCAGGCGGCGTGGTCGAGGGGCAGGGCGGTGTCCATGGGGGCCAGTCTATGCGCCGGCCGGGCGCGTGGCTCGCCGTTTTCGGACATCAATGCAGCGCCGGGTCCGCCCGGTTCAGGGCCGGTTCCCGCACGCCGCTCGAGTCACACTAGACTGTGTCTTCACGTGTCGCATTGCGCACGCTCTGGTGGGAACCCTGGGACTCCATGTTGCTCAAGTCGTGCTGGTTGTCGTTGTTGTGCCTGGGGCTGGCCGCGTGCGGCGCATTGGAGAATCCCGGCAATGTCACCGCCGCCGACAAGGCGGTGCGGGCGCAGGCCGTCGACGGCAACAACATGGTGTCGATCAACGCCGCCGACGCGCCGCCCCCGGCGCCACCGCCACCGCGCCGCGGCGAGCAAGGCTGGCCGGCGATGGCGCTGGAGAACGGCAAGGCCTGGATCAGCTGCGACACCGACTACGCCGCGGAAGGCGGCGACGGCGCCGCGCTGGAGGCGCTGGACCGCGCCACCCTCGATGCCGCCCTCGCCCCGTGCGCCGAACGCGGCCTGCTGCGCGTGCGCTACGTGGGCAAGATCAACCCCGGCTTCTCCGAACTGGTCGCGCGCGTGGCGCTGGTCGCCGACGCGCAGCGCATCTCGCGCCGGATCCTGGACCTGGACTCCAGTGGCGGCCAGGTCGAAGCGGCGATCGTGGCCGGCGACCGCATCGGCGAGTCGAACTGGACCATATGGGTGCGCGAAGGCTCGGTCTGCCACAGCGCCTGCGTGTTCGTGCTGGCCGCCGGCGACAACCGGCTGGTGTCGGGCAAGGTCGGCATCCACCGCATGATGCGGATCAGCTCCAAGGCGACCTCGCGCGCCGAGCTCAACCGCGAACTCCACGAGGTGTACGACAACGTCAAGGACTACCTGCAGCGCAACGGCGTGGCCGTGGGCGTGGCCGACCTGATGATGACCGTGCCCAACCGCAGCCTGCGCCTGCTGACCAGCGACGAGCTGCGCCAGTTCGGCCTGGATGGCACCAATGCGGTCCAGGACGACCTGGAACGGATCAAGCAGATGCGCAAGTGCGGCGACGAGTTCGTGCGGCGCAAGGATGCCTTCCTGATCGCGTTCGACCAGGAGTGCAAGCGCGACGGCAGCGAACTGGAGGCGGTGACCCGCTGCGGGCAGACGCTCAAGCAGCGCTTCGGCTTCCCGGACGCCACCTGTCCTGACGAGAGCCCGCTGTCGGAGATCGATGTCTCCACGCTGTTGCCGCCGGCGGTGACCGCGCCGCGCGATGGCGTGGCCGAACGCACCGCCAGCGACGCCGACCAGCCCACGCCGGAGGCGGCCGAACGCAACTGACGGTCCACTCACGGGCTTCCCGTAGACTGGAGCGCACTCCACTTCAGCCCACGGTGTCCCGATGCGTGTTCCGCTGCTGCTGTCGCTCCTGCTTCCCGCCGTCGCCCTCGCACAGACCCCGCCGCCGGCCACGCCTGCGCCGGCACCCGCGCGGCCGGCACCGACCGCACCGGCTGCACCGGCTGCACCGGCACGGCCTGCGCTCAGTCCGGCGCAGCAGGCGCAGCTGCAGAAGCAGGATGCCGAAATGGCCGCCGCCGGCCTGCAGGTGGCGCAGCTGGTGGACACCAACCGCGCCCCCGAGGCCTGGAAAGGCGCATCGGCCGTCGCCCGCAAGTCGGTCACGGAGCAGGCCTTCGTCAACCAGTTGAGCGCCGACCGCAAGCGCCTGGGCGCGCTCACCTCGCGCGGCCAGCCGGTGGTGACGCGGGTGAAGTACGGCCCCGGCGCCACGGTGCCGGAAGGCCTCTACATCAACGTCAGTTTCCCCACCCGCTTCGCCAACAGCGCCCAGCCGGTGCGTGAGCTGGTCTCGTTCCGTCTCGATGAGGACCGCGTCTGGCGCCTGGCCGGCTACAGCGTGCGTGCCGCCACCCCCTGATCTGCCGAGGAGCGTTCCATGGGTATCGAAATCCAGATGCTGGCCTGGGCGATCGTGCTCGGCCTGGCGCAGGTACTGATCACCGCCGGCGCCATCACACGCGAACGCGGCCTGGCCTGGAACGCCTCCGCCCGCGACGGCGCCGCGCCGCCGCCGGGACCCTTGGCCGGGCGCCTGCAGCGTGCGCAGGCCAACTTCCTGGAGACATTCCCGTTCTTCGCTGCGGCGGTGCTGGCGGTGGTGCTGACGCAGCGCCAGGACAGCACCACGGCGCTGGCCGTGCAGCTGTATTTCTGGGCGCGGCTGGTCTACGTGCCGCTGTATGCCGCCGGCATTCCGTATATCCGCAGCCTGGTCTGGGTGGTGTCGATGGTGGGCATCGCGCTGCTGCTGTGGACGCTGCTGCACGGCGTGGCGTGAACCGCCGCCGACGCGGCTGATCCAGATCAAGAACGCGTGCCGCTGCCGGGGGTAAGCTCGTCCGTGGACAAGCAACCGCAGGAACGGATCATGCCGGACGGGCGCACGACGGACGAAGACGCGCAGCACTGCAGCGCGACGGAAGTGGATGTAGTGGTGGTCGGGGCGGGGCCGGCAGGCCTGTGTTTCGCCCGCGCCCTGGCCGGCAGCGGCCTGAGCGTGACCCTGATCGAGCAGCAGCCGCGCGCCGCGCTGGCCGAGGCCGCCTTCGACGGACGCGAAATCGCACTCACCCATGCGTCCCGCCAGATCCTGGAGAAGCTGGGGGTGTGGGACCGGCTCGATCCTGCCGAGATCTCCGCGCTGCGCGACGCCAAGGTGATGGACGGCCATTCGCCGTTCGCGCTCACCTTTGCCGCCGCTGCGGCAACGGGCGAAGACCTGGGCTGGCTGGTACCCAACCATCTCATCCGTCGCGCGGCGTGGGACAGCGTGCAGGGCCAGGAGGGACTGCAGGTGCTGGACCAGGCCAGCGTGCGCGGCATCGTGCCCGCGGGCCCGCACAGCGAGGTGATCCTGGCGGACGGGCGGCGCTTCCATGCGCGCCTGGTGGTGGCGGCCGACAGCCGGTTCTCCTCGACCCGGCGCATGCTCGGCATCGGCGCGCGCATGCGTGACTTCGGCAAGTCGATGCTGGTGTGCCGCATGCAGATCGAGGTGCCGCACCAGCACACGGCCTGGGAGTGGTTCGGGTACGGCCGCACGATGGCACTGCTGCCGCTCAACGGCGACCAGGCCTCGGCGGTGATCACGCTGCCGCCGCGCCAGATCGAGGCGCTGCTGGCGCAGGATGAAGCCGCGTTTGGCCGCAGCATCAGCGCCTTCTTCGACCACCGTTTGGGCGCGATGACGCCGGCCGCGCGTCCCATCGCCTACCCGCTGGTCGGCGTGTACGCCAATGCTTTCGTGGGTGAACGCTGCGCTCTGATCGGCGATGCTGCGGTGGGCATGCATCCGGTCACGGCGCACGGGTTCAACCTGGGCCTGCAGAGCCAGGACCGGCTGGCGGCGGTGCTGCGCCGGGCGGCGGAGCGGGGCGCCGACATCGCGGCGCCAGCGGGCCTGGCCGCTTACGAGCGTGGCCACCGGCTGGCTTCGCGGCCGCTGTATGAGGCGACCAATGCGATCGCTACGCTCTACACCGACGACCGCCTGCCGGCGCGCATGCTGCGCCGGGCCGGGCTGCGGCTGGCCCATGGGGTGGCGCCGTTCCGGCAGTTGATTGCGGCCCATTTGACGCAATCATCGGGGTAGGTCACGACCGTTGGTCGTGACACCCGCCATCACGGGGCCTCGGAATCGGCCAGGATGTTGATCACGGTGTCGCCGAACTGGACCTGCTGGCCCGCGCGGATCTTGCAAGCCTTGCGCGTTTCCACCTCGCCGTCGACCAGGACCTGGCCGTCGCCAATCACGGTCTTGGCTTCGCCGCCGCTGGTGACGAGGTCGGCCAGCTTGAGCAGCTGCTTGAGCTCGACGTAGTCGCGGTCCAGTTCAAATTCGAGGGTCGGCATGGAGCGGGTATCCTGTGAAGGGGCGCCGGCGGGCGGCCGGGCCGGAAGAGGGCGCGTATTGTGCGCCAGCACGGCATTGATGCGGGAATCTGTACACGTTGTTCAGGAACGATGCGGTATCATCGCGCCCTGAGCGAGTGAATTCTCCTCCAGACCGAGCAGCGCCAGGGCACGCGATAAGAAAGGGCGCCCAAAGCGCGGACCATCCCTTTTTTTATCGCACTGCCCATGTGAATGGCAGTGCCTTCGGAGTTCCCCATGTCCCAAGAATCCCCCACGCCGCTGCTGTTCGCAGACCTCGGCCTTTCCGACGCTGTGATGAAGGCCGTTGCCGCCGTCGGCTATGAGACCCCGTCGCCGATCCAGGCCGCCACCATTCCGGCCATGCTGGAAGGTCGCGACGTGCTGGGCCAGGCCCAGACCGGTACCGGCAAGACCGCCGCCTTCGCGCTGCCGGTGCTGTCCAACCTCGATTTCAACCAGACCAAGCCGCAGGTGCTGGTGCTGGCGCCGACCCGCGAACTGGCCATCCAGGTCGCCGAGGCGTTCCAGACCTACTCCTCGGGCATCCCGGGCTTCCGCGTGCTGCCCGTCTACGGCGGCCAGCCCTACGGCCAGCAGCTGCAGGCCCTGCGCCGTGGCGTGCACGTGATCGTGGGCACCCCGGGCCGCGTGATCGACCACCTCGAGCGCGGCACCCTGGACCTGTCCGAGCTGAAGACGCTGGTGCTCGACGAAGCCGATGAAATGCTGCGCATGGGCTTCATCGACGACGTCGAAGCGGTGCTGAAGAAGCTGCCGGAAACCCGCCAGGTGGCGCTGTTCTCGGCCACCATGCCGTCGCAGATCCGCCGCATCGCGCAGACCTACCTGCAGAACCCGGCCGAAGTCACCATCGTCAGCAAGACCACCACGTCGGCCAATATCCGCCAGCGTTACTGGTGGGTGAGCGGCATGCACAAGCTCGATGCGCTGACCCGCATCCTGGAAGTGGAACCGTTCGACGCGATGATCATCTTCTCGCGTACCAAGGCGGCCACCGAAGAACTGGCCGAAAAGCTGCAGGCCCGCGGCCTGGCCGCTGCCGCCATCAACGGCGACATGCAGCAGGCGCAGCGCGAGCGCACCATCGGCATGCTGAAGGAAGGCAAGCTGGACATCCTGGTGGCCACCGACGTGGCCGCGCGCGGCCTGGACGTGGAACGCATCAGCCACGTGCTGAACTACGACATCCCGTACGACACCGAAAGCTACGTACACCGCATCGGCCGTACCGGCCGTGCCGGCCGCACCGGTGACGCGATCCTGTTCGCCACCCCGCGCGAGAAGGGCATGCTGCGTGCGATCGAGCGCGCCACCCGCCAGCCGATCGAAGAGATGCAGCTGCCGAGCGTGGACGCGGTCAACGACACCCGCATCACCAAGTTCATGAGCCGCATCAGCGACGCGCTGGACGCCGGCGGCACCGACTTCTACCGCGACCTGCTGCAGAAGCTGGAAGGCGAGAAGAACGTGCCGGCGATCGACATCGCCGCTGCACTGGCCAAGCTGCTGCAGGGCGATTCGCCGTTCCTGCTGACCCCGCCGGTGCGTGGCGCACGTGAAGAGCGTGCGCCGCATCAGCGCAACGAGCGTGGCAATGACCGTGGCGAACGCCCGGCCCGTTTCGAGCCGCGTTTCGAGCGTGGCCCGCGTCGTGAAGACGACCGTGGCCCGCGTCCGCCGCGTCCGGAATCCGACTTCGGCAACAGCGACGGTGGCGAACGCGCCCCGCGCCGCGACATCGCCCCGCGCGGTGCCCCGGAGCAGGGCATGGAAACCTTCCGCATCGAAGTGGGCCATGTGCACGGCGTGAAGCCGGGCAACATCGTCGGCGCGATCGCCAACGAAGCCGGGCTGGAAAGCCGCTTCATCGGCCGCATCGACATCCACGACGACTTCTCGGTGCTGGACCTGCCGGCCGAAATGCCGAGCGACCTGCTCACCCACCTGAAGAAGGTGTGGGTCTCGGGCCAGCAGCTTCAGATGCGCAAGGTGGAGCCGGGTGAAGACCTGACCCCGTCGGCACGCCCGCCGTTCAAGCCGAAGTTCGGACGTGGCGGCAAGCCGGGTGGCCCGGGTGCGCCGGGTGGCCATCGTGGCGGCCCGGGCGGCAACGACCGCCCGCCGCGCCGTGACGGCTTCAAGCCGCGCGGTCCGCGCAGCTGAGCCGCCGCCGGCCCACGGCCGGCATGACATCGCGGTGAGTACTGACAACGCCAGCCTTCGGGCTGGCGTTGTCGTTTTCACGCGGTGAAGGCAGTCACGCCGGTTTCGCGCCATCTCAACAGGGCGGGTTCTAGCCTGCAGGGGTAGGACACACCGCACCCCACGATGGCACCGGAGGCGACGCGATGCTGGGAGGCAGCAAGGACGTTGGCAGTACCGCCGTACCGTACGTGACCCGGGGCCTGACCCTGCGGTTCGTGTTGCTTACGGGCATGGCGATCGGGCTGGTCGCGCTGTCAGCGCTGATCCAGGAGCTGCAGGGCGCCTCCACGGCGTGGATCGTGGGACAGAGCCACTGGTCGCGCGCGCAGCAGCGCGCCAGCTTCGCATTGGAACGCTACATCGCCTCGGGCGATCCGGCGGCATTGGCCGAGGCACGACGCGCGCTGGAAGTACCGCTGGGTGATCGCGATGCCCGCATCGCACTGGAGCAGGACGAGCTGGACCTGGCGCGCGCCCGACGCGGTTTCACGCAGGGCGGCAATGCGCCCGGTGACATCAACCGGCTGATCGTGTCCTTCCGTTACCTGGGCCACGTCAGCTACTTCCGTGATGCGGTGCGCCTGTGGCAGCAGACCGATCACGGCTTGAGTCAACTCGTACAACTGGCCGATGCCGCCGAGGCGATGCATGCGTCGGGGACGCCGTCGCCGGCCGTGCGTGAGGCACTGCTGGTGCAGCTGCAGGCACTGGACCGCAGCCTGGAGGCGCAGGCCAAGGCGTTCTCGCTGGCGCTGCTCAATACCGCATCGATCGTGCGCATGGCCACTCTGATCGTGGGTGGTTTGTCGGTACTGCTCATCACGCTGGTGGCCGTGCTGCTGGCGCGGCGCGTGCGCAACGACCTGATCGACAAGGAAAGCCGCTTCCGCGCAGCCTTCTACCAGGCCACGGTGGGCATGCTCAAACTGGACGCGGGCGGTCGCATCGTCGAAGCCAACCAGGCCATGGCCGATATCCTTGGCTACCGTCGCGACGCGTTGCCCGGCATGCAACTGGGTGCACTGCTGGAGGAGGGCGAGCTGGTGCTGGACGAGGCCGGCGCCATCGACTGGCCACGCCAACTGCGGCCTGGCGAGCTGCGCTTCCGCCGCGCCGACGGCAGCCTGCTGTGGGGCCGCTGGAGTGGCACGCTGGTGCACAGCCCCGGCCGTGTGCCGACCGTGTTCGTCATCGTTGAAGACGTGTCGCAGAACCATGCGCTGGCACGCGAGGTCGAGCGCCATGCCAGCCACGATCCGCTGACGGGGTTGATCAACCGTCGCGAGATCGAGCGCCTGCTCGAGCTGGCGCTGCTGGACGTGCGCAGCCGTGGCGGCACCCACAGCCTGTGCTACCTGGACCTGGACTATTTCAAGCTGGTCAACGACGGCCTGGGTCATGCCGCCGGCGACCAGCTGCTGCGCGGCTTTGCCGACTACCTGGTGGGCGCGGTGCGCGAGGGCGACTGGGTGGGACGGATGGGCGGCGACGAGTTCGTGATGTTCCTGGCGGGCGCGCGCCAGGAGGAGGCCAAGCAGGTCCTGCAGCGGATCGTGCGCACGCTGGGGCAGGCCGGGTTCCAGCGCGATGACGGCCTGCCACGGGTCAGCTGCAGCATCGGCGTGGTGGAGATCACCGCCGAGGTAACCGATGTGAACTGGTTGATGAGCGCCGCCGACAGCGCGTGCTATGCGGCCAAGCAGGCCGGCCGCAACCGCGTGCACTGCTTCAACGAAAACCGCATGGCGCTGGAAGAACGTCTGCTCGAAGCCGAGCGGCTGGCGCAGGTGTCCAGCGCCATCGCCGAGAACCGCATGCTGCTCTATGCGCAGCGGATCGAGTGGGTGAACGATCCGGCATTCCTGCACTACGAGGTGCTGGTGCGCATGCGTGACCGCGACGGCCAGCTGCAGACGCCGGGGGAGTTCATGCCGGCCGTGGAGCGCTACGGCATGGGCATGGCCCTGGACCGGCACGTGCTCGGGTTGCTGTTCCGCCACCTGCAGGTCTGCCCCGCACACCTGCAGCGGCTGGGGCTGTGCAATGTCAACGTGTCGGCCCAGTCGATCGCCGAGCCCAGTTTCCTGGCCTACGTATGCGACCTGCTGGAGCGCAACCGCGGGCTGGCCCGCAAGCTGTGCTTCGAGATCACCGAAACCGCCGCGATCAGCAACCTGGACCAGGCGCGCAGCTTCGTGGAAGGCGTGAAGGCGCGTGGCTGCCGGGTGGCACTGGATGACTTCGGGGCCGGGTTGTCGGCATTCGGCTACCTGCGCCAGCTGCCCGCCGACATGCTGAAGATCGATGGCGTGTTTGTCCGCGACATGGACATCGATCCGGTCAGCCGCGCCACGGTACGGGCCATCACCGAGATCGGCCGCGAGCTGCACATGACGGTGATTGGCGAGTGGGTGGAATCCCGGGAGGTCGCCGGGCAGCTGCAGGCGATGGGGGTGGACGGGCTGCAGGGCTACGCGATCGAGCGACCCATGGCGCTGGAGAAGATGACGCAGCCGGCGTTGTGGCGGGACGCGTCGTCGCATGGGCGTTGAGCCCGGGCACAGGCCGCGGGCGGGCAATGCTGCGATAATCACGGGCAGGGGACGGCGCGCGGCATGCGTGCCGGCGCACGACGACAGGGTGGTGGTGTGAGGCGCAGGCACGGCAGGTCAGGCGGGACGGTGGCGGCTGCACGCTGGCTGGCATGGGTGTTGTGCCTGCTGCTGCCCGGCATGGCGCTGGCCGGTACGGCGCAGGTAGGGCGCGATGTGCTGCTGCTGGGCGCGGCAACCGACGACCAGGCACCGCAGCGCGCCTGTCCTGCCGAGGTGCTGGCCCGCCACCAGCAGGTGCTGGCGGTCGCGGCGCCGGCCGAGGGCTGGTCCGGCGCACCGCAGGCGGTGGACGTGTTCGGCGTGCTAAGTGGCGAGGTCCGGATCAGCCACGGTGACCGCCAGATCTGCGGCAACATGCATGATGCGCGCACCCGCGATTCGCGCTTCCGCGCCGGGGTCGGCATGGTGGTGGTGCCCAAGGCCGGCGAGCATGAACCCATCATCGTGTCGTGGGCGAGCCCGCTCAAACCGGCCTGGATTCCCACGGTGCGGCTGGGCGCCCCCAGCCCGGTCCAGCAGAACGACACGGCGCGGCTGCTGGTGCGGGCGGCCTGCATCGCGGTGGTGATCGCGCTGGCGCTGTCGGCGCTGATGGGCTACGTGACCGCCAAGGACCGCTCGTTCCTGATCTATGTCGCCGTGTGCCTGGTGTTCGTGCTGTGGCAGGCGGTGCTCGGTGGCCTGAGCGGCTACCCGGAGCCCTGGCTGCCGGTGCACGACCGCGCGGCCTGGTGGCTGATGGCGCTCAGCGCGTTCGCGCTGGCCACGCTGCTGCCCATCCTGTGGCGGCTCAACGGCGGCGACCGGCTCTGGCCGGGCTCGCGCGCCGGCCAGCAGACCGTGCTGTGGGGCCTGGTGGCAGTCGGCGTGGCGGTGCCCTGGATGGGGCTGGCGGCCCTGACCTGGACGGCGGCGGCGCTGCAGTACACGTACGTGCTGGGTTGCGTGGTGTGCCTGGGCGTTGGCCTGTGGGCGCTGTGGCGGCGCGATCTGTATGCGCTGGCCGGGCTGCTGGCGTTGGCCCCATGGTGGATCATGATCCTCGCCGACGCGCTGGATGCCCGCTGGTTGACCGCCTACCGGATCGAGGCGCTGCAGCTGTCGGCGACGTGGTTCCTGATGATGTCGGCGTATGCGCTGAACCTGCGCCTGGGCCGGCTGCGCCAGCAGCGCGACGAGCTGCGCCAGCTGGCCGACACGGACGGGCTGACCGGGCTGCCCAACCGCCGCGCCGGGCTGCGGCTGCTGGCCCGGCATATGGAGCGCGCGCTGCTGGAGCAGCAGCCGCTGGCGATCGGCTTCCTGGACATCGACCTGTTCAAGGACATCAACGACCAGTTCGGCCACGAGGTCGGCGACCAGGTGCTGGTGGCGGTGGCGCGTGGCCTGCGCGGGGCGGTACGCAGCCAGGACGATGTGATCCGGATGGGCGGGGAGGAATTCCTGGTGCTGCTGCCCGGGGCCGGCCACGCGGCGGCGCTGGCGCGGCTGGAAAGCGTGCGCCTGCAGGTGGCGTCGGTGAGCGCGGTGCTGGGCATCGCCGGGCTGACGGTGACGGCCAGCATCGGCGCGGCGGTGCTGCGCCCGGGCCGCGACGACCTGGCGGGCCTGCTGCGCCGCGCCGACCACGCGATGTATCGGGCCAAGCGTGCCGGGCGCAACCAGGTGTGCGACGCGGAGCAGCCGGCGGCGGCGGACGATCCGGTGGCGGTGTAACGCCGCGCCGCAGCGGGTTTTGCCGGATAATGGCGGAATGACAACCCGACTCAACAAGTACATCGCCGAAACCGGCTTCTGTTCCCGCCGCGAGGCCGATCGCCTGATCGGCGAACGCCGCGTCACTGTCAACGGCCAGGCCGCCGGCACCGGCGCGGTGGTCGGCGAGGACGACAGGGTGCTGGTCGACGGCCAGCCGCTGCGCGCGCGCGAGGCCAAGAAGATCGGCGGCCGCCGCCACGTCTATATCGCGCTGAACAAGCCGGTGGGCATCACCTGCACGACGGAGACGGCGGTGAAGGGCAACATCGTGGAGTTCGTGGGCCACGAGCAGCGCATCTTCCCGGTCGGCCGGCTGGACAAGGATTCGGAAGGACTGATCCTGATGACCAGCAACGGCAATATCGTGAACCAGATCCTGCGCGCGGAAAACGGGCACCAGAAGGAATACCTGGTGGCGGTGAACAAGCCGGTCACGGACGAGTTCCTGCGCGGGATGCAGCGTGGGGTGCACATCCACAATGAAACGACGCTGCCCTGCCGCGCGTCGCGCATCGCGAAGTTCGGCTTCCGCATCATTCTGCAGCAGGGCCTGAACCGGCAGATCCGGTTGATGGCTGCGGCCTTCGGCTACCGGGTGACGCAGCTGCGCCGGGTGCGCATCGACAACATCAAGATCGGGGCGCTGAAGCCGGGCCAGTGGCGCAATCTGACGGACGCGGAGTTGCAGGGGCTGCTGCCCAAGCAGCTGGACTGGTAAGCCTGCACGGGCCGGTAACCATTGACCGGTTGGCTCGGGCTAGACTGGGCCCAGCTCCCCGGATCTGAGTTGTTCGATGATCAAACCCGAGAAGCCCGCCAATGAGGCGGTGCGCCTGGCGGCCCTGTACCGTTACCGCATTCTGGATTCGGAGAAGGAAAAATCCTTCGAGGATCTGGTGACGATCGCGAAGGCGGTATGCGGGGCGTCGATGGCGGCGGTGACGCTGGTGGACGCGGAACGGCAGTGGTTCAAGTCGATCCAGGGGATCGAGGCGCAGGAGCTGCCGCGCTCGGAATCGATGTGCGGGCACGCGATCCTGCAGCCGTCGCAGGTGATGGTGGTGGAGGACGCGCGCGAGGACGTGCGCTTCCACGACAATCCGAATGTGACCGGCGATCCGAAGGTGCGGTTCTACGCGGGCGCGCCGCTGGTCAGTACGGAAGGGCTGCCGCTGGGCACGCTGTGCGTGTTCGACCCGCAGCCGCACCGGCTGGATGCGCAGCAGACGGAGGCGCTGGCGGCGTTGTCGCGGCAGGTGATGCTGGTGATGGAGTTGCGTCGCTTCGCGCTGGATATCCAGACGCACATGGTGGAACGCGACGATTACGAGGCGCTGCTCAGCGACTATCACGATGTGCTGCTGGCGCAGAACGCGGACCTGGCGGAACAGAGCCGCACGGACGTGCTGACGGGGTTGCCGAACCGTCGTGCGATGTCGGTGGCGCTGGAGGCGTCGGTGGTGGACGCGGACGGGCAGCCACGGCAGACGGCGGTGGCGTTGCTGGATATCGATCATTTCAAGCAGATCAACGATTTCAACGGGCACGCAACGGGCGACCGGGTGCTGGCGGAGTTGGGGGTGCTGCTGCGCGCGCAGTTCTCGGGGCGCGGGCTGGCGGCGCGCTACGGTGGCGAGGAATTCGTGGTGCTGATGCCGGACACGGACCTGCGCACGGCGGAGCTGCAGTGCGATTTCCTGCGCATGGCCGTTTCCGACTTGCCGCTGGGGTTTCCGGTGACGGTCAGTATCGGGGTGGCGGCGCACCGTTCCGGTGACACGATAGAGCAGACGTTGGAGCGGGCGGATGCGGCGCTTTACCGGGCTAAAGGTAGTGGGCGTAATCGGGTGGAAGTCGCGCCGTAGCGCCGGGCTCTGCCCGGCCGCTTTTGCTCTTCTTCTGCTTTTGCATGGCCATTGCCTGGGTCAATCACGCCACCATTCGCAATATCTGCGACCTATCGCTGGCATCCTGCGGTCCCTTCTCCTGCGGACTCCGCCCATGCTGCAGACCCTGGCCGTTTCCAACTACCGCTCCCTGCATGACCTGGTCGTGCCGATGGGGGCGCTGAACCTGGTGACCGGCGACAACGGCAGCGGCAAGTCCAGTCTGTACCGCGCGCTGCGGCTGCTGGCCGATACGGCGCGCGGTGGGGTGACGCCGTCGCTTGCCCGGGAGGGGGGGTTCCAGTCGGCGCTGTGGGCCGGGCCGGAGCGGGTGGACCGGCGCATGCTGTCGGGCGAGGTGCCGGTGCAGGGCGGACCGCGGCAGGAGGCGGTGGCGCTGCGGCTGGGCTTTGCCGGTGACAATTTCGGTTATGCGATCGATCTGGGGTATCCGGTGCGCGATGCGCATTCGCTGTTCAACCAGGACCCGCAGATCAAGTGCGAGAGCATCTGGGCGGGGCCGTTTCTGCGCAGCAGTACGGTGTTGGTGGAGCGGCGGGGGGCGATGGTGCGGCGGCGCAATGGGCGAAGTTGGGAGGTGCTGGAATCGCACGCGTCGGTGTACGAAAGCCTGTTCACGCAGGTGGCCGATCCCGTGCGCATGCCGGAGGTGCTGCGGCTGCGCGAGACGCTGCGCAGCTGGCGGTTCTACGACCACTTCCGTAGTGACCGCGATGCGCCGGCGCGGCAGCCGACGCTGGCGACGCGCACACCGGTGCTGAGCCATGACGGGCACGATCTGGCGGCAGCCTGGCGCACGATTGTGGAAATCGGGGACCCCGAGGCGCTGGCGGCCGCGCTGGACGACGCGTTCCCCGGCGCGCAGGTGCGCATCGAGGCGAACGACGATACGTTGAGTCTGAAGTTCCACCAGCCGGGGCTGCTGCGCCCGCTGGGGGCGGCGGAGCTGTCGGATGGGACGTTGCGCTATCTGCTGCTGATCGCGGCGCTGCACACGCCACGGCCGCCGCCGTTGATGGTGCTCAACGAACCGGAGACGAGCCTGCACCCGGAACTGCTGCCGGCGCTCGGCCGGCTGATCATCGGCGCGGCGGGGCGCAGCCAGGTGTGGGTGGTGTCGCATGCGAGCCGGCTGATCGCGGCGTTGCGCGAGGCACCGCAGTGCAACCCGATCGCGCTGGAAAAGCAGATGAGCCGCACGACGCTGGTAGGGCAGGGCCTGCTCGATGCCCCGGCGTGGTACTGGCCGGAGCGGTAGGTGCCCAGCGTGGGTGGGTACGCGACTCAATCCGCGATATTGCGCGCCTCGGCCGTACCCAGTATCTCCGGGTGCTGCACTTTCTTCCGACGGTTCAACAACGGGTGCAGGAACACGGCCCCTACGATGATCCCGACGCCGGCATAGAACAGCGGGGTGAGTTCGCGCTGTTCGCTGAGCAGGACCATCGCCAGCAGGATGGCGTAGACCGGTTCGAGGTTGGTGACGAGCTGTACGGTGTAGGCGCTGAGGTGGCGTAGGGCGACCAGCGCCAGCGCGAACGGCAGCAGGGTGCAGACGCCGGCCAGGATCAGCAGCAGCATGGCGTCGCGCGGGTTCGGTATCACCCACAGCGGGCTGGCCAGCGCTGGCAGCAGGAACGGCAGCAACGGCGCGAGCAGGGTGAGGGTGACGGTGCCGGCGCCCAGTTCCACGGCGGTGACGGTCAACGGGTCGGCATGGCTGACGAGGCGCTTGTTGAGCGAGCCGAAGATTGCCACCAGCAGGGCCGACATGGCACCGACCAGCACGCCCAGGCGCATGCCGTCGGGAACGCCGCCCACCACCATGCCCACGCCGGGCAAGACGGCGATGCCGAAGGCCAGTTCGCGCAGCTGGAAGGGGCGCTTGGCCACCCATGGCTCGATCACGGCGGTGAACACCGGGGCGAGCGCGATGCAGGTGGCCGCGACGGAGGCGTTGGCCAGCTTCACCGCGCCGTAGAAGGTCAGCCAGTGCAGGGCGACCAGCGCGCCCACGCCGCAGTAACCGGCGAACAGGGCAGGGCTGAGCTGGCGCAGCCCGCGCCACACGCGCGGCAGCAGGGCCAGCATGGCCACCACCAGCAGCATGCGCCACCACACCAACGGCAGGGCGGGCAGGGAAATGAGCTTGCCGAGGATGGCGGTGACGCCCCACAACAGCACGCAGAAATGGATTTGCAGCAGGGCTCTGCGGGTGTCGGTCGTCGGCATCCGCATATTGTGCGGTAATCCGGCCGCGTTACGCGCCTACCTGCTGCAATTGTCTGCGCAGCGCCACTGCGGCGCCGGGGTTGCGGTGCTTGGCCGCGCCGATGAACAGCACATACACCTCGCGTGGGGCGCTGGGCTCGGCGTCGGCCGTAATGTGCGGCAGGTCTGGGTTGTCGTCGCCGCGCGCCCAGCGCATGGCGCGCAGGCACCATTGTTCCAGGGTGCGTTCGGGGTAGCCGGCGCGCAGGTTGGCGCGCGACTGCATCAGCCGTGCGTAGACGAAATCGGCGGTGGGGTCGGCAAAGCTGGGGTAATCGGCGGAGTTGCTGAACACCAGCGCCGCGCCGTGCGCCCGTGCCACGGCGACCAGCTCCGGCGTCCATGCGGCGGCATTGCGTACTTCCAGGGCGTGCTGGAGCACGCGGCTACCGGCCTTGCGCGGCAAGGCGTCCAGGAAACGATCGAATTCCTGCGCGCCGGCAGGGTGGCTCTGCCCGAACTGCCAGACCAGCGGGCCGAGCCGATCCTCCAACGCGCTGATGCCCTGGAGGAAGCCGTCGGCGCGCGCCCCGGCGGCGGCCAGGTCGTGGGTCTGGGTGATCGTGCGCGGGGCCTTGGCCGAGAAGCGGAAGCCTTCCGGCGTCTGCTCACGCCACTGCGCGTAGACGGCCGGCTTCTGCGCCCGGTAGAAGGTGCTGTTGATCTCGATGCAGCCCAGCTGCCGGCTGGCATGCGCAAGCTCCTCGCGCTGCGGCAGGCCGGCCGGATAGAACGTGCCGCCGCGCCACGCCGGAAACACCCAGCCGCCGATGCCGGTGCGGATCGGTCCAGGCGCCGTGCTCATGAAGCGCCGGTCTCCGCCTGCCACGGGTCGTAGCTGCCGAACCACCACAGGTGGCCCTCCAGGTCCCGGCAGGCATAGCCGCGACCACCGTAGTCCTGGTCGGCGATGTCGATGGCCAGTTCGGCCCCGGCGGCGACGGCGCGCGCATAGTGCGCATCGGGATCGGCGACGATCACGCAGGCGCTCTGGGTCTCGCGGCCGCCCACTTCGTCGGGCTGCACCACCAGCTTGCCCCACTCGCCGCCGTTGTCGACCGAGCCGAGCATGATCATGCCGGCGCCATGGACCAGCTGGGCGTGGTAGACGATGTCGCCTTCGGCATAGACCGCCTGCGCCTTGAAGCCGAAGGCGCGTTCCAGCCACGCAATGGCGGCGCGGGCATCGCGGTAGCGCAGGCAGGGAATGATGGTGGAGCCGGTGGGGGTGGGCGCGGTCATGCGGGTACTCCGGGGCGGGGCGGGCTTCTGGCACACGCGAGCCTGCGGCGCGGGGCGTTACCATCGCGCGAAACCGGCGGGGTCACGGCCGCGGCCTCGACACCCCCGCAACATCGGACTGGAGACACTGATTGAACACATCCTGGATTGGAGGCGTGGTGCTGCTGGCATGTGCACCCCTGGCGTCGGCGGCCGTGCCGACGGAACTGGACACCCGGCTGGAGGCCACGGTGGAACGCGTGCGCAGCCAGTTCGACGTGCCCGGCATCGCCGTGGCGGTGGTCAAGGACGGCCAGGTGGTGCTGGAGCGCGGCTACGGGGTGCGTGAGCTGGGCAAGCCGGCGCCGGTGCAGGCCGACACGCTGTTCGCCATCGCCTCCAACACCAAGGCGTTCACCGCCACCGCGCTGAACCTGCTGGCCGAGCAGGGCAAGCTGAAGATGGACGACCGGGTCATCGACCATCTGCCGTCGTTCCGCATGTCCGACCCGTACGTCACCGGCGAGATGCGCATCCGCGACCTGCTCGCGCACCGCAGCGGGCTCAGCCTGGGCGCCGGCGACCTGCTGTTCTGGCCGACCACGAGTTACAGCAACGAAGAGGTGGTGCAGCGCCTGGGCAAGGTGCCGCTGAAGGCGGGCTTCCGCGACCGCTACGCCTACGACAACATCCTGTATGCGGTGGCTCAGCAGGTCATCGAAAAGGTCTCCGGGCAGTCCTATGCGGACTTCCTGCAGCAGCGCATCTTCACCCCGGTCGGCATGGCCGGCACCCGCTTCAACGCCGACCACCTGCAGCCGGGCGACAAGGCCGCCGTGGGCCATGCCAAATACGATTTCACCGCGCTGCGCACCGTTGCGCCGCTGACCTGGTCCAACAATGCCGGTGCCGGCGGGCTGTACTCCAGCGCGCATGACATGGCGCGCTGGATGAACGTGCAGCTGGCGCAGGGCAAGCTGCAAGACGGCACGCCGTTGTTCAGCCCGAAGACCCAGCAGGCGATGTGGCAGATGATCACGCCGCAGGTAGTGCCCGAGCCGAGCGTGCCGGCACTGGCGGCCGCGCGCCCGAACTTCGCCGGCTACGGTGAGGGCTGGAGCCTGAGCGACTACCGTGGGCAGAAGCTGGTGTGGCACACCGGCGGCTGGCCGGGCATGGTCTCGCGGGTCACGCTGGTGCCCGAACAGAACCTCGGCATCGTGGTGCTGACCAACCAGGAAGTCGGCGCCGCCTTCAATGCGATCACGATGGACGTGCTCGACGCCTATCTCGAGGCCCCGCACACGGACTGGGTGGCCGCCTATGCCGCCGCGGTCGCCAAGGCGCAGGACAAGGCCGACGAAGGCTGGGCCGCGCACCAGGCCGCACGCAATGCGAAGACCACGCCGTCGCTGCCGCTGGCCGGCTATGCAGGCACCTACCGCGACCCGTGGTATGGCGAGGTGTTTGTCGAAGCGCGTGGCGGCAAGCTGCGCCTGCGCTTCGGCAAGACCGCGCAGCTGGTGGGCACGATGGAGCATTGGCAGCACGACACCTTCATCGTGCGCTGGGACGACCGCTCGCTCAATGCGGATGCGTTCGTGAACTTCAGCCTCGATCCGGACGGCAAGGTGGGCGAGGTGCGCATGCAGGCGGTGTCGTCGCTGACCGACTTCAGTTTCGATTTTCAGGATCTGCTGCTGACTCCGGCCAACTGATAGCTTGGCGCCGGCCCGGGGCCGGCGCCGCCATCATGCGGCCGCGTTTACGTGGCCCGTGGGATACTTGGCGCCTTGCTGTTTGTTTCAGGTGACAGGATGTTCCGCTGGTTCGAGTCGTTGATTCCGGTCTTCCCGCCCATCGACGCGCGCATGCCGCCGCGCCGCGTGGTGCCGTTCTACATCCACTACCTGCGCCCGGTGTGGCCGGTACTGCTGGCCACGCTGATTGCCGGGCTGCTGCTGGCGCTGGTGGAAGTGGCGATGTTCGACTTCCTGGGCCGCATCGTCGACATGGTCGCCGAGCAGCCGGATCCGAGCTTCTTCGCGCGCAACGCCGACACGCTGCTGTGGATGGCCGCGATCACGCTGATTGCCCGGCCGGTGCTGGTCGGCCTGCACAATCTGCTGGTCAACCAGGCCATCGTGCCCGGGTTGAGCAACCGCTCGCGTTGGCTGATGCACAACTACGTGGTGCGCCAGAGCCTGTCGTTCTTCCAGAACGACTTCGCCGGCAGCATGGCCAACCGAGTGATGCAGACCGGGACGTCGCTGCGCGAGTCGGCGGTGCAGATGGTGGATTCGCTGTGGTACATCGTGGTCTACACCGGCACCGCGCTGTACCTGTTCGCGCAGGCCGACTGGCGGCTGATGATTCCACTGCTGCTGTGGCTGGCCGCCTACGTGGCGATCATGTGGTACTTCGTGCCACGCGCGAAGGAACGCGCCTGGATCGCCTCGGAAGCACGTTCCAAGGCGATGGGCCGGATCGTGGATGGCTATACCAACATTCCCACGCTGAAGCTGTTCGCCCATGCCGGGCGCGAGCAGGCCTATGTGGCCGAGGCGATCGAGGAACTGGCGGTCAAGCACCGTCGCCAGACCCGGGTCACCACCGGCATGGATCTCACCATTGCCGTGGTCAACGGCTTCCTGATTGCCGGCACCTGCGGGCTGGCGCTGTGGCTCTGGAGCCACGGCAACATCAGCGTGGGCGCGATCACCCTGGCCACCGGGCTGGTGATCCGCATCCACAACATGTCCGGCTGGATCATGTGGACGATCAACGGCATCTTCGAGGACATCGGCACGGTGCAGGACGGCATCACCACGATCGCGCAGCCGCTGAGCGTGCAGGACCGCCCCGACGCAGTGCCGCTGGTGGTCAGCGAAGGCGGGGTGCGCTTCGACGACATCCATTTCCATTACGGCAAGCAGGGCGGCGTGATTGCCGGGCTGAACCTCGCGGTCAAACCGGGTGAAAAAATCGGTCTGGTCGGTCCCTCCGGCGCGGGCAAGTCGACCCTGGTCAATGTGCTGCTGCGCCTGTACGACCTGGAAAGCGGACACATCCGCATCGACGGGCAGGACATAGCCGAGGTCACCCAGGAAAGCCTGCGCCGGCAGATCGGCGTGGTGACCCAGGACACCTCGCTGCTGCACCGTTCGATCCGCGACAACCTGCTGTACGGCCGCCCCGACGCCACCGAGGAACAGCTGCGCGCGGCGGTGACCAAGGCGCGTGCGGCGTCCTTCATCGACACGCTGCGCGACGCCGAAGGCCGGCAGGGCTATGACGCGCATGTGGGCGAGCGCGGGGTGAAGCTGTCCGGCGGCCAGCGCCAGCGCATTGCGATCGCCCGCGTGCTGCTCAAGGACGCGCCGATCCTGGTGCTGGACGAGGCCACGTCCGCGTTGGATTCGGAAGTCGAAGCGGCGATCCAGGACAACCTGGACGAGCTGATGGCCGGCAAAACGGTGATTGCCATCGCGCACCGCCTGTCCACCATCGCGCGCATGGACCGGCTGGTGGTGATGGACCAGGGCCGCATCGTGGAGACCGGCACGCACGCCGAACTGGTCGCCTCAGGCGGTCTCTACGCACGCTTGTGGGCGCGCCAGACCGGCGGGTTTGTTGCGGCGGATGCCGGGTAAGGCAACGGCAACGGCAGCGGCAACGGCAGCGTTTCAGTTCCTGCGTGTGGGACGGTCGACGGGCAGCCCCCTACGGGACACGCCGTAAATACATCCTTGTAGGCTGCTCCAAAACTTGCGCGTGTACGCAATCCTGCGTACACGGCAAGGCCGGGGTTGGGCGTCCTGCCCAACCCGTCC
>NZ_JBOHXV010000013.1:0-68188 GCF_050737075.1 Stenotrophomonas sp.
GTGCCCCCGCAGGGCCAAGTTGTAGTAGTTGCTCGACGCCACCGTGTAAGCCTGCAGCGAGACGAAGATCTCGTCGGCCCCGGCAAGGCCCCGCCCCTTCAGCGACACGAAATCATTGGCGGCGAGCGCACCGCTGGCCACGCCCCCCACCACGGCCCACTGTTGGCCAGCGGCCACCAGCGCCGCATCTGCCGTGAGGAAGTCACGAAGCTGCTGCAGCAGGTCGCGGTGATTGGCGGCGGTTCCCGTTTTCCATGCCATGTTCAGAACTCCAGAAGCTTGCGGATCGCCGCCGAGTTGCGGTCGATTTTGTTGACGAAGGTTCGGTCGCTGGTCGGGTCGTCCAGGTAGTGCTCAACCAGGGCCGGGTCGACCACGTTGACCATGCGCAGGCCAAGCTGGGCGGCTGGCGCCCGCGAGGGGCTGGCCATCGAGTAGGACGGCGCGGCGCTGACGACTGGCGCCACCACCGGCCCGCCGTCGGCATAGCCGTTTCGCCAGCCATCGATCGCCGCCATGCCCACCCGGTTGAACGCGGACAGGAACGCCATTGCGCCTGGCTGGCGTACCACCTCCTGGCGATGCACGAACTCGCCGGCATGGACGATGCCGGCGGGCTGGTATTTGCCGCCAGGACCGGTGTAGCCACCGGTAGCGAAACTACTGGCCGCACCGATCGCATTGGCGGTGGCCATTGCAGCTGCAGCAGCCTGCATCTGAACAGCGGCGGCGGTGACCGCTGCTGCGCCGCTGATCAGGCCGGCGCTGGATGTGGCCAGGGCAGTAGAGCTGGTGGTCACGGCGGCGGCGCCGGCGGTGACGCCGGCAGCGGCTGTGGACAACGCTGCCGCAGAGGCCTGGGTAGCCGCAGCGCCTGCCGCCTCGGCGCCGACGTCGACACCCTTGTCGAACACCATCGAGGTGATGCGATTGGCAAGCTGCTGTGACCATTGTTCTGCGACGAACTCGGCCAAGCCGGTGGACACCGACAGGAAGAAGCTGCGCACGATATCGCCCAGTGATCCGCTGCTCGATGCCAAGGACATGAACGCTTCCTTGAAGGCGCTCTGGAACGTGCTGCGGACGTTCTGCTGCAGCAGGTTGGTGGTTTCGGCCATCTCCCGGAGCTTGAGCTCGATCTGCTCGACGGCCGCCAGTGCTTGGGGATCGCCCAGGGCTGTTGCTGCCGCGCGCATCTGAGGCACGAGTTCGCGCAGCGTGCCCAGCTTGTCTCGGTACAGGTTGACGATCCGCTGCTGTGCATCGCCCTCGGTGGTCAGCCCGGCCTGCAGCTCGACCTGGATGCGCTGCTGCTCCAGCGCAATCTCCCCCATCGTGCGGTTGTAGACCTCCTGCAGTTCCTTCAGCTCGGCGTTCGCCTGGGTCAAGTTCAGCAGCTTTGCGACGTCGGCCGCATCGCCCGTCTTGCCCAGGTTCTCCAGCTGCTGCTGCAGGCGCGTCAGCTCTTTGGTGGTCTTGGTCAGCTCGGCGTCCTGGCCGGTCCCCTGCAGCTGCGCCAGCCGCAAGCGGACGTCGACCATCTGCTTGGCCATCTCGATTCGCTGGCGCTCTCCGTCCAGAAGCTGGGCGTAGTCGACCAGCTCGCTCTTGAGCGCTGCGCTGGCGTTCTTGTAGGCGCCTTCCTCGATCTCGTAGCGGATCCGCGCGGCCTCGCCGGCCTTGGCTTGGCCTTCTTCCAGGTCGCCAAGCATAGAAACCTGCTTTTGCAGGTTGTCCAGCTCTCGGCGGCCGGCTTCTTCGGCCTTTTGGCCGTCGCTCTTCGGGGCCTTCCTTCCAGCGGTGCTGGAGGTTTCCTTGGCTTTGTCCTGGAGGGCTTTCTTGGCTTGGTCGTAGGCGCCACCGCTAATGCTGCCATCTGCCTTGAACAGCACGTCAGTCAGCAGCGGGCTATCGCTGTCCCCAGCCTCGGCCGCGTCACGCAATGCCCGGAACTTTTTGTTCAGGTCATCCAGCGCCTTGCCGTACTTCTCCGCCTTGGGCGCGCCGGCGTCGAGCTGGTCCTGGATGGCCTTCGACGCGGCAATGCCTGCGTTCTGCACGTCCTGGTTCTTCTTGTCGGCGGCAGCGCGGGCCTCCAGGCCTGACCGCTCCGATTCAAGGGACGCGATCAGCGCATTGGTGTTGCGGATGCCCGCCGTCGCTCGCCCCTTGTCGCCCGGGATGGGGCTGTCGGCTAAGGTCTGGAAGAACTGCAGATCTTCCTTTGCACGCTTGAGACGGGCGTCCACATCGTCACGACCGACGTCCTTGATTACCTGCCAAGCACCAAGCACGGCTGACTTGACCCCCACCCATGCGCGCTCCAGCATGCCGGCTGTGGCGCGAGCTTCTGCGACCCGGCGTTCGTGGACCTCTGCGAAGGCATCGATCGCGGCACGCGCAGCATCGGTCTGCCGGCCCTGGTCTTCAAGCGCCCGAACATGTTCGTACACTTCCAGGGTCAGGAAGTTGTACTGCTGGTTGAGCTCCTGCAGCTGCGCGCTGGGCGCCTTGGCCAGGGCGATGATCTTGGCGGTCGTCTGCTCGATGCTGTCCCCGGTCAGCTCGGACAGGTCCATTGCAGCCTGGGTGGCCGTCTGCAGGCTGTCGCTGGCGATCTTGCCGGAGTTGCCGAGCGCGATCACGGCCTTCTGCGCGTTGCCGTACTCGCCTGTGGCGCCGGCGGTGGCATTGCGAATTTCTGCCAAACGGCCTGCATATACCCCGCTCGCATTGCCGGTGGCGATGAGCGACAGCTCCAGCTGGCGATTCTCCTGATAGCCCTTCCAGGAGGCGACAGCGAACAGACCGAGGGTGGCCACCACACCGCCCAGGGCAACCCCGTATGCGCCAAGGCCGGCGGTGCCGCGCGTGCCGAGATTGAGCAGCGCACTACTGGCACCGGAGAGATTGCCCTGCAGCAGGTTGGCGCTGACGCCGGCCAGGCTGGTCCTGACTTCACGGGCGGACAGGTTCAGGTTGCGCATCTTGCGATCGGCCTGGTCGACACCGTCGCTGATTTCCTTCCAGTGGGCGCGCTGGCTGCTTACCCCGACCATTGCCCGGTTATAGGCCTCGCGCGACAGCGTGCCTGCGTCGACGGACTTCTTGAGCTTGGCCTCATCGGCGTCCAGCTTTGCCAGCGCCGCGTGCGCCGGGTCGTAGGCACGCAGCAGCTGCTGCACCTGTCGCTCTTCCTTGGTGCGCGCGGCCGCCATCTGCTCCTTGCCCGTGAGCAGTTGCTTTTCCTGCTTATCCAGCTTGCCGAAGATCTCGGCCTGTTCCTCGCTCGACACCAGGCCGGCGCGCACGGTGCGATCGAGCAGCTGCTCGGTTTCGGCCAGGTCTTCGAAGGACCGCGCGCCGCGATCGACGCGCTGCTGCAGCTCGGTGATGGACTGGATCTGCGTGGTGGTGGCGGCCTGGGAGGCGAAGGCTGCCTGGACGGCCTGGCGCGAGGCTTGCGCCTGTTCGGCCGTGGCGGCGGCACGGTGCGACTCGGCATCGCCTGCAGCCCGGCTGGCCGCCAACTGGTCCTGCAGGGCGCGCTGGTAGGCAACAGAGGCCTGTACCACCTGGCGAATGCGGGCGGCGGCCTGCTCGGCCGTTTCACCCTCGCGCTGCAGAGCCGTGGCTGCCTCGTTGGCGCCTTTGCCGACATCGGCAATGTCCTTGGCGTCCTTGCCTACGCCAGACAGTGCCGTCGATGCACCCTTGGCCGACTTCTCCACACCGGAAAGCCCGGACTGAACCGTCTGCAGGGCGCCAGCGGCCTGGTCCAGATCCGCTCGGATCTTGAGCGCAAGTTCCAGGTTGCCGTTGTTGCGAGCCACGGGCGATTACTCCAAGTCTTTGAGCAGCTTCTTTGCTGGGTCACCGCCTGCGAAGGCAGCGTTGATATCGATCAACCGGCTACGCCTGTCGCGCCGCTCGCGGTTTTCCTCTTCTTTGAGGAAGAGCATTAATTGCCGCTGGGTCAGCTGTCCGATTTCGGCGGGGTTTCGTCCGTATCCGGCTCGGATGAGGACTGCGTAGACATGCCCCCAGCCAACGACCTGGCCACGCTTTCCTGGGCGGCCTTGCGCAGTACGCGCCGGATAAAAAAATTGGCATTGGCCTGCCACCAGAGCATCGCCAGAAAATCGCCGTCCTGGTCGCTCAGTCCGGCCACCCATTCGGGCTCGACATCGGCCGCGATCGCAATCAGTTCCAGGACGTTGTCGATATGGCTGGCCAGCACCTCGCTGATGGCATCGAAGCCCGGCGGCGTGGCGGCATCGGCGATCAGTACATGCAAGTCATCGGTCAGGGGCTTGATCTTCGGCGCCAGGCGTGCGCCCTCGATAAAACCGTACTCACGGACAGTTACCTCCCGGCCATCGATCACGGTGGATCGCTCGGGGTGCAGTACGTCCAGGTCATCGGGGGCGCCCGACTTGGGCGCCCCCGACTTCTTCGTGCGGTCGACCTTGCGGGCCATCAGCCGGCCGCCTTCTTCTGCAACATGCGGCCGAAGCCGCCCAGAGCGGCATCAGCTGCACGGGTGGTGTCGTACAGGACCGCCGCGCTGAGCGCCAGGTTGCCGTACTCCTGGTTGATCAGGCCCAGCGAGCTGACCGGATCGAAGCGGACGCGCCACAGGTCGATGATCACCGGCTCTTCGGTTTCGGTGTTGATGCCATCGAACTGCAGGAAGGTCACCTTGCCCGGTGCCGAGAACAACACGATGTTCTCGGCGGCTTCGTGGCTGTAGGCCGCCTTGAACGGCTGCTGCAGGGAGCCGACGTTCTTCACTTCCACGATGTTCTTGCCGTGGCCGACCAGGTCGTAGTTGGCAGGCGGTACCGTCGCCGGGGTCGTGGCGCTGTCGGTGAGCACCAGGGCGCTGGCAAAGGGATGATCCAGGCGAACCTGGTCACCCGCCACGAGGCCCGAGGGGAACACCTCGCCAGTCACGGTGGAGGCCGCGATGTCGGCTACCGTGGCCTGGAAGCCCAGTGCCAAGTTGGCCGCAGACCAGTAGTCCAGGGTCAGGTTGAGCGCGGCGGTGGTACCGGTTGCCAGGCGGCCGATCTGCAGGCGCTTGCCCGAGAACGATTCGTTCTTGTCGGTGTTGCTGGTGGCCAGCTCCAAGGTGGCCTCCGGGACGTTGCCGACCCAGCGCATCTTGCCGATCTTGCCGGCGGCGTCGACCTCGCCAGTACGGATGTATCCCTGCAGGGAAAAAAGCGAACCGCTCATGATTACTTCTCCTTCGTGGCGGCGACGACTTCCTGAGCGACCAGCCAATCGCGCTCCGGTTCGGTCACCTTGATCTTGGCGCCAACCTCATAGGCGGCGCCGGCATGGGTGTGGCTCTTGGCGAGGGTGACCTCGACCTGCTTGGGTTCCGGCTTTTCGCTCACGGTTTTGCTCCTCCAATGGAGTGTTGGGTTTGATAGACGTCGGCCCACAGGGCGGTGCCGGCGTCGTAGTCCTGGATGTCGCCCTGCAGGAGCTGGCATGCCCGGGCGCCCCGGACATCGGGCACCCATCCGATCAAGACGCCACGGGTGGCGCTGAGCATTGCGGCGAGGTCGTCAGCCACCTGGGACCCTCGCTGCTCGCGGTAGTTGCGCACCGCCAGCACCACGGCGAAGGTGACCACCATGATCTGGCTGACCGCTGCCATCTGGCCGCGCGGCGCATGCCCGGGCTCGTTCGGCTGGCCCTTCTCGCGTGCCAGCACCACGTAGGCACAAGGGGCTGGGAAGTCTTGCAGGCTGGTGATCGACTGAAAATCCGCAGAGCCCTCGACGCTGCGTAGCGCCGGGACGGAAGTGCGCAGCCGGTCCTGCACCAACCGGACATCGAACGGTGCGGCGTTCATTCGCCGTAGTCCCGCAGCGTGCGACCAGAGAACTGCCGCTCGGGGGCGCACCATTCGGGCGCGCCACCACCAGCCGGCGGCAACGGATCATCGACGCCCAGGCTGAACTTCCCGTCTCGGGTGAGTTCCAGGAACTTGATGGCCTGCTGGTAGTCGCGCACCACTGGATCGGTGCGCTCCTGGGTATTGACTCGGTCCTTGTGCAGCAAGTACCTGGCGATCCAGCGCGCCCAGGTCGATACGATGCCCGGCACAGGATTGAGCGGCACTTTGTAGGCGACCGGCTTTCGCATGACCAGGTAGCCATCGATCACCCCGTCAGCGTCGACCAACGCCGTACTGATCACCGCCAAGGCTTCATCGGCCACCAGGATTTCGTCCGGGTCGAACTGGCTCCGGTCTTCGTCGCGCAGCGTGGCTTCCATCAAATCGTCAGCGACGATCCTATGCCGCTCCGGCGTAGCGACCTGTGCCAGCTCGCGGGCGAGCTTGGCTGCAGCCAGATGTGTGGGCGTGCAATACATGTGACGGGCCTACTCGGTATCGTCCGGCAGCTCGCGGGGTTTGTCGCCCACGACACCGGCAGCCAGGTACAGCGGGGCTTCCTCGATCGGCAGCTCGATCCAGGCCCGTGGCTTCACGACACGGCCGCGGAACTTGAAGGGCGTCAGTACTTCGAAAAATGCCGTGGGCTGCAGCCAGCCCGGCGCCGTGTTTTCCAGCGAGGCGGCGACCGGAGCACCAGTCACGATCAGCTGGATGGGGTTCTGGATAGCAGAGTGGATGTCCGCCTGGTTGGGGGATTCAGCGACGGTGGCAGCCTGCGCGCCTTCCTGCAGATCATCAGCCTGCGGGGGAAAAATCTGCGCGGCAGCTGCCTGATCTTCCGCCGAGGGGGATTTCGCCGCCGCCGGATCTTGCTGCACGGCCGCTTCCTGCGCACTTGCTGTCTGGGCCGCAGTGTCCGGCGCTTCCTTCTTGCTGGATCCGGCGGCGTTGTTGGTGCCTTGGCGCTTGGCCACGGACATTCTCCTGGTGGTGGCAGGGTTGGCGGCGGCTCGCCGCCAACCCTGCGGGTCAACGTCTGCGATCAGGCCGCCGGGGCGCCAGCGTTCTGGATCAAGTAACCAGCCAGCAGGCCGGTCAGCACCGGCGTGCGATCGGCATCGACCGGGTACACCCAGGAGCGGGCGTTCTCGTCGCGGTACGGCTTGCGCACCAGCGGCATCCCGGTGATCGAGTAGGTGTAGCCGTAGCTGGGACGAGCATTGCTACGGCTGTTGCCACCGGTCGGCGGGGCCACATAGGCCACGATCACGTCGTCACCCCACACATCGCCCAGATCATCATCCTGGCCCGTCGCGCCCACGGCCTCACCGACAACCACGCTCTGCACGCCCCAGAGACGGGCCAGAATTTCGGTGGTTACCGCGTCGCGACCGGTGTACTTCAGCCGGTCGATAATCGATTTGTTCGACTCCAGGCCTGCGAAAGCAGAGGCCGAGAGCAGAACGGTGTTGGGACGTACACCGATCGAACCCCGCACGGCGTTCTTGGCGGCGCTGATGTCCTGGGTCGGATCGCTGCTGTCACCGGTCCAGCGGTCGGCACCCACCAGGGCGGCCTTATGGCTGTTGTCGTAGTTGGTGGCGTTGCGGGCGATTTCGGCGCACTCGTACTCGTGGGCCAGCTCATGGGTGTCAAGCACCAGGTCGATGGCGTCGCTGGCCAGGTCCAGACCGGGCACCGCCGACGCATCGTTCTGGTTCTCGTCGGGAACCAGGGCTTCCAGACCCGCAGGGGTGATGGCATAGGGCTTGCCGGCGTACCCGAAGGTGATGCGCTTGGTCGCCGAGCCTGGAGCGCGCTTGGTGTTGTAGCGACGGAAGCTTTCCTTGCCGAACTCCAGCACCTGGCCGCCGTAGGCACGAACGGTAGCGATCGGGAAAAGAAGGCGGCCGACGTTGCCCGGGCGCAGATAGCCCTGGGCATGGGTGGTCAGGATCGGATCGATTACGCGGGTCTGAGCGAGCGTTTGCTGGGTCATGACGGGATCTCTTGGATTCGAAGGAGGTGGACGGCGGCACAGCGCCGCTCAAACTGGTGGTTACGGCGCAGGCGCGGCCGGGCCGTTCGGGATCAGCAGCACCTCAATGCGATCGCCATCGGCGGCCGCAGCCTGGAGCGCCTGCGCCACCGCGATGCCGGTGGTGCGACTGACGGCCTTCCCGGCCGCGCCGACCTGGACGAAGGCGTTCTTGGCAATCGCGCCACCGGCGGTGATCACGGTGGTGCCGATCACGTCGGTAGCCACCAGCTCGCCAGGCATTGCCGAGGTGGTGGCGGCGCCAAACGCATTGCTGCCTGCGGCCGGGTAGTCGCCACCGGCGGTGATGAAACGCTCGGCGGCCAGCGCGGCGACCGCGCTGATGGCCAAGGTCAATACGGAGATCTTCTGGGTCATGATCGTGCGCTCCAGGCGCGGGATGCGTACAGGGGACAGAGCGAGTCAGGTTGTGGCGCGGTCAGCGCGCACCCACCGCCTTGGCGGCGGCCAGGTAAGTGATGCCGGGGTTGGCCTGCTGGTGTGCGAGCGCCTTGCGGTGCAGCTCCATGCCGGCAGCGTCAACCTGCAGGCCGCCGGGCTGGGCGAAGTCAGCCGGCGCGCTGGTATCGATGCCGTCATGACGTGACTTTTCGGAAAAGTCGACCGCCTTGGGCAAGCCAGCCAACAGCTCGCGCAGCACCTGCTCGGCCGGCTTGCTGACCTGGCCATCGCCCTCGGCGAAGTTCAACGGCTGGGCGTCTGCCGGCAGGGCGAGCAGCAGCTCGACGATGGCGTCCTTGTTGCGCGGCAGAACCTTGCCGTCGTTCACCAGGACTTCCGCGAAGGACGCGGCATCCTGGCGGCGGGCGGAATTTTCACGCTCGGCAATGGCCTTCTCGCGCGCTTCCAGGTTGGTAGCCTGCTTGTCGAGCACCTGCTGGCGCTCGGCGAACTGGGCGGTATCTTTTTCTTGGGACATGGGTTCGCTCTCCGTTTGGATCTGGTCACGGTTGTTGGTCACCGCAGTGATGACATTGATGAGGCGGCCCCGGTGCGGGGCTGCAGGGACGCCGCGTTCGGAATAGCTGATGGAGGCACGGCTGCCATCGTCATCGCGCGTGGTTTGCTCGATCGAACGGATCTGCCACTGCGGAATGACCAGGTCAGCAGTCTCGAGGCCTTCCTTGTCGATCAGCCAGTCGCGGAAGCGCTGGAACAGATCGGTCAGGTTCCAGCCGAGCGAGGTCAGCGACATCGCGAAGCACGCGCTTTCCCCGCCATCGGAGAAGGACGCCGATTTCAGACCTTTGATGGCCGGCGGCTGGGCCCCGAGGAAGCCGATGTGGCGCAGGTAGAACTTGCCGGGGGTCGGGTTGCCAGGCGTATCGGGGAGGAAGATCGAGGCGCTGATCTTCTTGAAGCGTCCAGCGTTCACCATTTCGGCGAAGGTGGCGTCGACCTCGTGCGGCTCGGCGAACAGAACGCCATCGCGCGAGGACAGCGATTTGCCCCAGCCATAGGCCGGGTCATCGGTCTTGGGATGGCCGACAACGATGGGCGCTTCGTGAAGCGCGGTGTCATAGCTGTCGGCGATCTGCTGCACGTCCGCCTCGCTGAAGGTCAGCGTGCGGCCGTCCTCGGCAACATGAGTGCCAGCTTTGAAGATCTGCAGTGCGGCGGTGGGCTTGTTCATGGCGCCATCGTCGGCGCCGGCCGGGCTCAGGTCATTTGCACGGGTTCACAGCATTTTGCCTCGCGTGTACGCGGGCAATTGCCGTCACGGAAGCATACGTCGTTGCATGAGGCGCTCAGTCGTGCTGAATCGCGCACAGAGCGCTGTCAGACACTTCCCCACCCCGATGCACGTGTGCGTGTGGCGGGCGGCGCTCTGCGGGCCGCCCATGCGCTTCTACGTGACTATTGCGAAAACAGGCCCGCGAGGTGATCGGAGGCAATCGCAACGACTTCCTTCTCATCTTCCGACGACAAACCCAACCACGGACGCGCCGTCATGTTGACCTGGTATGCCGGCATCGTGACCCATTGCTCGAAGTTGGATTGCTTGAGCGGAACGAATCGATTTCCAACCTCACCGCTGCGCTCCTGGCGGAAGTGGACGCGCGTGGATCGAGCGGGCCGATTGATCTTGCCGCCGAACTGGTGGATTGCACCATAAGGCGCATTGGTGCCCACGAAGAGTGTGTCGCCCACGACCTGGTGTGACAGTTGGTCGCCGAGCATATGAAAGTCGAATTTGAGGATGGGTACGCCTGGGCGCTTGCGGTCCTTGTATCGCTTGTAGGACGGCGATAGCGGTGCCCAGGGCGTGCCATCCGGTGCCACCTGACGCGCGCCGCGATCGCGCGTGGCACGGAGAAGATACTCGCCGATATCCGACAGCATCAGCCGCATGCCGTCGGCGCGCATGGCTTGGATAGCCTTTGCAATGCCCGGGCTGGCGGTGTCTTTCGTGATTTCGATGTTCGCCATCAAACCTCCCCCTGCAGCAGCTGCAGGGTGCCGCTGGCCACCTCGCGCCGAAGCTCTGCATTCGTGACCATTCGGGGCTGTGCCAGCACGGTATTGACCCCGCTATCGGACACGGCGACATCGATCACCAGGTGCTGGCCCCGACCGGTAGCGAGTACGTAGCGCAATCGGCCGAAGAGCACATCCAGCAGCACAGCCAGTGGACTGCGAAGGTGTGTGGGCAGATCCGCAACTGCAATGGCCATTGCACCTGGCACCACCTTGGGCAACTGCGTGGCCAGGACTTGGATGGCGGCGGTGGCCGGCTGCAGCCCAGCCTGCACCATTGGCGGGAGCATCTGCGGCGACAGCGCGCCGACCAGGTATCGCGCCGGGTGGCTGGCCTCGGATTCGATCGCAGCCCGCCATTTGGAGTATCCAGCCTGCAGCGCGTCGGCTGCGCGCGGCAGGGCCAGGCTCTGGGCAGCACTGGCCGCCGCCGGGGCGGCAGGCAGGCGCGCAGTGGTTGCCAAGGCGCTCTGCAAGGCAGCATCAAGCTGGCCGGCAAGCGATGGCGGTGTGACGGGGCCACCACGGCGCGTCGGCCAATGGTCCGCGCTTGCACCTGGCGCATAGCCGAAGCCAGGATCCACGCCGGCTGGTGTCAATACCTCCCTGGGCCCACCAGGACTGCGCTGACCGATCAAGACTGGGTGCATTTCCATCGGCGGTGCCTGGTCGGGGCCATCCTTGCCCAGCCTGCGCAGGTCACGTTCGTTCAGGGCATCGACATAGCACTGGCAGCCGTAGCCGTTCGCCGGGAAGTGCCAGCGCCACCAGGGGTCATCATGCCGAAGCACCAGGCCGTTCCAGGACACGTGCAGTGGACGCGGCTGCTCGACGGCGTCGTTGTGGTTGTAGCGCCAGAACGGTCGAACCCTGATCAGCGCCTGCAACTGGGCCCAGCGGCCAGCGTTATAGCTCTGGCGCAGGTTGGTCTCGTAGATGACCCGGGAGCGCCAGTTCCGACCGCCTTTGTAGTCCCAGCCGTAGGTGGCCACGATCCGATCGAAGTCGGAACGGAACTGCTCCAACGTGCGCCCCTCGCTAATCGATCGCTCGATCACCTGCCGGAAGTCGGCCAAGAGCGCGTCGCGGTTTGCACCGGCCACCATAAAACTGGTGTCGTGCTGGGCTCCCCAAACGTCCAGGTAGCTCTCGGTGAGCACGTTCGCTTTGCGGCGGAAGAACTCGATCTGCTCCTGGAAGGGCAGCTGTCCATAGGCGAGCGTAGCCATCGGTCAGGTTCCGTCGCCCTGCACGTCGAAACGGCCGGCCAGGGTCGCTGCGGTCATCGCATCGGCCATCACCGCAGCGTAGTCGTCCAGGGCGATGTCCGGCTGCAGTTCGAACAGCCGGTCTCGCAGATCCTCCAGCGACTCGGCCTGGTTGACCAGGTTGCGGACCAGATCGACCCAACCGCCACCGACCGCAGCCAAGCGGCGATCCAGCTGGCGTGCCAGGGGCGACGACGGATCCAGCGAGGCGCGATTGCCATCGGCAAAAGAGGCCGGATAGTGCCGGCGCAGCAGGGCGACCACAGCATGGCCAGCATCGGCAAACTGCGGCCCATCCAGGGCCGTAGGCGGCGATGCCGGCTCTGCCGGCGGCTGCACCGTCTCGTAGTTGGGGCCATAGGTCTGCTCGATGTAAACCTGCTTGGGCCGGTAGCCCAGGCGCAGCAACTTCTCATCGCGGGACGCCATTGCGTCCAGGTCTTCGGACTCTTCCGTGACGCGGAACACGCGCGGGATCGCCGCCCCTGGGAAGTTCCACTCGGTAAGCCAGCGCGCCGGCCCCCTGGTGAAGGACTCGCACACCAGATCGGCATCGGCCTTGATGATGTCGGCACGCACCTCCCGCTGCAGCTGATCGTTGCCCAGCTTTCCGGGCGTGCCTTGGGTGCTGGCCGTCTGGCCGAGCACGACCTTCTGGATGGTTGCATCCATGTAGTCCTGCATGGCCTTGTAATCGGCGGTGCCGCTGCGGCCGGCTTCCAGCAGCATCAGCTCCATGCCCTTGGGCATGATGATGCCGCTGTCAGTCTGGATGGCCCGGGTGGCCTGCAGCAGTTTGTTGCGCTCAGCATCGGTGGCTTCGGCCTCGTATTTGCCCACCGCCGTGGGCATGCCGAACTTCTCCAGGAAGATCAGCCAGAACTTCAGCCCGTTGCGCTTGAACAGCACCGGCCAATACAGCCAGTGGGCCAGGCCCAAGCCATAGGGCTCGTCGTCGTGATCGGCGCCGCAGCAGTAGTTCCAGAAGTACGGTGCGGACGCCGGCACACCCTCCGCCATCTGCGACTGGGTGAGCAGACGTAGGTCGCCCTCTTTGCCGAAACGGAAGCGGCGGCGATTGCGCACCTTGATGGCCTCCAGGCCGATGCGGCTTCCATCAACTTTGTAGAGAATCTCCGCCGGGGCATAGCCGTAGAACACGCCGAAGAGCATCTTGCGGGTCACATTGTCCCAGCCAACGTTGTGCAACTGCTCGCGCAGATAGTCTGCCGCCACCCGGTCGATGCGCTTGTCGCCGCCTGGTTCAACCTGCCATTCACAGGCCACCACGGAATCTTGACGTGACCCGAACGTGGTCTTGACTTCCGGGTCGGAAAGCACCTGTTCGTAGATCTGCAGGTCATAACCGCCGCGATTGCGCAGCACGCTGTCGAAGGGCAGTAGCAGCGGCCCGGTGTAGCCCCGGGTAATGTCGATACCGTCGGCGGTGGTAGCGATCTCGCGGCCGATATCGGGGCGGGAGCTGGTCATACGAATCCTCCAAAATCATTGCCGCCGGCCACGGTGCCGAAGCCCTGGTCGGTCACTGTGCCGGCCACGCCGTCGGCGCGGCCATCGCCGATGTAGGCGCGCTGTCCAGTCGATTGGTACTCGACGGGCGCGTGCACTACGTGGTTTAGCGCCGCGAACTGCATCAAAGCCCCGGCGATCGCGCCGTCACCGTGACGGACCAACTCAGCGTCCTTGAGGTCTTTGCGCTCCAGCTTGGGGACCATCGGAATACCGTCAACAAACTCCACGGCGCGATGGTCATCCTCCAGCGAGGCGTCCCTGGGCAGGGTGATGTAGCCATCTTCGAAGAGGGCGATGTACTTGTTCATCCACTCGCCATACCAGGGGCGCGACAGCGTAACCTCATGCACCGGGCCGCCGTCGTAGCGCCCGGTTTCTTTGTTGAGTTCGGCACGGCCGTACCTGTCGCCCGTGTACTCCATCAGCGTCTGGCCGGGACCGGTGGCATCACCGGCAAACGTCCAGTTGTTCAGATAGTCCAGCAACGCCCACAAAATCTGCTCCTGCTGGCGGGTAGGCGCATTGGCCAACTCGATCAGGAACGGGGCGTCTCGGCGCAGGTCTTGGCTGATCTTGGCTGGCACGATCACCGAGAAGTGGCGATGGCGCGCGAAGTCCATGCCCACCGCCCAGCGGCCGCTGAACCCCGTCCCGGCCTGTTTCATCGCCGGCAGCAGGGTGATCGCAATCCAGGAGGCGCACCAGATCTCGCGCTCCTTTTCCGAGCGTTTGGGAAAATCGTCATCGAACACTATGCGAAGCACCGTCCGGACCTCGGGCATGGCCCGTTCGATCCATACTGAGGGAATGGCCGAACCGTCGCCATCGCGCGGGATGACGTCTAGTTCCTCGCGCATAGCCGCCTTACGGGGGCCATAGGCTGCGCGGATGCCGGTGTACCAGTTCTTCTTGCCTTGAGCGGTGGCCGGGATGCCACGCATGGCGCAAACACGCTCATACAGGCCATTGGAGACAGCATCATCGAAGGTGATGCGGATGACCCCAGCGCGCTTGCCATAACGCCCGGCCTGCACGTCCTGGACGAGCTGGTTGAATGGGTTCTTCTTTCCACGATGGGTGGACCACACTCGGATCCGGCCGCCCCAGATCAGCAGCGCGGTGGCTGACTCAAGCACCTTGGCCACATTCTTGTGCAGCGCTGCCTCATCGATATTGACCACGCCCTGCAACCCGTGAATGTTCTCCGGGCGGGAGGACAGTGCGGTGATGCGATTGCCACTGGCGAAGCGGACGCGGAACGCCTGGATCTGATTACTGGTTCCATCGGGCCGCTGGTCATGGAAAATGTGTTGCTCGATGCGCGTGGCCTGGCCACGGGCGATGATGGGCGCGAACTTGGCCACGTAGCCAATGTATTCCAGGCCCTTCTCCCGGGTGTCGGCCATGTACCAGACAGAATCACCGCCGGCATCCTTGGTTGTGGCGGCAGTGATGGTATCGGTCAACGCTTGGGCGAAGGTGATGCCGGTGCGGCGCCCCTTCTCGCAGACCGCGATATCCAAGTCCTGCTGCATGCGGATCCAGTCGGACTGGTGGGCCATCAGCACGCCGGCCGCGGCCGGATTGAAGTCAGCCGACACCTGGCGCACGCACTCGGGGAGTTCATCCCAGTCAAGTACTCGTTCGGTATCCGCCAAGGGCGCAGGCACTGCCACTTACTTCACTCCCATGAGGACGGTCTCACGCCAGAAGCCGGCATCGTCGGCGGAAAGGCCACGGGCCAAGGCCGCGCCCTCCACGCGCTGGGCCGCCTCCAGGAGCGCGGCCTTCCTGACTTCGACGCCCCACTTGTTGCGGCTCACAGATGCGCGGGTGAGGGTTGCAATGTTCTTCGCGGCCTTTCCCAGGATGGCAATGCGCTCGCCGGGATCGTCCTCATCCGCTGCTTCCTGCAGGGAAAGCAACGCCTCAAAGATCTCGGTCTGCACCAGGCTGATGATTGCGTTGCTGCGCTCGTCGGCATCGTCCGGGGCGGCCTGGGAAATAAGCCGGGCCGCTTCCGTGCTGGCACGGATGGACGACAGTCTGCGCTGAAGGTTCTGGCCGTAGACCCCGACAGCCGACTTGCCGATGGTGAAGCCGTGGTCGGTGAGCCATTCGGCCAGCTGCACGTAGCCGCTGAAGCCGTTGGCGATGAGCTTCTGCTCCAGCTCGGCCCGGATGTGATCTGGAAGTTGCTCGATGGCGCTGCGCGGGGGCATGACTACCTCACCAGTACTTTTCGGGGCGGGCAATGCCTGGCTCGCACTGGGCGGTGTACTCGACGATGTCGGTTCCCAGGCGGGTGAGGTCCGCCCACCAACGTCCATCCGGCTTCTTGTCCAAGGACACCATGCAGCGGTCCTTGACGTATTCCAGGGCGCGGCGCACTTCCAGCTGCGTGGCGTCCGGGTACAGGGCCTGTGCGGTGCTGATGAGGATCTCCTCATAAGCGCCATACGGGGACGCGTTGTGCAGTGCGAGCAGCATCACCCAACGCATCTGCTCCCGCCGAACTTTCTCCATGTCCAACTTAATGCTCACGTTTTGCCCCTTGAATCTGGATCGTCTTGATGTCCGAGTTGATCGCGTCGAGCTTTGCCTCGATCACGGTCTGGCCACGGATGTAGTCCTCCCGCCGGAGATATCTTTCCGGCAGCTCCAGGCGAAGCTGCAGCAGCTGCCGTTCCTGGTCACGCCAGCCTTCAGCGGCACGTTCGAAACCCGCCATGCGCTGGTCGATGCTGGCTTTGATCTGGCCGGTCCCCCATTTCACGAGACCGACCAACATGCCCGCACCAGCAATCAGCAACGAGATCACCTGCCACAGTTCGAGCACGATCTTCATTCCCCGGCGTCTCCTGCCGTGCGACTGGTGGGCGCCAACAATTTGGCGCCACCGAGACGGCCTGACGTAGCTCGGTCATCGTTCACTCGCTGCAGCAGCTGCTGCCAGGAAAGCTCACGAATCAGCGCATCGAAAGCGCAGGGAGTGGAGGTTCCATCCGGCAACTTGCAGTTGGCCGACGGCGGCGGCGGCGCTTGCAGCGGCTCGGTCAGCGTGGCCGGGAGCTCGGCGTACACGATTACCGGCCACTCGATCAGTTCAGTGCGGACCGGTGCTTGCTTCGTCTCCCCACAGCCCCCGAGCCAGAGCAGCGCAAACAGCAGTAGTGCGCAGCGCGTTGCAATCTTCATCGGATGTCACCTTGTTGTTGAGGGCTTCCTGCCGCCTGGCGGCTCGGCGCTCAAGCATGGAGATTCGGTCAGCACGGGCATCGAGCTCGGCGATTGCGGCCTTCTGTTGTGCCAACTTGGCGGCCGCCTCTCGCTGGAGCGACGCGCGCAGGGACACCGCTGTACCTGCATTGGCGTCTGCCCTGGAGGTTTCGTCGGCCTTGCTTGACGCCAGTGCTGTCACCTGACCCTGGAGGTGTTGCACCTCATCGTCGCGCCACTGGTAGCCGGTGACGAACCCACCACCGATGAGCGCGGCAAGGATCAGGAAAATTCCCGCCACCTGCAGGCCCAGGCGGTTCATTCGTGGACCGCTTTGCGCGCACGGCGCAGCCGCCACCAGGCGTAGATGCTCGCCCCAACACTGACCACGACTGCCGCGCCAGCAATGATCCGGATCGAGCTGGGCAGTGCGCTGGTGGCCATCGCCACGGCATTCATCGACTGCACCGCCGGCAGCAGCTGGTTGACCCCTTCCACTACTGCGGCCGTGCCGCCGGCGGCCAGCGCGGTGACGGTGGCAGTGGTGGCGGCCTGCGGCGTCGCCACCAGCGCGGCACCCCCCGGCCTTACGATGCCAGCCAGGCGCAAACCCTCTTCGATCACATCCGAGGGGTACGGCTGGGATCCGTTTTCGTGACGGATGATCGCCTCCACCAGCGGGCGCATCCGGTTGTATTCATGGGTATTGATGAACTGGTCCACGCGTACGCCCAGGGCACTGGCAACCTGATTGGCGTAGGCGCCCGTATCGTTCTCCACCGGTGGCGCCCAGCGGGCAATGATCTGCTTGACCGTGTTGCAGCCGTGCCTGTCCTGGTAGTTGATCAGCAGGATGCACATCGCACGGATGCCCCAGGCCGGAGTGCTGAACACTTCGAAGCGGCTTTCAGCGCGCTGCGCGGCCGTCATCTTGTCGCGCGCCATCCGCCCCTGCCACTTATTGGCACTGCTGCGATCAATGTTTCCTGGATTGTTGTTGCGGATGCCACGCGATGCCATAGCCAGCTCCTGTTGAGAGATGGCCGGCGGTGCAGGACGAGGGTCTGCCCCGCCGGCCTGGTGCGCCCCCACGAACGCACCAAATCGATAGGGCCAGTCTCCGCGCACGTGCCGCGCGGGTCATTTGCACGAGTTCACAGGAAAACCTCGCGCGCGCGCGAGATAGTCGTGGACAGCTACCAGTCCTGGCATCAAGGCGTAGGCATGCTGCACGCAAACAAAAAGGCCGCCCAGTACGGGCGGCCTTCATGGACTGCATCGAGACGGCGATCTACAGGGAGTAGTCGAAACGAATCTCCCTGGGATCCGAGCCTGGGCGCTTGACAATGGCAGTCACCTTTCCAGGTCCTGGCTTCTTCTCTGCCCCTTGGGTTTCACTGAGATTTTTGAAGGAAAGACTGATCTCACTCACAGTTTCATCCGCTTCAAGACCGTCGATAGACGGGGGCGCGGTGTCCAGCCTCAACTTGTACTTACTCATCGTTCGCTCTTCTCGTGCACCAATTGGCGCGATTCCCTTGCCGGTTCGACCATCAGACGCGCCCTATCTGCGTCGGCGAGTTGCACCCCGCTCAACTGCAAAATCCGCTGGAAGGTTCCGTCTGTACTGAACACCAAAACGACGCGCTTGGATTCGGCGCTGGTCTTGCCAGACCACATGCTCGACTTGGCCAGCACGTGGCTCCAGCCGTAGGCAATGGCGCCACTCTTGCCAACCGTCGAGGATTGCGGCTCCGCACCAAGCAGCTCGACAGCCTGGGGCAACGTCGTTTGGCCCACCTGCAGCTTCGACACGTTGGCGGCGTCGAAGTCCTCGCCGATGGTGGCCTTTGCACCAGTCAACAGAACCACGGCCGCAATGGCCAAGCAGAACTTTCTCATGACGATTTCCTTTTGGTGACTGGATGCTTCCGTTCTACATCTGGAGGGGCGCCAACAGCTCGAGCCTGGTCATCCAGGACAGCGGCGGCGAAACCGTCAATCGTGCTGAGCAACAGATCCGATTGCCCCAACGCGGCGCCTACCAATACGTCACGCACCAGCATCTGGTAGCGAGCGGGTAGATCCAAGGCGGCCGCTTTGTGTGACGCGTCGGACAGCAACTTCATCCGGCGCCCGAGTTCGGCGTCTTCCGGGCGCAGGAAGACCGGGCGATCCCCGGTGGTGAGGAACTCAGGGCGAACGTGAAGTTTCTCCACTAGAGCCCGCAATTCATCGGGGGACAGCTTTTTGACCCTCCCCGTGGTGAGGCTTTTCACCCGATCGACAGACACGCCAAGGCTTTCAGCCAGATCGACCTGCCTGAATCCCCCGTCTTCCATGATCTGGCGGATGAGTGAAGAAACCACACGAAACCCCTTGCAAGGTGTAATTTTTACACTTAGGATTGTTCCTGAGACGTCAACGGCGTTTTGCCACCCCGGAAACAAGAAACGAAGGATAACCCATGCGTTCCACAACCCCCGGCTTTGATCTTCACAAGCGGGTACGTGCCGGCTTCCTCTTGCAGGGCACGACCCTGACCCAGTGGTGCCGCGAGAACGGCACGCACATCTCCAACGCGCGCGGTGCGCTGCTCGGCACCTGGGACGGGCCGAAAGGTCGGGCGATGCGCAGCCGAATCGTCAGTGCGGCGCGTATCGAAAAGATCGAGCACAGCGCGGTGCAGGCATGAGCACCCCATCCCAGCAGCCGGTCCGCCGTGCGCTCCGCCTGCTGTTCGTACTGCAGGGGCACACCCTTGAAGGCCTTCGGCTCAAGCAGATGGCCGACGCGCTCCAGGCGACTCCGTCGACGGTCCTGCGTGACCTGGAGGTACTGGCCGACGAGGGCATCGCCGAGCGGATCCCGGGCCGTGATGAGTACTGGCGCCTGTCCCCCCGACTCATCCAACTGGCCCGCGCCCACGAGCAGGAACTGGCACGACACCGCCAGCGCCTGGAAGAAACCGAACAGCGTTATTCCCGCAACCCCAACTGATACAGACGAGGCAAGCAATGACTGATAAGAAGAGCGCCGGTCGCAACGCACTGGCAGCAGCTGAAAAGGCCGGCCCCGAGTTCATTGGCAAAACGCCGATCGAAGACGCGCAGGCGATGGAGGCGCTCCATACGCGCCAGACCCAGCTGGTTGAGCAGTTCGGCGACGGCCTGCCGTGGCACCCGGACCACTACGAAGCGGCGATTCGAAGCGAACTGAAGCGCGGCTGCGATGCCTTCCTGCGGGCTGGCCGCTACCTTCTGGTGGCTCGGGAGTGCGCACTCCACGGCGAGTGGAGCGGGCTGCTGGAGCGCCTCGGCATGGAGAGCCGCCAAGCCCAGCGGATGATGGAGGCCGCTCGCCGAATTGCCCTGCTGCCAAATGCGACGCGGGCGACGCATTTGATCGAGGCCACAGGATCTCAGTCGAAGTTGATCGAGCTGCTCTCCCTGCCGGATGACCAGTTCGTAGAGCTGGCCGAAACCGGGGCCACAGGCGGGCTTGACCTCGACGAGGTTGAGGAAATGACCCGGGATGAACTTCGCAAAGCGGTACGCGAGGCGCGTGCCGATCTGGAGGCGAAGGACCAGCGCATCAGCAAGCTGTCCGATGACCTGAACAAAGAACACGAGAAGACCATCAAGGCCCAGCGCAAGTGGAAGAGCGCCAGCCCCGATGAGCAGCAGCTGCAGCTGCAGCATGCAGTCACTGATGCGGAAGCCACCATCGTCGCTGAACTGGGCGCGAGCAAGAGTGGGCTGCGCGGCGCGGTCATCGCGCTGGCCGACCACTGTGACCAGAACAACCTGGACTGCGATGCCTTCCTGGGCGACGTATTTGCCCGACTGCTGGACGGGGTGCGCAAGGTGCGGGACGACGGCCAGATTGCAGCGCGGATTCCGATCCTGCGCGACCTGGGCATGGAGGGCTGAGAATGTCTGCCGAGGCTCTCATCAGTGCGGCCGCCAGCGAACTGCTGAGCGCGCCGCACGGCAGCAAGGGTCGCATCGCGGCGCAGCTGGCCGAGCAGATGGGTTGCTCGGTTCAGACGGCCTACCGCCGCCTCAGTGCCGTGATGGCATCAGTCAAGCCGCGCAAGCGCCGCAGCGATGCCGGGGAAATGTCGCTGTCCCGGGAAGAAGCAAGGACCATCGCGGCGCTGGTCGAAGAAACCCGGCGCCTCACCGGCACCGGCACGCTGCCGGTGGAGGATGCCGTCGACATCCTGCGCGCGAATGGCAGGATCGAAGCCGGCCGCGTCGACAAAGGCACAGGCGAGTGGCTCCTGCTCAGCACCTCATCGATCTGCCGTGCCATCCGGCATTACGGCTATCACCGTGACCAGTTGGCCGCGCCGTCCCCGGCGGCGCGCCTCTCTAGCCCACACCCGAACTACCTCTGGCAGATCGACGCCTCGGTAAGCCGCCAGTTCTACCTGGCTGACGACGGGGCACAGGTGATGGACAAGCGGGACTTCTACCGGGGCAAGCCCGGCAACTTCACCAAGATCGCTGACCGCCGTCTGTGGCGCTACGCCTGTACCGACCATGCCAGCGGTGCGATCGAGGTGTTCTATGTCCTTGGTGCAGAGTCCAGCGCCAACCTGCTCAGCGCGTTGATTCATGCGATGACCAAGCGGCCCGGCGGAACCATGCACGGCATCCCCAAGATGCTGATGATGGATCCCGGTAGCGCGGTTACCGCCGGCACCACGCGCAACTTCATTGCCGCCTGCGGAATCGAACTGATCGTCAACGAAGTGGGCAACGCCCGCGCCAAAGGCCAGGTCGAGAACGCGAACTACCTCATCGAGACGCATTTTGAAGCCGCACTCAAGACCCGCGCGCCGGTCACGAGCCTGGAGGAAATCAATACCCTGGCTCAGCAGTGGTCTCGAGCCTACAACGCGACGAGGATGCATACCCGCACCGGTATGACCCGACGCGATGGCTGGCTGCGCATCACGCCTGAGCAGCTGGTTCTCGCTCCTTCGGTGGAAGTACTTCGGCAAATGGCCACGACCGCGCCGAAGCTGTGCACGGTCCGAGACTGCCTGATCCGATTCAAGGGCGAGGTCTTCGACGTGCGCGGCATTCCCGGCTTGATCAATGGTCAACGGGTGAGCGTCGTAGCCAATGCCCTGGACACCGCAGGCAGCATCCGTGTGCTGATGCCCGGCGAGACGGACACCGCGCCGGTCCATCACCTGGCGCCGCGTGTTGGGCGCGATGCATGGGGCTTCCTTGAAACTGCCGCGCAAGTCGGTACCGAGTTCAAGGCTCTGCCCGAGACACCTGCCGATGCGGCCCGCAAGGAGCTGGAGAGGGTTTCGATGGAGGTCACCACGGACGCTGAGGCAGCGGCAGCACGTAAGTCCAAGCGACTGTTCCTGAACGGGCAGATCGACCCTATGAAGCATCTGCGCGAAGCCCTGATCGCTCCCAGCCTGCCGCGCGCCGGCACCGCCTCCACCTTGAGCGCGCCGGTAGTCGCGGAGCGCCGCATCGAACCAGAGCCTGTTCGCGCAGAGCTGGCCCTCCTGAACCATGTAGAGGCAGCCATGCGCCTCAAGCCCCTGGTCGAGCGGATAGGTGTTGCCTGGGAGCCTGACTTCTACGCCCAAACCGCCACGCGGTGGCCGGAGGGCATGCCGGTCGACCAGGTCGAATCCTGGGCTGTCGAGCTCGCCACCCCGAAGCGCAGCGGCCTGCGGGTTATCGAAGGAGGTGTGGCATGACGCTGCGGCTGAAAACGCTCCTCGCCGACGCCTTCATCAAACAAGGAGCGCTCGCAGAGGCGATTGGCCTGAGCCGGCCCGCACTGAGCGCCCTGATCAACCACGGCCAGCTTCCTGCCCGATACGACCGGGCTGTTGTTGCGGCATCGATCACCAAGTTCCTGCAAAACCACAGCGCGCCCAACGCGGTGCGCTGGGAAGAAGAAGAGGAGCCGCCGTGCGTCAACACGGCGGCCCCGGATTCCCCACTCGACAACCCCGCTATCAACGAAATCACCGACGAGGAGATTCAGATGCTACTCCGTAAGCAGACCCTGACGCCGCAGGCCCGCCGCCACTTTGGCCTGACGGCCGATCCTTTCGCCGACCCGGCCAGCGCCGACGAGGTGTTCCTCAGCGCCGATATCCGCTATGTGCGCGAGAGCATGTACCAAGTCGCCCGTCACGGCGGATTTATGGCTGTCATCGGTGAATCCGGTGCCGGCAAGTCCACCCTGCGCGAGGAGCTGCTCGACCGCATCCGTAGGGAAGAGCAGGCAATCATCACCGTCGAGCCCTACGTCCAGGCGATGGAGGGTACCGAAAAGAACGGCAAGACCCTGCGCAGCCTGCACATCGCCGAAGCCGTGATGTCGGCCGTGGCACCTCTGGCCAAGACCATGAGCAGTCCGCAGGCGCGCTTCGCGCAGCTGCATGCGGCACTGCGCGACAGCGCAAGGTCCGGCCATAGCCACGTGCTCATCATCGAAGAGGCTCACTGCCTGCCGCTGGCGACGCTCAAGCACTTGAAACGCTTCCGCGAACTGAAGGACGGGCTACGTCCACTGCTGTCGGTGATCCTGATCGGCCAGCCCGAACTGCAGGTCAAGCTGTCCGAGCACAACCCCGAGGTGCGGGAAGTGGTGCAGCGCATTGAGATCGTCAACCTGCCGGCCCTGGATGCGGAACTGGAGGGCTATCTCACCCACCGGTTCAAGCGCAATCATCTGCCCCTTGAACGTGTCCTGGACAGGTCGGCAATCGAGGCGCTGCGCGCCAAGCTGACGCCAACTCGTGGCGCCGCTTCGTTGCTGTATCCGCTGGCGGTCCAGAACGCCATCACGGCAGCAATGAACCGCGCCGCCGACCTGGGCGTTCCGGCCGTGACCGCCGACGTTGTGCGGGGGGTGTGATATGGCAGCTACGCCTCGTACTGCACGCCTGTCCCTCTCGCAGCGCATGTACGTCCGCGCCTTGCTGATCGAGCGCGAGCTCCCGGTCGATCGTGTGACGGCCATGCATCGTGCCGTACTGGAGAACGCCGGCATCTGCTGGCGTCCGGGGCAATCGATCGATTCGCTCCTGGACACCATCACCCAGGACGGGCTGGCCGCGCTGACCGACGAGCTACGCGAAGACGCAATCGAGGAGGGCTGACATGTCCACCTACGAACACGGTTGGGGCTGGCCGCTCCGGGCAAACAAGCCGCACTACTTCATCGAGGGCAGTTCGCTGTGCGGCCGCTGGAATGGCTACGGCGGCCCCCTGGAGAGCGGGCGCGGCCGGGACCAGCATGACTGCCAGGCGTGCGTCTCCGCGCTGGCGAAGTCACCAGCAGCGCAGGCACCCGCTGCGCCCGACGCCACCACGGACGCCTTCGGCGGCGTTCTACACACGGAGGTTCGTCACTGATGCAACTGGCCCTGCTACCTCAAGAGTTGACCCCTGATGCGGTGCTCTCGGTGCTGCAGGGCCGACGCGGCGCCGCCAACGGGATCACCGCACGTGACCTGGTCTACGTGCTTTCGCAACGTATCAACGCGGGCGATGAACGAAAGCTGCGCCAGATCATCGAAAAACTGCGACGCGACGGCTACCCGATCTGCGCACATCCCGCTTTCGGATATCACTTCGCCGCGGACTCCACTGAGCTTGAACGCGCCTGCTCCTTCCTGGTGGGGCGCGCCATGACATCGCTGCAACAGGTGTGCGCCATGAAGCGCGTGGCCATGCCCGACCTGTACGGCCAACTTGGGCTTAAAGCGCCCGACAACGACGAGGAATCCAACCATGACGCGTGACCGCAAATCCGATGTCCTGCTCGCCGCCGCGACCACCGCGCGTGAGCTGGAGAACGCCGGCATCCAGGTGCTATCCCATTACAGCAACGGCCGCCGCGCTGTGCTGATCATTGATCGCCCGCCGCCGATGATCAGGGGGGCACTCAAGCGGCGCCAGCCCAACGGCATGGGAGGGCAGGACCGGATCATGGCCGCCGAGTACCAGGGCATGCAGTTGGAGTGGACGCAGCGCGCTCCGGCGCTGACGGAGGTGGCCAATGGCTGATCAACCGCGATTCATGGTGGTGCCGTTGGAGTGGGCCGCCGGGCCAGGCTTCGTCGACCAGGAAGAAGCGCTGGGTGTTGCCGCAATGAAAACGCGCGCCGATAGGCAGCACCGGGCAATTGTGCGGGTGGTAGCGACGGTCACGCCAGACCCGACGCCTGCGGTGGTGGTGACCAAGTTCGAAGACGCAATTGCCGACGACGTCGAGGTGAGCCCGTGAGCGTCGAGAACTTGAATGTCCTGGCCCAGGCGGCGATAGCGAAGGCGCTGCAGAAAGGTGTGGTGTTGGATTCCCGCAGCCTGGCCGACCTCGTGATGGCGCAGGGCTATCGCTACCGCCCCTATGTCCAGGGCCTGATCAACCGTGCCTACCTCGCGGGGATGCTTGTCCGCATCGGTAGCGATACCCCGAAGAAGTACTGCCTGGCCAGCGACTGGAAGATCGATGAGTCGTCGCTTCTGGTCGCACAACAGCACGGAGGCCACTCGCCCGGCCGCGTGATCCGACAAACGCCAGCTGATAGCGCCGCGAAGGCCGTGCTGGCACACCATCCGCTCGCCTATGAAGGCCCCGCCTTCGACAAGGAATCTCTGGCTCCGAGCCTGGGCACCGTCTGCATGTCCCAGGAAGAGCTTGAGGGTGAGCTGCCGCCCTGGCTGGGGCACCGGATTGTTGACTCGCTGCACGCCCACTTTGATCGAATTTTTGACGACGCGGAATAGCGCCTGGCGCCACACGTCATCCACCCACAGGAGCAACACAATGACCGATATCACCGTACCTGCAGGATTCCGCAGGAACAACCAGGGCCACCTGGTTCCGGAGAACCAGATCCGACCGATCGACCAGGCCCGGGATGAGCTTGTCCAGGGGATCGTGGTCGGCGCCAAGGCGCTGCGCAAACTGCTGGTGAAGTTCCGCCGGCAAACGTTCGATGACGTACAGGCGTTCGTGCAGCTCAGCGCCGAGCAGTATGAGGTCAAGCTTGGCGGCAGCAAGGGAAACCTGACCCTGATGTCCTTCGACGGCGAATACAAGGTGATCCGCGCGATCTCCGAGACCATCAACTTCGATGAACGCTTGCAGGCGGCCAAGGAACTGATCGATGAATGCCTTCGCGAGTGGACCGAGGACGCAAAGCCGGAGGTGGCGGTGCTGGTCCAGGACGCGTTTCGCGTCAATACGAGCGGCGAGATCCGCACCGGCAGCGTGCTTGGCCTTCGTCGCTTGAATATCCAAGATGCCCGCTGGCAGCGAGCGATGCGCGCCATCGGGGAAGCGGTCCAGGTGGTGGGCAGCAAGACCTACCTGCGCATCTACCAGCGTGACGAGCGTGGTGCCTATCAGCCCATCAGCCTCGATATTGCGGCGGTGGACCATGAATGACACCACGCCTCCTCAGGCTGGCTTCGTGCTGATGGTGCTGGCCAGCGACATTGCAGACGCATGCGTCCGCTCCGAGGTGGAACTCTATGCCCACGAGCTCAAGGACGACGCTGGCCACCCCATGTTCGACACCCGTCGTCCGGCGTACCAGGCCGATGACCTGAAGAGGGTGAACCAGGCTCTGCAGTACATCGAACTGCGTGGCGATGTGTTCCCCTGGGTGCTGAAGCGCCGCCTCGACTCGCCCACGATCGTGCAATTTTTTGACAAGGAGAACGGTGATGGACGGTGAGCAGCGAATTGAGACGTCCTGCCCACACTGCCGTCAGCCCTCTATGAGCGCCACGCTCAGCACGGCGTCACACGACAGTGAGCTACTCAACCTGGTTCTGGAGTGCAGAACCACCGATGGCGGCTGCGGCTCTGTGTTTTCCCACATCATGGCCATAGCTGATATGCAGGGGGTGAAGTGATGTTCTTCCGCAATCTCACGCTGTTCCGTTTCCCGACCGCAACCGATTTCTCTGAAGTGGACACCCTGCTGCCGCAGGTGCTGCTCAAGCCGGTCGGCCCGCTTGAAATGAATTCGCGCGGCTTCATCTCGCCGTTCGGCCGCGAGGAAAAGGCCGTGTTCTCGCACCGCATCGGCGACGCCCTGTGGCTGACCGTGGGCGGTGAGGACAAGATCCTGCCGGGCGCGGTGGTCAACGACCTGCTGGCGCGCAAGCTCGAGGAAATCGAGGAAAAGGAAGGGCGCAAGCCCGGTGGCCGCGAGCGCAAGCGGATGAAGGACGACCTGCTGCACGAGCTGATGCCGCGCGCCGTGGTGAAGAGCTCGCGCACCGATGCGCTGATCGACCTGGCCCACGGCTTCGTGGCCGTGGACAGCTCCAGCCGCAAGACCGGCGAGAACGTCATGTCCGACATCCGTGGCCTGCTCGGCAGCTTCCCGGCGATGCCGCTCAACGCCGAAGTGGCGCCGCGCTCGATCCTGACCGGCTGGATCGCCGGCGAAACGCTGCCGACCGGGCTTAGCCTGGGCGAAGAGTGCGAGATGAAGGACCCGGCCGAGGGCGGCGCGGTGGTTAAGTGCCAGCACCAGGAACTGCGCTGCGACGAAATCGACAAACACCTGGACGCCGGCAAGCAGGTCACCAAGCTGGCCCTGGTGTTCGAGGACAACCTGTCCTTCGTGCTCGGCGACGACCTGATCGTGCGCAAGCTGAAGTTCTTGGACGGTGCACTGGACCAGCTCGAGCACGCTGACGATGACGGCCGGCGCGCCGAACTCGATGCCCGCTTCGCGCTGCTGAGCGGTGAAGTGCGACGTCTGTTCCTACTGCTGGAACAAGCATTGCGGCTGTCTAGCGCTGAGGTAAGCCATGAACGTTAAGCGCTACAAGATCGAGCAAGAGTGGGGTGATGCCGAGGTCACGCTGGATGTCGACCATGACAGGTTGACACCGAAGTTGGCCACGCAGATCAACAGCTTCTGGACGGGGGCCAGCGATCGACTGGACAGTGCCGGCGGCGACGTTGTGCTCGCTGTGATCAAGCTGGCTGCAGCAGAGTTCCTGGGCTGGGTGTTGGATGTCAACACCAGCTATTCCACGATGGGTATGCAGCAGGAGTTCGATGACCTGGAAGGTTGGCCGTCGTCTACACAGGCCGGGATTCGTCTTTGGGATTGGGATGGTCGGCCCGACCTTGACCCGGACACATTGAAAGTCTCGGAAGTGGAGGTCGAACGTGGCTGACCGACAGGCGCCGCTCACCAAGAAATCACAGGTAGTGGCTGTGATTGAGGCCGGAGGCCGGATTGCGCAAGCAGCCCGGCCTGGTCTGTTCCGCCTGCTGGACCGTGCCGGCCAAGAAATCCCCGCGTGGCAGACCGCTATCAAGGCGGCGCACGCGGCCCTCACCGACCAGGTGAAGCCATGACCCGCATGCGCCAGGCTGGGGGCGCCCGTAACCGGGTGCTGGCAGCAATCCACGCCGGTGCCAAGAAGCTGGGTCTGCCCGAAGACGTCTACCGCGACTTGGTGCAGCGGGTTTCGGCTGAGCATGGCGAAGCTGTACGCAGCGCGGCCAAATGCAGCCCGCAACAGTTGAGCGCGATCGCCAACGAACTACGTCGCTTGGGCGGGATGCCGGCCAAGCGCGACAATGCAGCGGAGCAGTGGGCAGGCCGTCCCAAGGGCGATCTCAGCCCTCAACTCGCCAAGGTCGAGGCCCTGCTGACTGACGCTCACAGGCCTTGGGCTTATGTTCACAGCATGGCCACGCGTATGTTCAAGGTTACCCGCATCGAATGGTGCAACAAGGATCAGTTGCAGAAGGTGATCGCAGCGCTCCAGTACGACGCCAACCGGCACAGCAGCAAGGCGGCGGCTCGCTGATGCTCGCTTCTTGCCCCCACTGTGCCTTCCAGGCGGAGATCGAGGCGTTCTTTACGGACGACGACGGGAAGCGTCTGGCGGCAATCATGGCTGAAGTGTCACCTGACTGCGGGCGCGCTGTGCTCGCCTATCTGCGCCTGTTCAAGCCGCCCAAGACCAGCCTGCGCGCTGCACGGGCGGTGAAGCTGGCCCGTGAGGTGGCTGACCTGGTGAAGGCCGGTACTGTCTGCAAGGACGAGCGTTCGGGAATACGTCGCCCGGCGACGCCTTCTATGTGGGCGGCCGCCATCGAACAGATGCTCAGCCAGCGTGATCGCCTGAGTTTGCCCCTGGATAGCCACGGCTACCTTCGGGCCGTGGTGTTCGGTCTTGCCGACTCCGCCGACGCCGCCGTGGAGCGCCAGCGAGAAGAGGACGCCCGAAAGGGCAAGCATCTACGCGATTCCACCGGGATCACCCCATCGCCACACAAAGAAAGCCCCTTGGAACGGCAGATGACCTGGATCGCCCACATGGTGAACATGGGCGCATTCACCCCTGAGCAGGCTGAGCACGAGCGGGCGGAAGCCCGCAAGAAGTACGCCGAGGATGCCCAATGACCAGGAACGCGATGGAGGCTCGCCGCAGCGAGCTCTTGGCCGATGCCGCCGCCCAAGCGGCCGACACCGCCCGGGAAATGGGCCTCAGCCAGGACCGCGCCGACCAGATCGGCGCTGCCGTCGCCGATCGCCTGGCCGAGAACTGGTCCGGCCAGGTGCTGTCCTTCCCCAAGGACCACGCGTTCAAGCTCTCCCTGCGGGAGCGTGAGATACTCGCCGCCCACCGGGACGGAGCCAGCTACTCTGAGCTGGCCAGGAAATACGACATGACCGAACGCGGAATTCGCAAGTTGATCCGGCGTGCCGAGCTGCGCGACCGGAACCTCAACCAGCTGGGCCTTTTCTAGGCTTCTGCTCTATTGCATGTCCTGCAATGTTGTTGCGCGGCGGGCTTTTTTTTTCCGCCTTCTTCCGGGTTCTTCCGGCTAGATATCGCAACCTCCCCCCTGATATATCTCACCCCTGCACAGATGCGCTCTGGGCTTTCGCTCACTCCCCCACATCCCCCGCACCCTCACACCGCTTCCCCTCCACACACAACCGATCCAACAACGCCAACGCCACCCCATTGCTCCACCCGAATCCGTCCTGCAACGGATACTCGCCGCCGCCGCCACCACCGGCAGAGCCATCCACCACATACTTCTCCACCAGCTTGCCGTCGCGGTCATACACCGCCTGCACGGTACGCAGGAACCGCACCCCGATCTGCCGCGCCAGCGCGTCCTGCCGGTAGCGCTGCAACCCTTCCACCGCCACCCACTGCAGCGGCGCCCAGCCGTTCGGCGCATCCCACTGCTGGCCGGTGTTCTCCGTGGTGGTCAGCAACCCGCCTTCGCGCAACAGCTGCGCCTGCACACCCTGCGCGGTCCGGCGTGCCTGCTCCGTGCTGGCCACCTTCAGCCACAGCGGATAAAGCGCGGCGGCGGTGAGGGCAGGGCGGGGCGTGCCGCGTTCCAGATCGCGGTCGGCGTACCAGCCCTGCCGCTCATCCCACAGCAACGTGTTGATCGCTCGTTTCCGTTGCTCGGCCAGCCGTGCGAAATCCCGTGCCGCCGCGCGTTCCCCCGCTGCGCGACTCGCCCGGGCAATCGTGGTCTCCAGATGGAACAGCAGGCTATTGAGATCCACCGGCACGATTTCGGTGGTGTGGATACTGCCCAGCTCTGCCGGATGGACCAGCCAGCGTGAGCTGAAATCCCAGCCCGATTCGGCCCCGGCGCGCAGGTCGCGATACACCTGTGACGGCGCGCGGTCCGGCACGGTCGCCGCCGTGGCCAGATCGTCCGTCCAGGACTCGGTGCGTGGCACCGCACGCGCATCCCAGTAGCGGTTGAGCAGGCTGCCGTCGTTCATGCGCACCACCCGCTCGCTGACCGCACCTGGGGCCAGCCCGTCGGCACCACGCATCCAGAACGCGTGTTCGGTACGCAGTTGTGGCAGGTAGCGCCGGTAGGCGTCATCGCCTTCGTGCGTGGCAAGCAGCTCGACCATCAGGCTGAAGAATGGCGGCTGCGAACGGCTCAGGTAGTAGCTGCGGTTGCCATTGGGGATATGCCCGTACTGGTCCAGCTGCCAGGCGAAGTTGTCCACCATGTCGCGCACCTGCTGCCAGCGCCCGCTGGCCGCCAGCCCCAGCATCGTGAAGTAGCTGTCCCAGTAGTACACCTCGCGGAAGCGTCCGCCGGGCACCACGTAGGGGTTGGGCAGCGGCAGCAGCGAGCCGCGCGGGTCCACCGCCGCGGTGGTGCGCGTCAGCACCGGCCACAGTCCCTCGATATGCGCGCGCAGTGTCTCGCCGGCAGGCGGGACGTAGGGGACTGTATCGCCGGGCACGCTGAAGTGTTCGGCAACGAACGCTGGCAGGTCGAACCCCGGTTGTGTCCGGGCACGCTGCCATTGCGCGACTATCGCGTTGATGTCGCTCTGGGGTACGGCGTCGGCGAAGGTCTTCTGGTCATTGAACAGATGCGCGCGCTGTACGTCCTGGAACAGCGGCTGCCATTGCTCATCCGGCGGCGTCTGCGAAGGGACCTCGGCCGCAGCCGTGGCAACGAACAGCACCGAGGCCAGCAGCAGCCCGGTCAGGCGAACAGAGGGGAGCATGCGGTGCCTCCAGATGACATCCGGGCACTCTACGGGCGCCTCCGTCAACGGCAGGTGGGGCAGGCATGCACGTTGCGCAACCGCACCATCTTCACGCAGTCTGCGGGACCCGCTACCATCCGCACGGGGGCGCGTCGCTGGGGAGCGGCGCACCGTGAAGTCGCTCATTCCATGGTGGGTAATTCGAGCCTTCCGGTCGGTGCGACCGGATGTCAGGGAGAGATCGTATGCGCAGGATGATGTTCGCGGCGGTTCTGCTGTTGGCAGTGCCGGGTATCGCAGTGAGTGCCCCACAGGAACCGGCCAAGCTGGTGGCCAGCCATGGCTATGCCTATGCCTCGTTCTCCAAGGGAGGGCGCGATGCGCTCGTGGTCAGCCCGGTGGGCAGCAAGCGTGAGATCCGTATCGAGATGGCGGCCCCCGTTCCGGCCGTTGCCAACATGCAGGCGCTGGGCATGTGGTTGCCCGCGGGCAGCTATCGCATTGCCGGTTGGGGTTTCCTGAAATGGAAGGATGGCCCGACGTTCGAGATCAAGCCCGGCCGGGTTACCGACCTGGGTGACTATGTGGCCGTGAGTGTCGGTGGTTACAAAACCGTGGTGCTGCCCATCACCCATGCGGAGCATTCGGGCGCGGTGGCAGCGGCAACGCAACCCTTTGCCTCGCTGCTGACCGACCCCGTGCCGCTTCGGCCCGCGAGCCTGGCCCTGTCGCCGGCCATGGACCCTGGCATGACCAACACCGGTCTGGGACTGATCGGCGACCTGCTGATCGCCTATGATCGCAAGGTCAATAAACCGTCCACGATCGAGGCGCTGATATCGGCCAAGGACCCGGACGAGTTTCTCCGCCTGATCCGCACCGTCACGTTGCCCGTGCAGGACGAACCGGCCATCCTCGCCGACGGCACGATGTACTTCCCGGCCGACTTCGGGCAGCTGCGCAGGCGCACGCCCGACGGCGAGTGGAGCAACGTCGGCATGGATACCCTTCGCAAGATCATGTCGGTGGAAGCGCAGGACGGGCGCCTGGTCGCGGGAAGCGACGACGGGTACATCCGCGAGAGCCGCGATGGCGGTATCACCTGGACCCCGCTCGCATCGCTGGGCAGCATGCGGTCGGTCGTGGACATCGACCATGCGGCCGGCCGCTGGGTCGTGACTACCTCGGAGAACACCGATCCCTTCGTGGCAGGGCGCATCCCGCTGGTCCCGCGGCTGCAGCCGCCGGCCAAGACGGTACGCGTGCGTGTGTATGTCGCGCAGCTCGATGACCTCAGCGATCTGACGCTTTCCCGCGAGCTGCCGTTGGAGGGCAAGGACATGTGGGGCTGGGCGGGCGTGCAGGGGCAGCTGGCGGGCAGCCGCTACTACCTGCTGGCCGGCAACACGCCGCAGCGACTGGATCTGGACACCAGGCAGTGGAAGGCGATTCCCCCCAGGGAGCGGACCTCCACGCTTCGGGTCAATCCTTCCTCGGGTGTGCTTTCGGCGCTCTGGAGCCAGGGCGCCTTCTCGAAGGTCTATTACTCGACCGATCACGGCGACACCTGGCAGCAGATTGGCCGTCCGCCCTACGTCATCCTGGACGTCCAGATGGATACCGCCACCTCGGGGTGGTCGACCCGCTGGAACGTCAACACGTGGGGTGGCGTCTGGGAGCTGTACGCCTACTCGGCAAAGAAGGACGATTGGGATATGACCGGCGAGGCGCCCTTCAACTGCAAGCCCCTGCGGGCAAGCGCCCAGGCGCCGGTGCTGTGCATGGCCACGGACTCCAGCATCTTCGCCTTGCGCGACGGGGCCTGGAAGGTCGAGTTTTCCGCGCAGTAAGCCGGCCATGGGGCCGTTCAGCCGGCCGAGGGCCGCTTGCGCCGGGGCGGATTGACCCCCGGCGCCCGCCCCCTTAGAATTGCCTGCTCAGCCGGAATAGCTCAGTTGGTAGAGCGGCGCATTCGTAATGCGTAGGTCGTAGGTTCGATTCCTATTTCCGGCACCAGCACCTCGAAACCGGACCTCTACGAGACAAACCGGATTCACCCCGAAACGCCCGAGCCACAACGGTTTCGGGCGTTTTTTGTTTACGTCATCGCAACGGTTCACCCCGACTCGCCCGCGCCACCTCCCCACGGATTCCCCATAAGATGCTCCCCATGGCGAGCATCCAAAAACACGGGAACAAGTGGCGTGTGCAGGTCTACGTGGCCGGCGTGCGTGATTCCACGACCAAGCCGACCAGGCAGGAAGCGGCACAGTGGGCACTTGAACGCGAGGCCGAACTGAAGGGCGCGAAGTTGCCTGACAGAACGCTGTTGGATGCGCTCCGCCGGTTTGCCGACGAAGAGTCGAGCAAGCGCGCTGGGGAGAAGTGGGAAGTGCTGAGGCTGCGCTCGTTCGAGCGGGAGGGGATGGCGGATCGACGCATCGCCGCTCTCGCAGCCAACGACTTTGCCGACTGGCGGGACAAGCGCCTGACCCAGGTAAAGCCGGCTACGGTGGCAAGGGAAATGAACTTGCTGCGCTCGGTGTTCGAAGTGGCGAGGCGGGACTGGCGCTGGATCCGCGAGAATCCGATGAAAGACGTGCGCTGGCCGAAAACGCCGAAGGGCCGTGCACGTCGCATTACCCCCGACGAGGAGCGCGATATCACCGCGGCCTTCGGTCTGCAAGACGAGCTGTCCGCCACGACGGCCACGAAGCGCGTGGGCTTGGCGTTCCTGTTCGCGATGGAGACGGCCATGCGCTCAGGCGAAATCCTGGCGATGACCTGGCCAAACATCCATTTGGACACGCAGTTTGTGCATCTGCCCAAGACGAAGAACGGCGACTCGCGTGACGTGCCGCTGAGTCGCCGTGCTGTGGAGATCCTGCGCGCGCTGCCGCTGGGTTTCGGTCCGGTGTTCCAGCTGGAAGCCGATGATCGCGATGCTTTGTGGCGGAAGGTGCGCGATCGTACGGCCCATCGGTCCATCCACTTCCATGACACCCGGGCCGAGGCCATCTGGCGTTTGTCCAAGAAGCTGGACATCCTGCAGCTGGCCCGAGTGATCGGTCACCGCGACCTCAAGTCTCTGATGATCTACTACGACGAGTCAGCGTCGGAGATGGCGCGCCGGCTGGGTTGATTTTTCGCTCGTCCTGCGCCCACCGGTCTACCTCGGTCTTTCGCCATTTCTTCTCGTTTCCGATCACCAAGGGCGCCGGGAAGGACGAGCGGCAGGCCACGCGCTCGAGGAAGCCACGACGGTTCGGAGTGCCGTCCGCCGTGGCCAGGCCCAAGAAGACCGCGCAAGAGTCGGCGCTGAGCCAGCGGTCGCCCTCGATCAGAGCGGCTAAGGCGGCCAGGGTAGAGTCATGCTCCGTCATGGGGAAACCTCCTTTCCTGCAAGGCGTTCGTCTTGGTAGCCCTGCAGATCGATGAGAGCTCGCACGAGCGCAAGGCTGCTCTTGAGCAGCAGCGCGTCCAAGTGTTTTCCCGTGTCCATAAGCTGGATGGCCTTCAGTGCTTTATCGCGGATGAGGGTCAAGTCCTCGGCCATCGCCCGGTAATGGTTCCTCTGCACGCCCTTCGGCACCGTCTTCGCTTGGGCTTTGCTCGCGAGGATGAGCGCAGCTAGGAAGCCCGGCATGCGCTCAAGCAGCTCCCGCGCTGAACGCAGTTGGCCGCACCCCACCAAGTCCGTGAACTCGTCGATGCCGGCTACCAGCTTTTGCAGGTCGGTGACCCCTACGGCGGTCATGCCACTCGCCTCGTCGTGTTCGCGGCCGTGATTGATGCCAAGATTTTCAGATCCGCTTTATCGATGTACTCCCCGTGGCCGATTGCGGCTTGGTAGTAGACATAGAGCTTGGGTCCGCCCCGATGCATGACATAGCGCACCAACTGCCTGCCGTGGAGTTCAACGACATAGATTCCGTCGTAGCGCCACTCGGTATGAGCCAGATTGGCCAGCAGGACGTCCCCCTTCTCGAACCTGGGCGCGTTGAGGTTGTCCTGCACGAGTACGTGCGCAAACCCCTCGGCGGGCGGCGGGAACATCACTGACGTGTGCGCCTGCAGCTCGCATGGAACGCTCGGAGCGATCATGAGATCACCTCCCGCGCCCCGTGAATGCGGCGCATGTTGTGAACCGTCTCGTGCAGCTCGTTGAAAATCTTCAGCCCACGAACGCGCACCGCTTCGATCGTGTCGTGCCGACCCTGCAGGTGGATCTCAAGAAGCATGTCCCGGCAGAAGGACTCCAGCTTCTCGCCGGCGGGACCCGCCGGCCATCCAATGGGGAACCCACGCTGAGGCCGAGCGGGGAAAGGAATCACGTTCGTACAGGTGTTCACGCCTCCCCCTTCGACTGGAGGGTCGCCATCTGGTATTCGTCCATGCGGATTTCTTCTAAGCAGCCCTCGGATACGTTCAGCAGCTCGAAAATGGCAAGGTTCAAATTCTCGGTGACGCTGGGTGACAGGCCTTCGTAGGTGTACTCGTCATAACAATCACGGGCCAAGTCAGAGCGGGTCTTGTCCTCGTGCAGGACACTGTGGATCGCCTTTATCCCCTTGATAGAGCGCTCGATCCGGAAAAGGCGATTGGTGATCGCCATATTTAGCGGATTTTTTTCCCATGCCTGATCGTAATATTCCCTGCCGCTCGGGTGGGAGAGGGAGGGGGCGTCCAGGGCGTCATCAACCGCAGCGGCGACTGCGCCCAGGTCGAGCGTCGGGGGTACACTATTGTTCGCCATGTTGGCATCCTTGATCTTGGTCGTGATGGGACTACTTGGCAGACGGCTCGGGCGTTGACGCGCTCGGGCCGTCACTGTTTTGGTGCGCTGACCTGCAGGTGGCGGGGGGCGCTGATGACGACCCGGAGGTTCCCGTCGCGCGCCTTGAGAACGACGGCTTCTATGCTGTCGCCGATGCGGATAATTCCGCCTTCCTTCTGGTTTACGACCTTCGCCCCAGGCTGGGACGGCGGCGCATTTGCGCCTGTCAGGTTTTCCTTACACATGAATCAGGTTTCCTTTATTCACTGATGTGAAGTAGGCTGTAACGGTGCGAAGACCTCGCCCGATGCTTTTTCGTGGTCAAAAATTAGGCGCTGGTTCTGCCTGTGTATCTCGGCAACCCGAAGCGGTACGACGACCGCTGCGAGGAACACCAGCGAAGCCCAGGCGATGCGCGGAACGCGAATGGGCCTGCTTTCTCGGCTCATGGATCACCCCTCGAAGCGCTGGTAGTAGCCGGATCCACTGCGCGTGGCGATGAAGAGGCAGCCGTGCGCGGCCGAGATAGCGCTCAGCGAGAAACGTTCCCAGCGGCCCCAGCTATGACGGCTGTGCATGTGACGGGTGAGGTTCTTGGCTTTCATGCCGGATCACCGTTTACGCCGGTTGGGCAGACGCGGACGGCTTCGACGACTTCGCCGTACCGGTTGGCCCAGCTGGCGACAGCGCGGGTAGCTGCGTCTTCCGCGTTGACGCCTGGGACGATGAACATCTCGTCGCCATTGCTGAGGATCACGGTATAGGTTTGCTCGGGCGCTGCCGGGTGGTATTCACCGGTGACCGCGAGGTTGTTGTTGCCCTGTTGCATCTTGTGCCTCCCATCTGCCGGCGTCGTGCCGCGATGGGGCTAATCTATGGCATCCCATAGAACGGTGTCAATGGGATTCCATAATAAATTTTATGAATGCGGGTTCCGCTTGGACTTCGCGAGCTCGATCGCCTCCAGCAGGATCCCCGCCTCTTCACCCGGCCAGCTCTTTGATTCAATAATCTTGGACCGCATGGCTTCGAGCTGCTCTTCGCTGAGGGTGAGCAGATCCCATGCGGCTGCACGCACACGGTCGTGCCGCCGGCTGGCCCATCTGCGTACCACCCATAGCGCGATCGGAAAGGCCGAAATAAAGGCGGCAAGCCCGATCCATCCCAGGAGAGTCATTCCCAGCTGCCAATCCACCTAACACGGCCAACAATCTGGACCGGATCACGGGGGTTGTCCAGACGCTTCGGCCTGTTCCAGTGGTGATCACCCGCAGGGTTGTCGCTTTCGACGAGAACGAGGTCGTCCACCACCTTCAGGCGTTTGGCGTATATCTCGCCTCTCCATTGGACGATGAAGATCGCCCCGTGCTCGGGCCGCGTGTCGTCTTCATCGAAAAGAATCGCATCACCGTCGCGAATCCGGGGCTCCATTGAATCGCCCTTTCCGTAGTAGACGGAGAGCCTTTTGTTCAACAGGCCCTTTCGCCTCAGGCTATTGGTGCGGAACTTGAGAGCATGGGTTTCGGAGTACTCCTGCGCCTCGGTGCCGGCGCCCAGGCCAACGGCTTGGGAGTACGCCGTCACGTCGCTCCAGTCATCGGACTGCTGCGGCGAGTGGGGGTCATCCATGCTTCCTTTCCCGGTCAACAGCCACTTGGCATCCACATTGAGAGCCGCGGCGATGGCCGGCAACCTGGTGGTGCCTCGCTGGTCCCCGTTCTCGATCCCGGCAAGAGTGGGATATGCGATACCGGCCTGTGCAGCCAGCTGCGCCCTGGTCAGGCCAGAGCGCTCGCGCGCGGCCTTAATTCGTTCACCGATTGTGTCCATAGTGTCCATTATTATGGAAAGCCATTATGGAATGCAGTTGACTTTGCATTCTGGGATACCATAATGGCCCAATGAACATGACTTGGAAAGAGCTGATCGAGGCCCTGGAGGCCCGGGGATGGCTGGTAACCCAGCTCGCCGGCCAGATTGGGAAGTCACCCGCCGCGATCTGCGACATCAAAGCCGATCGCACGAAAGAGCCCAAGGGGATGGCGGCAGTCATCCTCTACCAGCTCTACACGACCAACATGCCGCCGCCTGCTCGCGCGGCGAAATAACTCCAATCAGAGTGATTTAGGCCCGAGCCGAAGGAACGGATCAGGCGCAGTGAAGGAGAGCGTGCATCCCGGGCGTGGTAGTGGCCGTTCGGGTGTCTGGCGCGAGAACCCATCGTCCAGATACGACGAAGCCCCCGCTGTCGGCCAGACAAGTGCGGAGGCTTCGTTGAGACCGAGGTCACTATGCCACACGATCACACCGGGGAAAACCCGACATCCGCCCCGCGCCATATCAGCGAGTGCATGCGGGACGCAATGGCTCACGCCCGTGACCGCAGCGCCCACCCGTTGGTCACCCTCGCAGAGCGCCTACCAGATGGCCGCATCGCGGTCCTGGTCTTCGACCGCACCCGACAGCACGACGAACCCATGTACGACTTCTACTGCAGCGGGCCGGAATCAGCGTTGACGTGGATCGCGCAGATGGCCGGCAAGTCGTGGATCACCACCGAGCACCTTGGCGCCTTTGCGGCGCTGATCGCCGAGGCCTTCCCCTGCGGTGCAGGAGAAGGTCAATGAACGCGGTGGTTGCTCAGTCCTGCGGACCAGCCAAAGAGTCTTGGTCCGGATATCCCAAAACGTACTTCGTTTCGACCCAAGCGTCGCCGCCGTCTCGCATCGGAACCTGCTCAACGGAGAGCAGGCGCCAGCCCTCGTTGAGCAACTTGTTCACCGCGTCGTCGCTCCGCTGGGAGGTCACTTTGGTCATGCGGGTGAGCATCTGTGCAGTCGTTTCGGCCATGTCATTCGTCCTTGGATGGGTGTCGGGCGATCATACAGGAGGCCCCCGCCGTGGCTGAAGCAACAGACGCTCGCCTGTCCACCAGCCTGCCAGGCCATCCCAAAACCAAAAAGCTCGCTCGCCGGCTTGGTGCTGCCGGCCCGCTGGGTTGCATCTACCTGTTCCTCTGGACCGCAGCGAACCGAAGCGACGGCGACCTCAGTGGCATGACCGACGAAGATATCGAGCTGGCGGTCGACTGGACCGGCGACGACGGTGCGTTCGTTGCCACCATGATGGACGTGGGGTTCTTGGAGGGCGCCACCTGTGCTCGCCGCGTTCACGACTGGGCTGAACACAACCCGTGGGCAGCGGGTGCTGGCGATCGGAGTCAGCGCTCCAAGTTTGCTGCAGCTTGCCGCGACTATGGACGCGCCCGAGCAGAAGCCATGTATCCAGAGTACGTCGCGAAGCTCGCAGCAGACGCTCCTAAGACCTCGGCTAAAGGTCCGGCGGACGGGGAAAACTCAACCGGCGGAGATGCAGTTACGTCTAGCGGATCGTCCATTAAACAATACAAAGATGATCTAACGGACGAATCGGGATCGTGCCCGACTCCTTTCCCTTCCGATACCGATACCCTTCCTCCCCATTTCACTCAAGAACAATCCACTGGCGTGGATTCGTCAGCAGCCGGCGATGAACCCGCCGCTGCTGACGGCGATCTGCTGGGTGACAAGGTCCAAGGCGGTAAGCGGCGCGCCGTGCCGGCCTGTCCGCATGACGAGATCATCGCCAGCTACATGCGCATCCTGCCCGAGTGCCCGGTTGTGAGGGTCTGGAGCGAGCCGCGCAGGAGGCACATGCAGACCAGGTGGAAGGCCGATGAAGAGCGGCAGACGGTCGAATGGTGGGACGGCCTGTTCGAGTTCATCCGGCGCAGCGACTACCTGATGGGCAAGGTGAACGGGTTCCAGATCAGTCTGCCGTGGCTGGTCAAGTCCGAGGAGAACCTTGCCAAGGTCCTTGAGGGCAATTATCACGGAGCGCGCCCATGATGGCCCGGCACGACGCTACAGTCCCGCCGCACAGCATCGACGCTGAGCAATCCGTCCTCGGCGGCCTGATGCTGGCGCCAGAGGCATGGCCGCTGGTTTCCGACATCCTCACCGAGGAGGCCTTCTACCGCCGCGACCACCAGATGATCTACCGCGCGATTCGCGAACTGTCCGACCGCGAGCGTCCGTTCGACGCGGTGACGCTGGGTGAGTGGTTCGCAGCGCAGGGCAAGATGGAGCTGGTGGGGGATGGTGCGTACCTGATCGAGCTGGCGAGCACCACGCCGTCGGCAGCGAACATCGCCGGCTACACCGAGATCGTGATCGAGCACTATGGGCGGCGGCGGATGATCCAGGCCGGCGCGGATATGATTGCCGCGGCACAGGGCAGGGATGGGCGGGAGTTCGCCGAAATCCTCGCCGATGCCTCCCAGCAGGTGGCTGACCTGCAGCCGGCGCAGCGAGGCGGGCTGCGCCTGGTCGCAGAAAGGCTGAAAGGCTGGTGGGAGCAGTGGAGTGAGCGCTTCGAAAATCCAGAGAAGGCCATGGGCATCAAGACGCCCTGGCCTGAGTTCAACAGGATTACGAGAGGCCTGCTGCCCGCAACCGTTTACCTGATCGCAGCACGCCCAAGCATGGGCAAGAGCGTGGCCGCACTGAATATCGCGACCCATGCAGCTCTCAACGGCACCACGGTGGGCCTGTTCAGTCTGGAAATGAGCACGGACGACTGCCTCAATCGCAGCGTTGCATCGGAGGCGCGGGTGCCTCATGACTACGTGTGCGCGCCATCCAGGGATCATGAAGACAGCGAGATCTACAACAGCAAGCTGACGCCGGCAATCAGGGCGCTAAAGCAGGCGAAGTTGTACATCGATGACACGTCGTCATTGAGCATCCGGCAGTTTGAGGCTCGCGCACGGCGAATGAATCAGCGCACGCCACTGCAGCTTCTGGTGGTGGACCATATCCACGACTTCGAGGTGGATCCGCGGATGGCTCGTTTCGAGTACGGGCGCATCCTGCAGAAGGGGAAAGACCTGGCCAAGGAATGGAACATCCCGTTTGTGGCCTTGGCACAGTTGAACCGACAGTTGACAGGTCGCCAGGAGAAGCGTCCCACGTTGGCTGACCTTCGCGAGTCGGGCGAGCTCGAGCAGAAGGGCGATGTCATCGTGCTGCTGCACCGCGAGGACTACTACGACACGCCGGATCAGAAGACGCACCTGCAGGGCGTCGTGGAGATGCACTTCGCCAAGGGACGACATATCAAGTCGGGCGCTCGGATCAACCTTCGCAATCGGTTTGACCAAATGCGCCTGGACGAGTGGGACGGGCCGCTGCCGCAGGCACCGCAAACGTTCAATGAGGCTGACCGTGGCAGGACGTATGGTGGCATCGCGCGCCCGATGCCAGGGAAGGGCCGGGGGTATTCCCGTGACTGACCTCATGCCCACCGGGCCGCAGGCGCTGCGCAACCTCGCCGACACCTACGAGCAGCAGGCCCGGGTCTATGACCTGCGTCTGTGGCGCTCGCGCGGGGAGCGATCCACCGTGGCGGAGGCGTTCCGGCATGCCGCATCGATCGCACGGCAACAGGCCGCCAAGCTGGAGCGCCTGGCCAAACAGCTTGGGGAGGATGGACGTGGCAGCTGACCGCATCGAGCTGCGATTCCGCGCTGACCGCTGGCTCAAGGACCGGCGGCTGCGCTCCTGCAGCCCGGCAGCACGCGGCGTGTGGGTGGACGTGATGCTCCACCTGCTCGCCCAGGAGCGCCCTGGCGTGGTGATGGCGTCGGTGGCGAGGATCGCGAAGGACACGGGCGCCGACGTGGCAACGGTCAGGGAGCTGGCCACGGCCGGCGTGCTGCGCGGATCGGATCAGCGGGGCGCAGAGTTCACCTGGGCGCCGTCGCATGCAGGCAGGAAGGGCGAGCCGATTGTGCTGCTGTCGGTGGAGCAGGGCGCGTGCTGGTACTGCCCCGAGCTGGTGAGGGAGGCGCATGTGCGTGAGAGGCGCACGGCGAGCATTCGCGGGGTGGTGCCCATTCGCCCACCAATGGCTAGCAATGGTGATGTGCCCGCCGTAGTTTCATTGGCCCCAGCCGATCCTGCTGCCGGTGCTCGCGCGTGCCTGGCAATGCGCAAGGCAGGTATCACCAGCACCGCACCGGGACACCCGTCGCTACTGGCAGCAATCGCAGAGGGCGCAACCATGGACATGTTCGCAGCAGCAGCCCGTCGCGGGGCAGTTTCGGGCAAGGGATTCGTCTGGGTTGTGGCAACGGTGAGAGGGGAGTTGATGGGCGCGAATAGGTCCGCCTCGCGCGCGCGCGCGTTTGGCGGGGGCGGTGGGTGAGCAGACGGGGGGATGGCATGAGCAGGCACGTCGTGAAGGACAGCCGCATCGACTGGTTCCAGATCCTGGCCGACCTCAACCGGCTGGGAGTGCCGGTGTCGTCGGTGTCGCAGCAGACCCGCATCCCCAAGTCGACGATTCTGGGGTGGAAGCAGGGGGCCGAGCCGAAGCATGCGGACGGCGAGCTGCTGATCGACCTGTGGATAGGGCTGACCGGCAACAACCGGCACCAGGCGCCGAGGACTTAACTTCCGGCAGTTGCGTGAAGGTCCGGTTTGAAACGCGACCTTTCTCCGGTTTGGAACCGGGGTATTCGCCCTTCTGGGTGGAAACTGCCTTCTCAAATCACTCTGATTGGAGTGAATTGACTGGGTGGTGGATTGCCACCCAGCCTGCAACCGTCCACCGTAAGGCGCACGGTTGGCGGGGGGATTTCCTCAAATTGAGGAAAAGTGGTCACCGGGGTGGCACTTGGTACTTGCCGTTCTTGACGCCATCGAGGATCGCTTCCTTCACCTTGCGGAACTCATCCTCGGCCGTGCGGTACAGGTGGCCGGGCAGTTCTGCCTCACCGATGCGGCCCTGCAGCTGCGTGCGGCCCATCTCGAAGTTCATCTTCAGGATTTCCACCATCGCCGCAGGTTCGTTCCTGCGCGGGCTGCCGATGAATGCCAGGAGCGCCTTCTCCTGGGCAACGTCGCGGCCAATGGAGCGTGCGAGTTTCGTCTGATCGTCCGTGTTCAAGCGCGGTTCTCCGCTGTTGGGTGAGGGCCAATCGTACCGCCTGCGGGCGGCCCGGGGCATTGGCAGATAGTCGGGAACCCGCACTGATCGCTGAGCAGACTGGCCGCACACCCACTGTGCTGGAGCCGCCCATGCCCGCCCCCGATCTCAAGCCGCAGACCCCCGGCGAACCGCTGACCGATACCCCGTCCGATACCCCGGCCGATCCCCAGGCCGCCAAGCGCGCCGAGCTGGAGGCCATTGCCGCCCTCAACGCTCCGGAGGTCATCGAAGGCCTGGCCACCATGACCCCCGACGAGCTGCGGCTGCTGCACGCGATCGAGACGGACGGCAAGGGCCGCGTCACCGTGCTGGGCGCCATCAACGCCGCGCTCGCGCCGCCCAAGGCCACCGTCACCCCATCCAGCTACGAAATCCCGCTGCCGCCGGAAGTGTCCGGCGTTGTGGCCGGCGCGCTGTTCGACTTCCTCGGCTTCCTGACCACCCGCGACAAGGTGATCAGCCTGGGCTCCACCGAAACCCCGCATGACGCGATGGACGCGCTCGAGGAATGGGCCTCCACCCGTGGCCTGCAGCTGGACGAGCCCGCCGTAGCGGACTGGCAGGAGCGCGGCACGGAGCTGGCCACCCAGCAGGACGTCGGCAAGTCTGCAGGCGATGCAGGTGATCCCGCGACCATCGGGCCGCGCCGTGCCGTGCTGACCGAGCAGGGCTGGGTCGTACCCGAAGCGCCGAAGAAGGCCTGAGCCATGTGCAGCACGCGCCAGATCCTCTCGCCGTCCGGCTCGCTGTTCAACAAGAACCGCAAGTACGTCGACCCGCTGGGCATCACCAAGACCGCCGTGGGCGATCCGACCGGCCGCATCCGCAAGGAGACAGCCAAGGTCGAGGCCGAGAAGGCCGCTGAAGCGAAGGCCAAGGCCGACGTGGCGAATCAGTACCCGAACGCCCTGGCCGCTGCTGCTGATGCGGCGAACGAAACCACCTCCTCCTCCCTCAACGCTCGCCTGAAGCGCCGTAGCGCGTTCGCGGTGAGCCTGATGGGGCAGGGCGGCACGCAGTCGCTGCTGGCCAGCGGCGGAAGGAGCTGAGCATGTGCGGATCGAAGAAGGCCCCCAAGGTGGTAGAGCGCGACCTGGTGGCGGAGCAGCGAGTGGCCGAGGCCAATGCCGCATCGGAGGCGAACATGGCACTGGCATCCCGCCGGCGTCGTCGCCGTGAGAGCAGCCTGCTCACCTTGGGGGCTGATGGCCTGATGGGCGTCGGCTCGACTCCGAGTCTGCTGGCCCAGGCGCAGGGCCGCTCGACCCTCGGGGGTGCCTGATGGCTACCGGTGCCAGCATCTGCAAGCGCATGACTGATCTGAAGGGCCAGCGCCAGCCGCACGAAAACGTGTGGCGCGAGTGCTACGACTACACCTTCCCGCTGCGGTCCGATGGCTTCGACGGCAACACCGTCGACGCGCAGCAGGCCCAGGCGCGGAAGGCGCGGATCTTCGACGGAACCGGGACGGACGGATCGCGCACGCTGGCCTCGGCGATCATGTCCGGCCTCACCCCGGCAAACTCCCGATGGTTCGAGCTGGACATCGAGGACGAGACCCCGGAGGAGAAGCGTTTCTTCGACGAAGCGGCCGAAACCCTGTGGATGAACATCCACCAGTCCAATTTCGACGCCGAGGCCTACGAGGGCTGCATCGACGCCGTGGCTGCGGGCTGGTTCGTCCTCTACATCGACGAGGACCGCGAGCGTGGTGGCTTCACGTTCGAGCAGTGGGCGATCTCGGGCTGCTACCTGACCAGCACCCGGCGCGACGGGCTGATCGACACCTGCTATCGCGAGCACACCATGTCGGCGTCGGCCGCGGTTGCCACGTTCGGCCACGACAACCTGAGCGAGCAGACCCGCAAGCTCGCCAAGGACAAGCCAGATGAGCGTGTGGCCTTCATCCACGCCATCGAGCCCCGGCAGACTTACGCCGTCGGCGCCCGCATGGCCAAGAACCTGCCGTTCGCGTCGGTGGTGGTGGAAGCCAAGACCAAGCACCTGGTCCGCGAGTCGGGATATCACGAGTTCCCCATCGTCGCGCCGCGATGGATGCGGATCCAGAACAGCTGCTACGGCGTGGGGCCGGTGTTCGATGCTCTCCCGGACATCCGCACCCTCAACGAGCTGAAGGGCATGCAGCTGGCGGCCGCCGACCTGGCCGTTGCCGGTATGTGGATCGCCGAGGACGACGGTGTGCTCAACCCGCGCACGGTCAAGATCGGCCCGCGCAAGATCATCGTGGCCAACTCCACCGACTCCATGAAGCCGCTGTCCACCGGCAGCGACTTCCAGATGGCGGAGTACCTGGTCAGTAACCTGCAATCGGCCATCCGCAAGATCCTGATGGCCGACCAGCTGCAGCCGCAGGACGGCCCGGCCATGACCGCCACTGAGGTACACGTCCGCGTCGAGCTGATCCGCCAGCTACTCGGGCCGATCTACGGCCGCTTGCAGGCCGAGTACCTGCGCCCGCTGGTGGAGCGCTGCTTCGGCATCGCCTACCGGGCCGGCGTGCTCGGTGCAGCTCCTGAATCGCTGTCCGGGCGGGACTACTCGGTGAAGTACGTTTCGCCGATGGCGCGATCGCAGCGACTGGCGGATGTGACCGCGATCGAGCGTCTCTACGCGTCCGCTGGTGCGGTTGCCAAGATGCGCGGGGATACGACGACCCTCGACCGGATCAACGATGCCGTGGCGATGGAGATCACCGCGGAGGGGCTGGGCGTGCCGAGCCGGGTACTGCTTACGCCCGAGGAGTTCGAGGCCAAGCAGCAGGCACAGGCCCAAGCTGCGCAGGCAGCGAAGCAGCAGCAGATGAGTGAGCAGGCCATGTCCACCGCCGCAGATGCGCAGATCCAGCGGGCGACCGCCGCATGACCGATGCGATCAAGCCCACCCCCGAGATGTACGCCCGCGTTTTCGAGAACCACGCAGAAGGCGCCCTGATCCTGGAAGACCTGGCGCGTCGGTTCCACCGGCCTGCCGTACTGGACGGCGAGAACGCCGCCCTCAAGACCTACCACCGCGAGGGCGCCCGCTCCGTGGTGGATTTCATCGTCACCCAATGCAACCGAGCCAATGGAGTAACCGCTGATGAGCCAGACGAACACGAATGATGGGAACCAAGGCGTCCCCGAAGGTGCAGCTGCCGCGTCGGGCCAGGGTAGTGCGTCGCTGCTCGAGGGGGCAGCAGGAGCGAATGCCAACGACTGGATCCCGGAGAAGTTCCGCACCGCCAAAGAAGGCGGCACGGACCTCGACATCGAAGCCTCCGCCCGCAAGCTCGCCAGCAGCTACGCAGAGCTGGAGAAGATGCGCCCGACCGGCACGCTGCCCAAGACCGCCGACGAGTACGTGATCGAGGGCTTGCCGGACGGCGTGAGCGTCGACGAGGTGAAGGGCGACCCGCTGTTCAAGGGGATCATCGACCGCGCCCACTCAAAGGGCATCCCGCAGGAACACGTCAACTTCTTCCTGAGCGAATACTTCGGTTTCGCGCCGGAGCTGCTGGCCGGCAATGCCCGCATGTCGCAGGAAGAAGCCCGCGGCGAGCTGGCAAAGGTGTGGACCGACGACCAAGCCATGCAGAAGAACCTGGGACAGGCCGCGCGCGCCGCCAAGGCTTTCGCCTCCGAAGGCGACGCCGCCGGCAGCTACAGCCGTCTGATGGACAAGTTCGGTGACGACCCCGACTTCCTGCACTTCGCTGCCGCCGTGGGCGCCGAGTTGCAGGAGGACCAGCCGATCAATGGCAACGCCGTCGCCGAGCAGGACTGGGATGGCCGAATCGCCGCCATCAAGGCCGACCCGGCCTACATGGACGGCAAGCACCCGCAGCACGACCAGAAGGTGCAGGAGCTGTCTGCCCTGTACCAGAAGCGCTACGGCACCCAGTCGCAGCGCCTCGGCGCTGGCGCCACCCGTTAATCGGATCACAGCCAAGGGAACGCAATGAACGACCAGACGATCGAACAGGAAATCCAGGCCAAGGGCCTGACCGCGCCGCGCATCACCCCCGATGACGTGGCGGCAGCCATCTCCGGCGAGACCTACACGGTTCTGCCCAACGGGCGCACCACCGTGTGCCAGCTAACGCTCTCAAACGGCTTCACGGTCGAGGGCATCAGCGCTGCCGTGAGCATCGAGAACTTCGATGCCGAGATCGGCAACAAGGTTGCCCGCCAGAACGCGGTCGGGAAGGTATGGGAGCTGCTCGGCTTCCGCTTGCGGGACAAGCTGGCCGGCTGACGTCCAGCAGCTGGACACCATCGAAGCCCCGCCAAGCGCGGGGCTTCTTCGTTTCTGGAAATAGTCGGGAAACCGACCTCACACAACGCCAACACTCGCAGGCATCTGGCCCGAGGTGGCACTCGGATAACCAGCCAAGCCCGCGCACCGATGCCACGCGAACCGCCCGGCCCCGCCAGGGACAACCGAGCAGGCACGAACACCCCTTCATCCCTTCGGAGTTTCTATGAGCCAGTACATCACCGAAGCGTTCGTGCAGCAGTTCGCCGACAACTTCAAGCACGTCGCCCAGCAGACCGAATCCCGCTTCCAGAGCGCTGTGACCCTCGAGCCCGGCATCGTGGGCATGTCGAAGTCGGTCAACCGTCTCGGCCAGCGCAAGGCCCAGCGCCGCCTGGTCCGCCACGGCGACACCCCGATCAACGATCAGCCGCATTCCACCCGCTTCATCGACCTGTTCGACTGGGAAGACGGCGACATGATCGATGACCTGGACAAGGTCCGCATGCTCGTGGACCCGACCAGTGACTACGTCAAGGCGATGGTCAACGCCATGAACCGCACCAAGGACGAGGTCGTCATCGGCGTCCTGGGTGGCAACTCGCGCAGCGCCACCGGCAACGTCGCTCTGCCGGCGTCGCAGAAGATCGCCGTGGCCGGCACGGGCCTGACCAAGGCCAAGATCATCCAGGCCAAGACCATGTTCCGCCAGAAGGAAGCGGATGCCATCGGCGGCGAAGAGCTTTACATGGCCTACAGCGCGCAGGCGGCGGGCGAGATCCTGTCGGACTCGACGCTGACCTCGGCCGACTTCATGGCGAGCAAGTTCCTGGAATCGGGCGACGTGGTGGGCAAGTGGCTGGGCTTCACCTGGATCCCGTCCGAGATGCTGCCCAAGGTCGGGAACACCCGCTTCCTGTACGCCTGGGCGAAGTCCGGCGTGGCGCTGGGCATCGGCAAGGACACCACCACCCGCGTCGGCGAAGACCCGGGCAAGGGCTTCAACGTCCGCGTGTACGCCAAGCAGGCCATCGGTGCTACCCGCATCGAGGAAGAGAAGGTCGTCGAAATCGCGGTCCAGGAAGCCTGACCGCCGGGCGGTGATCTCGGTCGCCGCCCTCCACCCCATCCCAGTACGAGGAACACATCATGGCCGTAGTCAACAAGGGGAGCGCGGCGATCACTGCTCGCGACTCCGCAGCCGCCCCCGGCGTCTCCCAGCTCGCATCCACCAAGGTCGCCACCGGGCGCGTCAAGGAATCCATCGGCGTCATCGCGGTGGCCAACGGCGACAGCACCGCGAGCGTCCTGCACTTCTTCACCATCAACTCGGGCTGGCGCGTCGGCGCGGTCCTGGCCTCCTGCACGGCGCTCACCGGTGCCGCGGCGGACATCGGCCTGTACGACCTGCCGACGCGTAACGCCGGCGCTGTGGTCGATGCCGACTTCTTCGCGTCGGCGCAGGATCTCTCGGCGGCACTGGACGGCACCAACGTGCTTCGCGAGTCCGGCCTGATCACCGTCGAGAAGCTGGAATGGCCGGTATGGCGCCTGCTGGGCCTGGCCACCGATCCGGGCATCCAGTACGACGTCTGCGCCACGCTCACCGCCGGCGCCACCGCTGCCGGTTTCGTGGCGCTGAAGGGCCACTTCATCGACGGGAACTGATCCCTCCGGATCGGGTGCAGTACATGCCGGGGGCCACGTGCCCCCGGTTCTACATGAGGACCAGCAGCGATGATTGAGACCGCAACCGACGTCAGTATCTGCTCCAACGCGCTGCTGTCTCTCGGGGCCAAGCCGATCGCCAGCTTCGACGAGGCCAGCTACGAGCCGAATCTCGACCGAGCAAAGCTCTGCGCCGGCATCTACCCCGGCCTGAAGAAGTCGATCCTCCGCGGCCATCCCTGGAACTGCGCCATCAAGCGCGTGCAGCTCTCCCCCGACGCATCCGCACCGGTGTTCGGGTTCCGCAGCCGCTTCCTCCTGCCGGGCGACTGGCTGCGCACGCTGGCAGTGGGCGACGAGCGCAACGGGCAGCGCATTACATACCGCTCCGAGGGGCGCTATCTGCTGGCCGATGAGGTCGTGTTCCCGCTGGTCTACATCGCCGACGTACCGGAGAACGAGTGGGATTCGCTGCTGGTGGACGTGATGACCGCAGCGATGGCCGTGCGCTTGGCTTACCCGATCACCACCTCCGGCAGCATGGTCGAGCTGAAGACCGCAGAGCTGCGCAACCTGATGGACAAGGCGCGGGCTGTGGACGGGCAGGACGACCCGCCCGAGACCTTGGGCGACTTCCCGCTGCTGGCGGCGCGCGCGGGCGGCTTTGGGAGGGCTTGGTAATGCGCGCAGCGATGATGAAGACCAACTTCACCGCCGGCGAGCTGAGCCCGCGCCTGTACGGCCGCTCGGACATCGACCGGTACAACAACGGCGCCAAGGTGCTGCTCAACGTGTTCGTGCTGGTGCAGGGCGGAGTCATCGGTCGATACGGCCTGCGTTTCACCCAGCCGGCCAAGCACGGCGATAAGCACGGCGTGCTGATCCCCTACGTGTTCAACCGCGACCAGGCCTACATGCTGGAGGTGGGCGACGCCTACATCCGCGTGTACCTGCAGAACGGGGCGCAGGTGCAGACCGAGACCTCGCCGGGCGTGTTCACCCCGTACGAGATCCAGAGCGACTATGCCGAGGCCGACCTTGATTCGATCGACTACGTGCAGAGCGGGGACACGATGTTCCTGTTCCACGTCGACTACCCGACCCGCCGCCTGCGCCGCTTCGGCAACGCCGCGTGGGTGCTGGAGGACGTGCCGTGGGTGAACCTGCCGTATGCCGAAGTTGGCACCCGGCCGGCGGCGTCGCTCACCCTGGACAGCCTGGCTCTCGGCCCCGGCAGGACGCTGACCGCAAGCGCCGGGGCCTTCATGGCGTCGGACGTTGGCCGCGAGATCGAGACCGAGGGCGGCTTGGCCCTGATCACTGCCTTCACCAGCGGCACGGTCGTTATTGCCGACGTGCTGACGCCGTTCCCGAGCCTGGTCATCGCCGACGGTGACTGGCTGATCACCGGCAGCCCATATGCCACCCTGACGCCGACTTGGCCCGCCGGCAGCGGCACCGACCTACCCGCCGTGGGCGCAGCGATCACGCTGACGCTGGGGCAGGCTGGCTGGCGCGCTGAGGACGTGGGCAAGTGGGTCGACATCAACGCCGGCCTGATACAGATCACGGCTGTGTCGTCCTCGACAGTGGCCACCGGCGAGCTGCGCCGCGTCATGTCCGCACTCGTAGCTTCCCCCGCGCTCGCCTGGACCCTGATGGGCAGCGCCTGGGGTGGGAAGAACGGCTATCCCCGCACCGGCACGTTCTTCGAGCAGCGCCTCTGGTGCGCCGGCTCCCGCATGTTCCCGCAGACCGTGTGGGGCTCGCGCATCGGTGAATACCTGGACTTCGAGCTGGGCGCCGAATCCGACGACGCCATGTCGCTCTCGGCGGCCAGCGAGCAGCAGCACACGATCACGCACCTGACTGGCCTGGGCGCGCTGGTCACGCTGAGCAACGGCGGCGAGACCACGATCCGTGGCACCGACGACTCGGCGATCGCGCCCAACGCCAAGAACAAGATCAAGCCTCAATCGAACTTCGGCTGCAGCATCGTGTCGCCAGAGCGCATTGGCGGCGAGCTGCTGTTCGTGCAGCGCGGCGGGCGCAAGATCCGCGCGCTCTCCGCCGACAAGATCGACTCCGACCAGTTCGGTGCCCCGGACATGACGGTGCTGGCGGAGCACATCACCCGCGCTGGCGTCGCTGGGCTGGCCTACCAGGCAGAGCCGGACCCGCTCCTGTTCACCCTGATGGCGGATGGGCAGCTGGCAGTCCTCACCTTCGACCGGGACCAGGACGTGATCGGCTGGGCCCGGCAGTCCACGCAAGGCCGCTTCGACGCTGTGGCCACGCTGCCGACCGAGACTGGCGACCAGGTGTGGGCCATCGTAATACGCGAGGTGGGTGGTCAACAGGTCCGGTATGTCGAACGCTTCGACCCCTCGCTCAACACCGACAGCGCCATCACCGGCGTTGACCCGGCGGGCAGCACCGTCTGGACCGGTCTGGCCCACCTGGAAGGCATGACCGTGAAGGTCAAGGCAGATGGCGTGGAGCTGCAGGACCGCGTGGTCAGCGGCGGCGAAATCACCCTGGAACGCGCAGCGAAGACGGTGGAGATCGGCCTGCAGTACGTGTCCCGGGTCGAGATGCTGCGCCCCGAGGTGCAGACGCAGGAGGGAACCTCGCAGGGCGGCAGTGTCCGGATCTCCGAAGTCACCTGCCGGTTCCTCGAAACGATTGGCGCCACGGTGAACGGGCAGCTGATCTTCGGGCGCCCGCTTGGCCTTGGCGTACTGGACAAGCCGCCGCAGCCATTCACCGGCGACGTACCGGTGGAGACGTTGGGCTGGGGTCGGGGCGACTTCCACGTCGTCGTCGAACAGAAGCAGCCATATCCATTCCACCTGCAGGCCGTAATTTCAACCACCACGGTGAACGCCAAATGATCCGCTCCGCCACGCACGCCGACATCGGCGATCTTCTGGTCCTCTCCGAAGCGATGCACGCCGAGTCGCGCTACGTCGCCTATCCGTTCTCGCCGTCCAAGATGGCCGGCCTGTTCCGCGCACTGATCGATGGGCATGGTTGTGTGTTCGTCGCGGAGGCGGAGGGCCAGCTGGTCGGAATGGCCGCCGGCTACTGCGAGGAATTCTGGTTCGCCGACGCCAAAGTGGCCGGCGAGTACGGCATCTACGTGACCAAGCAGCACCGCGGCTCGCGGTTGGGCGTGCAGCTGCTGCGCGAGTACGTCCGCTGGTGCAAGGACGTGGGTGCCGACCTCATCCAGGCGGGTATCACCACCGGCGTGACGCATGAGCGCACGTCGCAGGTCTACCAGGGCATCGGGTTCACCCCGACCGGCACTGTCTTCGAATACACGGGAGAGTAAGCATGGGCGCAGCCGCCATCCCAATCATCCAATGGGGCACCGCGCTACTGGCCGCCGGCGCCGCCGTGCAGCAGGGCAAGGAGGCCCAGGACTACAACGAATACCTGGCCAAGCAGAGCGAGGCCGACGCCCGCACCGCCAAGAGCGCGGCGGAGGTCGAGGCTATGCGTATCCGCAAGCAGCGCGACAAGGTGCGCGCCGATGCGATCGCCACCATCGCGCAGTCCGGCGTGGACGTGAACAGCGACACCGCGCTGCGCATCGATGAGCAGATCACCCGTGACTCGGAAGAGGACGCCTTCCTAGCGCTCGCGGGTGGCACCGATCGCGTGAACCGGCTGGGCGCGGAAGCCGATGGCTACCGCATCTCCGGCAAACAGGCGAGGACGGCGGGCTACGTGAAGGCCGGCACCTCGCTGCTGGGCGCCGCATCGAACAACGGCCGCGGCTGGAAGCGCGCCGGCACCGCAGGGGGCGCCTGACATGGCCAAGATCCCGCAAGGCAACTTCGGACAGGGCGCTGGCCAGGCGCCAGTGGTGCAGACGCGCGTCAGCGGCGCCGGCCGCGACGCGGTGGCGCAGGCCGTCGGCGAGCTGGCTGATACCGGCTCGCGGATCGCCAACCACGCACAGGTGCTGCAGGAGCAGGAGGCCCGCCGACAGAAGACCGAGGACGAGGCACTGGCCCGGGCGAAGGCAGCGAACGCGCAGCTCGACTACGAGATCGAGGTGCAGGACCGCACGCTCGCCACGCAGGACGCTGTGGTGACCGGTGGGCTCAACTACGAGCAGGCGAAAGAGCAGTACGCGGCCGAGATCGGGAAGATCAAGGCACCCGAAGTGCAGGGCCTAGCGCCTGACATGCAGATTGCCTACGAGCGGGGCATTCAGCGCACCCAGCGGTCGGGCGAGCTGAAGATCAACTCGGCCGTGCAGAAGGCCCAGCGGGCGGACCTGCAGACCCAGTACACCTCGGCGCTCGACAAGCTGGGCAAGATCGGGGGCATGCCCGGCGCCGACATCGATGCGGTGAACCTGCGTGCGGACTCCCTGGCCCAGCTCGGCAAGGCGGCTGGCCTGTCGGATGTGCAGATCAGCAAGACCATGCAGGACTTCCGCGACCGGAACTGGACCTCTCAGGCGACCCAGCGTGCTATCCAGGCGCGCGAGGACCCCGAAGGCCTGGCCAAGCTCGAGCACGATCTCGCCGACCCGGCCGGCTTCTATGCCGACAAGCTGGACCCGGAGAAGCGCAACGCGCTGTGGTCGCAGGTCTCCAACCGCCAGCAGACCCTGATCGACAAGGCCGAGCGCGCGCAGGATCGACTGGACGCGAAGGGAAACCGCGTGATCGACCAGATTGACAAGCAGATCGCCAGCGGCGTGCCAGCGAAGCCCGACCAGTGGGCATCGTGGTCCGACGCGGTAAAGGGCACTGCGGCCGAGGCCGAGTTCAGCGAGCGCGTCGCGCAGGAGCAGGTGGTGCAGAAGGTTCTGCGCATGTCGCCTGATCAGCAGCAAACCTACGTCCAGGCTGCTGAGGCATCGCTGCTGTCCGACGGTGGCAGCGTGGTCCAGAAGGCCAACCTCGACCGCCTGAAGACAGCCGTCACGACCAACCTCGCGCAGATGCTGGACGCCCCGCTGTTGTTCAACGCATCGCGCGAGGGCGGCGAGGTGGAGCCGCTGAAGCTGGAGGCGCTGGCATCACCGGCCGATGCGTGGGAGCTGGGGGCGCAGCTGAGCGAGCGGCAGGCCACGATCGATGGCATGCGCAAGCGTTACGGCACGCAGGTCTCCCAGCGGCTGCTGCTGCCCCAGGAAACCAAGGTGCTGGCCGACACCCTGAAGAACTCGACGGCCACGCAGCAGGTATCGATGCTGGGCCAGCTGCGCACCGCGGTGATGGATGACAAGGTGTTCAACCGGGTAATGCAGCAAATCGCCCCGGACGAGCCGGTGGTGGCATACGCCGGCATGCTGGCCACCAAGGAGCGCGCCAGCGTCACCCTTGCGGAGCATTGGTTAAAGGCCAACGTCACCGCCGGCGCGCGGGACGTATCGGCCACCATGCTCGAGGGCAACCGGCTGTTGCAGGGCAAGGGGGACAGCAAGTTCCCGCTGCCGCCGGAGAAGAACTTCCGCGAGCAGTTCACTGCCGAGATCGGCGGCGCCACGAGCGCGCTGTTCGCTGGCCGCCCCGGTGCCGCCGAGGTCGCCATGCAGGCAGTCCGCGCCTACTACACGGGCAAGTCCGCAGCAGACGGAGATCAGTCCGGCGAAGTCGACGGCAAGCGCATGAAGCAGGCGATCCGCGCTTCGCTCGGGGAGATCGCTGACGTGAACGGCCGGGGCGAAGTGCTGGCCCCGTGGGGCATGTCGGAGGACGAGTTCGAAGACCGCGCCGCAGCTGCATTCGTCACCGCCGCGCGCGCGGCAAAGCTGTCCGATTCCACGGTGAACAACTTCCGCGCGTTCGGGCTGCGCCAGGCTGGGGAGAACACCTTCTACGTCATCAGCGGCATGAGCTACCTGTACGGCGAGAACGGGCAGCCGGTGATCCTCAACATCTATCCCGGGAGCGCGCCGTGAGCATCTTCGATATCGACGAGCAGGGGCGGAAGACGCTCGACGAGCAGGTCGCGCTGAACCCGCTGGACCTGTCCAAGGTCACCACCGGCACGTTCTCCGGGTTTGGCCTGGGCTTGGGCACCGGCCTAATGCAGGGTGGGTCACAATCGGCCACCAGCGTCGCGCTGGCTGGCGCACCGGCAGTGGGTGCGCGCGACGACTATCTCTCATCCTTCGGCAGCGAAGAAAGCGCGCAGCTGATCGAATCGTTGGGGATGAAGGCGACGCGAGGAAGGACCACTGCCGGCCAAGACTGGTATTTCAAGAACGTGGTCGAGGACATCGGCCAGAATGCCACCGAGTACTGGACTCCGGACCCGGCGCAGATAGGATCGGCTGGGCGGATCGCCAACGGACTGGCTCAGATCGTCCTGCCGCTCGCTGCTGCTGGTGGCAACCCTGCGCTACTGGCGGCTAATGAAGGTTTGACCAAGCCTGCAGAGCTGGTGAAGCAGGGCGTCGACGCGCGCACTGCTACCGGGTTTGGCGTCGTCTCGGCCGGCGCGACGCTACTGGGGTTCAAGGTGCCGGCCAGCTTCGGCACCACTCTGCTGCAGCGGCTCGGCACAGGTGCTGCCGCAAACCTCGCCGTCGGAGTGGCCACCAGCGCCGCGCAGTCTGGCGCCCTCAAGGCAGGGGGCTACGACAAACAGGCCGAGGACTACAGCCCGATGAACGCCGAGGCCCGCGCCGTGGATGCGCTCACCGGCCTGGTGTTCGGCGGCATCGCGCACATGCAGGTGCCCAAGGTCACCAGCGCCCAGCGCGACGCCGTGCTCACCGCCGCGAATGCCAAACACATGCAGGTGGATACCGCCCCGGGCCTCCCAGTGGATGACGCATCCAATGGCGCGCACCAGGCCGCGCTGGCGTCGGCCATCGGCTCTATCTTGCGCGGGGAGCCGGTGAGCATCGCCGAATCGATCAACGCCGCCGAGTTCCTGCCAGTGCGGCGCCAAGGCATGTCCACCGAGTCGCTGGCCACCTACACGCTGCCGCCCACCGAATACGGCGCCTACCGTCGCGCGCTGGAGTCCGGAGGCGACCCGAACGCGACCAACGGCCGCAGCACGGCCACCGGCATCGACCAGTTCACTGCTGGGACCTGGCGCCGCATCGTGGCGCAGACGCGCCCGGCGTGGGCCGAGGGCTTGAACGACAACCAGATACTCGCCGCACGCCGAGATCCGGCGAAGTCCGGACAGATGGCGGAGGCGCTGGACGACCAGAACACCGCCGCGCTGGAAGCCGCAGGCTTGGATCCCACGGCCCACAACCTTTACGCCTCGCACCACTTCGGTAGCGAGGGCGGGGTGAAGTTCGCCCGGGCAGCTGACGACGCGCCGATGTCGCGCATCCTGTCGCGCGGCCAGCTGGAAGCGAACCCGTACCTCAAGGGCAAGACGAAGGGTGAAGCGATCGCCCACTGGGACGCGCGGGCCAAGCGCGCCGGCATCGGCATTCCGGAGCCTGTCCGCGCTGATGTGTCGGCCGACGCTGCCGCCGTGGCCCAGGCGCCGGTCCAGATCCCAGCTGCGATGACCGGCACAGATGCTGCACAGGTCATCGAACAGCGCCTGTCCACGCTTGACGAGCTGGCCACCACCGGCCGCCTGCAGCCGGAAGAGGTGGCCACGCTGCGCGCAGAGGACCAGAGCCTGGTCGAGCTGATCCGCCGGCAGGAGCGGATCACCCGCGACAACATCCTTCCGGCGGATCCGCGCGAGCGGCTGGGCCCCGCCGACTTGGAGCAGCTGAGCGATCGCCGTGTGGAGATCCGGCAGGCGCTGGAGCAGTCCAATGCGGCATCCGGCTATGCGACCGTCGCGCGCCAGCTGCGCACCCGGCTGGAGAAAATCGACCAGGACGCCGACCTGATCGGGTTGGCGGAGCGGATCACTGGCCGCATGCCGCGCGCGGAGGCACCCACGCGTCCCGTGTTGCCCGACGCCCGCCCGACCCCCGACGTGGGTATTGCAGCAGCCACTCGTGGCGGCAGGGGCGCCTCTCCGCGTGCAGCGGCAGCTGTCGCTGAGGTGCAGCCCCGAGTGACCCTTGAGGCGGCTGCGGAGCAGGGCGGGCCGGCTCCGGGATCGCCTGGCGCCGGAGAGGCGCGACCGACGCGACCCGTCGCTGCCGCTGCTGACATGCCCGATGTCACCCAGCAGGCCGCGCTGGAGGCAGTGGCCGCGTCGCCCGACATGCAGATCACGATGGACGACGGCACGGTGATGACCGCAGCCGAAGCCCTGGCCGCCGTTGATGCCGACATTGCCCAGGCTCAATCGGACTCTCGCGGCTTTGCCGCTGCTGTTGCTTGCTCGCTGAGGTTTGCCTGATGCGCCCCGAATGCATTACCGCCGTCACCCAGGCCATCGGCCGCGCCCTGAACGCCGCCGAGATCAAAGGCATTGAGGATCGAATCAGCCGCCACATGCGGCAGAACGCGATCAAGGACCCGAATGGTGCCCTCAGCATGTCGACCGAGCAGCGACTGAGCGACGCCGCCACCAGCGCGGCGAAGGAGCTGGTCTACGAGGCGCAGAAGAAGAAGCAGCGCGTAGCGCAGACCATCCTCGCCCACGACCGAATCCAGCGGCACCTGGAACAATTCCCCGACATGTTCGATGGCTTGGACCGGATGATCGCCTTCCATGCCGACGGCAAGGCGAACACGCTGTCGGTCGAGTCCCGCGCGCGGGCAATCGAGCGCGATGCCCTGCGCCAGATGCTCGATACGCTGGAGGCCACCAACCCCAAGTTCTTCGGGCTGCTGGAGAACCCGGAGGGCGTGCAGATGCTGGTCAAGGAGCTGCACGGCCAGAAGACGGGGGACGTGGACGCGGCTCAGGGCGCGAAGGTGTTCCACGAGATTGCAGCAAGGCTGCGGGAGCGCTTCAACCGTTCCGGGGGCGACGTCGGCCAGCTCGACGACTGGGGCATGCCGCATCACCACTCCCAGGCGCAGGTGGCCAAGGCCGGCCGGCAGCAGTGGGCGACCGATGTGCTGCCGCTGCTGGACCGCAAGCGGTACGTCAACGAGGACGGCACCCGCATGACTGACCCCGAGGTGGGCGACTTCCTCGGTCACGCATGGGCATCCATCGCCACCGGCGGAGTGAACAAGTTGGAACCGGGCCGGGGCGGCATGGGCAGCGGGATGCGGGCCAACCGCGGCAACGAATCCCGGCAGGTGCATTTCAAGGACGGCGAGGCATACATCCAGTACCAGCAGAAGTACGGCGAGCGGTCGCTCTATGAGGTGCTGACCGGACACATTGCAGGGGTGTCCAAGGACATCGCCCTGGTCGAGACCTTCGGGCCGAATCCTGACCTCGCGTATTCCCTGTTCCGCGACAGGGCGCTGAAGGAGCAGACGCTCACTGATCCCACGAAGGTGGGGCGTTTGCAGAAACGCGCCATCAGTTCGGAGAACCTCTACAACTACGTGTCTGGCCGGACCCTTCCTGTTGCGTCCCAATGGCTTGCTGACACATTCGATACTCTGCGCAGCTGGCTTACGGCATCCCGCCTCGGCTCCGCTGTGATCACATCCTTCTCCGACGACGCGACCATGTACCTGTCGGCCCACGTCAACAAGCTGCCGGCGATGCGCCTGTTCGCCAACGAGCTGGCCGCGCTCAATCCAGCGAACCGCATGGAAAAGAGGATGGCGATGCGCGCGGGTCTGGCCATGAACACCCTCCTTTCGTCCCTCAACCGATTCGGGGCGGATAGCTTCACCTCCGGCGCTCCTGGCTTCATGTCTGGACTATCCAACGCCAGCTCAAAGATCGCCGGCGCCACGCTTCGGGCCAGCGGCCTCAACGCAATGACCGAAGCAAGGAAGCGCGCTTATGGGGTGACCTTCATGCACGCCTTGGGCGCTGTGACCAAGGACCACAAGAGCCTGTCGGCGCTGGATGCGGCAGATCACCGCATCCTGCTCTCGAAAGGCATCACCGAGACCGACTTTACTGTGTGGAAGCGGGCGAGCCTGGAGGACTGGGGCGGTGGCAATGACGCCATGCTGACCCCGGACGCCATCTATCGCATTCCGGACGCCCAGCTGGCCGACCTTGGCAACCCGCAGCAACTGCGAGAGGACGCGGCCACCCGCCTGCTGGGCGTGGTGCTGGAGGAGACCGACGTGGCCATCATCGAACCGGGCGCCAAGGAGCGTGCCATGATGATGTCGGGTCTGCAGCGCGGAACCTGGAAGGGCGAGATTACCCGCTCGTTCTTCCTGTTCAAGTCGTTCCCGATTGCCATGATGACGCGGCACATCCAGCGCGGCTGGTCCATGCCCACCGGCACAGGCCGTGCGGCGTACATCGCCAGTCTGATCGCATCTACCACTGTCATGGGCGCGATATCGCTACAGATAAATGAGCTGCTTAGCGGCCGCGACCCGCGGGACATCACCGATCCCCGTTTCGGCGTAGCCGCCATGCTGAAGGGTGGGTCGCTCGGTCTCTATGGCGACTTCCTTTTCTCAGACACTACGCGCTACGGCCAAGGTCCGGTTGCTTCGTTGCTGGGCCCCGTGGTCGGGCTGGTCGAGAGTGCTGTCGGCATCACGCAGGGGAGCGCGGTCAAGGTTGCACAAGGGAAAGAGGTTGACCCAGGGGCAGAGACGGTGCGGTTCGTGAAGAGTAACTTACCCGGTGCCAACCTTTGGTACGCCAAGGCAGCCCTAGACCACCTGATCTTTCATCAGCTGCAGGAGTATTTTTCCCCTGGATACCTGCGCAGAATGAAGAGGCGCAGCGAGCGCGAGTTTGGACAGAAGTACTGGTGGGAACCCGGCGAGGCAGTGCCAGACCGGGGCCCGGATTTGGACGCTGCAATAGGAGAAGCATGATGGGATCTGGAGCAATTTTCGTGGGGATGATGGCAGAAACTCTGGTGCCGATTCTGCTGATCTTTCCGCTGAGCTATTACGCGATGGTCAAACATCGCGGTCTGCAATATGGCTGGAGGCGAACCACCGTGGCGTTCCTCGCTGCCTTTCTGGGCGGTGGGCTGGTGTACGCATCCCTTTGCCTTGCCCTTGGGCTCGGCTCGGCGACGTCTGTTGCAACTGTCGACCTTTCAAACGTCCTCATCATCGCAGTCCCGTTGGCGGCATCCATCCTTGCGCTGTTGGCATTCAACCCCCGATTGCGGAAGGGATGACCGATGCGAGCGGACCAGAAAAAGCGCCTGGCCGATGTGAGCGAGAAGCTGGCCGAGGTCGCGATCAACGATGCCGATCCGGTCAACTGGACCGGCGACGGGAAGCTGCTATCGGAGATGACGAAGGAGGAGCGCGGTGACGCGGCGTGGTGCCGGAAGACCGCCGTGCAGTCCGTGGCGCTGCTCGGCCGCCTGCAGCAGCTTCTACGGGACGACACTGGCGGGAAGGGGGGCAACGAGCCCGACCCGGAGGACGACATCCGCCGCGCGGAACGGGAAGCGGCGAAGATGCTCAAGCGGGTGGGGGCCAAGCCGCATGGCGTTGCCTGATCGCCTGCGGGTCCCGCCGAAGATCAGCTTCCTGGCCTTCTTCTTCATGTGGGCTGAGCGCATGCGCTGGGAGGTCCCCGACCTCCACATCCGCGCGTGCGTTTTCCTGCAGGAGGCCTGGATCAGCGATTCAACGCTACTGCTGCTGATGCTCCCGCGCGGCCACGCGAAGTCGACCATCCTGGAAGTCTTCAATGCCTGGATCTACTACTGCTGGGGCCTGACCCGGATCCTGCACCAGTCCGAGTCCGACGGCACCGCCCTGAAGACCAGTCGCGGCACCCAAAACGTGTTGAGGAACCACCCGCTCACCACGAAGCTGCTGCCGGCAAGCGTCGGCACGATCGAGCAGTGGTGGATCGCCGGTGCGGCCCTCAACGACGCGCGTAACGCCAGCATGTACGCCCGGGGCATCTTGTCCAACACCACCAGCTCGCGCGCTGATTTCATCCAGAACGACGACATCGAGGTGCCCGGCAACATTGGCACTCCCGAGGCGCGGGAAAAGCTGCGCTTCCGCCTGGGCGAGCAGATCCACATTGCTGTCCCCGGCGCTCCGAAACTCTACATCGGCACCCCGCACACACACGACTCGATCTATGAGGATGTGAAGCGCCAGGGTGCAATGGCAATGGTGGTCCGCATGTTTGCCCAAGAGCACCGAATCGAAAAGGCCGAGCGCGGCCGCTACCCCATCGGGTTTGTCCCCGAGTACGTGTTCATGGGGATTGGCGAAACAGCGCGTCTGCTGCGCGAGGGCTTGGACTACCAGCTCGAGGGCACGGTGCTGGTGCTCGACAATCCGGCAGGGGCGCTGATCGACTGCTACGCCGGCGCGGCCTGGCCGGAGCGGTTCGACGCCGAGGAAATGCAGATGCGTCGCCAGCAGACGCGGACCATCGGCGAGTGGGATTCGCAGTACCAGCTGCATGCCAAGCCGGTTACTCAGGTCCGCCTCGACCCCGCCCGCATCGTGCCCTATGACCTTGTGCCTACCTTCCGAAAGGCCAACGGCTCGGCGGCGATGTTCCTGGGCTCGGTCCAGATCGCTGGTGCTGCCGTGCGGTGGGACCCGGCCGGCGGCAAGCTGCGCTCGGACGTTTCAGCGGTAGCCGTGGTGCTGCAGGACCTGGTGGGTCGGCGCTACCTGCATCGGATCGCCGCGCTCACCGGCGACGTGGCCGAGTTCTCCCCGGATGGGAAGACCATCGTGGGCGGCCAGGTGTTTCAGCTATGCGAGCTGGTGGCCGAGCTGAACCTTCCGCGCATCGTCATCGAGACCAATGGCATCGGCACCTTCGCGCCGGCAGTGCTCAAGGCGGCGCTCAAGCAGCGGCGGCTGCAGTGCGGCGTGGCTGAGGAGATGGCCGTCCAGAACAAGAACCGGCGCATCTTGGAGGCATGGGAGCCGCTGCTGATGGCCAACGGCCAGCTGTGGGCCCACGTCGATGTGCTGAAGGGGCCGCTTTGGGATCAGATGCGCGATTGGAAGCCGGCCGTCCAGAACCAGGCCGACGACCTCCTGGACGCTGGAGCGGGCGCCCTGACCGATACGCCTGAACGGATCGCCAAAATAGTCGGGAACCCGCACATCACTGCCCGCGACGATTGGCGCACCAGCGAAGGGGACATTGAAGCCACCTTCGAGCGCTGAAAGCCCCCGTTCGGAGTTTCGATGAAAGAGCAGATTACGCAAGACCTCGCGGTGGCCGCGGCGAAGATTGCCCCGGCCGCTGGCGTCACGGTCGGGACCTACGCACCGGGCTACACGCTCAGCGACGTGGCGGTGGTCTGCACAATCGTCTTTACCCTGGTGCAGACCTTCACCGTAGTTGTGAAGAACTGGGGCGACTGGAGCGCCTGGTGGACCGCTCGCTGGGTGACGGTCGCCCGGATCTACGCGAAGGTGCGCCGCCGTGGCTGATGACACCTCAAAAGGCAAGAAGATCGGGTTTGCTGCTGCGCCGCTGGCCCTGGTGCTGGCGCTGGTGGCTGCGCTGGGCCAGAACGACTCTGCGCACGAAGGCCGCAAGTTCGTTCCGTATCGTGACTCGGCCGGCATCTGGACCGTCTGCGCCGGCATCACAGGCCCGGCCGTGGTGCCGGGCAAGACCTACACCCCGGCCCAGTGCGAGCAGCTGGAAACGACCTACGTGCACACGATGCTTGGCCACATGGGCCGGTGCGTTCGGGGTGAGTACCAGTTCCACGAGATCAAGGCCTGGGGCCATTTCGCCTACAACGTTGGCACGGCGGGCTTCTGCTCGAGCACCGCGGCAAAGCGGCTGAACGCCGGAGAGCGCACCGCGGCCTGCTCGGAAATGTGGAAATGGCGGTTCGTCACCATCAACGGCGTAAAGCGCGATTGCGCGCTGCCGCAGTGGCGCGCAAAGTGCGGCGGCATCACCGACCGCCGGCAGTGGGAAATGGCCACCTGCAGAGGAACGCCGTAATGACCCCGCGACAGTACGTGCAGATGGCAATGGTGGTGGTGCTGCTCTCGATGGGCGGCTGCTATTACCTGAAGGGACGAACGGACGCCGCCACCTCGCACGAGAACAAAGCGCTGCAGGCCCAGGTTCGGGCCACCGGCGAAAGCGTCCAGATCAGCCGCGACACTGCCGCTGCCATCGACCTGGACGCCCACGAAACCCGCGAACGCACCGCCAAGGCGGTGGAGGCCATCCATGCGACTGCTGCTCACCCTGCCCCTTCTTCTGCTGACGACGTCCTGCGCATTGCTCGGGAAGCGCACGACAGAGCCATACGTGCCGCCTGCCGGGTGCAGCGAACGAGCGATTGCCCAGCGGCCACCGGCACCGCCGACCGACCGTGATTGGGTGAAGTGGGCCGCGGCCTACGTGGGCGCTACGGGCGCCTACGAAGACAGCGAGAACAAGCGCGCGACTACGGCCGACTGCCTGGATCAGCATCGCGGCAAATAGTCGGGAACCCGCCCCCCTCCTGGCAGGAGCATTGGCGGCAGTCTCCAGCAGGTTGCGCGCATGACCGTCCCCGCCTACACCGGTCCGAATACGTCTGTCGCCAACGGCGTCACTACGACCTTCCCCTACGGGTTCAAGATCCTTGCCGCCACTGACCTCATGGTCACGGTCAATGGGCTGATCCGCACCCTCGGCACGCACTACACGGTATCCGGGGTAGGTGCCGAGGGTGGCGGGAATGTGGAATTCCTTGCTCCGCCTGCAGCGAATTCCACTGTGGTCCGCAAGCGCAACATGCCCTACACCCGCGCGACGCAGTACCAGAATCTCGGCGACTTGATGGCGAGCACCCTGAATGATGATCAGGACTCGCCAGTCATGATGATCCAGCAGCTCGCGGCAGGTGCCATGCAGGAGGTGCCAGACCCCGAAACTGGGCTTTTCGTGTGGGATGCGAAGGGCAATCGAATCATCCGCGTTGGTGATGCGATCGCGGATGCGGATGCGCTCAACCTGCGCGGCGCACTTAGGCTGATCGAAGAGGTACAGAACGGCGGCGGCAGCATCGGCATCAATCCCAAGTTCTGGCAGTTTGTCGGCGACGGCGAGGTGACCGACTTCCCGCTGGCCGGTGCCGACGTCGACGATCCGCTGTTCTATGACACCGCGGCCGAGCTGACTGCAGGGGCAGGCAACTACAAGGTTTCCCGGCCGGTTGATGCTGACGGCGTGGGCGAGTTCCTGATCGTGCCCGGGGTGAGCGGCGCGCCGCCCGCGATCCGATTCCAGACGCCGCTCGCCGACGGTGTGCGTGGCTTCACCACGCTCCGCGGGTACGCCCGCCCTTGGATCGGCCCGTCCCCCATCTACACGGTCGCCCCGCGCATCGTGAGCATCACCAGCAACACCACGCTGGCCGGGGACATGCACAACACGCTGATCCTGGCCAACTCGGCCACCCCCATCACGCTGACCATCCGGGCCAACACCGGCAGCGCCGTGGACTGGAAGGAGGGGCAGTTCTTCTCTGTGCAGCAGGTGGGCGCGGGTCAGGTCACGCTGGCGATCGAGGGCGGCGGCTTGATGACGGTGCCGGTGAACTTCCAGTCGAAGACCCGGGACGTGGGAAGCGTGATCAGCGCCACCTGCACCGCACCCGATGCCGACGCCTGGACTGCTGCAGGCGACCTGCTGCGCGGGGCATCTAGCCCGGACCTGCAGGCCTTCACGCTGGCCGATAGCTCGGTGCTGATCGGCACGAACATCACCACGGGGACCACGAAGGCCTCGATGGTGCTTCCCTTCGGGATTGTGCTGTCGCCGGTAGCGCAGCGCGGGATCTACGCCAGCGTGTCCGAGGCGCAGCCCAGCGGCACGCCCCTAACTGTCGACGTCAAGCGCAACGGGACCAGCATCCTCAACATCAAGCTGACGTTCGACAACGGCGAGCGATCCACGATCACCGCGGCGCTGCCGCCCACGCTGGTTGCCGGCGGCGACATTCTGGCTGCCGGTGATGAGATCACCGTCGATGTGCAGCAGGTGGGCACCGCCGGTGCCAAGGGGCTGAAGGTCTACCTGGTCGGACAGAGGTCCAGCTGACATGTCCTCTCGCATCTACGACCGGCCAGACCTGGACCAGCGACAGCGCCTGCTGGCTCTGCTGGTGGTGGGCAACCTTCCGGCGGCGTTGCCGATGCTGGCCTACGAGGGGCGACTGCAGATCTACAACGCTGTGGGCGCATGCACCGTGCGGCAGATCGATGGCGACAAGCTGCCGCCCGGGCACCGCCTGTACGTCGACCAGGCCACCCGCGAGGTCGTCGTGGCCTGGCCCGCCTATCAGGCCGGGGCTGCCCCGATCGTCAACCCCGGATTCGAGAGCGGCCCGACCGGCTGGCAGGGCGGGTCAGGCTGGTCCGTAACCACCTTGGGGCCGATCACTGGGCAATGGGCCGGCGAGTACGCCACCAACCGCGGCGAGGCGGTGCTGTCGAACACGGCTCGCTACGAGGTCTACCCAGGGCAGCGCACGAACGCAAAGTGCAAGGTGCGCCAGGGGGCGACCGCCGAGGGCAACGCCGGTGCGTCCGTGCTTCTCGAATACCGCGATGCGGACGGTGTCGTGGTATCCACCCAGGAGGGCAACCGGGTCATGTCGGCGACCAAGGGAGCGGTGTACGACTCCAAGGTGCTCGGCACGGCGCCGGCAGGCGCTGCCACGGTCAACATCGCCAGCAACGGCATCCGCTACCGCGAAAACAAGCCGCTGTTCGTCGACGACTTCGAGTGGGATCACACCGTCGCCGCGGTGGGGCTGGACCACGATGCCGAGTTCCGCCTGACCCTACAGGTCACGGATTCGGCCGGCCGGTCGGCGATCTGGCGCGGCGCGATTGGTGACCAGCCGTTCTACTTTACGTCGCGCCCATACCCGATCGTCGCGCCGCCCGACTGCTACGCGGTGGGCTTGGGCATCGTCGGGGTGCAGGTCCGCACACAGCCCGCCTACGAATACGTCGAGGCGTACACCGTTGGCCTGCGCGTGAGCGCGGTCGATATACGCGAACCGGTCAAGGCCTATGTCGCCCCGGTGGAAGCCTACCTCGCGACGCTGGCTGTGACCGCGATCGAGATTCGCAACATCGTGAAGGCCACCGAGGGCCTGCCGGAAGCCTACGGGGCAACGCTGGCGATCAATGCCATCGACATCAAGCAAGTTCTGATTTCTCAAAACCAGCCGGTGGAGGCCTACGGGGCAACGCTGGCGATCACTGGAGTGACCATCTCATGAGCAACTGTGGACTGATCCTCGGCGTCGCCGGGTACTACAAGATCGAAGCCTTCCGAGCGGATGCCGACGGCAACGAAATCCCAGGGTCGCGGCGCGTGGCAGCCGACTGGTTCCCCAACCTGATCACCAACGCGGGGCTGAACGCATGCCTGGCGAACAACACCACGGACTTCATCCAGACCTGCCAGGTCGGCAGCGGTAGCACCACGCCGGCGTTCACCGACACTGCTCTGGTCGCCATGGTGGCATCCAGCAGCACCGAACAGGCACACCTCGTAGGATTTTCGTCGTCGGCGCCCTACTACGGGTGGCGGCGGCTGACTGTGCGCTTCGCCACGGGCGTCGCGGCAGGGAACCTGTCGGAAGTGGGAATGTTCGGCGGTTCACTGATGTATAGCCGGGCGCTCATCGTGGATGGCGGCGGAAGCCCCACCACCATCACTGTGCTGTCGGACGAAATCCTTGACGTTACCTACGAGGTGCGCAGCTACGTCCCCACGGCAGACGCGGTGTTCACCGTGGGCGGCTATACGTTTACGGTGCGCGCGGCTGGTGCCGGAAGTGTAGCTTGGTGCGGTCAGTCCCCTTCCGCTGGCGATATCGCGAAAGGGTGGAGGACGATGGCCTACTACTCCTATCCCGCCACGTCTACGATCGGAGCTATCACCGGCAAACCGAGCGGCGCCAGCGGCACCGTTGTGAATCTGATCGATGTCTGGACCGGGACGCCCAGTGGCGGATCCAACACCTTCCGGGTTTCGCTGTCTGTGGCACAAGGAAATGTAACCGGTGGGATTGGCGCATTCACCATCGGTGATGGCGGAGCAGGCATTGATTGCGGATGGATGTTCCAGGTTGGCTGCTCTCCTGTCCTCCCGAAGGACGCAACCAAGACCATGAAACTTGACTTCACCCTGACCGTGGCGAGGGTCACGCCATGATGCCGGGTGGCGTTCTCTCGGCCATAACAATTCAGGGATCGTTCGTCGAGCCGAACCGGAAACGACGGGAACCCTTGATCGACTACGAGATGGGCGGGGTTGGCTTGCAGGACCCGTCGGGCGGCCTGCAGTACCAGCTCTGGACCATCGAGTCCAATGGCACCGATGTATACGTGCGAGCAGAGCACGTCGCGCCGGTCCTGTTGTTCAGCCGACCAGGGATCACCAGGGTGACGCTCGGATTCGACCTGAACATGCGTGTGCACGCAGCCTTTGTGCAGAACGGTGTCAGCTGGCTCTGGTGGTACGACAGCCAGGCCGGGGCGATGATCTTCACCGCCTACCCCGATGCGTCCTATCCCACCTTGGGCACCGACGAAAAGCGCTCTAGCGAACTGGCGAACAGCGACCTGCTGTTCGCCTACATGCGGGGGCAGAACCTGTGCGTGCGTATGCAGCGTGACCGATTCCTGATCGAGTACGCCTACCCGATCGGGCGCAATGCCGAGCTGGTGGCCATCGGGATGAACTCGGCCAACCGCTTCCAGTTCGAGTGCTTCCCGATCGGGTAACCGTCAGGCCGGCGCGCGATGCTCGGCGGCCCGACGCCCGGCCTGCAGCAGAGACCAGATCCAGCCGGAGCCCATGACAGGCCCTGCCAACCAAGACAGCTCCTGGGCGTACGACGTGAACTTCCCAATCTCGTCGGCCCACCCCCAGCTGCCGGGCATCCACGAGAGCATGAAGGACGTCCCTGCGCCGGTAATCGCCGCTGCGGCGATCCAAGCAAGCGCCTGCAGCACAATGCCTGCATTGCGGTATTGCCCGCCGGTCATATACACGGACCGAACCCAGCCAGGGAACAGCCAAGCCGCGAGCTGCAGGTGCACCAGCGAGGCTAAGGATAGGATGGCGCCGACGATCACTACGGCGAGAACAGTGGTCTGCATGACGGATTCCCTTCTAACGTCGCCGCGAGTCTAACGCCGGATTCGACCTGGCGAAGATGTCAGCTAGGCAGGGGCTGAGCAGATTTTCCCCATGAATCGCCGGAACCCTTGCAGCGTATAGGTTTAAGACTCCTATTTCCGGCACCAGATACAGCAGAAGCCCCGGCCTTAGTCGGGGCTTTTTGTTTGGGGCGCTTGGAACACATTGATGGGAAGGGGGGGGCAGAGCGGATTGCTGGCTGGGCTTCCTTCGAGGGATTACCATTCAGCGTCAGGCCTCGTTCGGCTCGATCACCACGTAGCCACGAGCCTTCAGCCGGCCAAGCAAGCCGTCGGCACCA
>NZ_JBOHXV010000014.1:0-67771 GCF_050737075.1 Stenotrophomonas sp.
CAGTCGGCTCTACCCCGTCGGTTCTATCCTGCCGGCGCGTTCCATATCCGCGTCCACATCACCGCGAAGCGGCGCTTGACCAGCGCGCGGCCCTGCTGGCCCTCGTAGACGGGGCGCAGCTGCTCCGGCGGAATCGCCACCCAGCGCTCGCCCTCCGCACGCGCCACCGCGAAGGTGAACGTGTAATCCGGCTCCAACCCCATGCGCAGGTCGCTCAGCTGCAGGCGGCCATCCACCACCTGCGCGCGCATGAAGCCCCGGTTGAACCAGTTCAGCCGCGCCACCGCCGGGATGTGCGCGGCCTGGCGCAGCGCCTGCACGTTCGAGGGATAGCCACGGAACGTCATCGGTCCCGTGTCGGCCACCAGCGAGCGCTCACCAATCACGTAGCCGCTGGGCGTCATCGCCACTACCTGCCACAGCAGCGTGTTGAACGGCGTGGCCACCGAGAACCGCGGCGCATCGCCCAGCCCCATCGCCGCCAGCGCACGGTCGGCCTCGCGCTCGACCTGGTGCTTGGCCAGCAGCGACCAGCCCAGGTAGCCGGTGCTCAGCACCAGCCCGGCCACCAGCGCCTTCTGCGCCAGCGGGCGGCCGCGTGCAAACCACGCCACCACGCAGCCCAGCAGCAGCCACACCGTGTACAGCGGGTCGATGATGAACACACTGGACCACATCGTCGGCGACGGGGTAAACGGCCACCACAGCTGGGTGCCATAGACGGTGAACGCGTCCAGCAGGGGGTGGGTGATCAATGACAGCAGGATCGCCCAGAACCACCGGCCCGGTGATTGCGCCACCCGGCCGTGGCCGAAGCGTTTGAAGCCCCACCAGATCAGCAGCGCCACCCACGGCAGCACCAGCAGCGAATGACTGTAGCTGCGGTGTTCGGTCATCAGCGCCACCGGGTCGGCGGCGGTGAAGGCGAGCAGCAATGCATCCAGGTCCGGCAGCGTGCCAAGCGCGGCGCCGGCAAGCAGGGCGGCGCGGCGGTGGCCGGCAGGGGCGATGGCGGCGGCGATGGCGCCGCCCAAGACGATCTGGCTTAAAGAATCCATTGGCAGATGGTACGTGAGGCTTGTGTACGTGCGCAGGGTCATGGCTTTGACACGCATGGCTTGTGTACGTGCACAGGGTCATGGCTTTGACACGCATGGCGTGTCACTACGACCCTTGGTCGCTCGGGTTTGGGGTCGAACGGTGATGGTGGGCTGCACGCGTCGCGTAGGGACACGCCATGCGTGTCCGGGTGTCAGGCGGCCGCGGCCCGCCGCGGCGCGACCAGTTGCACCAGCGTGTGGCCGTGGTGGTCGAGCAGGCGCAGGCTGCCGTCGGGGTCTTCGGCCAGGGCGGTCAGGCTTTCCACCCAGTCGCCGTCGTTGGCGTAGACCAGGCCGTCGCGCTCGACCAGCGCGGCGCGGTGGATGTGGCCGCAGATGATGCCGTCCAGGCCGCGTCGGCGGACGTCGGCCAGGCCGGCCTGCACGTATCGTTCGATGTAGCGCTCGGCCGCACGGCTGCGCTTCTTCAGGAACTCCGACAGCGACCAGTAGCGCATGCCCAGGCGGCGACGCGCGGCGTTGAGCAAATGGTTGCCGGTGAGGATGCGGTAGTACAGCCAGTCGCCGAAGCGCTCCTGCAGGCCACCGAAATGCGTCGCGCCGTCGTAGTCGTCGCCATGCACCACCAGCAGCCGGCGGCCGTCGGCGGTGGTGTGGATGGCGCGGCGGCGCACCCGCATTGCCGGCAGCATCAGCCCGCACAGCTGGCGCAGCGAGGCATCGTGGTTACCGGGGATGTAGACGATCTCCGTGCCGGCCCGGCGCAGCGCATGCAGGGCCTCGATCACCTCGCTGTGCGCCGGCCGCCAGCTGGCACGCCGGTGCGCCAGCCACCACAGGTCGATGATGTCGCCCACCAGGTACAGCCGCTGGCAGCGCAGCGTGGACAGGAAATGCGCCAGTTCGGCCGCGTGGCAATGCCGCGAGCCCAGGTGGACATCGGAGAGGAACACCGCGCGCCGCCAGGGCGCAGGACCCGGCGGGGACGGCGCCGGGCGTGCCGGGGGCTGCGCGTCGGCCGGGAGATCCAGTGCCGGCGACCGGCCGACCTCGGCCCGACCCACTTCGCGATACTGCAGACGCTGCTCGATGGCGTGCATGGCGCGTGCTCCTGCCTGGCGGCTGAATTGGCCGGGAGCCTGCGCCCGTCACGCGGCAGGCGCATGACCGGCCGGCGACAGCCCCATGACGGGCGCCGGTGAAGGGGCCGCACCGGACCGGCCAATTGTCACGCTGGTGGAACACTGGGCGCCGACGCTGGGGGCCAATCACGCTGCGGCGCCCTCTGGCGGTGGGCACACAGGCTTAACCACGGGCAACCCCCGCTGGGCCACAATGCAATGGCGCGACTTGCCGTGTATCATTCGCGCCCATCTTTCCATCCGAATAAAAGGATATTACGCCTGATGTCCAGCTACCTGTTCACCTCCGAATCGGTCTCCGAAGGCCATCCGGACAAGATTGCCGACCAGATCTCCGATGCGGTGCTGGACGCGATCCTTGCCCAGGATCAGCGCGCCCGCGTGGCCTGCGAGACCATGGTCAAGACCGGCGTGGCGATCGTGGCCGGTGAAATCACCACCAGCGCCTGGATCGACCTGGAAGCGGTGACCCGCAAGGTGATCCTGGATATCGGCTACGACAGCTCCGACGTCGGCTTCGACGGCGCCACCTGCGGCGTGCTGAACCTGATCGGCAAGCAGTCCCCGCACATCGCCCAGGGCGTTGACCGCAAGAAGCCCGAAGAAATGGGCGCTGGCGACCAGGGCCTGATGTTCGGCTACGCCACCAACGAGACCGACAGCTACATGCCGGCCGCGATCCACCTGTCGCACCGCCTGGTCGAGCAGCAGGCCAAGATCCGCAAGAAGAAGAACTCGCCGCTGTCGTGGCTGCGTCCGGACGCCAAGAGCCAGGTCACCCTGCGCTATGAAAACGGCGCCGTGTCGGCCATCGACGCCGTCGTGCTGTCGACCCAGCATGCCCCGGGCATCAAGCAGAAGGACCTCATCGAGGCCGTCCGCGAAGAGATCATCAAGCCGGTGCTGCCGGCGAAGTGGCTGCACAAGGGCACCAAGTTCCACATCAACCCGACCGGCAAGTTCGAGATCGGTGGCCCGGTGGGCGACTGCGGCCTGACCGGCCGCAAGATCATCGTCGACACCTACGGCGGCTGGGCCCGTCACGGTGGCGGCGCGTTCTCGGGCAAGGATCCGTCCAAGGTCGACCGTTCGGCTGCCTATGCCGCCCGCTATGTCGCCAAGAACGTCGTGGCTGCCGGCCTGGCCGACCGTTGCGAAGTGCAGGTCTCCTACGCCATCGGCGTGGCCGAGCCGACCTCGATTTCGGTCACCACCTTCGGCACCGGCAAGATCAGCGATGACAAGATCGAGAAGCTGATCCGCAAGCATTTCGACCTGCGTCCGTACGGCATCATCAAGATGCTGGACCTGATCCACCCGATGTACCAGCAGACCGCTGCCTACGGTCACTTCGGCCGCAAGCCGAAGGATTTCAGCTACCTCAACGCCGCTGGCGAGACGGTCAACGCCACGGCCTTCTCCTGGGAGAAGACCGACCGCGCCGCCGCCCTGCGCGCGGATGCGAAATTGAAGTAAAAGCGGCGTAGCGCCGGGCTCTGCCCGGCGATGGTCGATACAGGAAGGGCCGCGCAAGCGGCCCTTCTTTTTGCCCGTTGCAAACAACCGCCAACTCAAGCGAGCATGTCGCCATCGACCAAGGACGCTCGCATATGCTCTCCACCCTGTTGGACAAGTGGTTCAAGGACACCCCCGGCAACGACGCATTCGCCGAACGTTTCATCGCCACCGCACGCCGCAGCGGCGTCACCAAGCCGATGACCTACGACGCCGCGCTGTTCCGCGTGCAGGTGGGTGAGAGCAGCTACTTCAACCTGCACAACGCCCACCAGGCCTACGTCGGCGCGCCGCGTGGCAAGCAGCAGCAGGCGCTGGACCAGTTCGTGCGCACCCTGCGCGCCAGCGATGACCGCGAGCCCGGATGGGAGGAACTGCGCCCGCTGCTGCGCCCGGTCATCCGCAACCTCGGTCAGCTGGAGCATGTCCGGCTGCAGGGCATTGCAGACAAGGGGTGGGACACCCCCAACACCCTGCAGTACCGCCAGCTCAGCGAGGACTGCGTGGAACTGATCGCCATCGATCATGCCGAACACACGGTCACCCGGCAGCAGGGACCGGCGCCGGAATGGGGTGTTTCGCTGCACGAGGCACTCAGCATCGCGCGCAGCAACCTGCGTGACATCGCGCCGGTCGACTTCGAACCCATCGCGCCCGGCCTGTTCCGCGCCGCGTGGGCAGACTGCTACGACAGCAGCCGCGCCCTGCTGCCCGAGCTGGTGAACCGGGTACCGGTGACCGGGCGCCCCGTGTTCCTGCTTGCCACCCGCGACCTGATGATGGTGGCCGGGGAGAACGACGAGGCGGCACAACGCCAGATGTTCGACATCGCGCTGGAGGAGATCAAGGCAGGACGGGCGATCTCATCGGACCTGTTCTGCCATGACGACGGCGGACGGATCACGGTCCGTGAGCCCGCGACGGCCGAACTGCGCCAGAAGCAGCACCAGCTGCGCCTGTCGCTCCGCCAGGACGCCTACCAGGAGCAGAAGGCGCTGCTGCAGCGCGTGCACGAGACCCACGGCGTCGATGTGTTCGTAGCCACGTTCATGGTGTACCGCAACGACACCGACACCTTCTCGATCGCCAGCTGGGCCCAGGGCGTGGAGGCATCCCTGCCCCACACCGACTACCTGGCCTTCGTGGTTCCTGACGACAACGACTCCCGCGTGGTCCGCGCGCCCTGGAACACGGCGATGCCGATCGTGGGTCACCTGCTGGAAGCCGATCCCCGCCATCTGTACCCGCCGCGCTACCTGACCCGTGGTTTCCCCACCGCGGAACAGCTGGCACAGTTGGAGGGACGCTGAGCGGTACACTCGGGCAATGACGATCGACATTCAATCCCACCAGCTGACCATGACCGTGCTGATGTCGCCGGAGATGGCCAATTTCTCCGGCAAGGTGCACGGCGGCGCGGTGCTGCGCCTGCTCGACCAGGTCGCCTACGCCTGTGCCAGCCGTTACGCCGGCCGTTACGTGGTGACGCTCTCGGTGGACCAGGTGACCTTCCGCGAACCGATCGCCGTGGGCGAGCTGGTGACCTTCCTGGCCTCGGTCAACTACACCGGCACGTCCTCAATGGAGATCGGGGTGAAGGTGGTCGCCGAGGACATCCTCAAGCGCAGCGTGCGGCATGCCAACAGCTGCTTCTTCACCATGGTCGCCGTCGATGACGACGGCAAGCCCACGCCGGTGCCGCCGTTGCAGCTGGACTCCAGCAACCAGCGCCGCCGCCATGCCGCCGCACTGCTGCGCCGTCAGCTGCGGGCGGAGATGGAACAGCGGCACCGCGCCTTGCTGGCGTCCAATCCGCCGTCGCCGGAATAACCGTCACGACCAACGGTATGCCCGCCCGTGGTTCGGTCACGACCAACGGTCGTGACCTACCGGGTCGGGTGCTCATGACACGGGGTAGGTATCGACCGTTGGTCGATACGTGCCTCACCCTGTGTTCTGCACGCCCTGCGAGACGCCATTCACGCACGCCACGAGGGCGCGCAATACATCGTCATCCTCACCGCCGCTGTCGCGCCAGCGACGCAGCAGGTCCACCTGCAGCACGCTGATCGGATCGATGTAGGGATTGCGCAGGCGGATCGACAGCGCCAAGCGCTGGTCATGCTGCAGCAGTTCGTCCTGCCCGGTGATGTCCAGGATCAGCTTGCCGGTAAGCGCCAACTCGCGCTGGATCTGTGGGAAGAACCGCTCATGCAGCGCGCCCGACAACCGCGAGAACTGCTCGGCGATGGTGATGTCACCCTTGGACAGCACCATCGCGATGTCGTCCAGGAACGTGCTGAAGAACGGCCAGTCGCGCGCCATCTCCTGCAACGTCGCGCCATGCCCGGCGTCGATGGCGGCCTGCAATCCGCTGCCCACGCCGTACCAGCCCGGGATCACCGCACGCGCCTGGCTCCAGGCGAACACCCACGGAATCGCCCGTAGATTGGTCAGCGCCGCGTCCTGCCCCAGCCGGCGCGAGGGCCGCGAGCCCAGCGTCATCCGCTCGATCACATCGATCGGCGTGGCCTGGCGGAAGTACTGCATGAAATCGGGCTGGCCCACGAACGCGCGGTAGGCCTCGGCGCTCTTCTCCGCCACCAGGTCCATCACCGGCCGCCACTGCGCCTCGCGCGGCTCCGGCGCACGCGGGCGCAGGCTGGAGCGCAGCACCGCGCCGGTGGACTGCTCCAGCGAACGCAGCGCCAACGCACGGATGCCGTATTTGCGGTGGATCACTTCACCCTGCTCGGTGACGCGCAGGCGGCCATCGATGCTGCCGCGTGGCGAGGCATCCACCGCGTCGGTGGTCTTGCCGCCACCGCGGCTGATCGAGCCGCCGCGGCCATGGAAGAACGTGAGCCGGATACCGCTCTCGGCCGCCACCTCCAGCAGCTCCACCTGCGCCCGCTGCAACCCCCAGCGCGACGCGGCGATGCCGCCGTCCTTGCCGCTGTCGGAGTAGCCCAGCATCACCATCTGAACGTCGTCGCGTGCGACCAGGTGCGCGCGGTAGACCGGATCGGCCAGCAGGTCGCGCAGCGTGTCGGTGCCGCGTTGCAGGTCGTCCACGGTCTCGAACAGCGGCGCGATATCCAGCGGCACCGCACCGTCGTCGTCCACCAGCCCGCCACGCCGCGCCAGCGCCAGTACCGCCAGTACGTCACTGCGGTCATGCGCCATCGAAATGATGTAGCTGCCCAACGCATCGGCGCCGTGGCGGCGGCGGGCATCGGCCAGCGCGGCGAACACCGCATCGAGGCGTTGCCCGCCCTCCTCAGTGCTTTCCGGCAGTGCCTGCTCGCCGCTGGCGAAGGGCGCCAACCGGCTCGCACGGGCCAGCGCGTCGGCTGCATCCCAGGCGTCCTGGCCATCCAGCACGCTGGCCAGCGCGCGCCCGTGCACGCTCGATTCCTGGCGCACGTCCAGCCGCGCCAGATGGAAACCGAAGGTGCGCACCCGCCACAGCAGGCGGCGCACCGCGAAGCCGCCGGCGTGGTCGCCCTTGTTGGCGTGCAGGCTGTCGAGGATCAGCGTGATGTCGTCCTCCAGTTCCTGCGGCGATGCATAGCCGCCTTCGGCATCGTCCAGCGTGGCCTGCACGCGCGCACGCATGCGGTCGTTGAGCAGGCGATACGGCATATCGGCATGACGCGGACGCGAGGTCACCTGTGGCAGCAGCTGCTGGTAGTGCAGCACGCGCGCCTGCAGCGCCTCGCTGACCGCCACCCGCTCGGTGGACTGACTGAGCAGGCTGGCCAGCTGCAGCAGATCCTTCTGGTAGCGCCCCAGTACCGCCTGGCGCTGTGCATCGAGGGTGTTGCGGATGGTGCCGGCATCCACATTGGGATTGCCGTCCATGTCACCGCCCACCCACGTGCCGAAGCGCAGCAATCGCGGCAGCGGCAGGCTTTCGCCATAGGTGTCCAGCAGCGCCTGCTGCAGCGATTCGTACAGCACCGGGATTACGCGGTACAGCACCTGCACCAGATAGAAGCCGACGTGCTCGCGCTCGTCGTCCACGGTGGGCCGTACGGGTGAGGAATCGGTGGTCTGCCAGGATGCGGTGAGCGCCATGCGGAAGCGTGCCGCGTCCGACGCGGCCTCGCCCGGAGTGCGCTGGCCATCCAGGTTGTCGACCAGGCTGGCCACCATCAGCTGCTCTTTTTCCAGCAGCGCGCGGCGTACCGCTTCGGTGGGGTGTGCGGTGAACACCGGTTCGATGTCGATGCGCGGCAACCACTCGCCCAGCTCGGCCAGAGTGACGCCCTGTGCCTTGAGCTTCTGCAGGGCGTCCTGCAGGCCATCGGGCTGCGCCGTGGCTGTACCGGCGCGCTGGTAGTCGCGACGGCGGCGGATGCGGTGCACGCGCTCGGCGATGTTCACCACCTGGAAGTAGGTGCTGAACGCACGCACCATCGCCTCGGCGCGTTCGGGCGGCAGCCCGGTCAGCGCATCGTTGAGGTCGGACAGCGGCGCGTCGCTCTCACGGCGTGCAATGGCGCGCGTGCGCACCTGTTCCACGTCATCGAAGAACTGCGTGGACACCTGCTCGGCAAGCAGGTCGCCGACCAGCGCGCCCAGTCGGCGCACGTCGTCACGCAGGGGAATATCGGGGGTGGCAAAGACGATGCTGCTGCGGTACTCGTTCATCTGCGACGCACTGGCCTCGGGAACGGAATCGCATCAAGCCTAACCCAGATTGTGCGGCGCATTGCGCCGCACAATTGGTTTCATCTGCATGTGTTGCATCGGCAAACCGGCAGACCGTTGCAACGGCAGCCGGGCAGAGCGTTGCAAGAGCAGCCGGGCAGAGCCCGGCGCCACGTCACTTTGTTTTCTTACCCGGCCCGATCGTCTGCTCCAACCAACGCTCGCTCTCGGCCAGCATCGTCATGATCGATTCGCGCGCGCGGTAGGCGTGCGACTCGTTGGGCAGCATCACCAGCCGTGCGGTACCGCCCAGACCCTTGACCGCCGCGAACATGCGCTCGCTCTGGATCGGGAAGGTGCCGGAGTTGTTGTCGTCCACGCCGTGGATGAACAGGATCGGGTCCTTGATCTTGTCGGCGAAATTGAACGGCGACATCTTCAGGTACACATCCTGCGCCTGCCAGAAGTTGCGTTCCTCGGCCTGGAACCCGAACGGGGTGAGCGTGCGGTTGTAGGCACCGCTGCGTGCGATACCCGCCTTGAACAGCCGCGTATGCGCCAGCAGGTTGGCGGTCATGAACGCACCGTAGGAGTGTCCGCCGATGGCGATGTGGTCGCGGTCGGTCACCCCACGCCGCACCACTTCGTCCACCGCCGCTTCGGCGTTGGCGATCAGCTGCGGCAGGTAGGTGTCGTTCGGTTCCTTGTCGCCTTCGCCGATGATCGGCATCGACGGACTCACCAGCACCGCATAGCCCTTGGCCAGGAAGGCCTGCGGACCCCAGTAGCTGATCGCGTTGAAGCGGTACGGCGAATCGGTGACCTGGCTGGCGGCCGCGGCCGTCTTGAACTCGCCCGGGTAGGCCCACATCAGCATCGGCAGCGGGCCGTCCTTCTTCGGGTTGTAGCCCGGCGGCAGCATCAACGTAGCGGTGAGATCCACACCGTCATTCCGCTTGTAACGGATCTGCTCCTTGCTCACCCCGCGCAGCTGCGGCAACGGGTGCTCGAAACGGGTCAGCGCGCGCGGGGGAGCGGCGGCATCGCCCAGTGCCTGCACGTAGTAGTTGGGCGGCGTGTCGGGTGCTTCGCGGGTCAGCAGCAGCGAGGTGCCTTCCTGGTCCAGCAGTGCCTGCGGCAGCGCATAGTCCGGGGCCTGCGAATGGAACAGGCGCGTGGTCTGCCGGCTTTCCAGGTCGAAGCGGTCCACGAACGGGCGGTCGCCCTCCGCCGAGGCGCCCTGGCCGAGCAGGAAGATGCTGCGCCCATCGGCCGTCGTCTGCAGCCGCCCGCGACCGTTGACGTCGCGCACCAGCGCCGGGCGGCCGGGATCGTTGTAGCGGTCCTGCGACGAGCGCTCGGACAGCAGCTGCGGCGCCTGGTCGAGCTGGTCCGGGGCAATCCGCCACTGTTTGACCACGCGGCTCTTCCACCACGACTCATTGAGCAGCGCCAGGTCGCCACGGCCCCATTGGATACCCGCGTAGCGGCTGCCCAGCTGGGCCAGCGTCACCGGCGGGGTCTCGAACGGCGCGGCCTGCATCAGCACCGCGTCGCGCACCTTGGCGTCGCGGCCCGGGTCGCCCCCGTCCTGCGCCTCGGCCCAGACCAGCGTGGCCGGGGCATCGGCGCGCCAGCTCACGTCGCGCACCCCGGTGGGCACCGCGTCGTTGCCGGTCGGCAGGCCTTCCACCAGCGGCAGCGTGGCCACGGTGTGTTCCAGCCGGCCATCGGCGGCGGAGAGCACTTCGATGCGGCGCGGGAAGTCGTCGGCCGGCACCAGGTAGGAATACGGGCGCTGCACACGCTGGGCGAGCACATGGCGCCCGTCCGGTGACACGCTCAGATCGAGGTACACGCCGGCAGTGGACAGCGGGGCGACGACGCCATTGAGCGCGACCCGGGCTGGCTGCGCAGTGGCGTAGTAATCGAACAGGCGCGCATCGGCTTCATTGCTGAGCAGGTCCTGATAGGTGCGGATCGCGCGGACCCCGGCATCGGCCTGGGTCTGCTGGATCGCCGGGCCGGTGGGGATGCCGCCGGCGGCCGGCGCGGACCCCTGCCCCTTGAGCTGCTGAGTCACCAGCAGGCCGCGGCTGTCGGGCAGCCAGGTGTAGCCTTCGCCGGTCACCGTGTTGAGATCGGCGAGCAGCCGCCGTGCCGAACCGCTGGCCACGTCGATGATCCACAGTTCATTGGCACCACTGGCGGCATGCACCTGGTTGAACGCCAGGTACTGCTGGTCCGGCGACCAGGCCAGCGAGGCAACCGACAACGGCTGCGGCAGGCCCGTGATCTGGCGTTCCTTGCCGTCGGCGATGTTCATCAGCCACAGCTTGTTGCCGAAGCTGAAACGGCTGGACGCGTGGGTGGCCGGGTTGATGCGCAGGCCGGCCAGCTTCAGCTCGGGCTGGGCCACCTCGGCAATGGAGGGCAGCGGCGGGGTCTGCAGCAGCACGGCGATGTCCCGGCGCGGTGACAGGTTCAGGGCCGGCGCGCGCGGCGCATCGACCACCGCCTGCAACGCCACCGACGGCAGCTGGTAGCCCTGCACGTCCTTCGCGGCCGCCACCGGCGTGGCCGGGGCCTTGCCGGCTGCGGTCGCGGCCAGTCCCAGCGGTGCCACCGCCAGCAGGGCCATGCCCACGATCAGCGTGCCGCCCCAGCGCGCACGGCGCCGACGATCATTGCCTGTCATCTTCGATCCCCATCCTGTGCAAACCTTGGACCTTAACAGCGGGGCGCGGTTTGCCCCCCTGCCGATGGTTGGGGGCGCGCACCGATTCATGCCCAGGCGGTGCGCCGGGATATAATGGGCATCCCCTCCACCGAGGGGCGCTGCGACCGACCCCGGACCTGATCCGGGCGGCCAGGCTCGGTGGCAGGGCTGGTTCCAACGGCGCCCGGCGAAGACGAGCCATTCGTCCATTACCGGAGCTTTTGCATGAACGCTGTTGCCAAGACCTTCTCCACCGAAGGCGATTACAAGATTGCCGATATCTCGCTGGCCGACTGGGGCCGCAAGGAACTGGATATCGCCGAGCATGAAATGCCGGGCCTGATGTCGATCCGCCGCAAGCACGCCGCCACCCTGCCGCTGAAGGGCGTGCGCGTGACCGGCTCGCTGCACATGACCATCCAGACCGCCGTGCTGATCGAAACGCTGAAGGACATCGGCGCCGACGTGCGCTGGGCCTCGTGCAACATCTTCTCCACCCAGGACCACGCCGCTGCGGCCATCGCCGCTTCCGGCACCCCGGTGTTCGCCTGGAAGGGCGAGTCGCTGGAAGAGTACTGGGACTGCACCCTGGACGCGCTGACCTTCACCCTGGCCGACGGCACCCTGACCGGTCCGGAGCTGGTGGTCGATGACGGCGGTGACGTCACCCTGCTGATCCACAAGGGCTACGAGCTCGAAAATGGCAGCAACTGGGTCAACGAAAAGGCTGCCTCGCACGAAGAACAGGTCATCAAGGACCTGCTCAAGCGCGTGGCCAAGGAGCGTCCGGGTTACTGGGCACGCGTGGTCAAGGACTGGAAGGGCGTCTCCGAAGAGACCACCACCGGCGTGCACCGCCTGTACCAGCTGGCCCAGGCCGGAACCCTGCTGATCCCGGCGATCAACGTCAACGACTCGGTCACCAAGTCCAAGTTCGACAACCTGTACGGCTGCCGTGAATCGCTGGCCGACGGCCTCAAGCGCGCCATGGACGTGATGCTGGCCGGCAAGGTCGCCGTGGTCTGCGGCTACGGCGACGTGGGCAAGGGCTGCGCCGCCTCGCTGCGTGCCTACGGCGCGCGCGTGGTGGTCACCGAGATCGACCCGATCTGCGCCCTGCAGGCCGCGATGGAAGGCTTCGAGGTCAACACCATCGAATCCACCCTGGGCCGTGCCGACCTGTACGTCACCACCACCGGCAACAAGGACATCATCCGCATCGAGCACCTGAGCGCGATGAAGGACCAGGCCATCGTCTGCAACATCGGCCACTTCGACAACGAGATCCAGGTCGATGCGCTGGTCGGCTTCCCGGGCGTGCAGCACGTCAACATCAAGCCGCAGGTGGACAAGTACGTGTTCCCGAACGGCAACGCGATCTTCCTGCTGGCCGAAGGCCGCCTGGTCAACCTCGGCTGCGCCACCGGCCACCCGAGCTTCGTGATGTCCAACTCGTTTGCCAACCAGACGCTCGCGCAGATCGACCTGTGGGCGAACAAGGACAGCTACGAGAAGAAGGTGTACCTGCTGCCGAAGAAGCTGGACGAGGAAGTGGCGCGCCTGCACCTGGAGAAGATCGGCGTGAAGCTGACCACCCTGACCCAGGACCAGGCCGATTACATCGGCGTGCCGGTCGAAGGTCCGTTCAAGCCGGAGCATTACCGCTACTGATCGGCATGCCGGTCCAGTTGCGTTGAACACCGACGGGCGCCGAAAGGCGCCCGTTTTTTTTGGTGTCGTGCCTTGGCCGCGCGGCAGCAGTCTGGGTCAATCCACACCGCCGAGGCTGCGCTAGGATGCGGCCATGACCCCTGCCATCAACCTGCTCAAGCGCCTGGCCATCGCCCACACCGTGCACAGCTATGCACACGACAAGGGGGCCGATTCGTATGGCGACGAGGCGGCGCACAAGCTCGGCCTCGACCCTGCACAGGTGTTCAAGACCCTGCTCGCCAGTACCGAGAAACACGAACTGCTGGTGGCGATCGTGCCGGTCAGCGGCATGCTGGATCTGAAGGCGCTGGCCGAGGCGGCCGGCTGCCGGAAGTGCGAGATGGCCGATATCGACGCGGCGCAGCGCGCGACCGGTTATCTGGTCGGCGGCATTAGCCCGCTGGGGCAGAAGAAGCAGCACCGCACCTTCGTCGACGCCAGTGCGCAGACGCTGCCCATCCTGCACGTCAGCGCTGGCCGCCGTGGACTGGAAGTGGCGCTGGCCCCCGCCGACCTGCTGCAGCTCACCAGCGGCGCCTACGCACCGATCGGCAGATCGGCGTGATCGGCCGCCTGTTCGAGCGCCTGATGGGTACGCCCCTGCCGCCGCTGCAGGAAGGTCGCCCGGGCACTGCCCTGCTGCAGGCGCTGGGCAGTGGCGATTACGGCCGGCTGCGCACGGCGGTCGCCACCATTGCCCTCACCCGCGATGCGGTGGTGCTGGACGACCTTGTTGCGCAGCTGCACTACGTGGCGATCGCCCGGGCACGCTACACCGCGGACCCGGCGTGGGTCCGCGAACACTACGAACTGGATTTCGTGCTGCGCAAGCTGCGCCACTGGCGTGACCACAGTGGCTGCCTGTGCCAGCTGTATCCGCACTGGATGCACTACCAGCCCGGCCGCGAGATCGCCAGCGGCCACGTGCTGCCCATCGCCACCGGTGTCGCCGAAGGAGGCTGGGGCGATACCCAGGACGCCACCTGCACCGTGTGTGGGCGCGGGTGGCGCTGCACCGACCGTGAGTACCACGCGCCGTGGTGGGAGTGGCAGGCCTTGCCACCGGCCTGAGCATGGCCCGGCATGGTCAGGCCGGTGTCACGGCCGCCAGTTGGCGTTGGCCTCCCAGAACGCCACGGCGCGCGCGTACGCCTCGCGGTCCAGCGGCACGCCGGAGCCGCCCTCTTCCACCCCCAGCGCGTTGCGCATCATGGTGATCGGGGCCATCGGCACCTCTTCCGGTTCCGCGGTATAGATGCAGCCGACGATGCCCCACTCCGCCTCGATCGGCGAGCCTTCCAGTGCAAGCTGCTCCGCGCTGTACAGAATCACCACCAGATAGTTCGCCCTCGGCGATTCCACGCCTTCGAACCAGCGCACCAGCACCGGCAGCTCCGCGCGGTTGCGCGCTTCGTAACCGCTGTGCAGCTGGTGGCGGTTGGCATCGGTGATCGGCACGGTCAGGCACCGCGTGCTGGTCCAGTTCTCGTAGACGAACAGCTTGCAGAACGGCGCGTAGCCGTCGAGCACCTTGAACGGCGCATGCGTGTTGAGGTGCGCCTCGAACTGCGCCGCCGTGCAGTCCTGGATGGTATTGCCGCGCGGCACGCGGGGAAACAGGCGGGGACGGGCGAATTCAGTCAGAACGATGGACATGGCTACGCTGCGGCACAAAAGGGTGCACAGGGTAACCCGCGTCATCCATCGAGAATCGCGTGCAGTGCCTGCGCCAGTTCCGGGTACTGGAAGCGGTAGCCGTCCTGCAACGCACGCGCCGGCACCACGCGCTGCCCGGTCAGCAGCAGCCCCGCCATCTCGCCGAACGCCAGTTTCAGTGCGAAGGCCGGCGTGGTGAGCAGCGCAGGACGGTGCAGGCTGGCCGCCAGTGTGCGCGCGAAGGCGGCATTGGGAAGCGCTTCGGGGGCGGTGCCGTTGTAGGCGCCCCGGGCGTTGTCGTGCTCCAGCAGCCAGACGATCAGCCCCACCAGATCCTCGCGGTGGATCCAGCTCATCCACTGCCGGCCATCGCCCATCGGGCCGCCCGCGCCGAGCCGGAACGGCGGCAGCATCCTCGCCAGCGCGCCCCCGTCGCGGTCCAGCACGATGCCGGTACGCAGCACGCAGGTGCGCACCCCGAGCGCCTCGGCCTTGAACGCTTCAGCCTCCCACTGGCGGCACAGCATCGCCGCGAAGTCATGGCCGGGTGCTGCCGCTTCGTCCAGCACCTCATCGCCGCGCGGGCCGTAATAGCCGATCGCCGAGCCGGACACCAGCACCTGCGGCCGCTCATGCAGACCATCCATCCACGCCAGCAGGCCGCGCGTGGTGCCCAGCCGCGAATCGAGCAGCGCCTGCTTGCGCGCGGGCGTCCAGCGGCCCTGCATGATCGGCTCGCCGGCCAGGTTCACCACCGCCTGCACCGGGCCGACATCCTCCAGCCGGGCGACGCTGTGCGCCCCGGCAACCGTTGTGCGGCCGGGGTGGCAGGTCAGTACCGTCACCGCATGCCCCTGCGCCAACAGGCGCGCACACAGGCGCCGCCCGATGAAGCCGGTGCCACCCGTAACCAGAATGTCCATCGTCGCTACCCTCTACCGATACGCTCTACAGTAGACCCGGCCCCGTGCACGGCGGGTGCGACGCACTTCACATTCATCGCGATGAAGCGATATGATGGGTCCACACCCGTCGCCGCCGCCGCCCATGACCGCCATCAGCTTCGAGTTCTATCCGCCCAAGACCGACGAGCAGCGCGCCCAGCTCGATCGCACCGCCGGCAAGCTCAAGTCCTACGCGCCGGAGTATGTGTCGTGTACCTTCGGCGCCGGCGGCTCGACCCTCAGCTACACCTCCGAGACCGTGCGCCACCTCAAGCAGCACCATCGCTTCGATGCGGCCCCGCACCTGTCCTGCGTGGGCGGCAGCCGCGAAGAGATCCGCGAACTGCTCAAACTGTACCGCGCCATCGGCTGCCGCCGCATCGTCGCCCTGCGCGGCGACCTGCCGTCGGGCATGGGCCACCCCGGCGATCTGCGCTATGCCTCGGAACTGATCAGCTTCATCCGCGCCGAACACGGCGATGCGTTCCACATCGAGGTAGGCGCCTACCCCGAAACCCACCCGCAGTCCTCGGATGCCCTGCTGGACCTGAAGCACTTCAAGGCCAAGATCGACGCTGGTGCCGACGCGGCAATCACCCAGTACTTCTACAACCCCGACGCGTATTTCCATTTCGTCGACGCCGTGCGCAAGCTCGGCGTGCAGGTGCCGATCGTGCCGGGCATCATGCCGATCTCCAACTTCAGCCAGCTGCGCCGCTTCTCCGAACAGTGCGGCGCGGAGATCCCGCGCTGGATCGGCAAGCGCATGCAGGCCTACGGTGACGATGCCGAATCGGTGCGCGCCTTCGGTGCCGACGTGGTGGCCCAGCTGTGCGAGCGGCTGCTCGCCGGTGGCGCGCCGGGGCTGCATTTCTACACCCTCAACCTGGCCAAGCCGACCACCCAGGTCCTGAAACTGCTGGGCCGCTGAGCGCGGAAAACGCAATCGCTTGCAGATAACGCAGGCGCCGCTACTCTGCTGCGATGAAACTGCTTGTCCTGCTCCTGCTGGCGTTCTGTGCCCTGTGCGGCCCCTCCGTGGCGTCGGCACAGGCGCAGCGCGTGAACCGCTGCACCAACGCGCAGGGCCAGACCGTGTTCACCGACCGCAGCTGCGATGCGCTGGGCGCGACCGCGCGCATGCCGGCGGGCAATGCATCGGTCGGCAACACCGGCATCTACCGCGCCGGCTGCGCGCGCCGGCTCAGCGAACTGACCGGGCAGATCCGCGATGCGGTGAGCCTGCAGGACGTCAACCGGCTCTCGTCGATCTATCTGTGGGGCAACGTCTCCAACGCGGCCGCCAACCAGATCATCGGCCGGCTGGAGTCGGTGGTGCAGCGGCCGCTGATCGACATCGCGCCGGTCTACCCCGAGACCGAGGCGCCGCTGCCACCGCCGCCACCCAACCCGGACGCCACGCTGGTGGAGGCGGTGGAGGCTGCCGCGCCGGTAGCCGGCCGTCCGCGCCCGATCGGCCTGCGGCTGGAACAGACCCTGGGCAACACGGCCACGCCGGCACGCACCGTGTTCGGCCTGCGCCGCCAGTACGGCTGCTTCTGGATCACGCTTTAAGCGCTTTTTCAGGCGTTTGATTGCTTCTTTCGATGGTCGCCGAAATGCAGAGACCAGCGCACATTCGCGCCTGAGTCGCGTCCGGATACTGGCGCCTCCGATGACAGGAGGTTCCCGATGATCATGCATGTACACCGCGTTGCCGCGCGCCGCACGCTGCTGTTGCTGGCCCTGCTCGCGCCGGCCGCTCCGGGCTGGGCAGCCGCTGATACTCCCCTGCTCCTTGCACACGGGCAGTGGTCGTTCGCGGGTGGCGAGGTGCAGCTGCAGTGGAACCAAGACCTGGCCGAACGCCTGGGGCTGCGCCTGGACATGCCGGGCGTGCATGCACCGCACGCTGCGACCGTGGCCAGTCCCGCACTTGGGGTGTCCGGCGCGCATGCGCTCACGGTCGATGCGCGCCATGGCGCCATCCAGCGTTATCAGGGCGGCGCCCTGCATCTCGCCGCAGCAGGCCAGTTGCGGCTGCCGGACGGAGCGCCCATCGCGCTTGAGCAGCTGCGGCTGGCCGCGCTGCCCGACCGCAACGACACCCTGGGCGTGCTCGATGCCAGCGGCGCCGTGCTGTTCGAGCTGGACGCGATGATGACCACGCTGGACGCCACGCGGCAGCGGCTCTCGGTGGTGTCCTCGGACCTGCGCATCAGCGCGGCGCTGGCGGCACGCATCGGCAGGCCCGAGGTCGCCGGCTGGGTGATCGCCAGCCTGGGGCTTGAGACCCAGGCGGCCCGGCCCGGCGCACGGGTGAGCGTAGCGGCACCGGTGCGCCACTGGGACGGCGAGCCCGCACCGGACGGCGATGTCTACCGCACCGACCTGATGATGCTGGAGAACAAGGTGCAGTTCACCCGCTGCAACGGGTGCAGTGGCAACGCCGGCAATGGCGAGATGGTGATCACCCCGGATGCCGAACTGAAGAACAACCTCAACGCGGGTGAGCTGCTACCCACCATTCCCGGTGACCCGCTGGGCACAAGCAGCGCGCGCTGGGCCGCGAGCATTCCGTGGCGGCGCATGTTCTCCGACGATGGCGGCCCGTACCAGAACGACCAGCACCCGTACCTGGTCTGGAGCATGTACCGCATCAACGCCGAGGGCGGCCTGCAGCAGATCGGCGCGTCGTGGGCCAAGCATGCGTTCTTCGCGATCAACAGCAACTGCCTGTATCCCGATGAGCCTGCCGGCTTCGCGGTGGGACCGGGCTGCGAGGACCTGTATTCGGCCGGCACCAATGACGCGCTGTGGATCATGTCCCCGCGCAACGAGATCCTCGCGCACAGCGGGCAGTGGGGACGTTGTGGCTCCGTGTTCGACCCCGACTGTACCGGCCGGCCCACCTATCCCAGGGAGGACGACCAGTACCAGGGCCGGCTGCGGGTGAACGAACAGCAGGTCTCGCCCACCACCCATCGCGGCGCACGCTGGTTGTTTGAAACCTGGTACGTGGCGCGCGACGACATCAACCCGCTCAACTCCATGGCGACCCAGCGGGTGCGGCCGCGCTGGTCGAACAATCTCTGGACGTTCCGCAGCAGCGGCTATGCGCTGGGCCCGGCCATCGACCGCTGGGTCACGCCGGGCAGCGAGCACCCCACCGAACGCAACACCCGCGTGCACACCGGCAGCGGTACCGCGATCCTGGCCATGAAGGCGCGCCAGTTGCCCAACGGCCTGTGGCGCTACGACTACGCGCTGATGAACATCGACGCGGGCACCGCGCGGCTCGGCGGCAGCGGCTCGAACCTGCGCCTGCACGACCATGTTGGCCTGCGCGCACTGTCGATGGAGGTGGCCGGTACGGTCGATCCCGGCGGCGTCGGCTTCCACGATGTCGACGCGCAACCCGACAACGACTGGACCGTCTCCACGGCGCCGGGCCGGCTGAGCTGGACCGCACGCGATGACGATGCGCATGGGCTGGGATGGGGAACCCTCTACGCGTTTTCCCTGCACAGCCCTCATGGCCCGGGCACGGGTACGGTGCGGGTGCAGGGTGGCGGGGAGCAGCCGCAGGCGGTCATCACACTGGTTCCCGGGGGTACGCCAGTGCGCTGAGCCCAGCAGGTGCGCGGCAGCGTCGCTGGCTCAGCGGCCGGCCGGAGCAGCCTCGCCGGCCCACAGCTGGCTGATCGAGGCGATGCCCTGGGCACCGTGGCGGCGCGCCTCCACGATGTCGCCCGGGCCCAGCCCGCCCAGCGCGTACAGCGGCAGCGACACCTGCGCACGCAGCGATTCAAAGCCGTTCCAGCCTATCGGCGTGGCGTCGGTGTGGCTGGTCGTGGCCTGCACGGGGCCCAGCACGGCGAAATCGCAGCCCAGCCGTTGGGCGGCCTGCAGTTGGGCAAGGTCGTGGCAGGAGGCGGCCACCAGCTGCCCGGCCGGCAGCGGCCGGGCATCCAGCTGCAGCAGCTGTTCGCTGCCCAGGTGCACGCCGACCCCCAACCGACGGGCGAGGTCGATATCGCGGTTGAGCAGCCACTGCACGCCGCCCCGGTGGCGGGCCACGGCCTGCTCGGCCAGCGCGATGCGCGCGGCACTGCCGGGCGTACGCAGCTGGACGCGACGAACGCCTGCCTCCAGCGCCCGGGCCAGCCGGGCGACCCATGCCTGGTGGGCGGCGGCGTCATCCGCATCCGGTTCGGGGGTGATCAGGTAGCGGTCCGGGTGGCGCAGCGCGGCCACCACCGGCAGGTCGGCCGGCGGCATGGAATAGCGCGACAGCTTGTCCGGGGTCACCCAGGTGATGGCCTGGCCCTCACGACCGCGCGGCGAGCCCTTCCAACTGCGGATATGCCGCACCTCCAGCCGCAGGTGCTTGTCCGGGTAGACCTGCGGCACGTCCATGATCCACTCGCCCACCTCGGCCTCGATCCCCAGCTCTTCACGCAGCTCGCGCACCAGCGCCTGCTCCGAGGTCTCACCGGCCTCGCGCTTGCCGCCAGGGAATTCCCACAGGCCGGCCATGTCGCTGTTCTCGGTGCGACGGTTGAGCAGAATGCGGCCACGGGCGTCGGTGATGACGCCGGCCACGACATGGATCGAGCGTTTGGGGGATGGCATGCAGGCAGGATGCCGAATGACCGCAGGGGTGCGCAATCCCCCGTGGTGAGCCGCGGAAGCGCATTCACCGACCCGGCGCCGCCGCGCAAACGGCCGCGTGGGCCGGTAGACCGGACGGAAGTGTCCTGAAAGAACGCGCCGTTGACGCCATGCCATGCAATCCGCCAACCGTGCGTGAAAGCCACCGAAAACGTCGCGTTAGCCACTCGCACTGGCAGTGCATCCAACTATCAGAGTGATGCGCATCAAAGTCCGAAGACGAAGTTCGCATTCAACATATTCTGAAAGTGCATCAGCTCAATTGCCTGCACAAAGCACCGCCGATACCTTCCCCGCACCGACGCCCACTGACATCACAACGTGGATGCCGTCATGCACTCAACAGGAGGCGGAGCGTGCTGTTGCACTGGTGGAAAAATGGACTTCAATTGAAACTGAGCGTGCGCATCTATCCAGATGGACTGCTAGTCGCGGCGTTGTACGCACTGCTCTGCTTAGCTGCGCGACAGATATCGGTTGATCAATTCAATCTGCTTGCAGGTATTCGCGTTGCTGCACTACTGCTATGCCCAGTCAGGCTCTGGCCCTATCTGGTCCTCGGGGATTATGCCCATCTGACGCTAGTGCGCTATCCGATGATAGACAAGTACGGCCCCGCTTGGGCCATCATCTGCTCCGCACTGCTAATGCCTGCTGTAGCGCTCATTGTTCGAGTTCAAAGAAGCGTGCTGACTGGAATCCCGGGCGTTCAGTTGCTCTCGTTGGCCGCCACCGTTGCCATAGCCGCTGCATTGATCAACATTTACGCGGCCCAGCTGCTTTGGCCTTCGCCACCTAGTATTCCACTGCCAACGAGGGCGGCACATCAGACGCTGGGAAATTTCATTGGCATTCTGACAGTGGCCCCTCTTGCATTGCTGTGGTTACAGCGCACGGCACTGGGGCCGCACCAGATGTTCTCAATACCAGCCATTGCGTTGCTCTCCCTGATGCTTTCCCTGGGGTACTCAGCAACTCAAATTCCACCCAGCTACACAGTGTTCGCGACCAGCCTGCAACTGCTGATGGCACTCCCGGCCATCGCGCTGACCTGCCTGCATGGCTGGCGTGGCTCGGCTATAGCGGTCCCTTCGCTGTATCTGATCGTGGGCTTGTTCATGCCTACCAGTGGCCAGCCTTGGTCATTCGATTCTGCCACGTTCACTGTCCAGCAGATTCTGGCGGTGGCTGGTGCCGCATTGCTCGCACTAGGCTCAACCATCAGCGATCACTACCATCGCTACAAATCCAATACGTTCGATGGCAAGTGGGCCGCATCGCTGGCCAAGGCATCGCACCTTTCAGGTGAAATGGACCTTCGGCAGCGCGCACTGGACATCAACCGGATCGGCGACGGAATCGACACCTACCTCAGTGAGACCGCCGATTGGCTGAAGCGACAGGGCCATCATGAGATCGCCCGCAACCTGATCAGCGCGTCGAGCCTGTACTCGCGCAAGTTCCGCGAGCAGGCCAGCATGGTCTACCCCACAGCACTGGAACATGTGGGCCTGTACCTCGCGCTGCAGGTAGGCGGCATTAGCGAGGCCTGGTCGAACACCGAACGCATGACCCAACCCCGGTTGATTGGCGATCCCTGCCGCCTGACGGTAGCGTTGCAGCTGGCCACCTACCGCACACTGACCGAAGCGGTGTCCCTACTGCTGCAGCATGAGCCCGGGCAGCTGCGCGTCAATGCACGCTGCGGGCGGCTGGGCAACCGCGAGGGCATTCTGGTCGTGGTGACAATGCTTGACCCAGAGCATCGGCTGTCCGAGACGACCTGTGCACTGGCGACCGAGCAGCTCCCAGGGCGCACCCTCGCCTACAGCGGCACTGTGCAGTGCCGCCGCAATCGCATCCGCATGTTGTTCGTGGAGGCCCCGGACGCTCAGCGCGCAGGGCCGGGAGCCTCAACCGACCATACCGCGCTGTCGCCCACACGATAGCGCATCAACGAGAACGCAGGGTGTCGGTAGACCTCGACCGGCACTGTGCTCTTCGACACCTGCGGCCGCTGGGGAGGCAGGACCATGTGACTCACCGCCTCGCCGGCGGGCAGGGCCCAGAACAGCCCATCCAAGCTGCCGACGATCAACTGGACACGACCTGCAAGATCATTGACCTGGAAGTACTCCACACCATCGCGCTTGAATCCGTAAACCCGCCAAGTTGCATCCAGACTCAGGTCAGTCCCTGACGGGTGTGTTTGCCCCAATCCGGTTGAGTTCAATGGTTGCCCGTGGTCTCCTCCCGGGCAGCAACCCGCCACTACGAACCCCGTGTGATCCACCAAAGGTTCCCCCTCACTCGCATGCAGCTGCGCAGTGTTGTCGTCACCCAAGCAACACGCCGCGGTCGAATGTTCCGATCTTGTTGCCCCGGCACCCGCCACCGGCATCCCCGCCAACACCACCACAGATACTGCAATACCACGCTGAAAAAGGCGCACAAACCACCTCCAAGTTCAAATGGATAGACCCGGAGATCACTGTATCCACGGCCCTGCGCAACCGCGTTGAACTACGTCCGAAAAGGTATGCACGCCGCGTGACGTCGCGTCAGAACCATTGCGCCAATCACCTGCCAGAAAACACGAAGGGCCCCTTTCGGGGCCCTTCGTTTGCTTCATCCAACCCGTTCGATCAGAACAGGATGTTCCAGTTCAACTGACCGCCGAACTCGCTGGTGCCGTCGCCGCTGCGGCCCTGTGCGAAGAACGACAGGCGGCTGTTGTCGGTGGGCTTGAACGAGAAGCCCAGCTCGGCAATGGCCACGTCGCCGGCCAGCGGCAGGCCGCTTACCGTGAAGCGGTCGCTGCCGGCCACGAAGCGGTTGCGGGTGTCGGCACGCAGGTCGCCACCGCCGTGCTGCCAGGCCAGACCGGCCTCGATGCGGGTGCCGCCTTCCTGGTCCGCGCTGACGTCCCAGGCCGCACGCAGGCCGGCGGTGGTGGTCCACGCCGTGTCCTCGCTCGAGTCCACTGCCAGTGCCGCGCTGCCGCCGGTTTCGGCGAAGGCATCACTGCTCAGGCGCGTGTAGGCCAGCGCCAGGTACGGCGTGAGCGTCAGCGCGTCAAGCTCGATGTCCCAACCGCCCTCGGCGAAGCCGGTGATCGCGCTGGCGTCCTGGCGACCATCCAGCGTCTGCGCCCAGGCCTGCCCGGCGCCCACGCGACGCTGGGTGTCCGTGCGGTAGTCGGCGTAGCTGGCGCCGCCGTTCAACCAGAACGACTCGCCACGGAAGCCGGTGTACAGCCCCGCGTGCAGGGCGTCCACGTCGCTGTCGGCGTTGCGGTCGTCGACCTTGTTGCGCAGCCGCTCCGAGCCCAGCGCCACCCCCAGCGTCCAGCTGCCACCGACGCTCAGGTCGATGCCGGCCATCACACCGGCGCGGTTCTGGCGCACGCGCGCGGCCGAATCGTCACTGTCCTGGCGCTTGGAGCTGCCGCTGCCGGCCACCCAGAGCGAGGCGCCTTCCACGGCCATGGTCGGGTCCGGCCGCAGGCGCTGGGAAACGCCCTCGCGCAGGAAGCGGTCGTCCAGCAGCATCGCGCGGTTGCTGGCGTGGATTTCGCCGGACAGCTCGTTGAAGGCCGTCCGCGCGCTCGCCTCGTCGAGCATCAGCAGCGCGTTGTACAGCGCCAGCGCCTCACCGGACTGCTGCAGGCTGTTCAGGCCGTTGGCAATGCCCTGCTGGTTGGGGGTCTGCGCCACGGGATTGAACACTTCCGGCGGCGGCGTGCCCGGGGTTCCGGGAGTACCGGGAGTACCGGGATTACCCGGCGTGCCAGGATTCCCCGGCGTACCCGGATTACCCGGATCGACCGGCGTGGTGCCGCCATTGTTGACCGCGATGGTCAGCACCACCTGGTTGCCGTTATGGCTCAACGTGGGCGTGATGAAGGCCGACCGCGAGCTCACCCCGTCGAAGCCGCCCTGCACGCCACCGGCAGCGTCCAGCACGGTGTAGGTGCGACCGTTCTGGTAGCTGGTGGCCGGGTCCAGCCCGTTCACGCGCATGACCGCGTCGCCGTTGTTGGCCAGGTTCGAGCCGCGACCTACGAAGGCCTGGCCGGTGACCTTCAGCAGGTCGCCCTGGCCGTTGCCGAGCAGGTCCACGTCGTAGAACGCGGCCGACGAGACCGCGCCCGATACGCCCGCGTTGAAGAACAGATTTCCGTCAACGGTGATCGTGCCCACGTTGCCGCGGCCCGGCGAGAGCACACCGCCATTGGTCACATAGGTATCGCCCACGGTGGCATTGCCGGCCAGCACGCCGCCGTCGCGAACATTGACGTTGGAGCTGCGCTCCACGCTGGTGGTGCCGCCCAGGTTGAGGGTCTGCTGGAAGCCGGCGCTGCCGTTGAGTACCAGCGTGCCGCCAGAGACATCGATCTGCTGGGGCAGCGCCAGCGACGGGTCGGTGTAGCCCTGGCCGGTGTACAGGTTGGAGTTGAGCACCAGCGTGCCGGCCCGCACGTCGACCTTGCCGCCGAACGCGCTGAGGTCGCCGGTCAGCGTGGTGTCGCCGGCCACGTTGATCAGTGCACCACCGGTCCAGGTGGTGCCGCTGGGCACGCTGCGCACGGTGTTGGCCAGGCTGATGTCGCCGGTGTGGTTGAACACCAGGCCGCCGGCGTTGGCCTGCATGTCGATCGGCGCGCCGGAGATCGCACCGGCGGTCTCGGCCGCCTTCCAATTGAAGGCTGCGGTGGCCGTCGTCCAGTTGGCCGCTTCCCCGCCCAGCACCAGGAAGCCGTTGCCGGACAGGGTGAGGCCGGTGCCCGCGTCGATGCGGCCCTCATCGCTGGCAATAAGGAGGCCGAACGGCTCACTGGCCGCTGCGCCTACGGTGATGCCGTTGGTGGCGGTAATCAGCGAACCCGCGCCGCTCACGTGCACACCTTCGGTCACGACGGCAGGGCTCATCGTGGCAGCGTTGATGCCACCGGACACCTGCAGACTGTCACTGGTCAACCGCCCGCCCGCCATGACATTGAAGGAGCTGTTGACCGTCATCAGACCACTGTTGGCCCAGTGCGAGCCGGCTTCCAGAATCATGCTGGGCGCCACTGAGATGCTCGAACTGTCCTTGATCAGCGCGGTGTTCGACACGATGGAGCCGCCGAGCATGAGCTGCACCGAAGTAAGCTCCACGGTGCCGGCGTTGATGCGCGCATTCGGGCCACTCACGTTGATCGTCGAAAGTCGGTTGGGGTTGTTGCCACCGACCTCGGCCACCAGCGCACTTGCGTTGAGCACGCCACCATTCTGCACGTTCAGAATGCCGCCACCGTTGCCGCCGACGACCACGTTGGGCGCGTTCACCACTGCGCCGATGCCGTCGATGGTCACCGTGCTCACCGCGTCCTGCGCCACGCCAATGTTCAGCGTTTTGCCGGTCGCGAGTGTGACCGTGCCCCCTGCATTCACGTTCAGCGCTCCAACGCCGCCGGACTGGACGCCCATCAGCAGATCGCCGCCGACGGTGACCTTGCCATTGTTGTCCACGTTGAGCGTACCGGTACCGGCATCACCCAGGCGCAGCGCGTTGTTGATGATGCTCAGTTCGCCGCCGCTGCCAACGTTGACGATGCCGGTGCTGCGGTCATTGCCGCTGGCGAGAGCGCCGACGTTCATGCCATAGCTGCCGCCGGTGTTGCGCACCTCGACCTTGGCGTTGTTCGCGATGTTGAGCGTGCCTGTTCCCGAGCGGCCCACCTCGATGACGTCGGCGTTGAGGAACGAACCGGCGCCGTCCACCACCACCAGACCGGTGCCGTTGGCCGCGGAGCCCAACGCAAGCAGGCCGCTCAAGTCCGCCTTACCACCGCCAAGCACGTTCAACGTGCCCTTGCCGCTCGCGCCCACCAGCGTCGCACCGCTGCCGTCGACCTGCAGCAGGGCCTGCTGACCGTTGACAGTGAGGGTGCCCTCGCTGCCTGCATTGGTGGCCACCGACGCGCCGCCGCTGTTGGACAGGAGCGTGCCGCTGCCGGTCACGGTCACCGTGACCGGCGTGGGTCCAATCGGGCCGACCATGAAGCCGTTGAAATGGGAGGTCGGCGTGGTGATGGTCTCATCAACCGTGTAGGGGTAAACCTGGGCAGATACCGACGGCAGCGAGGCGGCGGAAAGTCCCAGCGCCACCGTCATGGCGGCGCACAACGGCGCGCGGCGATGCACGGCTGCGGTGGACTGCGCGGGGGAAGCGTGCGTGGAAGCAAGCTCGGAAGCGACCTGCATCAGGCCGGTGGTGCGGTTGAACATCAGGCGAAAAATCCTGATCATGACACTCCATGGATAGCGACTCGAAAACGCGACGCGGCCACTCCCCGTGGCACAGGTGCGCGACACTCCCGCAGCGGAACCCCTTCCGCGGCCGGAGGCACAGGGTAATGCCTGGGGGTGGCGCTCGCCACCCATAAGACACGCCAGATGCGTCACCTGCAGCGCTGTTTCAGCTCGTTCCATGTGAATTTATGTGATTCACGTCGCACTTCGCGGGGCAAAAAAACCCCGCATCGCTGCGGGGTCTTTTCGACTTCATCGCGCCCGATCCGATGCGATCAGAACGCCACGCTCCAGTTCAACTGAGCGCCGACCTCGCGTTGGCCGCCTCCGGCACGCCCCTGCGCGAACATCGACAGCCGGCTGTTGTCGGTGGGCTTGACCGACACACCCAGCTCGGCGATGCCCACGTTGCGCGCCAGTGGCACGCCGCTGACGGTGAAGGCGTCGCTGCCCGCCACGAACGCGTGACGGGATTCCGCACGCAGTTCACCCGCCGCGGTCTGCCACGCCAGCCCCGCCTCCAGGCGGGCGCTATCCTGCTGGCCGCCGCTGATGTCCCACGCGGCACGAACGCCCGCCGTCGTGGTCCACACCTCGTCCCTGCTGGCGGCAATGGCCAGTGCCGCACTGCCACCGCTTTCAACCGTTCCCTCGCTCGACAGGCGGGTGTAGGCCGCGGCCAGATACGGACTCAGGGTCAGCGCATCCAGTTCGATGTCCCAGCCGCCTTCGGCGAACACCGACACCGCATGCGCGTCCTGGCGGCTCTCCAGGGTCTGCGCCCAGGCACTGCCGGCCCCCAACGCGCGGCGCGTTTCCACGGCGTAGTCAACATAGCTGGCGCCCGCCTGCACCCAGGCCTGGTCGCCGCGGAACCCGGCATACAGGCCGCCATGCAGGGCGTCCACCTCGGTGGTCGCGGTGCGCTCGTGGATCTGCTGGCGCAGCGATTCGGGTCCACCGGCCAGGCCTACCGTCCAGTGCTCGCCAAACGTCCAGTCGTACCCTGCCATCAGACCCTGGCGGTGGTTGCGGGTGCCGGCGACACCGTCGTTGCCATTCTGCCGCTGCGACATCCCGCTGGTGACCACCCACGCCGACGACCCGTTGGGGGTCATGCTCGGGTCGGGGCGCAGGCGCTGGGAGATGCCGTCGCGCAGGAAGCGGTCGTCCAGCAGCAGCGCCCGGGCACTGGCATGCACCTCGCCGGACAATGCGTCGAACGCGACGCGGGCGGCGGCCTCATCCAGCATGAGCAGGCTGTTGTACAACGCCAACGCGTCGCCCGACTGCGTCAGCGAATCCAGTGCGGCTGCCGTGGCGCGCTGGTTGCCGGTGACGGCCACGGTGCGGAACACGGCGGGCGGCGCCTCGTCGCCGGCCGCCGGGTCCAGCACTGCGTCCGGGTTGTTGACGGCGATGTTCAACAGCACCTGGGTGTCGGTCCGGGTCAGCGTGGGGGTGATGAATGCCGAGGTCGAGCTGACATCGTCGAAGCCGCCGTCGATGCCGCCGGCCGCGTCGAGGATCGCGTAGGTGTGGCCCTGCTGGTAGCTGACGGCCGGGTCCAGGCCGGTCGCGCGCACGCCGGCGTCGCCGTGGTTGCCGGCGATGTCGGCGCCACGACCGATATGCGCCTTGCCGGTAACGGCGATGAAATCGGCGTGACCGTTGCCGAGCAGATCCACATCGTAGAACGCCTTGGACGCCACGCTTGCTGCATCGCCGGCACCTGCGTTGACGAACAGATCGCCATCGATGGTGAGCGTGCCGACCCCGCCGTTGCCGGGCGAGAGCACGCCGCCGTTGGACACCTCCGTGCGCCCCACGGTCGCGTTACCGGCCAGGATGCCGCCATCGCGCACGCGCACGCTCGAGCTGCGTACAACGCGGCTGCCGTTGGAGTCATCGAAGGCCTGCCGGAAGCCCGAACTGCCATTGAGCACCAATGTGCCGCCGCTGACGTTGATCTGCTGTGCGGGCCACAGGTCCGCGTGGACGTGGTCCTGGCCGGTGTACATGTCGGCGTTGATGACCAACATGCCGCCCGCCACGTTGACGTCGCCGCCAAACGCGCCGAGGTCGCCACTGAGGGTGGTGGTGCCGGCCACGCTGGTCACCGCACCGGCGTTCCAGCTCGCGCTGCTGATGGTGTTGGCCAGTTCAATGTTGCCGGTGTGGTTGAACACCAGACCGCCCGCGCCAGCCTCCATCTCGATCGGCGCGCCGGACAGTTCGCCCGCGGCCTCGGCCGGTCGCCACGACGGACCGACGGACGCGACCCACTGGTCCACGCCTCCACCCACGACCAGATAACCCGATAACCCCAGCGCGAACCCGGTACCGCCATCGAGAACACCGCCGTTGGCAACGCTCAGCATGCCGTACGGCTCAAAGACGCCGGCGCCGACCGCAATGCCGTTGGACGCGCGGATCGATGATCCGGCACCGCTGACACGGACCTGTTCGTTGACCAGCTTCGCCTCGAGCGTGGCCGAGTTGATTCCGCCGGAAACGGCCAGCGTATCGGTCTCGAGGGTGGCGCCATCCACAACGTCGGCGTTGCCACGTATCTCCATCGCACCGCGGTTGGTCCAGTTCGACCCGGCCCCGGTGAGGGTGGCCACTGCCGGGCCGCCCGCGTAGGAATCCTTGATGAGGGCCGTGTCGGAGCGGATCGAGGCACCGCCTTCAATCAACAGTTCATTGGTGGTGTGAACGAGCGGCGCTTCGATCGCCGAACCGGCACCACGGACGTCGATCCGGCCCTTCTGCCCGAACGTCCCCGCACCCAGGCCGTCGTAGCGCTCCGCACGCACCTCGGTGTCCGCGCGCAGCACGCCACCGTCTTCCACACGCAATGTGCCATCGCCGCGGGAGCCCACCCATACGTTGCTGGCGTCCACCTGCGCGCCCGTGCCGCTGATGCCGAGAGAGCCGCTGGAACGCGTGCCGCCGCCCAGGGTCAGCTGGGCGGTCTTCAACTGCCCACCGGCGTTGACCATGATGCTGCCGATCCCGTCCGCATCGGTACCCACGCCCACGCCACGTTCGGCGACCACGAGGCCGCCGTCGTTGATGTGGAGGACGCCGGTACCCGCCTCGCCCACGCGCAGGTAGTTGTCGGTGACCTTCAGGGTGCCGCGACTGCCCACGCTGACGATGCCGGTGGAACCTTCCTCTGCGCCGATGCTGAGGCCGTGGTTGTTGGCGCCGGTGTAGGACCGGGTGGTGACGACCGACGCACCGTCCGCGATGTGCAGCGCACCGTTGCCGGCGCGACCCACCTGCAACCAGCCCGCGGACAGCTGGGTGCCGTCGCCGTTGACCTCGGTGGTGCCCGTACTGCCGGCCTTGAACCCCATTGCCAGCAGGCTCCAGATGGTGGCCTCGGCGCCGCCGTCCATCCGGAACTGGCCGGTGCCGCCGTCGCCGACACGCATGGACCGGGTGCCCTGCACGACCAGGCGTGGGCCCGCACCGGCCAGACGCAGGCTGCCGTGGTCACTCTGCGCGCTACCCAGCGTTACGGCCGCGCCGGAGGTAATCATCCCCGCCCCGGCGACATCGATGGTGGCGGCGGCATTGATGCGGAACCCTTCCGCGTACTGGCGCGTGTCGTTGACCGTCTCGTCGGCACTGAACTCATGCACGGCCGCGAAGGCCGCGGGGAGGCAGGCGGCCGATACGCCAAGCGCAACCAGCAGGGCAGCGCTCAGCGGCGAGCGGCGGCGCACGCGGGCGTTGGCCTGGCGCAGAAAGGGAGAAGGGATGGAGGTGCGTTGGCGCACCGGGCGATGGATCCTGTTCATGACACTCCATGGATGGCGACTCAGGGAAACGCGACGCGCCCGCGTGCCGTGGCACGTAACGCGTGTCGGTTCTGACGCGGGAGCAGCGCCCCCACGGCAGGGCTGAGGACGTTACTGCGCACTCCTTCGCGCGCCTCTGAGATACATCCGAGAAGCGGGTGAGGATGCGCCACGCCTCCCTGTCGGCGTTTCCTGAAAGTGAGGTTTCAGCGCAACAGATCACACAACCGCGTACGCGCCGGGTCGCATTGCACGAACGGCAGCACAAAAAAAAGCCCCGCTTTCGCGGGGCTCCCCTTTCGCATCTGCTGCGATCAGCTCAGCTGACCGTGGCAGTGCTTGTACTTCTTGCCGCTGCCGCAGGGGCACGGATCGTTGCGGCCCACCTTGGCTTCCTCGCGGGTGACCTGCGAAACGCCATTGCGCTGGGCTTCCACTTCGGCCGCTTCTTCGTCGGCACCGTAGCCACCGGCATTCTGGTGCTGGAACTGCGACTGCAGCAGGCGCGCTTCGGCCTGCTGGCGCTCGGCCTGCTCCAGTGCGGCCACTTCCTCTTCGCTGCGGATCCGCACGCGGGCCAGCAGGGTCACCACTTCGCGCTTGACGTTCTCCAGCATTTCCGAGAACAGCTCGAATGCTTCCTTCTTGTATTCCTGCTTGGGCTGCTTCTGCGCGTAACCGCGCAGGTAGATGCCCTGGCGCAGGTAATCCATGCGGGCCAGGTGCTCCTTCCAGCTCTGGTCGAGCACGGTCAGCATCACGTGCTTCTCCAGCGCGCGCATGGTCTCGTCGCCAACGCCGGCTTCCTTTTCCGCGAAGTGCTCGTCGATGCGAGTCTGTACCTTCTCGGCGATCGCCTCGGCGTCCAGCTCTTCATGCAGCTTGACCAGGCCGGTGACGTCCATCTGCACGCCCAGGTCAGAAGCCAGCGTGGCCTCCAGGCCCGGCAGGTCCCACTGTTCGTCGATCGAGTTCGGCGGCACGAAGCGCGCCACGATGTCGTAGATCACGTCGCCACGGATGCCGTCGACGTTTTCCTTGACCGACTCGGCGTCCAGCAGCTCGTCGCGCTGGGCGTAGATCACCTTGCGCTGGTCGTTGTTGACGTCGTCGAAGTCCAGCAGGTTCTTGCGGATGTCGAAGTTGTGCGCTTCGACCTTGCGCTGCGCCTTTTCGATCTGGCGGCTGACCAGGCGGTCTTCGATGACGTCGTCTTCCTTCATGCCCATCATGCGCATCGCCTTCTGGACCCAGTCCGAGGCGAAGATGCGCATCAGGTTGTCTTCCAGCGACAGGTAGAAGCGGGACGAGCCCGGGTCACCCTGGCGGCCGGAACGACCACGCAGCTGGTTGTCGATACGGCGCGATTCGTGGCGTTCGGTGCCCACGATGTGCAGGCCGCCGGCGGCCTTGACCTGGTCGTGGCGAACCTGCCAGTCGGCCTTGACTTGGGCGCGCTGCTCGGCACTGGCCTCTTCGCCCAGCTCGTGCAGCTGCGCTTCCAGCGAACCGCCGAGCACGATGTCGGTACCGCGACCGGCCATGTTGGTGGCGATGGTCACCGCACCGGGCATGCCGGCGTTGGCGATGATGGTCGCTTCGCGATCATGCTGCTTGGCGTTGAGCACTTCGTGGTGCACGCCGGCCTTGCGCAGGTGCTCGGACAGCATCTCCGAGGTTTCGATCGAGGTGGTGCCGACCAGCACGGGCTGGCCGCGCTTGTTGCACTCCTGGATGTCCAGCAGCACCGCATTGAACTTGCCGTTGCGGTTGAGGAACACCTGGTCCGGCGAGTCCTTGCGGATGGTCGGGCGGTTGGTCGGAATGACCACCACTTCCAGGCCGTAGATGCTCTGGAATTCGTAGGCTTCGGTGTCGGCCGTACCGGTCATGCCGGACAGCTTCTTGTACATGCGGAACAGGTTCTGGAAGGTGATGCTCGCCAGGGTCTGGTTCTCGCGCTGGACCGGCACGCCTTCCTTCGCTTCCACCGCCTGGTGCAGGCCATCCGACCAGCGGCGGCCGGCCAGGGTACGGCCGGTGAATTCGTCCACGATCACCACTTCACCATCGCGCACGATGTAATCCACATCGCGCTGGTAGATGGCATGCGCGCGCAGCGCGGCATTGAGGTGGTGGACCACGGTCAGGTTCTGCGCGGCGTACAGGCCTTCGGTCTCGGCATTGAGGATGCCCGCATCGACCAGCAGCTGCTCGGCATGCTCCATGCCGGCCTCGGACAGGTGCACCTGCTTGCCTTTCTCGTCCACCCAGAAGTCGCCCTCGCCTTCTTCGGCTTCCTGGCGGATCAGGCTGGGCACCACGCGGTTGACGCGGATATACAGCTCCGGGGAGTCGTCGGCCGGGCCGGAGATGATCAGCGGGGTGCGCGCTTCGTCGATCAGGATCGAGTCGACTTCGTCGACGATGGCGTAGTGCAGGCCGCGCTGGTAGCGGTCGGCACGCGACAGCGCCATGTTGTCGCGCAGGTAGTCGAAGCCGAATTCGTTGTTGGTGCCGTAGGTGATGTCGCTGGCGTAGGCCTCGCGCTTGTCGCTGTGCGGCATGCCCGGGTACACCACGCCGACGCTCATGCCCAGCCAGTTGTACAGCTTGCCCATCTGCGCCGAGTCGCGGCGGGCCAGGTAGTCGTTCACGGTCACCACGTGAACGCCCTTGTCTTCCAGCGCGTTGAGGTAGACCGGCAGCGTAGCCACCAGGGTCTTGCCCTCACCGGTACGCATTTCGGCGATCTTGCCCAGGTGCAGGACCATGCCGCCGATCAGCTGCACGTCGTAGTGGCGCATGCCGAGCACGCGGCGGCTGGCCTCGCGGCAGACGGCGAAGGCTTCCGGCAGCACCTTGTCCAGGGCTTCACCGTCAGCGATGCGCTGCTTGAATTCCGGGGTCTTGGCCTTGAGCTGCTCGTCGGAGAGCTTTTCGATTTCCGGCTCCAACGCATTGATCTTGGCGACGATGCGGTTGAGCTGGCGCAGCTGTCGTTCATTACGACTGCCGAAGACGCGGGTAAGCAGGCTGTTGATCATTGAAGGAACCGGTTGGAATGAGACGCCCCAACGGCGACGCTCCCTGGGGAGCCGCCCGCCGCAAACGAAACAGGGCGCATCGCGCCCTGTCTATGGCAACACCCATTGTAGCTTGGGACGAGGGCGCTTGGTTTCAAGCGCCGTCGATCCGCCAGATGGCGCCCTCAGCCGCGGGAAACCCGCCCGACCGGGGTATTGCCGCCATCGCCCAGGAACTTGCGCGGGTTGACCACCTGGCCGCGTTCCCAGACCTCGAAGTGCACGTGGGCACCGGTGGAACGGCCCGTGGAACCGGCCTTGGCCACTTCCTGCCCTGCCCGGACCAGGTCGCCCGGCTTCACCACCAGGCGCGAATTGTGCGCGTAGCGGGTGACATAGCCGTTGCCGTGGTCCACGTCGACCACGTTGCCGTAGCCGCCCTTCACGCCGGCGAAGCTGACCACGCCGTCGGCCACGGACATGACCGGGTCGCCGACCTTGGCGTGGAAGTCCATGCCCTTGTGGGTGGCGGCACCGCGGCCGAACGGATCGCTGCGGGTACCGAAGTTGGAGGTGATGTAGGTGTTGCGGATCGGCATGCGACCCGGCACCGAATTCTGCTCCAGCTGGTGGTCGAACAGCAGCGACTCCATCACCGAGAGCTGGCGGCCTGAAGCAGCGAAGCGCTGCTCCAGCACCTGTAAGTCGGCGTTGACCGCGCTGGCCGGGATGTCCTGGGTAGGGCCAGGCTCGCCTTCACCGAGGCCGGGGGTCTCGTTGAAGTCGAACTCGCCGTCTTCCAGCTTGCCCATCTGGGTCAGCCGTTCGCCCAGGGCGTTCAGCCGGGTGGCCTGCGCCTGCAGCTCGCCCATGCGGGCGGCCAGGGCGTTCACCTGAGTCTGGGCCTCTGCCCGGGCCTGCACCAGCTCACGTTCCTGCTGGGCGACCTTGGCATGAAGCCGGGAATCATTGAGCTGGCTGCCACCGAAACCGGCACCAACGCCGATCAGGCAACCCAGCCCGAGTACACTGCCCAGCAGGGCGCGGGGCCTGTCTTCGAAGTAAAAACGCAAACGCGTCAGCGGCGTCTTGGCCTTTCCTTCACGCGTTTTGATTACGATCTTTTTGAATGCCATCAGTGAGTTTTCATGTCTGAGCCGAAATCCAGTGCCCGTCCTGCCTCAACGCCGAAACCGGCGTTGGATGCAGTCATGGGAGACAAGGCCGGCAACCCGCTGCGTCGTGCCCTGTGGCTCGACGCGCTGGACCGTCAATTGCGCCCCCATTTGCCTCCCACCCTTGCCACCCGTTGCCGGCTGGCGAATGTGAACGGCGAGCACCTCGTTTTTGTCGTCGAATCTCCTGTCTGGCACGCCAAAGTCCGGCTTGCCGAGGCTCAGTTGATCGACGCGGCCCGGTCCATCGGGCTGAAGGTCACCAAGGTGACCGTCAAAACTGCGTCTGCCCCTCCTCCACGCTCCCCAGCGATCGACAACCGGAATGGCCCCCACGCAGTTTCAGCCGCCACGCACAAAGGGCTACGCGACGCGTTGGCTTGTCTCCAGGACGTGGATTCCTCCAAGTCCTGAAAGCATCGGGGCATCCCGCCCCTTCCTCGCCGTCGTCACGATCATGTGAATCTGGCGGGGAGCCGGGGAGCATCGTAGCTGCCGTTGGCCGTCCAGTCGTTAGTCTTTTATTAAAATTAAGTTAAATCCGGCCCAAAACCGGATCGGGTTCACAAATCCGTGACGCCGGTACGTAGACGGTTCACCGACATCAAGATCACGCGGCGTTAACCCCGAAAACGCAAAACGGCGCCGAAGCGCCGCAAATAACCGAATAAAATCAACACCCTACGGTGGAGAGCCACCCCATGGGTGGCTGCAAGGGCCGGGCACCCGATCAAGCGTAAGCCGGCACCCCATACACCACCGGCGCCGCATCGGCCGCCGCGTCATAGCTCACCCACTCCCACGCCGAGGCATCTGCCAGCAGCGCGCGGACCAGCTTGTTGTTGAGCGCGTGGCCCGACTTGAAGCCTTCGTAGGCGCCCAGCACCTGGCCGCCGGCGAGGTACAGATCGCCGATCGCATCGAGGATCTTGTGGCGCACGAACTCGTCGGCATAACGCAGGCCGTCGTCGTTGAGCACGCGGAATTCGTCGAGCACGATGGCGTTGTCCATCGAACCGCCCAAGCCCAGGTTGCGCTCGCGCATGTACTCCAGGTCGCGCATGAACCCGAAGGTGCGCGCGCGGGAGATTTCCTTGGTGTAGGCCGCCGTGGAGAACTCGATCTCGGCGCGCGACTGCTTGGCCGGGATCATCGGGTGGTCGAACTGGATGGTGAAACCGAGCTTGTAGCCCTCATAGGGCTCGAAGCGGGCGACCTTGTCGCCTTCGGTGACTTCCACCGTCTTGAGAATGCGGATGAAACGCTTGGCCTTGTTCTGTTCGGCAATCCCCGCCGACTGCAGCAGGAACACGAACGGGCCCGAGGAACCGTCCATGATCGGCAGCTCGGCCGAGGACAGTTCCACGATGATGTTGTCCACACCGAGACCGGCCAGGGCCGACATCAGGTGTTCGACGGTCTGGATCTTGGCGTCGTTGCAGGTCAGCCCGGTGCACAGGGTGACTTCGGTGACCAGGTCGGCACGTGCGGGCACTTCCACCACCGGGTCCAGATCCACGCGCCGGAACACGATGCCATGGTCGACCGGTGCCGGGCGCAGGGTCATGTAGACCTTGTCACCGCTGTGCAGGCCAACGCCGGTGGCGCGGATCGTGTTCTTGAGGGTGCGTTGCGGAATCATGGGGGCCCAACCGGGAAAGCGCGCAGTCAGCGCGACAGTGACAAACAAGAATAACACGCAGTACCACCCCTCCTTTCTGAACCGGAGGCGGCAGACTGCCGGGCCTATCCTGGCCCGGCAGCAAGGGACATGGAGGCGCTTACCGGGGAGGACAAGACCCCGGCCGGCACTCCTCAGTCCGCCTGGCGGCGCAGGAACGCCGGGATGTCCAGGTAATCGTTGGGCAGTTCAGCCGTTGCCGGGCCCGATGCCGAGGGAGCCGAGGCCGCCACGGTGTCCGCGCTCGGACGACGCAGGCCCAGGCCCATGCCGCCGACGGCCTTGGACACGGCGTCGCCGCCATTGTCGAAGTCACCGAATTCCGGCTGGCCGGTGGTGGCATTGCGGACCAGCTTGATCGGCGCGCGCTCGCCCGGACGCTGGGTCTTGGCAGCCACGGCACGGTTCAGGCCGGTGGCCACGACGGTCACGCGGACTTCGTCCTGCATGTCCGGATCCAGCACGGTACCGACCACCACGGTGGCATCTTCAGACGCGAAGCCATCGATGGTGCGGCCGATCTCGTCGAACTCGGCCATGGTGAAGTCGGCGCCGGCGGTGATGTTGACCAGGATGCCGTTGGCACCGGCCAGGTTCACATCGTCCAGCAGCGGGTTCTGGATGGCGGCTTCGGCAGCGGCCTGGGCGCGGTCATCGCCACGCGCGGTGCCGGTACCCATCATCGCCAGACCCATTTCGGACATGACGGTGCGCACGTCGGCGAAGTCGACGTTGATCAGGCCCGGACGCACGATCAGGTCGGCGATGCCCTGCACGGCGCCCTGGAGGACGTCGTTGGCGGCACGGAAGGCCTGGATCATGGTGGCGTTGCGGCCCAGCACGGTGATCAGCTTTTCGTTCGGAATGGTGATCAGCGAGTCGCAGTGCTGGCTCAGTTCTTCGATGCCCTTCAGCGCAACCTGCATGCGGCGACGGCCTTCGAACGGGAACGGCTTGGTGACCACGGCGACGGTCAGGATGCCCATCTCCTTGGCCAGCTGTGCCACCACCGGCGCAGCGCCGGTACCGGTGCCGCCGCCCATGCCGGCGGTGATGAACACCATGTCGGCGCCCTGCAGGGCGTCCATGATGCGCTCGCGGTCTTCCAGTGCGGCCTGGCGGCCCACTTCCGGGTTCGCGCCTGCGCCCAGGCCCTTGGTGACGTTGGTACCCAGCTGCAGCTGCAGCTTGGCACCGCAATTCTTGATGGCCTGCGAGTCGGTGTTGGCGGTGATGAATTCCACGCCGTCCACGCTGGTGCTGACCATGTGCGCCACGGCGTTGCCGCCGCCGCCGCCCACGCCGATCACCTTGATCACCGCATTGGGTGCCATCTTTTCAATCAGTTCGAAATGCGCCATGTCCGTGTCCTCGTTATATCCGCTTCTGGTGGCATGGGCGTCCAGGCGTCCTGCCTTCGCGCTGCATGTTGCCGTTGCGGCTGTGTGGGTTATGTGTTGCCGTTGGTGCGTTGTGTTGCGGGTGTTGCTTAGAACTCGCCCCTGAACCAGGTTTTGAGTTTCTTGAACATGCTGCCCGCGCGGCCGGTAGGCAGCGACGGACGGCGGGGGTGTTCGATCTGGCTGCCCATCAGCAGCAGACCCACGCCCGTGGCGTGGACCGGGTTGCCGACGACTTCGCCCAGGCCGGTGACGTGCTGCGGAATGCCCACGCGTACCGGCATCTGCAGCATTTCTTCGGCAAGCTCGACCACGCCTTCCATCTTCGAGGCACCGCCGGTGAGCACCATGCCGGCACGCACCAGTTCCTCGAAGCCGGAGCGGCGCAGTTCGGCCTGCACCATCTCGAAAATTTCCTCGTAACGACCCTGCACCGCCTGCGCTAGCGCGTGGCGCGGCATGCGGCGCGGCGGCCGGTCACCGACGCTGGGCACCTGGATGCTTTCCTCGGCGGTGGCCAGCTGGGCCAGGGCGCAGGCATAGCGCACCTTGATCTGCTCGGCTTCCGGGGTCGGGGTACGCAGCATGTGCGCGATGTCGTTGGTGACGTGGTCGCCGGCGATCGGCAGCGATGCGGTGTGGCAGATCGCGCCCTGCACGAACACGGCCAGGTCAGTGGTGCCCGCGCCCATGTCGACCAGCACCACGCCCAGCTCGCGCTCGTCGGCGGTCAGCACGGCCACGCTGGAGGCCAGCGAGGACAGCACCAGATCGTCCACCTGCAGGCCACAGCGCTGCACGCACTTGCTGATGTTGGCCGCGGCCGACTGCGCGCACACCACCAGGTGCGCATGCACCTCCAGGCGCACGCCGGTCATGCCGACCGGGTTGCGGATGCCTTCCTGCGAATCATCCAGCACGTACTCGCGCGGGATGGCATGCAGGATCTTCTGGTCGGCGGGAATGGCGACCGCCTTGGCCGCGTCGAGCACGCGGTCCAGGTCGCCCCAGGTCACTTCACCGTCGCGGATCGGCACGATGCCCGGCGAATTCTTGCACTGCACGTGGTTGCCGGAAATGGAGGCGTACACCGAGCGGATCTCGCAGCCGGCCATCAGCTCGGCCTCTTCGACCGCGCGCTGGATCGACTGCACGGTCGATTCGATATCCACCACCACGCCGCGCTTGAGCCCGCGCGACTCATGCGAGCCGATGCCGATCACCTCGATGGGATTGCCCGGCGAATACTCGCCGACCAGCGCCACCACCTTGGAGGTGCCGATATCCAGCCCGACGATCAGCGATTTGTCACCCTTGCGATTCATGTCCTGTCCTGCGTCCTGTGCGCCACATTGGCCGGCGCGGCCGGGGCCGGGGTACCCCAGCTCAGCGTGAAACCATTGGTATATCGGAGGTCGGCGCGTTCGATCGGCACCTGCTGGTTGGCCAGCTGCGGCAGCACGCGCACGAAGCGCTGCAGGCGCGAGCGTGCATCGTCGCGGCCCACCACCACTTCGGTGCCGTTGCTCAACAGCAGCGACCAGCTGCCGCGCGCATCCATGCGCACCCGGGTCACGTCGACCCCGGCCGGTGCGAACAGCGCGCGTGCGTCGTTGTAGAGCGCCACCACTTCTTCGGTCTGGGTGTCCGGACCTTCGAGGTCCGGCAGCGCCAGGTCCTGCAGCTTCTGCGGCGTGGCGAACAGCTTGCCCTGCTCGGACAGCAGCCGGTCCTTGCCCCAGCGCGCGAACGGCTTGTGCTCGACCAGGGTGATTTCCAGCACGTCCGGCCACTGCTTGCGGACCTGCGCGCTCTCCACCCAGGGCAGCGTTTCGATTGCGTCCTGGGCGTCCTGCAGCTTGACCGCGAAGAAGCCCGACTTCGCATACGGCAGCACCACCTGCTGCAGCTGTTCGGCCGGCACCCGCTTGAATTCGCCGTGCACGCGCAGCTTGGCCAACGGCCAGCGTTCGGCACCGACCCAGCCGTTGAGCACCGCCACCACGGGCAGCGCCACCAGCGACAGGGCCAGCAACCAGACGAAGATGCGCAGCACCGCGTTCATGCGTGGGCAGTCTCCATGGCGGCGTCCTGCGGCAGCACCAGGGTCTGTTCCAGCACGCGCCAGACCAGCTCTTCAAAGCCGATGCCGGCCTGACCGGCCGCCTTGGGCACCAGCGAATGGCTGGTCATGCCCGGCGCGGTGTTCACTTCCAGCAGGAAGAAGCGGCCGCTGCTGCGGTCACGCATCACGTCCACGCGGCCCCAGCCACGGCAGCCGGCGGCGCGGAAGGCGGCCAGCGCGATGCGGCGGATCTCGGCCTCATCGCCGCCGTCCAGGCCGGGGCACAGGTACTGGGTGTCCTCGGCGATGTACTTGGCGTTGTAGTCGTACCACTGGCCCTTGGGCACGATGCGGATCGACGGCAGCGCCTGGTCGCCCAGGATCGCCACGGTCAGCTCGTCGCCCACCACCATCTGTTCCATCAGCAGCTGGCCGTCATAGCGCGCGGCCAGGGCCACGGCGTCGTCCAGGCCGGCATCGTCGGTGACCCGGCTGATGCCCACGCTGGAACCTTCGTTGGCGGGCTTGACCACCACCGGCAGGCCAAGCTCGGCCGCCAGGGCGTGCACGGTGGTGCTGTCCACCTTCCGGTACTGCGGGGTGGGCAGGCCGAGCGACAGCCACACCTGCTTGGTGCGGATCTTGTCCATGCTCAAAGCAGAACCCAGCACGTTCGAGCCGGTGTACGGCACACCGAAGGCCTCCATCAGGCCCTGCACGATGCCGTCCTCACCGCCACCGTTGTGGCCGTGCAGGATGTTGAAGACGCGGTCGAAGCGCTTTTCCACCAGCGCACGCGCCAGCGCCGGGATGCCGTCCACCGCGACGGCGTCGACGCCGCGCGCGCGCAGCGCCTCGATCACGTTGCGACCGGAATCGAGCGAGACCTCGCGTTCGCTGGAGGTGCCGCCCAGCAGCACGGCAACCCGGCCGAACAGGGCCGGGTCGGTCACGCGCAGCGGCGGGAAGTGGATCGTGTTCATGCCGCAGGGGTCTCCTTGAAGCCGTCGGTCGCCAGGTGCTGGGCGACATAGCCGATGTCGCCGGCGCCCATCAGCAGCAGCAGGTCGCCGTCCTGCAGCACGTCGGGCAGCACGTGCGAGAGCTCGGCGGCTTGGCCGACCACCACCGGTTCGCTGCGGCCACGCGCGCGGATGGCGCGGGCCAGCGAGCGCGCGTCGGCACCCGGGATCGGTGCTTCGCCGGCCGGGTAGACCTCGCACAGCACCAGCGCGTCGACCTCGGACAGCACCGCGGCGAACGCATCGAACTGGTCGCGGGTACGGCTGTAGCGATGCGGCTGGAACGCCACCACCAGGCGCTGGTCCGGCCAGCCGCCACGCGCGGCGGCGAACACGGCCGCCAGTTCACGCGGATGGTGGCCGTAGTCGTCGATCACGCGCACCTTGGCGCCGCTGGGCGTAGTGGCGATGCCCAGGTCGTTGAAGCGACGGCCGATGCCGGCGAAGCTTTCCAGCGCGCGGGCGATGGCGTCCGGCGCCACGCCCAGCTGCCAGCCCACAGCGGCCGCGGCGAGTGCATTGAGCACGTTGTGCGCGCCCGGCAGGGCCAGCGTGACCGGGTAGCTGCTGCCTTCGGGCAGGCGCAGGGTGAAGTGCATGCGCGGGCCGTCCTGGACCACGTCTTCGGCGCGCACGTCGGCATTGCTGCTCATGCCATAGCTCATGACATGGCGCGGCGTCTGCGCGGCCAGCGCGGCCACTTCCGGATCGTCGATGCACAGCACCGCCAGCCCGTAGAACGGCAGGCGCTGCAGGAATTCGGCGAACGCGGCCTGGACCCGGGCGAAATCGTTGCCGTAGTTTTCCAGGTGGTCCGCATCAATGTTCGTGATGACCGACACCAGCGGGTTCAGGCGCAGGAAGCTGCCGTCGCTTTCGTCGGCCTCGGCCACCAGCCACTGGCCACCGCCAAGCTTGGCGTTGGCACCGGCCGCCAGCAGCTGGCCACCGATGACGAAGGTCGGGTCCAGTCCGCCCTCGCTCAGTACCGCCGCGGTGAGGCTGGTGGTGGTGGTCTTGCCGTGCGTGCCGGCCACCGCGATGCCGCGGCGGAAGCGCATCAGTTCGGCCAGCATGGCCGCGCGCGGCATGATCGGAATGCGCTGGCTGCGCGCTTCCATCAGCTCGGGGTTGTCGTCGCGGATCGCGCTGGAGACCACCACGCAGTCGGTGCCCAGCACGTTGGCGGCCGAGTGGCCGCGCATCACGCGTGCGCCCAAGCCCGCCAGGCGACGGGTGGCCGCATTGTCTGCGTTGTCCGAGCCGGACACTTCATAGCCCAGCGTCAGCATCACCTCGGCGATGCCGCTCATGCCGGTGCCGCCGATGCCGACGAAGTGCACGCGCGGGAACGCGCGGACCAGGTCGTTGGTGTCGTGAAGGCGGCGGATCATGCGCGGCCTCGCGTCGGGCTTGCGCCATGGCGCGGTGCGGTGTTCATTTGGATTCCTCGAGAATGATGTCGGCGATGCGTTCGGCCGCATCGACCTTGGCCAGTGCACGCGCGGCCGTGGCCATCTGCATGCGTCGGGCCGGATGTTCGGACAGATCACGCAGCACGCCCTGCAGCTGCGTGGCCAGCGTGTCGTCCTGCTTCAGCAGCACCGCCGCGCCGCGCTCCACCAGGTATTCCGCGTTGCGGGTCTGGTGGTCGTCGACGGCGGCCGCGAACGGCACCAGCACGCTGCCGATGCCGACCGCACACAGTTCGGCCAGGGTCGACGCGCCCGAGCGGCACACCACCAGGTCGGCCCAGGCGAATGCCTCGGCCATGTCGGCGATGAACGGCTCCACGCGCGCGCTGACGCCGGCGTCCTGGTAGGCGGTGAGCGCCTCGGCGTGCAGCTTCTCGCCGCTCTGGTGGCGCACGTCCACCGCCACGCTGCTGCCCAACGCGGCCAGTGCCTTCGGCACGGCATTGTTGAGCGCGCGTGCGCCCTGGCTGCCACCGAGCACCAGCACCCGCAGGGGGCCCTGGCGGCCGGCGAGCCGCTGTTCCGGCGCGGCGACGGCGGCGATCTCGGCGCGGACCGGATTGCCCACCGCCTCTTCGCGCTGGGCGAAGCTGCCCGGGAACCCGGTCAGCACGCGGCGCGCGAAGCGCGACAGCACGCGGTTGGTCAGGCCCGGTGCGCGGTTCTGTTCGTGCACCAGCAACGGCAGGCCGTGCAGGCGCGCGGCCAAGCCGCCAGGACCGGAGGCGAAGCCGCCGAACGCGATCACCGCACGCGGCTGGCGGTCGCGGATCAGGAAGCCCGCCGCGCGCACGGCGCGCAGCAGGCGGCCCGGCGCGGTCAGCAGCGCCAGCTTGCCCTTGCCACGCAGGCCACTGATGGCCAACGTGTCGATGTGGATGTCGTGCTGCGGCACCAGGCGGGTTTCCATACCGCCTTCGCTGCCCAGCCAGGTCACGGGAATGCCACGCTCGCGCAGCACCTTGGCCACGGCAAGGCCGGGGAAGATGTGCCCGCCGGTACCGCCGGCCATGATCATCACCGGGCGCTGGAGGTTCGGGGCGCTCATCCCATCCTCCCCAGGGTCGGTTCAATGCGCTGCTGCATGCGGCTGGTGCCACGCGGCGCGCTGTCGCGCGCTGCCGACGCACTGGGTGCGGCATCCGCCATCGCGGCGGCGTTGGCCGGCACCTCGACGCGCTCTGCGGGTTCGTCATGCTCGCTCGCGCACATGCGTACCGCCTGGCGGCGCTCGGCGCGGTCCAGCTCATACGACACGCGCAGCAGCAGGCCCATCGCCACGCAGGTCATCAGCACGCTGGAACCACCAGCGGAGATCAGCGGCAGGGTCAGGCCCTTGGTCGGCAGGATGCCGAGGTTGACCCCGATCGAGACGAAGCTCTGCATGCTCACCCACAGGCCGATGCCGAAGGCGATGTAGCCGGAGAAGTGGCGCTTCATTTCCACGCAGCGCATGCCGATCCAGAACGCGCGGCCGGCCAGCAGCGCGTACAGGCCCACGATCAGGCAGGTACCGACGAAGCCCAGCTCTTCGGCGGTGACGGAGAAGATGAAGTCGGTATGCGCTTCGGGCAGGTAGTACAGCTTCTGCACCGAGTTGCCCAGGCCCACGCCGGTCCACTCGCCACGGCCGACGGCCATCAGCGCGTTGGACAGCTGGTAGCCATCACCCTGCTGGTCGGCCCACGGGTCCCAGAACGAGGTGATGCGGCGCATGCGATACGGTTCGATGATGGCCAGCGCGCTCATCGCGACCAGGCCGAACACGATCGGCATCGACATGCGTGGCAGGTTCACCCCGCCCAGCACCAGCATGCCGGCGGTGATCGCCAGCAGCAGGGTGGAGGAGCCGAAGTCGGGCTGCAACAGCAGCAGCACCACCAGCGCGCCGGCCACGCCCAGCGGCTTGAGCATCGCCGGCCAGGTCGCATTGACCTCGTCGCGGAAGCGTACCAGGTAGCTCGAGAGCCACACGATGTAGAGCACCTTCACCGCTTCGACGGTCTGGAACTTGGAGAAGCCCAGGTTGATCCAGCGTCGTGCACCGTTGACGCTGCTGCCCAGGCCCGGAATGAACACCACCAGCAGCAGCGCGAAGCAGCCCAGCAGCAGGATCTGGTTGTACTGCTCGATGCTCTTCAGCTCGGTGCGCATGGCGACGGCGGCCAGCGCGATACCAACCGCCAGGAAGATCAGATGGCGGTTGAGGTAATAGAACGGGCTGCTCATCAGCGCGATCGAGCTCGACGCGACCATCACCACGCCCAGCCCGGTGAGCGCGATGATCGCGCCCAGCAGCCACGGATCAAAGCGGCCTCCGATGGCTTCTAGGCGGGTTGCCTGGCGCGACAGGTCATTCATCAGCGGACCTTCAACGTGGCAAGGCCGATCAGCACCAGCACCACCGAGATGATCCAGAAGCGCACGATCACGCGCGGCTCGGGCCAGCCCTTCAGTTCGAAGTGGTGATGGATCGGCGCCATCTTGAACACGCGCTTGCCGGTGAGCTTGAACGACGCCACCTGGATCATCACCGACAACGTCTCGATCACGAACACGCCGCCCATGATCACCAGCACCAGTTCCTGGCGGGTAATGACGGCGATGGTGCCGAGCACCGCGCCCAGCGCCAGCGCGCCGATGTCGCCCATGAAGACCATGGCCGGGTAGGTGTTGAACCACAGGAAGCCGAGGCCGGCGCCGGCGATGGCCGCGCAGATGATCACCAGCTCACCCGCACCGGGAATCTGCGGGATCTGCAGGTAGTTGGAGAACACCACGTTGCCCGACGCGTAGGCGAACACGCCCAGCGCGCAGGCGACCAGCACGGTCGGCATGATCGCCAGGCCATCCAGGCCGTCGGTCAGGTTGACCGCGTTGGAGAAGCCGACGATCCAGAAGTAGGCGATGGCCACGAAGCTGATCCCGGCCAGCGGCAGCGCCACGGACTTGAACATCGGGATATAGAAGGTCAGCGCCGCCGGCACATCGGCGGTGTAGAACAGGAACAGGCCCGCGGCCAGGCCGAAGATCGACTGCAGCAGGTACTTCCAGCGCGACTTCAGGCCGTTCGGGTCGCGCCGCACGATCTTGATCCAGTCGTCGTACCAGCCGATGGCGCCGAAGCACAGCATCACCGCCAGCACCACCCACACGTAGCGGTTGCGCAGGTCGGCCCACAGCAGCACCGACAGGGTGATGGTGAGCAGGATCAGCGAGCCGCCCATGGTCGGCGTACCGGCCTTGGAGAAGTGGGTCTGCGGACCATCCTTGCGGATCGGCTGGCCGCCCTTGAACTGGGCCAGCTTGCGGATCATCGCCGGGCCCATCCACAGCGACAGGAACAGCGCGGTAAGCGCGGCAAGAATGCCACGCAGCGTCAGATAGCCGAACAGCCCGAACAGGCTCTCCAATTGCTGCAACCATCGGGCCAGTTCAAGCAACATGGGGGGTTTCCTCTCCTCGCGCCAGCAGCGCTTTTACGATCTTGTCCATGGCGCTGCCGCGCGAGCCCTTGACCAGGCAGCGCACGCCAGCATGCAGTTCGGTGGCCAGCGCGGCGGCCAGGGCGTCGTGGCTCTGGAAGTGATGGCCGCCGTCGCCGAACGCGTGCGATGCCGCCGCGCTCAGCGTGCCCAGCGTGTACAGCCGCTTCAGCCCGGCCTCGCGCGCGCGGCGGCCGGCCTGCGCGTGCAGCGCCTCGCCGTCGGGGCCGAGCTCGCGCATGTCGCCCAGCACCAGCCAGGCCTCGTCCTTCGCCGCCGCCAGCGCGTCGATGGCGGCGGCCAGCGAGCCCGGGTTGGCGTTGTAGCTGTCATCGATCAGCACGGCGCCGCTGGGCAGCCGGTGCGCGATCTGACGGCCAGGCACCGGCTCGGCGTGGGCCAGGCCGGCGGCGATCGACGCCAGGCCGATATCCGCGGCCAGCGCCAGCGAAGCGGCGGCCAGTGCGTTGCTGATGTTGTGCCGGCCCGGCAGTGCCAGCGCGATGTCCACGCTGCCCGCCGGGGTCACCAGCAGGAACTGGCTTCCTGAAGCGGTCGCGCGGATCGCCTGTGCGGTTACGTCCGCACTGTGGTCCAGGCCGTAGCGAAGCACGCGGCTGCGCGGCGGCGTGCCGACGATGTGCTGTTCGAACCAGATGCCGAACGCGTCGTCGGCGTTGATGACCGCCACGCCATCGGCGGGCAACGCGGCATAGATGGCGCCCTTGGTGCTGGCCACGCCCTGCAGGCTGCCCATGCGCTCCAGGTGCGCAGGCGCGATGTTGTTGACCAGCGCGTACTGCGGGCGCGCGATGTCGGTGAGGTAGGCGATGTCGCCCGGCTTGCCGGCACCCATCTCGTAGATGGCGAAGTCGGCGTCTTCCGGGGCGTCGATCACCGCCAGCGGCAGCCCGATCTCGTTGTTGCGGTTGCCCGGGTTGGCGTACACCACCGTCTGCTGCTCGCGCGCGACCTGCTCCAGGATCGCCAGCAGCAGGCTCTTGACGCTGGTCTTGCCGTTGCTGCCAGTGATGGCGAACACGCGGGCGGCGCGGTCGCGCTGCATGCCGGCGGCGATGCGGCCGAGCGCGTGCTCGCTGTCGCCGACCACGATCTGCGGCACCGCCACGTCGAGCAGGCGCTCGACCAGCATGGCGCTGGCCCCCCGGGCGACCGCATCGGCGGCGAAGTCATGCCCGTCGAAACGCTCGCCACGCAGCGCCACGTAAAGGCTGCCCGGGGCCAGGGTGCGGGTGTCGTTGCTGATGGCATCGATGGCGGTGTCTTCGCCATGGATCTCGCCACCGGCCCAGTGGGCGATCAAAGAGAGCGGTGTGCGCTTCACAGCAGGCCCTCCTTCGCGCTGAGCGCGGCCGCAGCCACCAGGGTGTCGTCGAAGTCATGCTTGACCCCGCGCACTTCCTGGTACGGCTCGTGACCCTTGCCGGCCACCAGCACGATGTCACCCGCGCCGGCCAGCTTCACTGCCAGGCCGATCGCGCGCGCGCGGTTGCGCTGCACGGTCACGGCGTCGGGCGCGGTGAACCCGACCAGGATGTCGGCCACGATGCTGTCGCCGTCTTCGCCGCGCGGGTTGTCGTCGGTGACGATCACCTGCTGGGCCAGCCGTTCGGCGATGGCGGCCATCTGCGGGCGCTTGCCGGCATCGCGTTCGCCACCGCAGCCGAACACGCAGAACAGCCTGCCCTGCAGGTGGCCCTGCAGGCTCTGCAGCGCCTGTTCCAGCGCGTCGGGGGTGTGCGCGTAATCGACCACCACGGTCGGCAGGCCGCGCTCGCCGCCGAGTCGGTTCATGCGCCCGGCGATGGGCTGCAGCTGCGAAATCAGCGCCGCGATCGCGTCCGGGGCATGGCCCAGCCCATGCAGCACGCCGGCCACGGCCAACAGGTTGTCCACGTTGAAGCGGCCGAGCAGCGGCGACTGCACCGGGTAGCGCGCACCGTCGACCACCAGGTCGAAGGCGATGCCGCGGCCGTCGAGCCGGGGCGAATCGGCACGCAGCGTGGCCTGCTGCGCACCGCGCGAGCTGACCCCGATGTGGGCGATGCCGGCGTCGACCGTGCGCAGCAGTTCGCTCCCGAAGCTGTCGTCCAGGTTGACCACCGCGGCCTTGAGGCCGGCGCGGTGGAACAGCTTGGCCTTGGCCGCGCCGTACTGGGCCATGTCGCCGTGGTAATCCAGGTGATCGCGGGTGAGGTTGGTGAACACCGCCACGTCGTAGTGCACGGCATCCACGCGGCCCTGGTCGAGCGCGTGCGAGCTGACTTCCATCGCCACCGCACCCGCGCCCTGGTCGCGCAGCTGCGCCAGCACTTCATGCATCTGCAGCACCAGCGGGGTGGTGAAGCCGGTCGGCACCACGTCGCCGTACAGGCCCACGCCGAGCGTGCCGATGCTGCCACTGCGCGTGCCGAGCAGGTGCCAGGCCTGGGCCAGCAGCTGCACGGTGGAGGTTTTGCCGTTGGTGCCGGTCACGCCCACCATGGTCATCGCACGCGATGGGTGGCCGTGGAACTGGTCGGCCATCGCGCCCATGCGCGCGCGCAGGCCGGGCACTGCAATGGCGTCGGCCGGTGCGGGCAGCGCGTCCGGAGCGGGCGGTTCGAACAGGATCGCACTCGCGCCCGCATCACGGGCCTGGTCGACGAAGCCGAGCCCATGCGCGCCGAAGCCGGCAATCGCCACGAAGGCGTTGCCAGGGCGCACGGCACGGCTGTCCAGCACCAGGCCGGTAATGGACGGGTCGTGGCTCAGCGCCACATCGGGAAGCAACTGCGAAAGCAACATCATCTGGCTCATTGCGTGCCTCCCTGTGCGGGCGGCATCGTGGCGTGCGCGCTGGGCAGCGCGGCATCGAATTCGGCGGCGGCATCGGGCGCGGCCACGGTCTCCGCCGGCGGCGGGGTCGGCAGCGACGCGGCGGCGTGCCCCATCTTTCCCGACTGCTGGGCGGCCAGCCAGGAATCGATGTCGTCCGGCGGCACGTCCATCAGGCGCAGTGCGCCTTCCATGACGTTGTGGAACACCGGGGCAGACACCAGGCCGCCGTAGTACTTGCCGGCCTGCGGGTCGTTGATGACGATCACCGTGGCAAAGCGCGGGTTGGTGGCCGGCACCACGCCGGCGAACAACGCGTTGTAATGGCCACGCTCGTAGCCGCCAGGGCCGGCCTTGCGCGCGGTGCCGGTCTTGCCGGCCACGTGGTAGCCCAGCACCGCAGCCTGCTTGGCGCCGCCCTGGGTAACCACCGTTTCCATCATCGCCACCACTTCCTTGGCGACGGCCTCATCGATGATCTGCTTGCCTTCGTTGCGCTGGCCCTTGACGAAGGTCGGCGCGATCAGCTTGCCGCCATTGCCGAGCGCCGAGTAGGCGGTGGCGATCTGCAGCGGCGTGACATTCAGGCCATAGCCGTAGGACATGGTGGTCTTGGACGAGCCGCTCCAGCGCGCCGGGCGCGGCAGTACGCCGGCCGATTCGCCGGGGAAGCCACTGTGCGGGGCCACGCCGTAGCCGAAGCTGTGGACGTGGTCGTAGAAGACCTGGTCCGGCATCTTGGCGGCGATCTTGGCCGCACCGATGTTCGAGCTGCGGGTGATCACGCCGGTGACGTTCAGCACGCCGTTGTTCCGCGGCACGTCCTTGATGGTGTAGCGACCGATCGCCATGTAGCCCGGGTTGGTGTCCACCGTGGTGTCTTTGGTGACCACGCCGGACTGCAGCGCCGAGGCAATGGTCAACGGCTTCATGGTCGAGCCGGGCTCGACCAGATCGGTCACGGCGCGGTTGCGGCGCGTGTCCGGCGCGGCGCCACCGACCGAATTCGGGTTGTAGGTGGGCAGATTGACCATCGCCAGCACTTCGCCGGTGGCCACGTCCATGATGACCATCGAGCCGCCCGCAGCCTTGTTCTCGATCAGCGCGTTGCGCAGCTCCTTGAAGGCCAGGAACTGGATACGGCGGTCGATGCTCAGGGTCAGGTCCTTGCCCGGCTCGGCGGCGCGCAGCAGGTCGCTCTCGACGGTCTCGCCCTTGCGGTTGCGGATCACGCGCTTGGCGCCGGCCTTGCCGCGCAGCCATTCGTCGAAGGCCAGCTCCAGCCCTTCCTGGCCGCGGTCGTCGATATTGGTGAAGCCGAGCACGTGCGCCATCGCCTCACCCTGCGGGTAGAAGCGGCGGAACTCGCGCTGCGAGGCCACGCCCGGAATCTTCAGCGCCACCACCTTCTCCGCCTCGTCCGGATTGATCCGGCGGCGCAGGTACATGAATTCCTTGTCGGCCTTCTGGCTCAGCTTGGACGTCAGTTCGTCCAGCGGCATGCCCAGCGCGTTGGCCAGTTCCGGAATGCGGTCGGGCGAGCGCATCAGCTCCTGCGGATTGACCCAGATCGAGGCGACCGGAGTGGACACCGCCACCGGCTCGCCGTTGCGGTCGGTGATCATGCCGCGCGAGGTGTTGATCGGCAGTTCGCGCAGGTAGCGCGCTTCGCCCTGGCGCTGGTAGAAATCGCTGTTGACCAGCTGCACGTAGGCGGCGCGGCCGACCAGCGATACCGAGCACAGGCCAAGCGCCAGCCCCACCCACTTCAGGCGCTGGCGAAGGTTGAAGCTGTTGCGTGCGCGGTTGCGACCAGACTTGTTCATGGCCGGATCACCACGACGTCGGCCGCTTCGGGGAACTTCATGCCCAGCCGCTCGCGCGCCACGCGATCCACGCGGGTAGCTTCGGCCAGGGTCGCCTGCTCCAGCTGCAGGCGGCCGAATTCGATGTTCAGATCGTCGCGGGCACGCTCCACGCGCGACAGCTCGACGAAGGTCTGGCGGTGCCGGTGGCGCATGAACACCACACCGATCGCCGAGGCGATGGTGCAGGCCAGCAGCACGACCAGCAGCAGGCGGCTCATCCGGCCACCGCGCGCTTTTCGGCCACGCGCAGCACGGCGCTGCGCGAGCGGGGGTTGACCGCCAGTTCGTCGTCCTCGGCCTTGATGGCGCCGCCGATCAGGTCCAGCGTCGGCACGAACGCGGCCAGCTCGGGCAGCCGGCGGTTGGTCGGCGGGGCCTTGGCGTGGCGGTTCATGAACTGCTTGACGATGCGGTCTTCCAGCGAATGGAAGCTGATCACCGCCAGCCGGCCACCGGGCTTGAGCCGCGCCATCGCCGCGTCCAGACCGGCTTCAAGATCAGCCAGTTCGCGGTTGATGTGGACGCGGATGGCCTGGAAGCTGCGCGTGGCCGGGTGGATCTTGTCCTTGCCACGCGGCATCACCGAGGCGATCAGCTCGGCCAGTTCGGCGGTGCGGGTGAACGGCTGCTTGTCGCGGCGCGCGATGATCGCACGGGCGATGCGGCGGCCCTGGCGCTCTTCGCCATAGGTCCACAGCACGTCCATGAGCTCACGCTCTTCCACGCGACTGAGCCACTGCGCCGCGCTTTCGCCGCTGTCCGGGTCCATGCGCATGTCCAGCGGGCCGTCCTTGCCGAAGCTGAAACCACGCTCGGCTACGTCCAGCTGCGGCGAGGACACGCCCAGGTCGAACAGCACGCCGTCCAGGCCTTCGGCGGTTTCAGTCCAGTGCAGCAGGTCGGCGAAGCTGCCACGGAAGATCGAGACGCGCGGATCCGGCGCGAAATCACGCTCGGCTACCGCGATTGCCTCCGGATCCTTGTCCATGACCAGCAGCCGGCCTCCAGGACCGAGTTGCTCGAGCACGCCGCGGGCGTGACCGCCACGACCAAACGTGCCATCGAGATACGTTCCGTTTTCGATCACCCTCAGGCCGTCCAGGACCTGCGTGTACAGCACCGGCAGGTGGCCCGCCGGCGACTGCGACACCGGAAGGTGACCGGTCTGCGCGCCTCCGCGCACCCGGGCACCCCGGGTCACAACTTCAGGTCGAGCAACCCATCGCCCAGATCCCCGTCAGACAACGTCTGCTGGATCAATGCGCGATGAGCCTGCTCGCTCCACAATTCGAATTTGTCGCCCATGCCGAGCAACACCGCCTTCTTTTCAATGCCAACAGCGCCGCGGTGGCTTGCCGGAATACTGATGCGGCCGTTGCCATCCAGCTCCAGATGCGCGGCCGAACCGACCAGCTTCTGTTGCAGCAGGCGCACGACGCGCTGTGTGTTGGGTTTGGCCATGACGTCGTCGCGGACCCGCTCCCACTCCTGTTCGGCGTACAGCCAGAGGCAGCCGGACTCGAAGGGGTTGTAGGTCAGGACCAGGCGGTTGTTGCTCACACGCGCGACGAGGTCGCGATGCGCGGTGGGAACCGCCATGCGTCCTTTATCGTCAACCGTGATGGCCGTCTCGCCTTGAAACACGACGCGTGCACCTTTCCTTCGCCCGGTGAAACATTGAACCACGAAAAACCACAAAAAACCCGGTTTCTCCTCTGTTGCCCACCTTAGCAGTGCCGATTGGGTTGTCAACAACTTTGCGAGCGGTAAATCGCCTTGGACATCAAGGGCTTGCAGCAATGTTTAGAGACTTGTTCAAGGCTTATCCACAAGTTGCTGTTTCGTCTCATTTTTTGAGATTGGGGCGAAGTTCAGGCCTGTGGAGACCGCGTGAAACATCGACGCGCATTCATCGGCAGGGGCGTCGCAAGCGGCCCGTTCCTGCGCAAAAGCTGCACAATGCGTCCATGTGTCTGCTTGCATTGGCCTGGAAGGTCCACCCCCGCTGGCAGTTGCTGATGGCCGGCAACCGCGATGAGTTCCATGCCCGCCCCACGGCGCCGCTGGCGGCCTGGGCGGCCCCGGACGCCGGCCTGCTGGCCGGGCGCGACCTGCGCTCGGGCGGCACCTGGGCCGGCGTGGGTGCCAACGGCCGCATGGCGGTGGTCACCAACGTCCGCGACCCGCTGGCGCGGCAGAGCGGCCCGTCGCGCGGCGCACTGGTCGCCGATTACCTGCGCGCCGACACCCCGGCGGCGGCCTTTGCCGACACCCTGGCCGCCGACGCCCCCGCCTTCGCCCCGTTCAACCTGCTGCTGGCCGACCGCGACAACTGCCAGTTCCTGGGCAACCACCCGTTGCTGCGCCAGCCGCTGGCGCCCGGCATCCATGGCATGTCCAACGGGCCGCTCGACGCGCCCTGGCCGAAGACGCTCGCATTGAATGCCGCGCTGCAGGCCTGGGTGGACGCCGGCCGCGAGGACCTGGCGCCGCTGTGGGCGGCGCTGGCCGACGAAACCCGCGCCGATGACGCCACCCTGCCCGACACCGGTATCGGCCTGGACCGCGAGCGCTGGTTGTCGTCGGCGTTCATCCGCAGCCCCGACTATGGAACGCGCGCGAGCACGATCATCGCGTTGGACGCGGACGGCCAGGGCTTCATCCATGAGCGTCGTTTCGGCCCGGAAGGCGCCTGCATCGGCGACACCCGACTGGCGGTGGGCGCGGCTGTTTCCGCTGTACCGGCGGCCACTGGATCGCCGCTACCGCCCCGGTAATGCGGCGGATGTGCGAAACTGCGCGTGGCGGAGTCGGCCAGACAGTCGCGTCATCCCTTGCGGATGCCGAGGAAAGTCCGGGCTCCATAGGGCAAGGTGCCAGGTAATGCCTGGGCGGCGCGAGCCGACGGAAAGTGCAACAGAAAGATACCGCCTACGTTCCCTTCGGGGAGCCGGTAAGGGTGAAATGGTGCGGTAAGAGCGCACCGCGAGTCTGGCAACAGACCGGCACGGCAAACCCCACCTGGAGCAAGACCAAATAGGGTCCTCATGACGTGGCCCGCGTCGGGACCGGGTAGGTTGCTTGAGCGCTGTGGTGACGCAGCGCCTAGAGGAATGACTGTCCACGACAAAACCCGGCTTATCGGCCGGCTCCGCCCTTCCTTTTGCTCAACACCGGTAGAGCCACCCCATGGGTGGCTGCCGTGCGTTCCGGCACCGCGCTCAGCCACCCATGGGGTGGCTCTACACCGCGTATTGCCCCCCACCGTAGAGCCACCCCATGGGTGGCTGCGCGGGCTCAACCGCCGTACAGCGATTTTCTCGGGGCGCCGGTCAGCTCTGCCGCCAACTTGGCCGCGGTGGACGGCGCCAGATGCTCGCTCAGCTTGGCGTACATCCGACGGCCGGCGGCCAACTGCGCCTCTTCGTCATTCGCGGCGCCCTGCACCATCACCACGAATTCGCCCTTGCGCTGGTTGTCGTCCGCTTCCACCTGCGCCAGCAGGCTGGCCAGGTCGCCATCAAGCACGGTCTCGAACAGCTTGGTCAGTTCGCGCGCCAGCACCGCCGGGCGCTCCGGGCCAAAGGCGGCAACCATGTCCGCCAGGGACTCCGCGATGCGGTGTGAGGATTCGTAGAACACCAGCGTGCGGGTTTCCCCCGCCAGTGCCTGCAACCGTTCGCGGCGGCCGGAGGCCTTCGCCGGCAAAAAGCCTTCAAAGGTGAAGCGGTCACTGGGCAAGCCGGCCACGCTCAAGGCCGCGATCGCCGCGCAGGCGCCCGGTACCGGGCTGACCCGGATGCCGGCCTCGCGCGCCGCCCGCACCAGCCGGTAGCCCGGGTCGCTGACCAGCGGCGTGCCCGCATCGCTGACCAGAGCGAGCGATTCGCCCGCCTGCAGCCGCGCCACGATGCGCTGGGCCAGCGCCTCCTCGTTGTGGTCGTGCAGCGCCACCAGCGGCTGCTGGATGCCGAAGTGCGCCAGCAGCTGGCCACTGCGGCGGGTGTCCTCGGCGCAGATCGCCGCCACCGAGCGCAGCACGTCCTGCGCCCGCGGCGTCAGGTCGGCCAGGTTGCCGATCGGGGTGGCAACGACATACAGCGTGGGGACAGCACTCATCGCAACGGCACTCGCAGGTCAAGGGTAGAATCGTACCGTGTACACGACTACGGCCGCTGCCCCCATCGAATGGACCTGATCATGAACAAGCCCGCCGCACGGATCTCCGCCTTGTCGTTGTCGCTGCTGCTGCTTGCCGGCTGCGCCACGACCAGCCTGACCAGCGCCCCGGAGTCGCCGGCGCAGAGCCAGGCCCTGGCGTTGATCGACCAGGGCAAGCCGCGCGACGCCGCCGTACAGCTCGAAGCGCTGGCCAACACCCTGCGCGGCAATGCGCGCAGCGCCGCGCTGGCCGATGCGGCCTTCGCCTGGCATGAAGCCGGCGACGACGCCCGCGCGCGCACCCTGCTGGCCCAGGTCACCCCGCGCCAGCTCAGCGGCGCCAGCCTGCAGCGCTACAACCTGGCCAGCGCCGAGCTGGCACTGGCCGACAAGCAGCCGGCGCAGGCACTGGCGCTGCTGAAGGAACCCTCCGACACCGTGGCGGCCCCGCTGCGCACGCGCTGGCAGCTGGCCCGTGCCAACGCGCTGCAGGCCAACGGCGACGCCATCGGCGCGGCCACCGAGCGCGCCCGCGCGCACGCCTCGCTCACCGGGCAGGCGCGCACCGACAACCAGCAGGCCATCGCCGGCCTGCTCGGCACGCTCGACGATGCCACCCTGCGCGCACGCGCCGCCGCGCTGCCGGCCAACGAGCCGCTGTACAACTTCGCCGGGCGTGCGCTGATCGCGCGCGGCCTGCCGCTGCCGCGCCCGTTCGACCGCGACGGCGTGGCCCAGTTCGACACCAGCAAGCGTCCGCCGGCCATGAGCGACGGCTACCGCCCGCCGGTGAAGATGGCCGTGCTGCTGCCGCTCAGCGGCCGCCTGGCCACCGCCGCGCAGCCTGTGCGCGATGGCCTGCTCAGTGGTTATTACGGCGAGACCCGTCGTCGCCCGGACATCCAGTTCATCGACACCGCCGGCACCGCCGCGGGTGCGGTGGCCGCCTACGACAAGGCGGTGGTGGCCGGCGCGGACTTCATCGTCGGGCCGCTGGGCCGCGACGAGGTGGATGCGGTCTTCGGCCGCACCGAACTGCCCGTGCCGGTGCTCGCGCTGAACCGTGGCAAGAGCAGCCCGCCGGCCGGCAGCGCCGGCTTCTCGCTGGCACCGGAGGACGACGGCATCATCGCCGCCGAGTTCCTGCGCGGCCGCGAGCGCACCAAGGTGCTGGTGATCCACAGCAATGACGAGAACGGCCGGCGCACCGCCGCCGCCTTCCGCGAACGTTTCACCCAGCGCGGCGGCCAGGTGCTGTCCACCGTCGGCGTGGGCGAGGCGGTCGGCGACATCGGCGCGCAGATCCGCGCGGCCGGCGCCGTGGACGGCGTGCTGCTGGCGGTGAAGGCACCGCAGGCACGCGCGCTGGCCCCGCAGCTGGCGTTGGCCGGTGCCGGCGGTGCAACGCGGGTGGGCACCTCGCAGCTCACGCTGGGCACCGGCAAGGCCGAAGAAGACGTGGCGCTGGACGGCATCGTCTACCCGAACGAAGCCTGGAACGTGCGCAGCGTGGCCGGCCTGCCGTCCGCCGCGACCGCCGGCCAACTGCTGCCCAGCGCACGCGGTGCGGCCGGCCGGCTGTTCGCGTTCGGCTTCGACGCCTGGAAGATCAGCGCCTACCTGGACAAGGTCGCCGCCGAAGGCGGCCTGGCCGGCGCCACCGGCACCCTGTTCCTGGACAGCAACGGCAACGTGCTGCGGGTGCCGGCGTGGTCGACCTTCAGCGGCGGCCGTCCGATGCCGGTCGCCAGCAACAACTGAGTGCCGTGCCCAGCGAACGGGCACAGCGTGGTGCGGCGGTAGAGACCGCCGCACTGGCGTACCTGCGCCGCGCCGGGCTGAGCCCGCTCGCACGCAACGTGCGGTACAAGGGTGGTGAGCTGGACCTGGTGATGCGCGATGGCGACACCACCGTGTTCGTCGAGGTGCGCTACCGTGCCACCGCCCACTTCGGCGGCGGCGCCGCCTCGGTCGACCTGCGCAAACGACGCAAGCTGGTCCTCGCCGCGCGGCTGTTCCTGCTCGCGCATCCGGCGCTGGCACAGCAACCGTGCCGCTTCGATGTGATTGACGGCAGTGGCGAGCCCCTGCAGCTGGTCTGGCTGCGCGATGCGTTCCGGCTGGAGGATTGCTGATGCCCAGCGCGTTCACCCATGCCGCCATTCCGCTGGCGCTGTGGTGCGCGTCCGACCGGGGGCGCATTTCCGGCCGGTTGCTGGGCGCCGGCGTAATCGCCGCGATGCTGCCCGATGCCGACGTACTGGCCTTCGCCCTGCACATTCCCTACGCCGACAGCTTCGGCCATCGCGGCGCAAGTCATTCGATCCTGTTCGCCGCACTGCTGGCGTTCCTGGCCGCGTTGCTGCATGCGCGCCTGCGGGCCGGCGCGGTACAGGCCGCCGCGTTCGTCGGCCTCAGCGCGCTGTCGCATCCGCTGCTGGACGCGTTGACCTCGGGTGGCCTCGGCGTCGCCCTGTGGTGGCCGTGGAGCGGTGAACGCCTGTTCGCGCCGTGGCGCCCCATTCGTGTCTCGCCGTTCGCCGGCCAGTTCTTCAGCGCGCGCGGGTTGGCCACGGTCCTCTCTGAACTGCGCTGGGTGTGGCTGCCGCTGGCCCTCGCCGTGATTGGCTGGCGGCTGATCCAGCGCGCCCCCGCGCATCCCCGGAATCCTGCATGACCTCCCCTTCCCTGCCCCCCACCTTCGCCACCACCCTGCACGCGCTCCTGGGCGACGACGGCTGGCGCACCGACGACGCCGCGCTCGCCGCGCACGCGCAGGACAACTCCTGGCGGCACGCACTGCCGAACGGCGTGGCGCTGCCGCGCAACCGCGACCAGGTGCTGCAGATCGTGCGCGCCTGCCGCGCCCACGGCGTACCGGTGGTGGCACGCGGTGCCGGCACCGGCACCACCGGCGCGGCCGTGCCGGTGAACGGCAGCATTGTGCTGTCTTTCGCCCGCATGAACCGCATCCTCGACATCCAGCCCGGCAATCGCTGCGCGGTGGTGGAACCCGGCGTGCTCAACGGCGACCTGCAGCAGGCGCTGATGCCGCACGGCCTGTTCTGGGCACCGGACCCGTCCAGTGCCGACATCTGCAGCATCGGCGGCAACCTGGCCTGCAATGCCGGCGGCCCGCGCGCGGTGAAGTACGGCACCAGCCGCGACAACGTGCTGGGCCTGGTGGCGGTGACCGGCGCCGGCGAGCTGATCCAGTGCGGCGGCGCCTATACCAAGGACGCCACCGGCTACGACCTGACCCACCTGCTGGTGGGCAGCGAGGGCACGCTGGCCTTGATCGTGGAAGCGACCCTGAAGCTGACCCCGGTGCCGGTGGCCCAGGCCGGCCTGCGCGTGCTGTACCGCGATGCCGACGCGGCCGCGGCGGCGGTATCGCGCTTGATGGCACAGCCGGTGGTGCCCACCCGCCTGGAATTCATGGACGCACGCAGCCTGGAGCTGCTGCGTCGCAGCGGCGCCGACGTGCCCGAGGCCGGCGCGATGCTGCTGGTCGAGGCCGATGGCGATCACGACACCCTGCCCTACCTGCTGCAGGCCCTGGCCACCGCCGCCGAAGGCGACGGAATGCTGGCCTTGGATGTGGCCATGGAAGGCAGCGCGCGCGAAACGCTGTGGGCCGCGCGCAAGGCGCTGTCGCCCGCGCTGCGCAGCATCGCACCCGGCAAGATCAACGAGGACGTGGTGGTGCCGGTGTCGCGCATTCCGGACCTGGTCGCCGGTGTACAGGCGCTGGCGCAGCAGTACACGCTGACCATCGTCACCTTCGGCCATGCCGGTAACGGCAACCTGCACGTCAACATCCTGTATCACCCGGACGACGCCGACGAGAACGCACGCGCGCACGCGGCGCTGCCGAAGATATTTGAACTGACCCTGGCGCTGGGCGGCACGCTGTCGGGTGAGCACGGCATCGGATTGGCCAAACGCGACTTCATGGCGCAGGCGTTTACGCCCGCCACGCTGGCCGCGATGCGGGCGATCAAGCTGGCGCTGGATCCGGAGGGAATCCTCAACCCGGGCAAGGTGCTTCCGCCGGGTTGAGTGGACCAACCCGATACGAGATCGCACTCACTGTTGAGTAGTGATGTGGTTTGCAATTTTTCGCATGGTTCGCGAGGGAAGCGCATTGCATCCTTGCGCCGTCTGGACACCCTGGCCGGCCGATCGCGCATCCACATCGCGCGCGCATCGACCTGGCTCGCATCTGCTTCAACGCGATGAATCTTCTTCTGGTGTCCGGCACTCCCCCCGGACACTGGATCAAGACGATGATGTCGATACGCCGTACTCCCCGCATCGCTCCCCCGATGCGCCCGTTGACCTTCAGCCTGCTGCTGGCACTGGGCGCGCTCCCGCTCGGTGAGCTCATGGCACGCCCGCTGGATGGCGAAGCCGTTGAAATAGACGAGAGCCACGCCGTAGAGGCGTGGTCACTGATCAATGGCGCCACGTTGAGGGTGAACGGCGGAAGCACGTATGCGCTGACCGCGCGCGACACGTCGTCCATTGACGTGCAGGATGCCTGGATCCGGGCCAATCCCGACGACCAGTTGAATGGCACGGCCGTGCGCATGATGGGCACGTCCACCTTGCTGGCCCGTGATACGCGGTTCGAGGGCACGGTGGCCATCGCCGACGCGGCGACGGCCCTGATCCAGAGGAGCACGCTCGTCGCCACCGCGCCGGGAGCCGCGGCGCTCCTGCTGGTGACGGAAACCGACGACATCCCCCACGCAGTGCTCGACGCCAGCCACCTCGTTTCTCCGTATCTCGCCAACCCCAGCGGCAGTGCCGGCGTGGGTGCGCGCATCTTCACCGGGGGCTCCCTGACCCTGGTCAATGGCTCCACGATCACCGCCGACAGTGTTGCCATCCAGGTGCTGGGCCGGGGCGGTTCCGCCCGCGTGACCATCGACGGTTCCCGTCTCCAGTCGGAACACAGCGCGGGGATCTGGATCGCCACATTCGACGACCAGAGCAGGCACCATGAGATCACGGTGGCCAATGACAGCCGCATCCAGGCAGGCGACGGCAACCTGCTGCTGGTCAGCTCCTACTCCGGGACGGCCACGAATGACGCGAGCGCTGTCACCTTCACCATTGACGACGCACGCCTCACGGGTAACGTCACCGTCGACAGGAACACCGCCAACACCGCCGTCGAAGTCATGATGCGCAACAACGCGCGCATCGACGGTCGTTTCCGCAATGTCGGTGCCGCTACCCTCGGCACCGGCAGTATCTGGACACTCACCGGTGACAGCAACGTCGGCCGGCTGCAGCTCGACGCCAGCGGTACTGTCGCGCTCGGCAATGGGAGCACCTTCAACACCCTCACCGTCGACACCTTCGTCGGCAATGGCGGCACGCTGCTGCTCAATACGGCACTGGGCGACGATGGCTCCGCTACCGACCGACTGGTGATCACCGGCGATGCCGAGGGCGAGGCTGGCGTGCGTGTACGCAACGCCGGCGGCGCGGGCGCGAAGACCGATCTTGGCATCGAGCTGATCAACATCGGCGGCGCATCGAATGCACGGTTCGATCTGATCGGCCGCGCGGTGGGCGGGCAGTACGAGTATTTCCTGGTCAAGGGTACCAATGGCCACTGGTACCTGCGCTCCGAGGTGCTGGCAACGCCAGCCCCGTGCGATGTCGATCCGAGCCTACCGGAATGCCAGCCGATCGACCCGGTGGACCCCGTCGATCCGGAGGATCCGATCCATCCCGTCGACCCGACCGGCCCGACTCATCCAACCGACCCGGCGGATCCCGTCCCGGTGCTGCGCCCCGAAGCCGGCGCCTATCTGGCCAATCAGTTCGCGCTTACCCAACTGCTGCGCCACAGCTGGCGCGACCGCAATGGCGACGACGCGGTGGGCAACGACGGCGTGCATGCCTGGGCCAGGGTCGACTCCACCCAGAGCCGCCTGGGCGCGGTGGAAGACCAGCTTGCGCTCAGGGTGGACCGCTCGCGCCTGCAGATCGGTGCTGACATCGGCGTGTTCGATGCCGACCGGGGCCGTGTGGGCGTGATGTTCACTGCCGCGCAGTCGCAGGCCACCTCGCGCTCGGTGCTTACCGGCTACAGCGCACGCGGCAAGGTCGACGGTGGCGCGGCCGGCGTGTACGGCAACTGGAGCAACGACGCCTTGTATGTGGATGCATCGGTGCAGCGTGGCCAGTTCCGCAACCGGGTGGAAGGCGACGGGCTGGATACCGAGCGCTACGATGCCGACCTGTGGCAGTCCTCGCTGGAGGCCGGCTACCAGATCGACATCGGCCACATCGGTGCGATGGCGCTTCGACTGCAACCGGAGCTGCAGCTGGTCTATACCGATGCGTCCACCGATCAGCATCGCGAGACCAACGGCACCGTGGCGCGCAGCCTGGGCGAAGATGGACTGTCGGGCCGGTTGGGCCTGCGTATCGAGGGCGAGTCCAAGGCCGGCAGCGGTGCTGCGGTGCGCCCGTACGTGGCAGCGAACTGGTACCGCGATGGGGCGAGCAACGGTATCGCCTTTGATGACGAGGCATTGCACGCCAGCACGCCGCGCGACCGCTACGCGCTGAGCGGCGGTGCCCGGGTTGCGTTCGGGTCGGGCGTTTCGGGCTGGGGTGGCTTGAGGGTGATGCGCGGTGATGGCGGGTACCGCGAAGCCAGTGCCCAGGTTGGGATGTCCTTTACGTGGTGAACGGCCGGTGGAGCAGCGGACTAACAGTCCGCTCTACACAGCCCGCTCTACCCGGTCCGCTCTACAGCTCGTTGAAATGCTCGTAGCCGCGCGGGCCGTCGTCGTCGCTGCCGTGGGCAATGCCGCCGCCCGTGATGATCGTGCCGATGCGGGTGAGCGGCAGCGACAGACGTGCCGACAGCGCTTCGATGGCGGAGCGCTGTGACGGCGCGGCGGTGAAACAGAGTTCGTAATCATCACCGCCGCGCAGCGCCGCCTCGCGGGCCTGCGTGATACCGACACGGGCGCGGGCGGCGGCAGACACCGGCAGGCGCTCGGGATCGATCCGGGCGCCCACGCCGCTACGGTCGCAGATGTGGCCGAGATCGGCGAGCAGGCCGTCAGACACGTCCACGGCCGCGTGTGCCACCCCTACCAGCGCACGGCCCAGGGCCACGCGCGGGGTCGGGCGCGCCAACCGCAGCCGCAGGTCGTCGACCTGGGCATCGTCCGCAACACTGCGCACGTCGAGGGTGCCGCCCTGCCAGGCACGCAGCGCGATGGCGGCGTCGCCGAGCGTTCCGCTGACCCATACGTCATCGCCGCCCCGGGCCGCATCACGGCGCAACGCCGTGCCGGGCACGATCTGCCCGATGGCTGTGACCGACAGCGACAGCGGGCCACGGGTGGTATCGCCGCCGACCAGCACGATGCCGTATTCGTCGGCCAGCGCGAAGAAGCCGTCGGCGAAGGCGTCGATCCAGTCGGTCTGCGCATCGGGCAACGACAACGCCAGCGTGCACCACGCCGGTCGCGCGCCCATCGACGCCAGGTCGGAAAGATTGACGGCCAGGGTTTTCCAGCCGATGTCGTACGGCGGGGTCTCCGCCGGAAAATGCACGCCACTGTTGAGCGTGTCGGCGGTCACCACCAGCTGCTCGCCGGCACGCGGCTGCAGCAGCGCGGCATCGTCGCCGATGCCGAGCAGCACATCGGCACGCGCGTGGGTGCGCGTGCGGATGCGTTCGATCAGGGAAAATTCGGCGAGGGACATGGGTATTCCCGGCCCGGGGTCAGCCCCCGTTTTCGACCTTGCGCCACTCGACCGCCGCGCGGTCAAGCACACCGTTCACGTAGGTGTGGCCGTGCTCGGAGCCGAAACGCTTGGCCGATTCGATGGCCTCGTTGATCACCACGCGGTACGGCACGTCCAGGCGGAAACGCATTTCGTAGGCCGCCACGCGCAGCGCGGCGCGCTCGATGGCGTCCACTTCCTCGATGCCGCGGTCCAGGTACGGGTCCAGCGCCTCGTCCAGGTCCTTGCGGTTGTCCAACACGCCGTGCACCAGCGCCTCGAAGTACGCCAGGTCGGCGATTTCGCGCGCCTGTTCGTGGGCGAACTGGGCGACGACCGTCTGTGCGTTGCCGCCGGAGATCTGCCATGCGTAGATGGCCTGCAGGGCACGACGCCGCGCGCGCGAGCGCAGCACCGGATCCACGCCATCGCGGCGGACGGGTTTACCGGAGGGCTTGCCCGGGTTCGACTTGTTCATGGCAGCTGCTCCAGAAGATTGACCATTTCCAACGCCGTCAGTGCGGCTTCCTCACCTTTGTTGCCATGGCTGCCACCGGCGCGGGCCTCGGCATCCTCCGCGCGTTCGACCGCCAGCACGCCATTGAGCACCGGCACGCCGAAGTCCAGCTGCACGCGCATCAGGCCCTCGGCGCAGCCATCGGCCACGTGTTCGTAATGGCGGGTGTCGCCACGGATCACACAGCCCAGGGCGATGATCGCGGCATGCTCATGCGCGGCGGCAAGGCGGGCGGCCACCAGCGGCAGCTCCCATGCACCCGGCACGCGGATCACGTCGATGGCGGATTCGTCGATGCCATTGCCGGCCAGGCTCTGGCGCGCGCCGGCCACCAGCACGTCGGTGATTCGCGCGTTCCAGCGGCTGGCGAGAATGGCGAAACGGGCCTGTTCCGGTGTCCGGAGATCGCCTTCGTAGTGGCTCATGGTCGGCAGGTTATTCAATAAAGAGGGACATTCTACCGTACCGCCGGGCAGAGCCCGGCGCTACGGCGGGGTGTTGCCGGGTCAGGGCGTGACCGTCTCGACCACTTCCAGGCCATACCCGGCCAGGCCGATCTGGCGGCGCGGGGTGCCCAGTACACGCAGCTTGCCCAGGCCCAGGTCGGACAGGATCTGCGCGCCGGCGCCGTTGCGACGCCACTGGCTCACGTCCTTGTCCTTGCCCGGGGTGACCGGCTGCGGCTGCTGACGCAGGCGCGCCAGCAGGTTGTTGCTGTCGCGCGGGGCCGACAGCACCACCATCACACCGCGCCCGGCGGCCGCGATGGCGCGCAGGGCATCGGTCGAGGCCACGCCGAAGTCGTCGCGCCGCCAGTGCAGCAGGTCGGCCAGCGGGTTCTCCACCTGCACCCGCACCAGGGTGGGTTCGGCATCAACCGGGCCACGGACCAGGGCGAAATGCAGGTCGTGGGCGATCCGGTCACGGTAGGTCACCAGCTTGAACGGGCCGAATTCGGTGTCGATCTCGCGCTCGTCCACGCGCTCGACGGTCTTTTCGGTGGCCAGGCGGTGGGCGATCAGGTCGGCAATGGAGCCGATCTTCAGGCCATGCTCGCGGGCGAACACCTCCAGCTCCGGGCGGCGCGCCATGCTGCCGTCCGGGTTGAGGATCTCCACCAGCACGCCGGCCGGCTCCAGCCCGGCCAGCATGGCCAGGTCCACGCCCGCCTCGGTGTGGCCGGCGCGGGTGAGCACGCCGCCCGGCTGGGCGATCAGCGGGAAGATGTGGCCCGGCTGGTGCAGGTCGGCCGGCTTGGCATCGGGCTTCACCGCGGTACGGATGGTGTGGGCACGGTCGTAGGCGGAAATGCCGGTGGTGACGCCTTCGGCGGCCTCGATGCTCACCGTGAAGTTGGTCTGGAACTGCGCGGTATTGGCCTGCACCATCGGCGCCAGGCCGAGGTCGGCGGCACGCTCGCGGGTCAACGGCAGGCATACCAGGCCGCGGCCGTGGGTGACCATGAAGTTGATGTCCGACGGCTTGACCAGCTCGGCAGCCATGATCAGGTCGCCTTCGTTCTCGCGGTCTTCGTCATCGACGATCACGACCATGCGGCCCAGGCGGATGTCCTCGAGGATCTCGGGGATGGGGGCGAAATTCATGCGCGGATGTCCTGTACCTGGGGGGCAACCAGCCGTTCGACATAGCGGGCGACCAGATCGATTTCGAGATTGACTGCACTGCCTACGCCGGTGGCGGCGAAGGCGGTGTTGGCCACGGTATGCGGGATCAACGCGACCTCGAAGCCGCTGTCGTCCACCTCGTTGACGGTCAGGCTGACCCCGTCCACGCAGATGGAGCCCTTCTTGGCGATGTAGCGCAGCAGGGCGGCCGGTGCGGCAAAGCGCCAGCGCTGGGCACGGGCATCGTCATGGATGGACAGCACCTGCCCCAGGCCATCGACATGGCCGCTGACCAGATGGCCGCCGAGGCGGTCGGTCGGGCGCATGGCGCGCTCGAGATTGATCACCGCGCCATCGGCGAGCTGGCCGAGCGTGGTCAGGCCCAGGGTCTCGGTGGAGGCATCGGCCTGGAAGGTGGCCGCGTCGAACGCGATCACGGTCAGGCACACGCCGTTGATGGCGATGCTCTCGCCCAGCTGCACGGCGTCGAACGGCAGGCTGCCGACGTGGAAGGTAAAGCGGACGTCGCCGCCAAGGGTGTCGCGTGCGGCCACATGGCCGACGCCTTCGATGATTCCAGTAAACAAGGAACGTTCTCCGCGAAAAGTGAGCGAAAAACGCCGCAAGGCAAACAGGCGGGCGCAGGGCCGATGAAGGCCCCTTGGCACCGTCTTCTTTCATCCGGACTATACCGTCGGCTCCGGCATTGGACCGGATCTGCTGACCTCCCGGCCAGGCCGGAAGCGCTCGCGGGCTCGTGCTTGCGCACCTACCGCCGGTGGGGAATCGCACCCCGCCCTGAAGACGTTTGTGTACCGGCGAACCGGCGCGGCCATTGTAGCAGCGCTGGCTGAGCGCTCGCTTTCTGTAAACAATTTGTTAAACTGCGCGCCGCGCGGCGATGAACGCCGCCCTGCCGCCCACGACGGGCTGGCTGAAATGGACCTCAAAAACAAAGGAACGTGCATGCGCAAGATCTTCCTGGCCGCCGCCCTGCTGGCCGCCGCCCCGCTTTCCGCCTTCGCTGCCGAAAGCATGAGCTACACCTACGTTGAAGGCGGCTGGACCCAGCAGCAGATCAGCGTCCCGGGCAGCAACCCGAAGCTGGACGGCGCCTACCTCCGCGGTTCGTTCGCGATTGCCGACCAGGTCAACGTCTTTGGTGGGTACAGCACCACGTCCAAGACGTACCACCTGGAAGACAGCTTCGGCGAGTACCGCATCAAGAACACGATCGACCAGCCCGAGCTGGGCATCGGCTACCACATGCCGATGACCGACCGCCTGGACTTCACGGCGGATATCGCCTGGATGCGCATCAACAACGAAGTGAAGTTCGACGACGGCCAGTTCAGCGAAACCGTCAAGGTGCACACCAACGCAGGCCGCGGCTCGCTCGGCGTGCGTGGCAAGCCCTCGCGCAGCACCGAAGCCTGGCTGAAGGCCGGCTACATCGACGGCAGCGACATGGACGGCGTGTGGATCGGCACCCTGGGTGGCCAGGTCAGCTTCAACCGCACCTGGGGCGTGGTCGGCGAAGTGCAGTACTACGACGACGTGACCCAGTACTCGGTCGGCGTACGCGCCAGCTTCTAAGTTACAGATCGGGCAGCGCTAACCCGCGCCATGATCGACGGGCCCCGCAAGGGGCCCGTTTTTTTTTGCAAGGGCCTCACACGCGCAACAACGTCCGCAGGTCCGCACCGACCTGGCGTTGATCGACCACGCGCAGCCGGCGCTGCTGGTCCATGGCATGAATGCCCAGGCCGGCGAGCAGCGGCCTGCCGTGTTCGCCCAGCAGGGTCGGTGCCTGGTAGAGCAGCAGCTCATCCACCCAGCCACCGGCAAGCAGTGCGCCCGACAGGGTGGCACCGGCTTCGGTATGTACTTCGTTGATGCCGCGCTCGGCCAGCAGTGCCAGCACGGCGCCCAGGTCCAGCCGGCCGTCGTGTGCCGGCACGCTGGCGAATTCGGCGTCGGCCGCGTCCGGCGGGCTCACCGCCGCATCGTGCAGATACAGCGTAGGTGCCCCGCCCTCGCGCACGCGTGCGCATTCCAGCGAACGCAACCTTGAATCGAGCACCACGCGCAGCGGCGGCAGCACGTCGGTGTCGGCCAAGCGCACGGTCAGCATCGGGTCGTCGGCCAGCACGGTATCGGCCCCGGTCAGGATCGCGCCGGCGCGTGCGCGCCATTGCTGCACATCCGCACGGGCGGCATCGCCGGTGATCCACTTGGAACTGCCGTCGGCCATGGCCGTGCGGCCGTCCAGGCTGGCGGCCAGCTTGACCCGCAGCCACGGCCGGCCACGCTCGATCCGCGACAGGAAGCCGTGGTTGAGCTCGCGCGCCTGCGCGGCCATCAATCCTTCGGCGACCTCGATGCCCGCCTCGCGCAGCAGCACGAAGCCGCCGCCGTCCACTTTGGGGAACGGGTCGCGCATGGCCGCCACCACGCGGCCGACGCCGGCCTCGATCAGCGCCAGCGCGCACGGCGGCGTGCGCCCGTGGTGTGCGCAGGGTTCCAGGGTGACGTAGGCGGTGGCGCCGCGCGCCTCGGCGCCGGCCTGGCGCAGCGCGAACACCTCGGCGTGCGGGCCGCCGGTACGCTGGTGCCAGCCCTCGCCCACGATCCGCTCGCCGTGCGCGATCACGCAGCCCACCATCGGGTTCGGCCGCGCGGTGAAGGCGGCCCGTTCGGCCAGGCGCAGCGCGCGCGCCATGTGCAGGTGGTCGAGGGTGGTGAAGGTGGTCATTACCTGATGGTAATGCAGCGGAGCAGCGGGGCAGAGCCCCGATCAGCGGGGCAGAGCCCCGCTCTACCCCTTTTTCTTCTTGGTCAGCGCAATCACGTCGCCCAGCAGCTGCAGCTGCTCGGTACTGGAGGGCAATTCGCGCTCCAGTTTCTCGATCTCCTCGCGGAAATCGGCCACGTCCTCGAAGCTGCGGTAGACCGACGCAAACCGCACATAGGCGACGTGGTCCAGCTTGCGCAGCTCGTTCATCACGAACTCGCCGACCTTGATCGAGGGGATTTCGCGCTCGCCGCACATGCGCAGCTGCTGCATCACCGCGCGCACCGCCAGTTCGATCTTGTCTTCGGGCACCGGCCGCTTCTGCAGCGCGCGGTCGAAGCCGACCCGCAGCTTGCGCGCGTCGAAGGCTTCGCGGCTGCCGTCGCTCTTCACGATGGCCGGCAGCTTCAATTCGATGGTCTCCAGGGTGCTGAAGCGCTCGCTGCAGGCCTCGCATTCGCGCCGACGACGGATCGTCGCGCCGTCTTCGGAGACGCGCGAATCGATCACCCGGGTGTCGGCATGCTGGCAGAACGGACAGTACATGGAGCGCCTTGCATCAGAAAAACGTCATGCCGTGGTCACGGCAGCGTCGCAACGGTACCTGAGAAGACCCCAGCGTACAAATCGAGACGTGGATCATTGTTCTCCGGCGACCCGCGCGGACAACCCGGGCAGCGG